>NZ_CP059556.1:1903326-2537768 GCF_024734405.1 Saccharopolyspora gregorii | reverse complement strand
GCTGCGCGGTGAAGCCCTGGTTGAGGGTGAGCAGCGTCGAGGGCAGCACCACGGCCACCAGCACCTCGGCGAGCACGTCGATCGGCGTCACCCAGCCGCGCTGCACGAACCAGGTGCCGCCCGCCACGCCGACCAGCGCGATCACCGGCACCGACAGGGCCATCGAGGTCAGCGCCTCCAGCCGCAGCACCGGGCGGACCCACCCGGCGTAGCGCTCACCGAACTCGTCGACGGCGCGCCGGTAACCGGCGTGCGCCCGGCCGGTCTGCCCGAACGACTTCACCACGGCGATGCCGTGCACGAACTCCGCGATGGCGGCGCTGACGCGGGCGAACCCGGAGTCCATCTCGCGCATCTTGTCGGCGAACCCGCGCATCATGAACCCGTAGGCCACGAAGTAGATCGGCAGCGTCGCCAGCGCCAGCAGCGCCAGCCGCCAGTCCACCCACAGCAGGTAGGCCAGCCCGCCGAGCGGCAGCACCACCGCCCCGGCCAGCTCCACGTCGTGGTGCGCGATCAGGTGGTGCAGGTCGTCGACGTCGTCCTGCGCGGCCTTGCGCACCCGGCCCGAGTTCGTCTCCGAATACCAGCCGAGCCCGACCTCGCCGAGCTTGCGGACCAGCCTGCGGCGCAGCTCGGCCTGCATCCGGCCGTCGGCCAGGTGCGTGATCCACAGCGCCGCGCCGGTGCAGCTCCAGCCCAGCACCGTGCCGACCGCGATGACCACCGCGGTCCAGGCGACCCGGGTGGCGTCCAGCGGCCCCGGCGCCAGCAACGTGCGCCCCAGCTCGGCGATCCCGACGAACGGGGCGAGCGTGGTCAACGCCCCGATCCCGCCGAGCAGCACGCCGAGCCGCGTCATCGGCGCGATCGGGCGCCGCAGCTCGGCGAGCGCCGAGGTCCCCTTCTCTCCGGCGGCTGTGGTCATGCGTGCGCTCCCTGCTCCTCGACGTCCGCGCGCAGCGGTTCGGCCAACCGGTCCGCGACGATCTGCACTTGTGGGGGTTCGATGACGCTGAAGTGGTCGCCGGGCACGTCGGAGACCGCGAACCCGCCGAGGCAGGTGCGTTCCCAGAACGGCGCGGCGAGGTGCCCGACCCCGGCGGTGAGGCCGAAGGTCTGCTGCTGGTCGGCCCGCAGGAACCGCATGTCGCCGGCGTAGGGCTCCGGGTCGAAGCGAGCGGCGATCATGCTGTGCCTGCACACCCGGAACAGGGTCGGCACCATCTCCGGTTCGACCGGGACGCCGGCGTTCTCGGCGGCGGCGCGGGCGTACTCGGCGAGCCGGTCCCGCTGGTCGATCCGGGCCCGGCGGGTGGCCGCCTCGGCGACCGCGGTGAGCCCCGGGTCGTCGCGCAGCGCGGCGATCGCCCCGGCCGGGACCTTGCCGGAGCACTGCTCCATCAGCGTCCGCACGGCGCGGTGCACGTCCGCGGCGTCCACTTCGGGCCCGAAGACGGAGGCGACCGGGTCCAGCCCCAGGTTCGGCACGAAGATCGATTCGAAGGCGAGTTCCTCGTCGGTCTCGATGAACATCGGGATGCTGTCGACCAGCGTCAGGTCCACGACCTCCAAGCCCCGTTCGGCCAGCCGCCGCGCCACCTCGGTGGCCAGCAGCCCGCCGAGGCAGTAGCCGACGAGCTGGAACCGGGTGTGGCCCTCGTCGACGAGCCGCCGGGCGTAGTCGTCGGCGACGCGGGGGATCAGGTCCTCGGCGGGGATCGCGCAGTACGCGTCCCAATCGGCGACCGCGAGCCCCACCACGGGGCCGAGCCGCTGCTCGGCGAGCGCGGCGCCCAGGTGCTGGAAGTAGTCCATCGTGCCGAGCGC
Organism: Saccharopolyspora gregorii; assembly: GCF_024734405.1. Classification (NCBI taxonomy): domain Bacteria; kingdom Bacillati; phylum Actinomycetota; class Actinomycetes; order Pseudonocardiales; family Pseudonocardiaceae; genus Saccharopolyspora; species Saccharopolyspora gregorii. The sequence goes on along the minus strand of NZ_CP059556.1, from coordinate 2,535,938 downwards.
CGCGTGGAACAGCACCCGCACCGGCCCGTCGACGTCCTGCGGCCCGAACGGCACCAGCAGCGAGCCGCCCCGTGCCGCGCGCACCGGCGCCACCTCGGGTTCCCGCCCGGCTCGCAAGGCGGCGAGCAGCGCGGTCACGGTGGGCTCGTTGAGCATCTGGCGCAGCAGCGTGTCGTAGGCGAAGTCCGCGGCCTCCGGGACCTCCTCGCGCAGCCGGCCCGCGACGCGCGCCAGGATCAGCGAATCCGCGCCGCGGTGGTAGAAGTTCTCGTCCGGCCCGATCCGCTGCACGCCGAGCGCGGAGGACCACAGCGCGCACAGCCGCGCCGCCAGCTCGTCCCCGCCGTCCACATCGGACTCGACCGCGGTGCCGACGGGTTCGGCGGGCCGCCATCCGGCCAGCGCCGCCCGGTCGATCTTCCCGTTGCGGGTGACCGGCAGCGCGTCCACCAGCTGCAGGTGCGCGGGCACCATGTGCGCGGGCAGCCGCTCCCGCAGGAACCGCTCCAGCGCCGCCGGGTGCGGGGCCGCGCGGTCGGTCCCGACCCGCGCGGCGAACAGGTGCATCCCCTGCGCGGCCATCGGGTGTTCGTCACCGGGCAGGCACAGCACTTCTTCGGCACCGGCCTCGGCGAGCAGCGCGCGCCAGCGGTCCCGGTCCAGCAGGGTGCTCGCGCCGCGCTCCCGGTCGCCGTCCGCCGGATCCATCATGAAGCCCTGGGTGAGCAGGATCTGCGGGTGCTCGCCGGTCGGTTCGGTGAACACCAGCCAGCCGCCGGGGACGAGCAGTTCCACGGCGGTGCGCAGCGCGGCGGCCACGTCCCGGGCGCTGTTGAGCATCCCGGCGCACAGCACCACGTCCGCGGAGTTCGGCGTCGCGCCCTGCGCCCGCAGGTCGCCGTCCACGTCGAGCAGGCCGAACCGCAGCCCGGGCACTCCGGCGAACTCCTCCCGCGCGGCGGGCAGGAAGAACGGGGTGACGTCGGTGAACAGGTAGTCCACCTCGAACCCGTCGAGCAGCGGCAGCACCGCCGAGGTGGTCGCGCCGGTGCCCGCGCCGAGTTCCAGCACGCGCAGCGGTTCCGGTCCGTCGTGCCCGGCGGCGATGCGGTGCAGCACGGCGGCGGCGCCGTGGTTGGCGTAGCGCATCGCCGGGTCGTCGCGGTAGACCGCCCGCGCCGGTTCGTCGCGGCCCTGCGGGAACAGCAGCTCGAACGGGTTCTGCTCGTCGTCGAGCAGCGCGTGCAGGCGGCCGACGTGATCGCGCTGGTAGCGCACGAAGTCCGGGGTGCACAGACCGCGCTCGCAGTGCCGTTCCACCTGCCGCCAGGCGCGTTCCACGTCCTCGCCGGAGACGTCCGCGGCGATCCGCAGCAGCCCGTCCTGCTCGGCGACCTCACCGCCGTCGAGGAGGCAGCGCAGCCAGCGGCGCACCAGCCAGCGGTGCCGCTCGTGCGGCTGGGCGGCGTCGACCACCGCGTCCTCGGCGCGCGGGGCGGCGAAGGCGCCGCGGGCGCGCAACGCGTGCAGCATGGACAGCCGCGCCGCGCGGTGCAGGTCGTGCAGGTACCGCTCGACGTCCTCGGCGGCGATTCCCGCGACCTGGCGGTCGGCGAACTTCGCCGCGGCGGTGCGCAGCCGTTCCCGGCCCCGCTCGTCGCGGTCCGGCTCGGCGACGCGGGCGGGTTCGGTGAAGCCGAGCAGCGCTCGCTCCCCGCCCTCATCGGCGACGACGACGGCGGCGGCCGCACCGACCTCCGGGTGGGCCAGCAGCGCGGCCTCCACCTCGCCGAGTTCGATGCGGTGGCCGCGGATCTTCACCTGGTCGTCGCGCCTGCCGAGGAACTCGATCTCCCCGCCGGGCAGGTAGCGGCCCAGGTCGCCGGTGCGGTAGAGCCGCTGCCCGTCGGCGGGATGCGCGACGAACCGGTCCGCGGTCAGCTCAGCGTCCCCGAGGTACCCGAGCGCGAGACCCGCGCCGGTGATGCACAGCTCGCCGGGAGTCCACACCGGACAGTCGCGCCAGTCCCCGTCGAGCACCCGGAAACCCTGGTTCCGCAGCGGTGTTCCGTACGGGATGCTCGTCCACGACGGGTCCACCCGGTCGATCGGGTGGTGGATCGACCAGATCGACGCCTCGGTCGCACCGCCCAGCGAGACCAGCTCGGCGGCCGGGGCGAACCGGGCCAGCTGATCGGGCAGCGTCACCGGGATCCAGTCGCCGGACAACAGGCCCAGCCGCAGGCCCGGCAGCACCGCGGGCTCGGAATCCAGGTAGTTCACCAGCATCTGCAGCTGCGCGGGCACCGAGTTCCACAGCGTCACGCCGTGCTCGGCCACCAGTTCCGCCCAGTGCGAGGGGTCCGCGCCGCGCTCCGGGTCGGGCAGCACCAGCTCCCCGCCGGCGGCGAGCACCCCGAACACGTCGTAGACGGACAGGTCGAAGCCGAGCCGCGCCAGGCCCAGCACCCGGTCCCGCTCGGTGACGCCGAACCGCTCGGTGATGTCGTCCACGGTGTTGCGCGCGGCGCGGTGGCTGATCACCACGCCCTTCGGCGCCCCGGTCGAACCGGACGTGTAGATCACGTAGGCCGGGTCGTCCGGCGCGGTCGCGGGCCGCGGCGGCGCGGTCGCGGCGGGTTCGAGCCGGTCCAGCTCGGTCACCACCAGCTCGTCCGGCAGGTCGGTGGTGCGGGACCGCACGAGCACCCGGCGCACCCCGGCGTCGGCGAGCACCCGGTCCCGGCGCACCCGCGGCTGGTTCGCGTCGATCGGCAGGTAGCAGCCGCCGGCCAGCAGCACGCCCAGCACGCCCACGACCTGCTCGGGACCGCGGTCGACCAGCACGGCGACGCGCTCCCCCGGTTCGATCCCGTCGAGCCGCCGCGCCACCTCGGCCGCGAGCCCGGCGAGCTCGCCGTAGCGCAGCGCCCCGCCCGGGTGGCGCACCGCGATCGCGTCCGGTTCCCGGGCGGCGCGCGCCAGGACCCCGTCCTGCAGCAGACCGTCCGGGACCGGCCCGGCGGTGTCGTTGGCGCGAGCGCGCTCGGCCCGCTGCCACTCCGGCAGGCCCACCGGTTCCGGCAGCTCCCACGCGGCCGGATCCGCGGCCAGCGAGCGCAGCAGTTCCTCGAACGCGGCGAACATGTCCGCGACGAGCCCGTCGGGGAAGATGCCGCGGCGGACGTCCCAGTCCACCACCAGTTCCCCGGACCCGTCGTTGACCTGGCAGTCCAGGAAGACCTGGGGGGTCTGGGTGATGCCCTCGCCGAGCACGCGACCCGCACCGGACCCACCGCTGGGCCCGAGACCGAGCGCGCTGGTGAACACCACCGGCATCAGCGCCGCCTCCTGGCCGCGGGCGCGGGCCAGGTCGCGGATCACCTCCACCCCGGAGTGCAACCGGTGGTCCAGGTCGGTGAACAGCCGCGCGCCGAGCCGCTCGGCGCGCTCCCCCAGCGAGGTCCCGGCCATCCCGTCCACGTCCAGCAGGCTCACCGAGGTGAAGTCGCCGACAAGCCGATCCACCTGCGGGTGCAGCGGCAGCCGGTTCAGCAGGGTGAGGTTGAGGGTGAAGCGGCGGCGCGCGCTCCAGCGGTCCAGCACCGAGGCGTAGGCCGCGAGCACCGCGTTGGCGGCGGTGATCCCGCGCGCCCCCGCCTGGGTGCGCAACCCGTTCCAGTCCTGTTCGGACAGCCGGAACCGGTGCCGGTCGAAGCGGACCTCACCGGCGCCGCTCCCGGTGCGCATCGGCAGTTCCGGCGCGGGCGGCAGATCGTCCGCCTTGGACTTCCAGTACTCGCGGTCGCGGCGGTACCGGGCCGTGTCGCGCAGCCCGCGCTCGGCGAGCAGGTAGTCCCGGAAGGTGATCTCCAGCTCGGGCAGCTCGGCCGCGCGGCCCGCCAGCACCAGGTCCAGCTCGTCCAGCAGCACCCCGGCGCTGCCCCAGTCCGCGATGAGCGAGTCCAGCGAGAAGTGCAGCAGGTCGCCGTCGTCGGTGCGGGTCAGCCGCAGCTCGAACAGGGGCCACACCGCGGTGTCGTAGCGCCGGTGCCCCAGTTCCTCCCGGACCGCGGCCAGGTGCGCGGCGACCGCGTCCGGCCCGGCACCGCGCAGGTCGGTGCAGGCCACCTCGCAGCGCGGCACCTCCGGCAGCACCTGCTGGTAGCCGTCGGCCGACACGGTGGCGCGCAGCATGTCGTGCCGCCCGATCAGCAGGTTCCACGCGGCGACGACCGCGTCCGGCTCCAGGCTCGGGTAGCCGACCTCCAGGTACCCGTGGCAGGCGACACCGCCGTAGCCGAAGGAATCGCGCCTGCCCAGCAGGTACGCGGTCTGCACGTCGGTGAGCGGGAACGGTTCGCCGCGGGCGCCCGGGTCGGCGCGCACCTGGCCGGCGTCCTGCTCGCGGTCCAGCAGCGCGAGCACCTCGTCCTTGCGCGCGCGCAGGGCGTCGCGGTGCTGCTGGGTGAGCACGCCCTTCGGGGCGCGGAACCGGATCTGCCCGTCCTCGCTCCACAACCGGACGCCCAGGTCCTGGAGCTCGGAGATGATCTCGTCAGCGTTCATGGGTGCGGCACTCCTCGCCGGGCACGGGGGCGGTCGGGGCTGGGTCGGTCTGGACGGGTTCGGTCGGGGGCGGTTCGGTCAGGGGCGGTTCGGCCGGTTCGCTCGGATCGGCGTCGCGCGGACGGCGTGCCGGCCGCCGGTCCAGCAGCCGCAGCGCGGCGGCCTCCGGATCCGGGGCCAGCAGTTCGGCGGTGGGCCCGGCCGCGGCCGTGCCCCCGGCGGCGAGCACGAGCACCCGGCCCGACCGGCGCGCCGCGATCTCCGGGTCGTGGGTGATGAGCACGACGCCGAGCCGCAGCCGCTCGCGCAGCTCGTCCAGCAGGTCGAGCACCTCGTCGCGGGTGTCCGCGTCGAGCGCGGAGGTCACCTCGTCGCAGACCAGCACCTCCGGGCGGCCCGCCAGGGCGCGGGCCAGTGCGACCCGCTGGCGCTGGCCGCCGGAGAGCTCGCCGGGGAGCCGGTCGGCCAGGTCGGCGGGCAACCGGACCGCGTCCAGGAGCCGCCGGACCTCCGCCGCGCGCTCGCCCGCGTCCTGCATCGAGCGCAGCAGCCGCAGCGGCCGGTCCAGCGCGGTGCGCACGTCCTGGCGCGGGTGCAGCGCGTCGGCCGGGTGCTGCGCCACCAGGGCGATCCCGGCGCGGCCCCGCCGGTCACGTCGCCGCACGTCCGGGTGCAGCGGTGCGCCGCGCAGGAGCAGTGCACCGGCCCCGGCGGGGTGCAGGCCGACGATCCGGCGGGCCAGGGTGCTCTTGCCCGCGCCCGAGACGCCCAGCACCGCGACGCAGTCGGATTCGCGCACGTCCAGGTCGACGCCGGCGAAGACCTCGCGCGACCCGTGGTGCGCGGCGAGCCCGCGCACCCGCAGCAGGTCGGCGCCCGCGGACGCCGGCGGGTGGAGCGGTGGTTCACCTCCGGCCCGGTCCGGGGTGCGCCGGGGCCGAGCCGGCACCGCACCGGCCCCGCCGGGCCGGGCGTCCGCCCGGGCCGGGACCACCGCGCCGTCCTCGACCGCCACGACCCGGTCCACCTGGGACCGCAGCGCCGCGACGTCGTGGCTGATCCACAGCAGCGCCACCCCGTCGTCCCGGGAGCGCGCGATCTCGGCGGCCACCTCGCGGCGCGCCAGCACGTCCAGCGCCGTGGTCGGTTCGTCCAGCACCAGCAGGCGCGGCCGCCGCGCGAGGGCGGCCGCCAGCACGACCCGCTGCTGCTGGCCGCCGGAGAGCTGGTGCGGGTAGCGCTCGGCGAGCGCGGCGTCCAGGCCGACCCGGTCCAGCAGCCCGGCGACGTGCTCGACACGGCGCCGCCGCGGCACCGGGCCGGTGATGGTCAGCAGGGTGGAGCGGACCGTCGCGTACGGGTTCAGCGCGGCACCCGGGTCCTGCCCGACGTAGCCGACGAGCCCGCCGCGCACCCCCGGCCCCGGCTCGGGCAGCACGTCCCGCCCAGCGACGAGGCTGCGGCCACCGTCGTGGCGCAGTCCGGGCCGCAGCGCGCCCAGCAGCGCCAGCGCCATCGTGGTCTTCCCGGAACCGGAGGCCCCGACCAGCCCGACGGCCTCACCGTCCATGATGGACAGATCGACGCCGCGGAGCACCGGGGCCCCGCCCGCGGAGACGAACAACCCGCGCAGTTCGGCGATCACGCGATCACGCTCCTGGCCCGGCGCCCCGCGCCGTCGGCGATGAAGTGGGTGCCGACCGCCAGCAGCGCGATGCCCAGCACCGGCGCCAGCAGCGCCCACGGCTGCAACGACACCCCGGGCAGCGCCTCCACGATCAGCAGTCCCCAGTCCGAATCGGTCCCGCTCAGCCCGAGGAACCCGGCCGCGGCGGCCAGGTACACGGCGGAGACGAAGCGCAGCACCGCGTCGGCCAGCAGCGGACCGGCGACCAGCGGCAGCACTTCGCGGCCGAGCAGCCAGCCCCAGCCCTCGCCGCGCGCGATCGCGGCCTCCAGGTGACCGCGCCCGAGCACCTGGTCGGCGGCGGCGCGCGCCACCCGCGCGGTCAGCGGGGCGCCGGTGAGCACCACCGCCAGCACCAGCCCGGTGCGATCGGGCAGCGCGGTGAGCACCAGCAGCAGCACCAGGATCGGCGGCACCGCGGCCAGCACGTCCAGCGGTCGCAGCACCAGCGCCGCCGCCCAGCGCCGCGAGCCGGCGACGAGCGAGGCGAACAGCCCGGCCAGCGCACCCACCGCGGACCCGACCAGCGCGGCGAGCGCGCTGGTCAGCAGCAGCGGCCTGCCGCCGTGCAACATCCGGGACAGCACGTCGCGCCCCAGGTGGTCGGTGCCGAGCAGCCCGACCGCGCCGGGCGCGGCGAACGGCGGCCCGACCGGCCTGCTCGGCGAGTGCGGGGCGAGTTCCGGGCCGAGCAGCACCAGCAGCAGCACCGCGGCGAACAGCACCCAGCCCAGCCGGATCGAGAGCGCGCGCATCACCGCACCGCCCCCGTCCGCAGCCGCGGTGTCAGCAGCACCACGGCGAGGTCGGCCAGCACCAGGGCCAGCAGCATCGCCGCGCCCAGCAGCAGCACCAGCGCCTGCACCACCGGCAGGTCCCCGGTCTGCACCGAGGAGACCAGCAGCTGCCCGATCCCCGGGTAGCCGACGATGTTCTCCACCAGCACCGCACCGCCGACGGACGCGACGGCGGTGATCAGCCACACCTGCACCGCCACCGGCAGCACCGCGGGCACCACCGCGCGGCGCAGCACGACCGAGCCGCGAACTCCGCTCAACCGCAGGAACTCCACCTGCGGTGAGTCCACAGCGGACACCGCGGCACCGCGGATCACCCGCGTCGCGTACGCCAATCCGGCCAGCAGCAGGCCGAGCACCGGCAGCACCAGCATCTCCGGCCGCAGCAGCGGATTCGTCCCCGCGGGCACCAGCGATACGGCGGGCAGCCAGCGCAGCGTCACCGCGAACAGCACGACGAGCCCGCCGGTCACCGCGAACTCCGGCACCGACACCAGCAGCAGCGCCCCCGTGGAGATCGCCCGGTCCACGACGCGCCCGCGGCGCCACGCGGCGAGCACGCCCAGCAGCAGCGAGCACGGCACCAGCAGCACCCAGGCCAGCCCGGCCAGCAGCACCGAGTTCCCCACCCGGTCGGCCAGGAGTTCGCCGACCGGCCGCCCGGTCGCCGACGTCCCGAGGTCGCCGCGGACCAGCCCGGCGAGCCAGTCGCCGTAGCGCGCCTGCACCGGCCGGTCCAGCCCGAGGTGCGCGCGCACCTGCGCGATCCGTTCCGGACCGGAGGTGGCGCCCAGCCGCGCGGTGACCGGATCACCGGGCAGCAGGTCCACGCCGACGAACACGGCGAACGACAGCAGCACCAGCAGCAGCGCGCTGATCGCGAGGCGCCGCGGCAGCGCTCGCCACCCCGCGCCGAGTTCGCGGCCCACCGGGCCGGTCCTGCCGAGGAGGCCGGATCCGCCCATCGGCCCCGGCCTGCCCGCCAGGTCGGTTCCACCCATCAGGCCAGCCCCGCCTTCCCGAAGTACGGGTACTTGGCCTGGTCCCGGATCTCCAGGCCGGCGACCTCCCGCCGGGCCATCCCGAGCACGTCGGCCAGCCCCCACACCACGGTGTTGCCGCGGTCGAACATCACGTCCTGCACGTCCTGCCAGGCGCGGGCGCGGTCCTGCTCGGCGGTGCTCGCCATCGCGCGCTCCAGCGCCGCCGCGAGCTCCGGGTCGGGCAGCGACAGCGACGGGATCCCGGCGAGGCGCCCGTAGGCCACGGCCAGCGGGTAGGTGCCGAGCGCGAAGGTCACCGAGTCGGCTTCGGCGATGGCCGAGCTCTCGAAGAACTCGGCGAGCCCGACCAGCTGGGCCTGCGCGTCGAGGCCGATCTCCCGCAGCTGCTCGACGAACAGCTGGGTGGCGGCGTTGTAGCCGTTCTCGTACTCGGCGGAGCGGGCCACGACCCGCGCGCCCGCCGCGCCCGCTTCCCGCACCAGCTCGCGCGCCCGCCGCACGTCCCGCGGCAGCGGCGGCCGGTCGTCGAAGTGCGCGCTGCCCGCGCCGAACAGGTCGTTGCCGGGCACGCCGAAGCCGAGCAGCGCGGTGTCCACCAGCGCCTGCCGGTCGACGCCGAGGCGGACCGCTTCGCGCACCCGGGGGTCGTCGAACGGCGCCTTCGTCGCGTTGAGCACGAACGCGTAGCCGGTGCGCTGCCCCGGCCCGGCGGTGCGGATCTCCAGTTCGGCGCTCGGCGCCCCGGCGCGGGCTTGCACGAACGGGATGTCGCCCGCGTAGTCGGCCTGCCCGGCGGCGACCGCGTTCACCTTCGCCTGCTGGTCCGGCAGGCTCAGCAGCACCAGTTCGTCGACGGGCGCGGGTCCGTCCCAGTGGTCGTCGAAGCGGACGAGGCGGGTCTGCCTGCCGGGTTCGAACTCGGCGACGCGGAACGGGCCGGTGCCGACGGCCTCGTCGAAGGACGCCCCGGCGCGCACGATCTTCGCGGGGAACGCGGCCAGCAGCAGCGCCGGGTCGCCGATCGGCGTCGAGGTCGGCACCCGCACCGCGAGCCGGTCCAGCACTTCCGCCCCGGCGACGTCGAAGTAGGTGCCGAGCTCGCTCGGGTACGGCCGGTCCGGCGAGGTCATGTACCGCAGGCTGTGCACCACGTCGGCGGCGCTGAACGGCGACCCGTCGTGCCAGCGCACCCCGTCGCGCAGCCGGAGGGTGAACGAGCGCGCGTCGGCGGCGACCTCCAGCCCGAGGGCGAGCGCGGGTTCGGCCGCGCCGTCGTGCAGCACGAACAGCGTGTCGTAGACGGCGCCGCTGCGGACCAGGTCGACCGGTGCTCCGCCCGCGAACGGGTCGAGGCTCTCCGCGGCCCCGGCTCCGCCGAACGCGGCGCGCAGCACTCCCCCGCGGCGCGGCACCCGGCCTGCGTCCTCCGGGACCGGGCCGCTCCCGGCGGCACCGCTCGCGCAGCCCCCGAGCACCGCACCGGTTCCGGCGGCGCCGAGCGCGATCCCGGCGAGCCGGAACAGCTCGCGGCGAGAGCGGATCATGGGGTGCCTCCTGCTTTTCCCGGTCCGGCGCGCGGTGCGCCACCGGATCGACATCGATGATCGTTTTCAACTGGTTCGGACGTGCGGTCCCGCCGGAAGGGGCGGGGAGAGGTGCGCGCTAGCCGTCCGCGGGTGCCGCGCGCAGCACGGCGCCGTGCGTGAGCGCCGGATCCACGTCGTGGTCCAGCCCGGCGATCTCGATCGCCAGCACTCCGGTGACCGGTGCTTCCCGCACCCGGAAACCGGGGGCGTCGCCGACGAGGGCGCGGAACGCGGGCAGGTCCCGCGCCCGCACGCCCACCTCGACGGTGCGCAGCGCGGTGGCCCCGTTCGGGTGCGCCACGGCGGGCGGGTGCTGCGGCGGGTCGTACGGGGTGACCAGGAACGGCAGCCGGTCGTTGCGCGGGTAGGCGAAGGAGAACTCGGTGCGCGCCCCGTCCGGGCGCCGCCGCTTCCAGCGCACGGCGCGCCCGCTGGGCACCCCGGCTCGGGCGAGCGCGGCGAGGCGTCCGGCGAACCCGTCGCGGGGGGTCAGCACGGCGACGTCGCAGAAGCCCTCGGCCTGGCGCGCCCAGCGCACCATGCGCTTCCCCGCGCCGCGGCCGAAGAACAGCTCCAGCGGCAGCCGGAACCACCGCGCACCGCGCGGCGTGGTGAGCAGTTCGACGATCGGGCCGTCCGGGAACCACACGTGCGCGTGCAGCGCCCGCTCCTCGGCGGTCGCGAAGTCGACCTGGAACCCGGCGGCGCGGAAGTCCGCGACCGCGGCCGCGAGGTCGTCGACCCGCAGCAGCACGTGACTGCACCGGGCGCTCATCGGACCAGCTCCCGCCGGTCGACGACGGGCGGTTCCCCGGGCCGGACCACCTCGGGCATGCCGAGCTTCGCGGTGAGGTCGGCCCAGGCCGTCGCCACCGACAGCGCCCACTGCCCGGCGGCGGTGCGGCGGGCGGGTCGATCGATGTCCGCGCGCAACCGCAGCAGCGAGGCCCGCACCGCGCCGGGCCACAGCCGCGCGAACACGTCGTGGAAGGTGCCGGGCGCCTCCTGCAACACCGAGGTGCTGGGCACCGCGAGCCGTTCGGTGCCCGGCCCGGCGAGCACGAGCCTGCCGGTCTCGTCGCGCGGCGAGTGCAGCCGCGGGTTCCACAGCACCGGTCCGTGCGTGTCGGCCAGTTCCAGCACTCCCGCGTCGGTGCCGACCGAGATCCGGTGCAGCAGGTGCGAGTGGTTGTCCGGGTCGTCCGGGTGCACCTGGTTCTGCACCCGCAGCGTCACCGGCAGGCCACCGACCACGGCGTGCAGCGCGCGGAACGGTTGCGGTTCCGCCGCGAGCGCCGCGAGCCGCTCGGGCACCGGATCGCAGTCGCCGAACGCCCACGGCCGCAGCGCGCCCGCGACCCGGCCGAGCACGTCGAGCAGCGGGAGCAGGACCTGGCTGTTGCAGGCGGCGTCGACGAACCGCAGCGGGTGCTCGGCGCGCAGCCGGGCCACCGCGTCCAGGAAGGTCCGCACCGGCTCGATGTCGTGGTAGAGCGTGTTCACCGCGTACGCGGCACCGCCGTCCCGGGCGGCCCGCAGGTTCTGCGCGATCTCCTCGGCGTGCACCGGGTGTTCCTGCAGCACGTGGGTGCCGCGGCGCAGGAACTCCCGCGCCAGCTCCGATCCGGTGCCGCCGGTGGCGCCGGAGCGCACCACGACGCAGACCACGTCCACGTCCGCGGGGACCTCGCGCGGGTCCGCGTAGGACGGGACGCCGCGCTCCGCGGCGAGCGCGCGGGAGAACGCGCTGCCCTGGGACAGGATTCCGGCCAGTTCGAAGGATTCCGGGTCCGAGCGCACCGCGTCCAGGTAGATCCGCCCGAACGCGGTGCCCGCGACCACGATCCGCAGCGGCCGCGCCCCCGTCACGGGGTCACCGCCGGTTCCGCGGCGGGCACCAGGTGGCGGCAGACGCTGCGCAGCTTCTCGCGGGTCTCCTCCAGCTCCCGGTCCGGGTCGGAGTCCGCGACCACGCCCGCGCCCGCGCGCAGCCAGGTGCGGCCGTCCTTGCGGTAGACGCTGCGCAGCACCAGGGCCGCGTCCAGCTCGTCGCCGTCCACGGCGACGACCGCGCCGCTGTAGAGGCCGCGCTCCTCGCGCTCCAGCCGCCGGATCAGCGCCCCGGCCGGTTCCTTGGGGATGCCGGAGGCCGTGACGGCGGGGAACAGCGCGGCCAGCGCGTCCCACGCATCGGCGTCGGCGCGCAGCACGCCGCTGAGCTCGGAGGCCAGGTGCTGCACGCTGCCGCGCTCCGCCACGTGCATGAACTCCGCGACGCGCACCGAGCCGGGCGCGCACACGCCGTCGAGCTCCTGCGCCGCGAGCCGCACCGAGATCGCGTGCTCGTAGACCTCCTTGGCGTCCCGGTAGAGCTCGGCGCGCAACGCACCGTCCACTTCGGAATCTCCTGCCAGCGCGCGGGTTCCGGCCAGCGGTTGGGTGGTGACGACGCGGCCGGGACCGACCTTCGCGACGATCTCCGGGCTGTACCCGGCCGCCTCCCAGCCGCCGAGGCGGAGCAGGAACGAGCGCGCCGGGGTGTTCGCGCGGCGCCCGGCGAGGTAGGTGGCGGCGAGGTCGATCTCGCCGGGCACCGGGACCGGGCGGGACAGGATCACCTTGTCCAGCCGGCCGGCGCGGATCTCGGCGACCGCGTCGCGGACGCCCGCGCGGTACTCCTCGGCGCCGTGCTCCAGCAGGTCGGCGTCCGCCGAGACGGGCTCGGCCGCGGTCGCCGCCCGCAACCTCCGTTCGAGCCGGTCGAGCTCGGCGGCGTCGGCGGCGCGCAGCAGCGCGGTCCCGCCGTCGACGACGACCTCCCGCTCCGGCACCAGGAACCAGGCGAGCACGTCCTCGGCGGCGACCGCGTCGCGGTGGGCCTGCGAGAGCTCGAAGCTCACCCAGCCGCACGCCCGCGGCCCGCCCGGCGCCTCCGCTCCGCCGAGCGAGCGCAGCGCGTCGCCCGCCGCGGCGAGCGGGTGCGTCCGCAGCGGGAACTCGGTGCGCCGCGCACCGCGCACGAGGGTCGCGCCGGTCGCGCGGACCTGGACTTCGGCCTGCCGCCCCTCGGCCCACCGGATCGCACCGCCGTGCTCGTAGAGCACGTGCTGGTCGGCCGACTCCGCGCAGAGCCCGGCGGTCGCGGCGAGCGCGTCGCCGTCGAACTGGATGCGGCGTTCCACCGCACCGCCAACGGAGGTCATCTGATCGTCTCCCACTTTCCCGTGCTTGATCGCGATCGCGCACGGCCCCAGTTGCGGGCGGCACCGATCGGCGCCACCCGGCTTAGTGAATCCACGGCGCACGGATCACGTTCCGTCACACCATCCCAGTTAACTTAGGTTAGGCTAACTAGAGTTGATCGCGCCCGCAAGCGCGCTCCGCCTCATCGCCGCGCCGTGCGCGACCACCATCTAAGACGCTGTTGAAAATGATTGTCAATGCGGTTAGCGCTGAGTGTTGCAGCACAGGAGCTCATGGACTGATCGGAGCAGCGGGAGATCGAGCATCGGGCGCAACGATCGCGTGACGCAGCTCTCGAAGATCCGCCGACCACCCGACCGGACGCCGAGCGATCACCCGAAGTGACCAGGGGCTCGACCGGCCGGGCCCGGCGGCGCGATCGCCCGCTGTGGACGATGCGGGCGGAACCCCGCCGCAGCGGTGAGATCGGCGGCACCGGATGCCACCGCACCGCGGAACATCGGTAGTTTTCCCGCGAGGAGCCGTTCCGCACCCAGCGGAACCCGGCCCCCGGAAGGCCGCCGGGAACGCGCCCGGCCGGCCCCACCGCCGACCCGCCCCGGACGTGCCATGCCGATGCCGCTCCTCGCCGCCGCCGCGCCCATCCTCGTCGTGCTGCTCCTGCTGGCGGTGCGGATCCCGTCGCCGTGGGCCGGAGCCACCGGGCTGGTCGTCGCCGTCCTCGCCGCGGCGCTCGCGTTCCCCCTCGACGCGGCCGGGATGGCGGCTTCGGCGCGGGAGATGGCGCCCACCGTCGTCGAGGTCGCCGTGATCCTGCTCGGCGGCGTCGGGCTCGCCGAGGCCATGCGGCGCGGCGGAGCGCAGGACCGGATCGCCGACTGGCTCGACGGCGCCGAACGCGGCGCGGACCGGACGGTCACCCTGCTGCTGCTGGTGTTCGGGCTGACGCCGTTCATGGAATCCGTCACCGGGTTCGGCCTCGGCGTGGTGATCACCGCTCCCCTGCTGGTCCGGCTCGGACTGCCCCCGGTGAAGGCGGTGGTCTCCGGACTGCTCGGGCTGGTGCTGGTGCCGTGGGGCTCGCTCGGCCCCGGCACGCTGGTCGCCGCGCAGCTCGGCGGGGTCGGCTCCGGGGAGCTCGGCCTGTGGTCGGCGCTGCTGACGCTGCCGGTCCTGGTCGTGGCCGCGAGCGCCGTGCTCGCCCTCGACGTCGGCCGCCCGGCGCCGCGGCAGCTGCTGCTGGCGGCCGCGGTGGTGCTCGTGGAGTGGGTGGCGCTGATCGCGGTGAACCTGGTGCTGTTCCCGCCCGCGGGCGCGCTGGCCTCGGCGGTGGTGGTCGCGGGACTGCTCGCGCTGACCCGCGCCGCGAACGGCCCGCTGCCCGCGGTGGACCGGGCGCTCGCGCTCGCGCTGCTGCCGTACTTCGTGCTGGTCGGCGGCATCTTCGCCGCCACCGGGGTGGTGGCGCTGCTCGGCGCGAGCGGTCCGGCCGCGGTGCTGGCGAATCCGGCGGTGTGGCTGCTGATCGCCGCGGCCGTCGCCGTCGCCGCGCTCGACCTCCCGGCAGCGGACCGGTGGCGGGTGATCGGCTCCGCCGTGCGCCGGTGGGTGCCGATCGCGGGCGGCGCCGTGCTGTTCATGGTGCTCGGCATCGTCATGGCCGCCACCGGCATGGCCGAGCACCTGGCGGCCTCGGCCGCGCGCGCCGGGTACGGGTTCGTCGCCGCGATCCCCGCGATCGGGGCGTTCGGCGGCTACCTCACCGGGTCCAACACCGGGGCGGCGGCGATGTTCTCGGCCGCCACCGCGACCGCGTCCGCCGGCCTGGGGGCGACGCCGCTGATCGCGCTGGCGGGGCAGAACGTGGCGGGTTCGTTCGCGATCATCGCGTCCCCGCCGCGGATCGCGCTGGCCGCCGCCGTCGCCTTGCCGCCGGGGGAACGGCTGCCCGGTTCGGCGCACCGCGTCCTCGCCGGAGCCGCCGCCACGTCCGCGGTGCTGCTCGGAGCCCTCACCCTCCTCCTCGCCTGACCACGCCGTCGATCCGCTCCTGCCGCGGCCCGGTGCGGGAACCCCACCGCCCGCCGTCGGACCCGACCGGGAGCGCACGCGGTGAGTTCCGCCGCCCCAGTGCGACGCGGCAGAAGTGGAAGGTCAGCCGGCTCGGTTCCTGCGGTGCAGCACGAACCAGGCGGAGCCGGCCACGGCCAGCACGACCAGCACCACCGCCCAGTCGGGAACGGCCCCGGACAGCTCCAGCACCCGGCCTTCGAGCCGCGCCTGGTCGGAGGCGCCGAGCACGCCACCCACGCTCGTCGTCCCCCGGGTGACCAGCATCAGCACCCCGACGGCCGCGGTCAGCACCCCGCCGACCACCCCGGTCCAGGTGTTCTCCCAGCGCCCGATCCGCACCTGCCGCGGGCGCACCAGGCCGCGCACGAACGGCAACCGGTCCCACAGCAGGCTCAGCACCAGCAGCGGCAGCGCCATCCCGGCGGCGAACACCAGCAGCACGACCCCGCCGCGCAGCGCGTTCCCGGACACCGCGGCGAACGTCAGCACCGCCCCGAGCAACGGCCCGGCGCACACCCCGGCCAGCCCGTAGATCGTGCCGAGCGCGTACACCGAGGCCGTCGAGGTGCCCGCCGAGCGCTGCGTCCTGCTCAGCATCGGCAGCGGCACGTCCAGCAGCATCAGCACCCCGAGCACGATCACCACGACGGCCGCCACGCCGACGAAGGCGTCCCGGTACTCGTTCACGAACGCGCCGAGCGTCCCGGCCAGCACGCCCAGCGGCACCAGCGTGGTGATCAGCCCGAGGTAGAAGACCCCGGTGCGCGCGAGCAGCGCGCCGGGCGCGGTGAAGGCGTAGGAGAAGAACGCGGGCAGCAGCATCACCGAGCACGGGCTCAGCAGGGTCAGCACCCCGCCGACGAACGCGCCGAGCAGTCCGAGTTCCACGCGCCCTACTCCCCGCCGGCGAGCGCGGCGTCCACGAACTCGCGGAAGTTCTCGATCGGCTGCGCACCGGAGAGCGCCGAGTTGCCGATGGCGAAGAACGGGACGCTGTTCACGCCGAGGCGTTGCGCGTCACCGGTGCTCTGCCGCACCGCCTCCAGCAGCCGCGGGTCGTCGAGGTCGGCGGTGAACTTCGCGAGGTCGGGCACGCCGATCTCCTGCGCGAACCCGATCAGCCGGTCGCGCGGGAGGTCGGGGTGCCCGGATTCGGGGGCGGCCCGGTACACGGCGCCGAGGTATTCGGGGAACATGCCCTGGTTCCCCGCGGCGCGGGCGGCGACGGCGGCGGTGGCCGACTGCTCGCCGAAGAAGGAGACGTCGCGGATCTCGATGCGCAGCTTGCCCGAGTCCACGTACTCGCGGACGAGCGCGGGCAGCGTGTCCCGGTTGAACACGGCGCAGTACGGGCAGCGCAGGTCGGTCCACTCGACCAGCACGACCGGGGCGTCGGCGTCGCCGATGGCCATCGGGTCGTGCGGGTCGCGCAGCTCGACGCCCGCCTGCTGCGGCGGGGAGGCCGCACCGCCGTCGGCGCTCGGCGCTGGCTGCCCGGTGGAGAGCTGGGCGGCCACCACCACGAGCAGGAACGCGGACAGGGCCGCGAGCACGACGTTGATGATCTTGGAACGGCGGTACTTCGCCTCCAGATCGTCCGGGCGATCGGCGGGTCGATTCGTCACCGAACTAGGATACATGTTGCATCCCAACGGCCTGCGGGCCTGCTTGGGAGGATGGGGCGATCGGGGGCGACGACGAGAGGCGGCACGATGGCCAGGACCACGCTCGACGAGGGCTCCGCGAACGAGCGCTCCTACCGGCACGTCCGGCAGGGCATCCTCACCGGGCGCTTCCCCGGCGGCACGATGCTCAGCGAGGCGACGCTCGCCGCCGAGCTGGCGGTGAGCCGCACGCCCGTGCGGGCCGCGCTGGTCCGGCTCCAGGAGGAGGGCTGGGTGACGATCTACCCCAAGCGCGGCGCCCTCGTGCAGACCCTCAGCGACCGCGCCGTCCGCGAACTCGCCGAAGCCAAGGCGATGCTCGAATCGGGCGCGGTGCGCGCCGCCCGCCCGCGCGCGCTCACCGCGCTCGCCGTCGAGATGCGCCCGGACCTGCTGCGGCAGCAGGAAGTCCTCGACGCCGGGGACCTGACCGCGTTCGTGGAGCTAAGCATCGCGTTCCACCGGTCCTTCATCGCGGCCGCGGGCAACGAGGTGGTGCTGGAGCTCTACGACCGGCTCGCCGATCGGCAGCGCTTCCTGCTGTTCAGCTACGGGCGGCGGCTGCTGGACCGCGCCGCCGCGATCGTCGAGGAGCACGGGCTGCTGCTGGACGCCGCCGCATCGGGGGACGGCGACGCGTTCGCGGCGACCCTGCGCGACCACCTCACCAAGAGCTACGGCGACGCCACCGACCCGCGCTCGTCGTGAGCACCCCCACCGCACGACCCGGAACCGAGGAGGGCGCGTGACCGCAGCCGATCCGATGTGGACGCTCCGGCGCCGGACGAGCGAGAAGTGGCGCACGCACGGCCCGGACGTGCTGCCGATGTTCGTCGCCGAGATGGACTTCCCGCTCGCACCCGCGATCAAGTCCGCGCTGCTGGCCGCGGTGGAGGCGGGCGACACCGGCTACGTCGACCCGCACGACACCCGGGCCGCCGAGGCCTTCGCCTCCTACGCGGCCGACACCTGGGGCTGGGAGCCCGCACCGGAGCGGATGAGCTGCACCACCGACGTCAGCGTCGTCATCGTCGAATCGTTGCGGCGCCTCATCTCGCCCGGCGACGGCGTGATCGTCAACCCGCCGATCTACCCGCCGTTCTTCGACCTGGTGCCCGAAGCCGGCGGCTCGGTGGTGGAGGTGCCGCTGCGCGACGACGGCGAACACCACGAGCTCGACCTGGCCGGCATCGACCGGGCGCTGGCCGCGGGAGCGCGGGCCGTGCTGCTGTGCAACCCGCACAACCCGGTCGGGCTGGTGCACCCGCGCGAGGTGCTGGCGGAGCTCTCCCGCATCGTCGCCCGCCACGACGCGGTGGTGGTCAGCGACGAGATCCACGCGCCGCTGACCCACCACGGCCACGAGTTCACGCCGTACCTGACCGTCTCGGACGAGGCCCGCGAGCACGGCATCGCCGCGGAGTCCGGCAGCAAGGCGTTCAACCTCGCCGGGCTCAAGGCCGCGCTGTTCGTCGCCGAGTCCGAGCGGATGACCGGGCTGGTCCGCAGCCTGCCGGCGGAGGTCACCTTCCGGGCGGGGCTGCTCGGGCTGATGGCGACGCGCGAGGGCTTCCGCCGCGGCCGGGACTGGCTCGACGCCACGATCACCGCCGTGGAGCACAACTTCGCGCTGCTGCAGGAACAGCTCGCGGCGAAGCTGCCCGGGGTGCGGCTGCGCAGGCCCGCGGCGAGCTACCTGGCGTGGCTGGACATGCGCGCGCTCGGCTGGGGCGACGACCCGGCGGCGCACGCGCTGGAACACGCGGGGGTCGCGCTCTCCAGCGGACCGGCGTTCGGCTCGCCGGGCGCCGGGTTCGCCCGCATGAACCTGGCCTGCTCCCCCGACACCGTCATCGAGGCGGTGGATCGGCTGGCCCGCGCGAACCGCTGAACCGCTAGTCCACGGAGGACAGGTGGCCGCAGGTCGGCCGAGACCGTCCACTGCGGACAGACCGAGCACCGCTACCCGAACCCGCGGACCGAACGGATCAGAGCTCGCACTGGAACCAGTGCTCGTCCCGGAAGTCCCCGGGCGCCACCTGGAGCGCGGCCGGGAAGCGGCCGACCTCGGCCCAGCCCTGGCGGCGGTAGAACTCGGGCAGGTGGGTGCCGCCGCGGGTGGCGAGCACGAGCTGCCGGAAACCGAGGTCGCGGGCGCGCTCGACCGCGCGGGCCAGCAGGCGGCGCCCGATCCCGCCGCGCTGCCGCCCGGGGTGCACGATCAGCTTCCGCACTTCCGCGCGGTGGCGGAACACCTGCCCCTCCTTCCCGCGGACCAGCACCATCCCCACCAGGAGCCCGCCGTCGCGTTCGACCAGCAGCTCCTGCCGCCCGGATCCGACGTCGCGCAGTTCGCCGGCCGCCGCCTCCGCGATGAGTTCCGCGGGGGCGTCCACGGGGAATCCGATGGCGCCGCCTGCGCGCACCACGGCCCGCCACAGGTCGGATACCTCGGCCGTCGTGGGGAACTCCGCCCGCCCACTGCTTGACCTCGCCATGCCACCACCCGGGCCCGGCCGGCGTCGCGCTGGACCGCGCGGTGGCCGCGGGCGAAGCCGGGGACAACGCGGGAATGAGCCTCGCCAACCGCGAGTTCCACCGCCACCTCTACGCGGGCTGCGGGAACGCGCTCCTCGTGGACACCCTCGACGGGCTCAAGGACCAGACCGCGCTGGTCAGCGTCTCCGGCTGGCGCACGGCGGGCGGGTGGCGGACCGAAGCCGACGAGCACCGCGGCATCCTCGACGCCGCCGAACGCGGCGACGCCGACGCGGTCGCCACCGCACTGCGCGCCCACATCGCCGAGTTCGTCGAGCGCGTCATGCCGCACCTCACCGGCGCGGCCGAACCCGCGGACGGTGACACCGCCGCGGGCTGACCGCCACCCCCGCACGTCCGACACCACCACCGCGCAGCGACATCCGGCTGCGCGGGCGATCAACGACGTCCTCACCCGACTCCTCCGAGGAGAAGCATGGAACTCGACGAGATCCGGCGCCGGCTCGCCGACGTCATCGCGATCATCCCGACCCCGTTCACCGGGGACGGCACCATCGACGTGCCGAACACCGAACGCGCGGTGCAACGGCTGCTCGACGGCGGCGTGCGGGTGCTCACCGTCAACGGCAACACCGGCGAGTTCTACACGCTCTCGCCCGCCGAGACGCGCGCCCTGGTCGACCTCACCGCCGCGGCCGCCCGGCCGGACACGCTGCTCATCGCCGGAGTCGGGTTCGACGCGGTCACCGCGATCGACGCCGCCCGCTACGCGCGGGATCGCGGGGCCGCCGCGGTGATGGTGCACCAGCCGGTGCACCCCTACGTCTCCCGGCAGGGCTGGATCGACTACCACCGGGCGATCGCGTCCGCGGTGCCCGACCTCGGGGTGCTGCCGTACGTGCGGACGCCGCGGATCGAGGCGGCCGACTTCATCGCGCTCGCCGACTCCTGCCCGAACGTCGTCGGCGTCAAGTACGCGCTGCCCGACCCGACCCGGTTCGCCGCGGTGGCGCGGGTCGCCGGGATCGACCGGTTCACCTGGATCGCGGGCCTCGCCGAACTGTCCGCCCCCGCCTACGCGGCGGTCGGCGCGACCGGTTTCACCTCCGGCCTGGCCACCATCGCCCCGTCCCTCTCGCTGCGGATGCGGGCCGCACTGTCCACAGGGGACTTCCCGGCGGCGATGCGGGTGTGGGACCAGGTGCGGGAGTTCGAAGAACTGCGCGCGGCGGACGCCGGTGCCGACAACGTCAGCGTGATCAAGGAGGCGCTGCACCAGATCGGCCTCGGCAGGCCCGACGTGCGGCCACCGGCCTCCCGGATCGAACCGGCGGCGCGGGACGCGGTCGCGAAGATCCTCGCCACCTGGGACGTCCGATGAGCGCGGCGGCGGGCGCGCACCCGCTGCCCAGCGTCGACCCGCGCACCGGCGAGGCCACCCGCACCGACCTGCTGCCGACCGGTACCGCCGAGGTCGCCGCGCACTGCGCCCGCGCCACCACGGCCACCGAGGAACTGGAGCGGATCGGCCGCGCCGGGCGAGCCGCCGTGCTGCGCGCCATGGCCGACGACCTGGAGGCCGCCCGCGAGGAGGTGGTCGCCACCGCCGACCGGGAGACCGCGCTCGGGCGCCCGCGACTGGACGGGGAGCTGAACCGGACCGCCTACCAGCTGCGGTTCTTCGCCGAGGTCGTCGAGGACGGCGCCTACCTGGAGGCCGTCGTCGACCACCCCGGGGACACGCCGATGGGCCCGCGCCCGGACCTGCGCCGGATGCTGGTGCCGACCGGGCCGGTCGCCGTGTTCGGCGCCAGCAACTTCCCGCTCGCCTTCTCGGTGCCCGGCGGGGACACCGCGGCCGCGCTCGCCGCGGGCTGCGCCGTCGTGGTCAAGGCGCACGGCAGCCACCCGCTCACCTCCGCGCTGTGCGGGCGCATCCTCGCCGCCGCCGCGGCCCGCGCGGGCGCCCCGGAGGGCACGATCTCCGTGGTGTTCGGCCGGGAGGCCGGGACGGCGCTGGTCACCGATCCGGCGATCACCGCGGTCTCCTTCACCGGCGGGCACGCCGGGGCGACCGCGCTGCGCGGGCTGATCGCGCAGCGCCCGGATCCGATCCCGTTCTTCGGCGAGCTGGGCAGCGTGAACCCGCTCGTGGTCACCGCCGCCGGTGCCGCCGAGCGCGCCGCGGAGATCGGGCGCGGCCTGGTCGGCTCGTTCACCCTGGGCGGCGGGCAGTTCTGCACCAAACCGGGCCTGGTGCTGGTCCCCGCCGGAGCGGACGGCGACCGGCTGGTCGAGTCCGCCGCAGCGGCCCTCGCCGAGGTGCCCGCTCCGGCACTGCTCAACGCGGGCATCGCCGAGTCCTACGCGGCCGGGGTCGCCGCGCTCGGCGGACGCCACCTGATCACCGCCACCGCCGAACCCGGCGCGGGTTTCGAGGTGCGGCCGACCGCGGTGCTGGTCGACGCCGACGACCTCGACGCCGCGCTGCTGGAGGAGCTGTTCGGGCCGATCGCGGTCCTCGTGCGGTACGCCCCCGAGCAGCTGACCGGCCTGCTCGACCGGCTGCCCGGCTCGCTCGTCGCCACCGTGCACGGAGGTGCCGCCGACGACCCCGAGCGCGACCGCGCCGTCGCGGCCCTGCGCGGCCGCACCGGACGGCTGCTCTTCGACGGCTACCCCACCGGCGTCGCCGTCGCGTGGGCCCAGCAGCACGGCGGGCCGTGGCCCGCCACCGACACCCAGCACACCTCCGTGGGTGCCACCGCGATCCGCCGGTTCCTGCACCCGATCGCTTGGCAGAACGCGCCCGAGGCGTCGCTGCCACCGGAACTGCGGGACGGGCCCTCCCCCGTTCCCCGCCGCGTCGACGGGATCGCGGTTCCGGCCAGCCCGTGACGCCCACCGCACCACCCGCGCGCCGGTCGCGCCGCCGCAGCACGAGCCCGAAGACGGGCGCTGAGAGGAGATCCACCGTGAGCACGCTGATCGACAAGGTCGAGGTCGTCCAGTTCGACGTCGACACCCCCGGCTACACCCGCACCTTCGACGTCGACGCCCGCGCCGGTTCCTGGTACCACCAGCCCGGCGTGGTCGGGAAGCGCGGCGTGCTGCTGGTCCGGGTGCACACCACCGACGGGCACGTCGGCGAGTACGCCAACCACGCCGTGAACGGGTCGGCCCAGCAGGCCGCCGACGTCGCCCGGGTCGCCATCGGGCGGCCGTGGCACGCCCGCGAGCGCATCCTGCGGGCCGGGCGCAGGCTGTCCCGGCCCGCGCACTCCTACGGGCTGTGCTTCCTGGACAACGCGCTGTGGGACCTGGCGGGCAAGGTGTACGGCGCCTCGTTGACCGAACTGCTCGGCGGCGGGCGGGAACGCGTCCGCGCCTACGCCTCCAGCGTCAACGGTGACCGCGTCGGCAGCCTCTCCGACAAGGAATCGGTGGTGGCGTTCTTCGCCGAGCTGCGCGAACTCGGCTGGACCGGCTTCAAGATGCACAGCTGGCACGAGGGCGACAAGTGGGAGGAGGCCGAGAACGTCGCGCACCTGCGCGAGCACCTGGGCGAGCGGACCGAGCTGATGCTCGACCCGGCGTGCGTGTTCGACTCGCTCTCCGACGCCATCTTCGTCGGAAAGGCCTGTCAGGACGCGGGATTCCGCTGGTACGAGGACCCGATGCGGCCGCTGGGCATCGGCGCGTTCGCGCACCGCAAGCTCCGCGAGGCGCTGGACATCCCGATCCTGCAGACCGAGCACGTGGCCGGGCGGGAGGCGAAGGCCGACTTCCTGCTCGCGGGCGGCACCGACCTGCTGCGCGTCGACTCGCACTTCGACCTCGGCATCACCGGCTGCCTGAAGACCATCAAGTTCGCCGAATCCCTCGGCGTCAACGTGGAGGTGCACGGGCCCAGCCCGATCCACCGGCACCTGGTCGCGTCCATGCAGGCCACCTCGATGTACGAGGTCGCGAACGTGTCACCGCAGCTGGCCGACCCGTCCCCGGAGATCTACACCTGCGGCTACACCGACGCGTACACCTCCATCGGCGCGGACGGCACGCTGCCCGTCCCGACCGGCCCCGGCATCGGCGTCAGCTACGACGCGGACCTGATCGCGAAGCGCACCACCGCCAGCGTCACCGTCACCGACCAGGACTGATCCGCCCGTCCCCGACGAACCTCCCCAGGTGGACGGCCCACCGGGCCGCCGGGACGGGGCCGATGGGCCGTCCACCTCCGGGGACCTCGGCGCGACCGCGCGCCCCTCCTCCCCCGTACGAAGGCAGGTGCAACGATGCACTCCTCTTCCCCGCACGCCAGCGAGCAGGAACCGACGACGCCGGTCCTGGACGGAGCGCTGCGCAAGGCGTTCCGCAGGCTCGTCCCGCTCGTGATGATCATGTTCGTCGCGAACTACATCGACCGGGTCAACATCGGGTTCGCGAAGGACGCGCTCGAAGCGGACTCCGGCATCGGCGCCGCGGCGTTCGGCCTCGGCGCGGGCCTGTTCTTCCTCACCTACGCCGTCTTCGAAGTGCCCAGCAACATCCTGCTGGAGCGGTTCGGCGCGAAGCTCTGGCTGACCCGCATCATGGTCAGCTGGGGCCTGGTCTCGGCCGCGATGATGTTCGCGCACAACGAGTGGATCCTCTACGCGCTCCGGTTGCTGCTCGGCGCCGCGGAAGCCGGGTTCTTCGCCGGTGTCCTCTACTACTTCACCCAGTGGTTCCCGAACGCCGTGCGCGGCCGGGCCAACGCCGCGTTGTACTCCGCCTCCACCATCGCCGCCGTGCTCGCCGGTCCGCTGTCCGGGGCGTTGCTGAGCATGGACGACATCGGCGGATTGCACGGCTGGCAGTGGTTGTTCCTCGTCGAAGGGCTCGCGGCCGTCCTCATCGGACTCGTCGCCTGGCGTTTTCTGGAAGCGAAGCCCGCCGACGCGGCGTGGCTCAGCGACGCGGAGAAGACGGCGCTGATCGAGCGGCTCGCCGAGGAGGAACGCGCCAAGTCCGGCGGCGCGCCGGAGCCGTCCCGGTGGAGCATGCTGCGCGACCCGCAGATGCTGCTGTTCTGCCTGGTGTACTTCGCCGCGCAGCTGGCGCAGTACTCGGTCACCTTCTGGCTGCCGAGCTTCGTGCGCCGCATCGGCGGGCTCGGCGAGATCACCATCGGGCTCGTCGCGGTGCTGCCGTTCGCGGCCGCGTTCGTCGCGATCCTGGTGGCCGGCCGGATCTCCGACCGCACCGGGGCGCGGCGCACCGTGCTCGGTTCCGGGTTCGTGCTCGCCGCCGTCGGGCTCGCCGTGGCCGGATTCGCGCACCCGCTGCTCGCGGTGGTGATGCTGATCGTGGCCACCGTCGGGTTCAAGGTCGCCGCGTCCTCCTTCTTCGTCATCCCGCAGCAGTACCTGGTGGGGGCGCTCACCGCGCCTGGCCTCGCGCTGATCAACTCGATCGGCAACCTGGGCGGGTTCGTGGCGCCGACCCTGATGGGCCAGGTCCAGGAGCGCACCGGCAGCGTCTCCGGCGGCCTGTACGTGGTGGCCGCGACCTGCGTCGTCGCGCTCGGCGCGTGCGCCCTGCTGAAGTCCACCGCCCGCCGCCGCACCGCGGAACTCACCGCGTCCTGAGGTTCCCGCCGCGCGGCGGGAATCCGCATCGTGCGGGCGCGATCCCGCTCGCGGAGAGGGAATTCCGTTCGCGCGGGCGGCGCCGAGCCCCGCGACGAGGTCGACCACCTCGGCACCGTCCGCACCGACCCGGGCCGCGACGGCAAAGCCCCGCGCCCGCCCGGCGAGCGGGCGCGGGGGTCGCGGCAGCTGCGCGAGGCGTCGAACCCCGACGCCCTCGTCCGCCTCGAACCGCGGGCGGGCGGCGCCGGAATCCCCCTGCCGCCGGGATGAACGTCTCACGGCGGGGTCCCGGATCCGGTCCGCGTGGTGCAATGCGGGGACCCGCCTCCGCCCGGAGGCCGCCGTCGCACCGGAGGACCGACCGAGCCCCATGTCGTCACGCGCCGAACGTTCCGTCCTGAGCGATCCCGCCATGCCGCACCTGCTGCTGGTGGTCCTCTGCTGCTTCGCCGGGTTCGCCCTGCTGGTGCCGGTGTCGCCGGTGTGGGCGCTGCGCGGCGGGGCGGACGAGTTCGGTTCCGGGCTGGTCACCGCGGTGCTGATGGCGGCGACGGTGCTCGCCCAGCTCTGCGTCCGGGCGGTGCTGCGGCGGATCGGCTGGACGTGGACGCTCGCGCTCGGCGCGCTCCTGCTCGGGCTGCCCGCGCCGCTGCAGGCGCTGAGCGATCAGCTGCCCGCGGTGCTGGGCACCACCGCGCTGCGCGGGCTCGGGTTCGGCATCCTCACCGTGTGCGGGTCCACGGCCGTGGCCGTGCTGGCCCCGCGCGGGAAGCAGGGTGCGGCGATCGGGTTGTACGGGCTGGCGATCGCCGTTCCGCAGGTGCTGCTCACGCCGGCCGCTCCCTGGCTGGTCAGCGCGATCGGCCTGCCCGCGGTCCTCGCCTGCGGTGCGCTGCCCGTGCTGGCGCTGCCGTGGACGCGCGGGCTGGGGCGTGCGGTCGCGGCGCGCGTCGACGAACCCGCCCGGTCCGGTGAGCGCGACGAGCCCGCGACCGCGGTGCTGCGGCGCATCGCGCTCCCGCTGGTCCTGCTGCTGCTGGTCACCTCCAGCGGCGGTGCCGTGCTCACCTTCGCCCCGCAGTTCACCCCGACGCCCGCGCTGGCCACCGCCGCCCTGCTCGCCACCACCGCGACCGCCGCGGTCGCGCGCTGGGGCTGCGGGATGCTCGTGGACCGGTTCCCGCCGCGCCCGATCAACTTCGCGCTGGCGGTGAGCGGGTCCGCCGGGCTGCTGCTGATCACGCTGGCCGTCGGGCCCGCCCCCGGCACCACCACCCTGCTCGCCGGGATGCTGCTGCTGGGCGTCGCCTACGGCGGGTTGCAGAGCGTCACCCTGGTGCAGGCGTTCGACCGCGCCGGGACGGCGAACCGGCACACGACGTCAGTGGCGTGGAACATCGGCTTCGACTCGGGGACGGGGCTCGGTTCGCTGCTGCTCGGCGTCGCCGCTGGCGCCGCCACCTTCGCCACCGGCTTCGCGGGCCTGTCCGCGGCCCTGGCCGCCGCAGCCCTCGCGGTGCTGCTCTTCGGAGGCCGGACCCCGCGCTCCCCTGCCGAGGCCGTGGACGCGCCGCAGCAGGGCCCGGGTGCGGACGAACGGCGCGGTTACGACCTCCAGCGGTGAACCGGACGATCAGGAGCAGGCATGTTCAGGGTGTTGTACGCGCGCGAGGCCGGCGGTGCCGGGCGGGTGTTCGCGGATTCGCTGCCGGACCGGCGGACGGCCGACCACGTCGCGGTGCAGCTGTTCGCCGAAGGCCTCGTCGCCGCCTCCTGGGTGGAGGACCAGCGCGACGCCGCCGGCAAGGCGCTCCCGCACTGGTGAGGCGGCACCGCCGCGTCGAGTCGCGCCCGATGAGGTCGACGCGGCGCGCAACCCGATCCGGACCCGCGGCTACGGTTCCAGCACGATCTTGATCGCGTCGTCCTGCTTCTTCTGGAACAGCTCGTAGGCGTGCGGGGCCTCCTCCAGCGGCAGGTCGTGGGTCGCCAGGTCGTGCACGCCGAGCGGATCGGACTCGTCACCGACCAGCGGCATCAGGTCGTCGATCCACCGCTTCACGTGCGCCTGCCCCATCTTCACCGCCACGCCCTTGTCGAACAGCGTCAGCATCGGCACCGGATCGGCCATGCCGCCGTAGACGCCGCTGAGCGAGATCGTGCCCGCGCGGCGCACCGCGTCCATGCACTGGTGCAGGACGGCGAGGCGGTCCACCCCGGCCTTCTCCATCATCGGCCCGCCGATCCCGCTGGGCAGCGCACTGGCGATCTTCTGCGCGAGCTCCCCGACCGGGGAGCCGTGCGCCTCCATCCCGACGGCGTCGATCACCGAGTCGGTGCCGCGCCCGTCGGTCAGCTCCCGGATGCGGTCCGCCGGGGAGTCCACTTCGGACGCGTCGACGGTCTCGATCCCGCGGCGCCGCGCCATGTCCAGCCGTTCCGGGACCAGGTCGACGCCGATCGGGCGGAACCCGCGGTGCGCGGCGATGCGGCAGCACAGCTGGCCGATCGGGCCGAGCCCGAACACCGCGACGCTGCCCTCCGGCGGGACGTCGGCGTACTCGACGGCCTGCCACGCGGTCGGCAGCACGTCCGAGAGGTACAGGAACTGCACGTCCGGCGGTCCCTCGGGCACCTTGATCGGGCCGAACTGCGCCTGCGGCACCCGCATCAGCTCGGCCTGCCCGCCGGGGACGCTGCCGTAGAGCTCGCTGTAGCCGAACAGCGGCGCACCGGTGCCCTGGTCGCGGACCTGGGTGGTCTCGCACTGCGCGTACCAGCCGCGCGAGCACATCCAGCAGTGCCCGCAGGAGATGTTGAACGGCACCACCACCCGGTCTCCCGGCCGGATGTGCTCCACCGCCGAGCCGACCTCCTCCACGACGCCCATCGGCTCGTGACCGAGGACGTCACCGGGGGTCATGAACGGGGTGAGCACTTCGTAGAGGTGCAGGTCCGAGCCGCAGATCGCGGTGCTGGTGATGCGCACGACCGCGTCGGTCGGCTCCTCCAGCCGCGGGTCGGGAACGTCCCGCACCTCCACCTGCCGGGGTCCTTGCCAGGTCAACGCCTTCACACGACCACCTCCGCGCGCCGGGGACGACGCCCCTCGCCTACCCGGCGGCGGCCGCGGTCAATCAGTGCGCCCGGGCCGACGCGGGGGTCCGGCCGACAGGGCGTCCGGGCCGACAGCACGTCCTAGCCGTCAACACGTCCTAGCCGTCAGCACGCCCCGGCCGACAGCACGCCCTAGCCGTCAGCACGCCCCGGCCGCGCCGGCCCGCCGCCGCGGATCGGCGGCGGCGGAACCGGCACGGCTCAGGTGCGCTCTTCGACGGGCGGCGGGGGCGCCAGGAGCATCGTCGAGGTGTCCAGGCGCTCGTTCTCGTCCTGGCCCTCGACCAGTTCGCGGGCCTCCGCGGCGCTGGCCACGACCGGAACCGAGCCCAGCAGCGGACGCGCCGCGGACTCCCGCATGAACAGCACCGCGACGAGCGCGATCGCGGAGAAGAACATCACGTAGAACGCGGGCGCGTAGGTGTTGCCGGTCAGCTCCACCAGCAGCTGCGAGACCAGCGGCACGGTGCCGCCGAACAGCGAGGTCGCCGTGTTCTGGGTGAACCCGACGGCGCAGTACCGCGACGCGGTCGGGTACAGCTCGGCCATCACGGCCGCGTTCATGCACAGGAACAGCGTCGACGGGATCATCACGAGACCCAGCGCGACGTACAGCGCCCACGGCGCGCCGACCCGCATCAGCGCGAAGGCGGGCAGCAGCAGCACCAGGTTGCCGATGGCCGCCATCAGGTACACGGGACGGCGCCCGAGCTTGTCGGACATGCGCCCGAACACGGGAAGCAGCACGGCCTGCAGCAGCAGGACGGCGACGGTGGCGATCGCGGTGTGCGTCGTGGCGATGCCGACCTCGACTTCGAGGTAGGTCGGCATGTAGCTGGTCAACGTGTACGAGGACGCGCCGTCGGCACCGATCAGGGCGAGCCCGACCACGACCTGCGGCCAGTAGAACTTGAAGACCCCCGGCAGGTTGTGCCGCACGAACAGCGGGTTCGCCGCCTGCTCGGCGGTCTTCACCTTGGCCGCCTCGAAGCTCGGGGACTCCTCGATGCGGCTGCGCAGCAGCAGCGCGACGGCGCCGAGGACGAACGCCAGCAGGAACGGGATCCGCCAGCCGCCGTTGACCATGGCGTCCTGGCCCCAGAAGTGGGTGGTGATGCCGGAGGTCGCGGCGACCACACCGGCGCCCGCGGCGAAGCCGAGCTGCGAACCGCTGTTGAGCAGCGAGGTCCAGAAGCCGCGGGTCCGGTCCGGGGAGAACTCCGCGACGTAGGTGAGCGCACCGGAGTACTCGCCACCGGTGGAGAAGCCTTGCGCGATGCGCAGCAGGTAGAGCAGCACCACGGCCCAGGCGCCGATCTGCTCCGTGCCCGGCAGCAGGCCGATCAGCGTGGTGGCCACCGCCATCAGCGCGATGGTGAAGAACATGACCTTGCGGCGGCCGATCCGGTCCCCGAGCGGCCCGAGGATCATCCCGCCGAGCGGTCGCACCAGGAACGACACGGCGAACCCGAGCAGCGTCACCAGCAGCCCGAGCCGTTCGTCCATGCCCGCGGTGAACACCTGGGTCAGGGTGACGGCGAGGTAGCCGTAGACCCCGATGTCGTACCACTCGATGAAGTTGCCCACGCCGGCGCCGAGCTGCGCGCGGACGAGCGCGGGTCTGTCGACGACGAGGCAGTCCTCTTCGCGGATCCTGCGCGCGCCCGCGGACGGGCGGCCACTCCTGGGTTCGGACAACGTCGTCCCTCTCCGGCGGTCGGCGTGATTCGACGTGGCACGGCTCGGAAACGCGATCGCGAGCGTCGGTGGACGGCCGCGGCGGCGAGCCGTCCTCGAAGGACAACACCTCCACCTGTGTTCATATTTCGAACGCAGCGACCGAAAACTTGGCAGAGTCGCGCGGGGTAGTCAACCCTTTCGGCGGTCGACGGTGCGCATCGGAGAGAGAACCCCGGGGAAATCGCCGCGGCGGCCGACGACCCGCGGATGCACCCGAAGCGAGAAAACCGTTGCGGCGCAGGCAGATTCCTGCCATGAAGCACGCCGCGCCGACCACCCGCCACGCCCCGGCCATCGGTCATTGGACCAGGTGGCGGTACCGCGGACGGCAGAATTCCCCGCCACGCACGGGAAATCCCCCACCGGCGAGCACGGTGGTGCCCGATTCCTCCCCAGCAGAGCGATTTCATCCCCTCCGCACCGGTGACCCGACCGGCCGCGCCGCGGGTGCCTCGGCGTTCTCCCCGTGCGGACGGCGTTCCGGGCCGTGGCGGAGCCACCGGCGCGAACGGTCCCGCGGCGAGGAGACCCCCGAGGTTCGCCGCCGAGCGCGGCGCGTGCCCCGTCCCGCTGCGCGCTCCAGGTAGCCGCGCACCCGGTCGAAGTGCGCCTTGGGACACCAGCGGGCCCAGTTCCGCGGCGTCCAGCGCGGGCTCACCGGTGGCGAGCGTCGCGGCCTCGCGCACGAGGTGCCCGGCGAGCTCCGCCGCCACCGATTCGTGCACCAGCACGCGGCACCGCACTCCTGCCCGGAGTTCCAGAACGACGCGGTGCGCGGCGTTTCCGCGACGGCGGCCAGGTCGGCGCCTCGAACACCACCACCGGGGCCTTGCCGCCGAGCTCTCGTCGATCACCGGGCCGAGCAGCGCGTCCAGCGAACCGAAGTGGTGGAGCAGCATGCGGTTGTTCGAGCCGATGCCCCACTGGCCGGCTCGCTCGGGGAAAGCCCGAGCACGCCGCGCGCGGACCAACTCCACGCGTCAAGGCCGGCAGGCGTGCCCGCTCACCGGATCCACTCGTCACCGCGCGTTCGTGACCACGCCCGGGCCGGGCGGCGGTCAGCGATCGTCCCGCGCACCGGCGGTCCGCTCACCGCACCAGCCGCCGGGTCGCGCAGCCGCTCGTCGCCCGCAGCACGCGGATCGGGTCCTCGACCTCGGTCTCCCACAGCTGCACCAGGTGCTCCTCGACCGGCTCGAACGCGACGCCGTCGTAGGCCACGTCCCGGCCGGTGGCGTGCACGCGGGCGCGGCACCGCGGGCCTCCGATCGGCAGCGGCGCCCGCAGCTCGGGCGGGGGCTCCTCCAGCAGCAGGCCCACCCGCAGCTCGCCCGGCGACACGCGCAGCGGAACCTCCACCACGTCCTCCCAGCCGGGTTCGTGCGGCGGGGCGCCGTCCCAGAGCTCCACCGCCAAGGCGATCGATCCGGTGTGGATACCCGTGCACAGCGCCAGCAACCCGGGCTCCGCGGCCGCGAGGCCGGCGCCCTCGCGCCAAGACGGCCGCCGCACGTCCTCGATGCCGGTACGCGCGTCGAACAGGAAGAACTGGTGGTGGGACACTCCTGCCACGCCCGAGATCCGCAGCGCCCGCTCCGACACGGCATCCCTCCTCCACCTCGGAGCCGAGAGTCCCACGACGCACCGACAGGCCCGTCGGGCCGGGCGCCGCACCGGCGGTTCCCGGGCTCAGCCGCCCCAGGCCGCGATCGGCGCGCCGAGCACGTCCCGATCCGCGTGTTGACGTCCGGGTCGGTCACGCCCGCCGCGGCGAGCCGGATCAGCACCTCCCCCGGCCGGGCCGGGTCACCGGTACGTCGGTCCGGTGTCGAGCACCTCCACCCCGCCGTGGCCGGTGCGGTGCACGGCGCGCATCGTCGTCGGCAGCACGATCCGGTTCCTCCTCGCTCGTCCGAGCGGGAGCGGGCACGTCCCCGCTCCCGCTCCCGCCGCGAACCGGTGCGCTCCCGTTCCGCGCGGCCCCTTCCC
Source organism: Saccharopolyspora gregorii (assembly GCF_024734405.1). Lineage (NCBI taxonomy): Bacteria > Bacillati > Actinomycetota > Actinomycetes > Pseudonocardiales > Pseudonocardiaceae > Saccharopolyspora > Saccharopolyspora gregorii. The sequence continues at coordinate 2,504,376 of NZ_CP059556.1, read as the reverse complement.
CGCGCTCGCACCGGTCGTCGTGGCGCAGGTTCAGCCCGCGTCCTCCCCGGAACGGGGGACGCCCAGCGGATTCGCCGCCTGCAGCAGCGGTGGCAGCAGGGAGTCGGGGGCGTTCTGGAAGGTGACCGGGCGCAGGAACCGGTCGATCGCCGCGGTGCCCACCGAGGTGTGCGACGGGGCGGTCGTCGCCGGGTACGGGCCGCCGTGCTGCTGCGCGGCCGTCACCGCCACCCCGGTCGGCCACTGGTCGAACACGACCCGCCCGGCGCGGTCCGCGACGAGCTCGACGAGGGGAGCAGCCGGTCCCGTTCGGCGGGCCCGGGATCGCCGGAGGTCTGGACGGTGGCGGTGAGGCTTCCGTCGATCGCGGCCAGCACCTGCCGCAGCTCCTCGGCGGAGGCGTACTCGGCGATGACGGCGGTCGGCCCGAACGTCTCCTCCAGCAGCGCCCCGTCGAGCAGGGTCGACGCGGAACCGGCGTGCACGAGCGCGGGCGCGAACGCGGGCACCCCGGACTCGGTGCGCTGCTCCGCACCGCGTACCAGCACCTCGACCCCGTCGAGCGCGGCGACCTCGTCGAGCCGCGCCCGGTAGCCGTCCGCGATCTTCGTGGTGAGCATCCGGGCCGCCGGGACCTCCGCGGCCAGCTCGGCGATGCGGGCGGGGAGCCCGGAACCGGCGGGCACCAGCAGGATTCCCGGCTTGGTGCAGAACTGCCCGGCGCCGAGCGTGAACGAGGAGGTGAAGCCGCGGGCGATGTCCGCGCCGCGCTCGCGCTCCGCCTCCTCGGTGACGACGACGGGGTTGATGCTGCCGAGCTCGCCGAAGAACGGGACGGGGTTCGGCCGGGCCGCGGCGACGTCGAACAGCGCCCGGCCGCCCGCCACGGATCCGGTGAACGCGGCCGCCTTGATCCGCGGGTCCTCCAGGGCGCGCCGGCCGTCCTCGATCCCGGTGATCAGCGCGAAGGTGCCGTCCGGCGCGCCCGCCGACCGGAGCGCGTCGCGCACGACCTCCGCGGTGCGCAGCGAGGTCTCCGGGTGCCCGGGGTGCGCCTTGAGCACGACCGGGCAGCCCGCGGCGAGCGCGGAAGCGGTGTCCCCACCTGCCACCGAGAACGCGAACGGGAAGTTGCTCGCGGCGAACACCAGCACCGGCCCGATCGGCAGCAGCACCCGCCGCAGGTCCGGGCGGTGCTCGAGCGCGAAGTCCGGGTCCTCGTGGTCGAACCGGATCCGCAGGTAGGAGCCGTCCCGCAGCAGGTCGGCGAACATCCGCAGCTGCACCGTGGTGCGGGTGACCTCGCCGGTGAGCCGCCCCTCCGGCAGGCCCGACTCCGCGACCGCCACGGGCACCAGCGACCCGGCCGCGGCATCGAGCGCGTCGGCGACGGCGGTGAGCGCGTCCGCGCGCTCGGCAGGGGTGCGCCGCGCCCAGGCGGGGGCCGCGGCAGCGGCGGCCGCGAGCGTGCGGTCGAGGTCCTGCTCGACCGCGCCGCGGACCGGGGTGTCCATCGTGCTCACTGGGGGGCGTCCTCTCGTTCGGGGAAGGGGTGCGCGGGCGCCGCGGGACGGGCGCGGGCGTAGGTGCGGCGCCGGCTCGCGCGGCTCACCGCGGCGAGCCGGGCCGCGGAGCTCGGGCCGCGCCCGGAACCTCCGGCACCGCGGCGGTGCGCTCGGGATGGTTGTCGCATCGGTGACGTGCACTAAGTGGATGACTAGTTCACATTGTGATCACAATGTGGGCCAGTCTGGACGTCGCCGACTCGGGGTGTCAATACTCCGCCAGGGCCACGATTCCGCTGTCATCGCTGGACAGCGCTGAGCGGAGCGCGACCCCCGCACGCCGCGCAGAACTCGTCATGTGAACAGGGCGACCGCTATCCGGACGCTCCGTTGCCGAGGCGCCACCTCAGGTGACGGCACCCCGGACGAGCCCGCGCCTCCCGACACCCCGGTACGCGGTCCCCACCCGGCGAGACCGCGGAGGACCACAGCGCGGCCGCATTCCTCGCAGTTCGGCGGAATCGCGCGTCCCGCGAATTCGGCGCACCCTCCTACCACATTCCGAAAAAGCAGCTCCTCCGGTCTCCGGAAACACCGAGAACGGTCCCTCCGGCCGCGGCGGGAATACCGAATGCGCCCCCGGAGAACACCGGGCCGAGCCACGACCGGAAACGCGGCAGTCGGCCCACCGAAAGGGACGCCCACCCGCGTGGTACCAGTACTAGCTGGTCAAACCTGCCGACGAACGCAACCCTTGCCACCGCAACGACAATTTTTCGCAGACCTCCCCGCCACATCCGAATACTGCTGAGATAACACGAATTCAGCCGGACGATCTCAACGAATCGCACGCTAGATCCACTCCGCCGGGCGATCCCGCGCACCGATTCACCTGAGCTAGCCTCCGAACTCCACAGCGCGCGATGCCGAGTTGCACAAGCGCGACATCACCGGTTCCGGAGGAGGTCGACGGTGCCCATCGACGAATTCCCCTTTCCCTCGGCGGTCCGCGGCCCGCTCGACGCGTTCGGCGCCGACCGATGAGCGGCCCCGGGCGAGGATCCGTCGACGCCCGCGCCCACGTCGGCGGGCGGCCCAGCATCGGCGGCGTGATAGCGGGCTTCGCGCTCATAGTGGCCCTGGGTGCGGCGGTCGCCGCGTTGGGAGCCGCGCTGCCGTTCCTGCGCGAGCGGTACGACATCGGCGTCGCCGCCAGCGGGTTCGCGATCGTCGCGTTCAACGTCGGCGCGCTGTTCTCCACCCTCGGATGCGGCCTGGCCGATCGGCGGCTCCCGCCCAGACCCACCGTGCTCGGCCTGCTGGTGCTGTTCGCCGGCGGGCTGGGCGGGGCCGGCGTGGCACCGAGCTGGGCGCTGTTCGTCACCGCGATCATCATCGCCGGGTTCGGCTACGGCGGGATCGCGCTCTACCTCAACACCACGTTCGCGAGCGCGTTCGGCAAGCACAACGTGCTGATGATCAACCTCTTGCAGGCGGCGTTCGGCATCGGCGCGATCATCGGCCCGCTCGCGACGGCGGCCACCGCGGCGGTCGACGTGCGGTGGACGCTGGTGGCGATCGCCGTGGTCACGGCGTGCTGCTGGGCGGCGGCCGGGTGCTGCGCGGCGCGGCGGCGCGAACCCGGGACCGGCTCCGGCGCCGGGTGGAGCTCGATCCGGACCGTGCTGGCGGTCTCGGCACCGTTCGTGATCGTCGGGGTCTGCTACAACGGGCTGGAGACCGCGGTCGGCGCGTGGGCGAGCACGCACCTCACCTGGTCCGGGATGGACCCGGACGCGGCGGCGCGGTCCACGGCGCTGTTCTGGGCGGGGCTGACCGCGGGGCGGGTGATCATCCCGCTGGCGGCGAAGAACCTGCACCCGGCCCTGCTGATCCGCACCTCGCTCGCGGTGTCCGTCGCGATGTTCTCGCTCGCGGCTTCCGGCTCGGCGCCGGTGCTGTGCTACGCGGCGGCCGGGTTCGCGCTGGGTCCGGTGCTGCCCACGACGCTGGCCTGGCTGGGTACCGTCACCCACCGCGCGCAGCTGGCCAACTCGATCCTGCTGACCGGGTGCATGGCCGCGAACGTCACGCACCCGTGGCTGGTCGGGGCCTCCGCGGACCCGGCGGCGCCCTGGTCGATCCCGGCGGTGCTGACCGGGTTCGCCGCGCTCGCGCTGTTCGCGTCGCTGGCCACGACGGCGTTCCGGTCCCGCCGGAGGTCCCGCGACCAGGTGGACCAGCACGCGACGACGAGCTCGTGACGATCAGTCCGAAGTGGACTTCCGCGTGCGCTCGTAGTGCCGCCGGGCCTTCATCCGGTTGCCGCAGGTGGCCATCGAGCACCAGCGGGCCCTGTTCGCCTTGCTGCGGTCGAGCAGGAACAGCCGGCACTCGTCGTTGCCGCAGGGCCGCAACCGCCCGGGCAGGTTCTCCGCGACCCAGGCCCACGCCAGCACGGCCCGAGCCGGGAGCAGCACGTCGTCAGCGGCGGCGAGCTCCCAGCTCAGGCCGTCGTCGTCGAGCACCGGACGCCGGTGGACCCCGTCGAGCGCTCCGGCGAGCGCGGAGAGCGGTCGCCGGCCGAGCGCGACGTCGGTGAGCCCGTCCCGGACCTGCCGCAGCAGCCGCAGCTCTCCGGCGCCACCGGTGCCGCCGTGCGCGGCGGCCCACGCCCGCCCGGCGTCGTCGGTGGCGAGCTCGTCCCGTTCGGTTCCGTCGAGCACCGGCCTGCTGTTGAGCAGCGCCAGCAGCAGTTCCACGTCGTCGACCATCACACCAACCTAACCGCATCGTCACCTGTTGACAGGTTAGCAGGACGCGCTCTAGCGTTCCGCACCTAACCAGTAAAAGCCAACTCATGGGGTTACGATGCCTGCTGTGCACCACCGGACCGCGACCATCGACGGTCACCAGGTCTTCTACCGCGAAGCCGGCTCCCGCGAGCACCCGACCGTGCTGCTGCTGCACGGCTACCCGACCAGCTCGCACATGTTCCGCGGGCTCATCCCGGCGCTCGCCGACCGCTACCACGTCCTCGCCCCCGACCACCTCGGCTTCGGGCGGTCCGACGCGCCGCCCGCCGACGAGTTCGACTACGGCTTCGACGCGCTCACCACGATCACCGAGCAGCTGCTCGACCGGTTGGACGTGCGGGAGTGCGCCATCCTCGTGCAGGACTACGGCGCCCCCGTCGGCTGGCGGCTCGCGCTGCGCCGCCCCGAGCGGATCACCGCGATCATCAGCCAGAACGGCAACGCCTACGAAGCCGGTTTCGTCCCCGAGTTCTGGGCGCCGATCTGGGACTACGCCGCCGATCCCGCGCCGGAGAACGAGCAGGCCGTGCGCGGCGCCCTCGGCATCGAGGCGATCCGGTGGCAGTACCTGCACGGCGTCCCGGACCCCAGCCTGGTCAGCCCGGACACCTGGCACCACGACCACGCCCTCCTCTCGCGGCCCGGCAACGACGCGGTGCAGCTGCGGCTGTTCCGCGACTACCCGAGCAACGTGGCGCTCTACCCGCGGGTGCACGAGTACTTCCGGGACAGCCGGGTGCCGCTGCTCGCGGTGTGGGGCGGCAACGACGAGATCTTCGGGTCGGACGGCGCCCGCGCCTTCGCCGAGGACCTGCCCGACGCCGAGATCCACCTGCTCGACGCGGGGCACTTCGCCCTCGAAAGCCACCTCGACACCGCCACCGACCTCATCCGCGACTTCCTCGCCCGCACGCTCCTCGCGGCCGCGTGATGAGCGGTCCGCCCGCACGGCTTCGAGACCATCCCGAGCAGGCTCCCCGCGGGCGTCCGATGAGTCCGGCAAGAGGCGCGGCACCGCGGTCGCGTGATCGGTGTGGCGGTGTGATCCGCGGCGCGCTTGCAGGTTCTCGACGCTGGTCAGCGCGCCGCGAGTGGGTGCGGCGGTCCCGATGCGCGGGACGGGGGTGGCGCGCGGCCGGGGCGACCCGCACGATCTGGCGGGCGATCAACGCCCCCGGGCGATCGAGATCTAGGAGACGTCATGCCGCTGGCCGATTTCCCCCGCTACCCGCTGCTGTTCGGGCCCAGTCCGATCCACCCGCTGGACCGGCTCACCACCCACCTGGGCGGGGCGCGGATCTGGGCGAAGCGGGAGGACTGCAACTCCGGGCTCGCCTACGGCGGCAACAAGACCCGCAAGCTGGAGTACATCGTCCCGGACGTGCTCGCCTCCGGCGCCGACACGCTGGTGTCCATCGGCGGCTACCAGTCCAACCACACCCGCCAGGTCGCCGCGGTCGCCGCGAAGCTCGGACTCGGGGCGCGGCTCGTGCAGGAGAAGTGGGTGGACTGGCCGGACGCGGTCAACGACAAGGTCGGCAACATCCTGCTGTCCCGGATCATGGGTGCCGACGTGCGGCTGGACCCGGCCGGGTTCGACATCGGCATCCGCGAGTCCTGGGAGGAGGCGATGGACGAGGTGCGGGCCGCGGGCGGCACCCCCTACGGCATCCCGGCCGGCGCGTCGGAGCACCCGCTCGGCGGGCTCGGCTTCGCGGGCTGGGCCGAGGAGGTCGCGCAGCAGGAGGAGCAGCTCGGGGTCTTCTTCGACACCATCGTCGTCTGCACCGTCACCGGATCCACCCACGCCGGCATGATCGCCGGGTTCGCCGGGCAGGACCGGCCGCGGCGCGTCCTCGGCATCGACGCCTCCGCGACGCTGGACAAGACCCGCGCGCAGGTCGAGCGGATCGCGCGGCACACCGCCGAGCTGATCGGCCTCGGCCGCGAGCTGCGCGAGGACGAGATCACCGTGCTCGAAGGCTGGGCGGGGGATCGCTACGGCATCCCGGTGCGGTCGACGCTCGACGCGATCCGGCTCAGCGGCAGCCTCGAAGGGATGATCATCGACCCGGTGTACGAGGGGAAGTCCATGGCCGGGCTGATCGACCTGGTCCGCGACGGGGAGATCGGCGGCGACTCCAACGTCCTCTACGCCCACCTCGGCGGCCAGCCCGCGCTCAACGCCTACGCGGGCGCCTTCGCCTGACCGTCGCGGGTGAACGGCCCACCCCCACCTGGGCCGTTCACCCGCGACGCGCACGGCGGCACGCGGAACGGGTGGCGGGGCGGGCAGCTCAAGCACAATCCGAAGTGGACGGATCAAGGCTCGGCGACCGCGGTGGCCGCGTCGAGGAACCCGCGCACCAGGTCGTTCGGACGGCCCGGGTGCACGAGGTGCACCGCGCTCGGCGGGGCCCCGGTGAGCGGCACGAACCGCACCGCCGGGTGGTGGGTGCGGCGGCGCGCGACGTCCGGGACGACGCCGATGCCGCGATCCGCGGCGACCGATTCGAGCCATTCGTCGAAGTTCCCGGTCTCCACGACGCGTTCCGGCCGCCGCCCCGCCGGGAACGACCACGGTCCGGTGGTGCCGCTGCGGACGTTGACGACCAGCGGCCAGGACGGGACCTCCGACCAGTCGAGCCCGCTGCTCGGCAGGGCGCTGCGCCGCGCACACCGCGACCCGCGCTTCGTCGTGCAGGTGCACGGCCCGCGACCCCGGCGGGGCGTCCCGGGGCGCACCGCGGACGACGGCGACGTCCACCGCTCCCCCGCCCAGCTCGCGCAGCGGATCGTCGCAGCGCACCAGCTGGACCGAGGCACCGGTGGCGCGTTCGAAGCGGGTCATCGCGCGCTGCGCCCACGGGTCCGGCAGCAGCCAGCTGAACCCGAGCCGGACCGTGCGGCCCGCGCGCACCGCCGCGACACCGCGCCCCAGCGCGGCCAGGACCTGCTCGGCGTGGCCGAGGAACTCCCGGCCCGCCGCGGTGGGCCCGACCTGCCCGGCGGAGCGGTCGACCAGCTCCACGCCGAGGACCTTCTCCAGCTGCGCGACGGTGCGGCTCAACGCGGGCTGGGTGATCAGCAGGTCCTCGGCGGCGCGGGAGAACGAGCCGCGCCGCACCACCGCGACGAACGCCCGCAGGTGCCGCAGCTCCACGTCCACCAGCACCGCACCCCGCTCCACCTCGCGCCATGCCCGGCAGGCATGCAACCAGCCCGATCGGCATTCCACAAGGAGATCCCGGCCCGCTTAGCGTCGAGCGCACCATGAACCTCGACACCTCCGAACGCACCGGTTCTCCCCTTCCCGTCGTCGTCGGCTCGGCAGCCGCGCTGGCCGCGGCGATGGGGGTCGGCCGGTTCGCCTTCACCCCGGTCCTGCCGCTGATGCAGGCCCAGACCGGCCTGTCCGCCGGGCTCGGCGCCTCGCTGGCCACGGTCAACTACGCCGGTTACCTCGCCGGTGCGCTGGTCGGGATCGCCGCGCCCGGCGTGGTGCGCTCGACGGCGGTGCTGCGCGGATCGCTGCTCGCGCTGGTGGCGAGCCTGGCGCTGATGCCGGTGCTGACCGGTGCAGCCGCGTGGTCGGCGCTGCGGCTGGTGGCGGGCGTCGCCAGCGCGCTCATCTTCATGATCGCGGTGAGCACGGCGCTGTCCCGGCTGAGCGGGCACGCGCAGCACTGGACCGGCTGGGTGTTCGGCGGCGTCGGCGGCGGGATCGCCGCGTCCGGGCTGCTGGTGCTGGCGCTGCGCACCGCGGGCGGCTGGCGGGAGGCGTGGTGGGCCTGCGCGCTGCTCGCGGCGCTGCTCAGCGCGTTCGCGTGGCGGCTTGTTCCCGGAACACGGCCGGGAGCGGTGGCGGCGGAGCCCGCCGTCCCGCGCGCGCACCGGTGGTTCGCGCCGCTGCTGGCCGGATACGCGCTGGAGGGCGTCGGGTACATCATCGCCGGGACGTTCCTGGTCGCGGCGATCGAGCGGACCGCGCCGGGCGCGCTCGGCAGCGGGGCCTGGGTGCTGGTCGGGCTCGCCGCGCTGCCCTCGTGCGCGGTGTGGGCCCGGTTGTCCCTGCGTTGGAGCAGACCCGCGCTGCTGCTCACCGCGCTGCTGGTGCAGTCCGCCGGGATCGCGCTGCCCGCGCTGCTCGGCGGCGCCGTTCCCGCGCTGGTGTCGGCCGCGTTGTTCGGCGCGACGTTCATGGGGATCAGCAACCTCGCGCTCGCCGTCGGGCGGGACCTGGCGGTCCCGCGGGCGGTGGCGATGCTGACCGCCGGTTACAGCGCGGGCCAGATCCTCGGGCCGCTGCTGACCGCGCCGCTGCTGAGCGGCGGCTACGACCGGGTGCTGCTGCTGGCCGGGGCGATCGTGCTGGCGGCGGCGGCCGCGGCCGCGGCGGTCCGCTTCCGCTACCCGCTCGCGTCCCCGCGCCCGGCGATCGCGCCCCGGTGAACGGCCCGTCGGCGGGGGCCGTCCACCCGACCGCCTGCCTGCGAACCCGCTCGGTGAGTTCTTCCGCTGAGCCGCCGACCATCCACCCAGCCCGACCACCAGCGGCTTCCGCCACCCCCGCACGAGCAGAAGTGGAGGGACGGGCGGTGCGCGATCAGGCGGCGGCGAGTTCGGCCTCCCGGCGGGTGAGCACCTTCGGACCGTCCTCGGTGATGGCGACGGTGTGCTCGGAGTGCGCGGTGCGGGAGCCGTCGGCGGAGCGGATCGTCCAGCCGTCCTCGTCGTAGATGATCTGGTCGGTGGTGCGCGCGAACCACGGCTCCAGCGCGAGGGTCAGCCCGGTGCGCAGCTTCAGCCCGCGCCCGGCGCGGCCCCGGTTGGCGACGTGCAGCTCCTCGTGCATGGTGCGGCCGATGCCGTGCCCGCCGAACTCGGTGTTGACCGGGTAGCCGTAGTCGCAGGCGACCGCGTAGATCGCCGCCGAGATGTCCCCGATGCGGTTGCCGGGGCGCGCGGCCTCGATCGCCGCCTCCAGCGCTTCCTCGGTGGCGCGGATGATCCGCTGGTCCTCCGCGGCGGGCGTGCCGACGATGACGGTGCGCGCCGAGTCCGCGGCCCAGCCGTCGATCTTGACCGCGAGGTCGGCGGTGAGCACGTCGCCGTCGCGCAGGGTGTAGTCGTGCGGTTTCCCGTGCAGCACCGCGTCGTTGACCGCCAGGCAGATGACGTTGCGGAACGGGCCCTTGCCGAAGGACGGCGCGTAGTCCCAGTAGCAGGATTCCGCGCCGCGCTTCTCGATCATGCCGCGCGCGTGGTGCTCCAGGTCCATCAGGTTGACGCCCACGTCGGCGATCCGGCCGATCTCGGAGAGCACTTCGGCCACGAAGCGGCCGGTCACGTGCATGCGTTCGATCTCCGCGGACGTCTTCAACTCGATCAAGGAAACCTCATCAGGGGTGGTCGGTATAGTTATACCGGGAACGCTAGCACTGGACGGTATAGTAATACCAACCCTATCCTGGTCGCATGGTCCGCCAACCGCTCACACCCCAGCAGATCGAAGCAGGCAGGCGCCTCGGGTCCCTGCTGCGCCAGGCGCGAGCCGACCGGGACCTGGTGGAGGTCGCGCAGGCGGCGGGCATCTCACCGGAGACGCTGCGCAAGATCGAGACCGGCAGGCTGCCCTCCCCCGGCTTCGGCACGATCATCTGCCTCGGCGAGGCCCTCGACCTGCCGGTGGAGGAGCTGGCCGCCACCTGGCGCGGCGCCGACCAGCCCCTCGAAGCCGCCGGCTAGCCGGCCCGGCGCCCCGGAAGAGCGCCCAACGGGACTACCCCAGCTCCAGGCGCACGTCGTAGTCGCGCAGCCAGCGATCCAGCTGGATCACGTTCTCCATGTCCCGGCGGCGGAAGTTCACGCTGTTCTCCCCCGGATCGCTCGCCAGCCGCTCCCGGGCGCGCCGCTCGTCCAGCAGCGGGCCGACCGGGGAGTCCGAGTCGTCGAGCAGATCGGCGAGTTCGCGTTGCACCGCCCGCTCGTACTCGGTGTCCTGGGTGGCCGGGTAGTGCGCCTTCTTCCGCCCGAAGATGGAGTCGGGCAGCAGGTCGCGGGTGGCGGCGCGCAGCAGGCCCTTCTCCTGCCCGCCCGCGATCTTGGCGGCCCACGGGGCGTTGAACACGTACTCGACCAGCCGGTGGTCGCAGAACGGGACGCGGACCTCGACCCCGGCGGCCATGCTCATCCGGTCGACGCGGTCCAGCAGCAGACGGCCGAACCGGCTCAGGTTGAGGTAGGTGAGCTCGCGCATCCGCGCGTCGGCGGCCGGCTCCCCGTCCAGCCGCGGCACTTCGGCCAGGGCCTCGCGGTAGCGCTCGCGGCGGTAGCCGGGCAGGTCCAGCAGCTTCCACAGCTCCGGGGACAGCAACGTGGTGTCCGCGGTGCCCTCCCCGGCGAAGGTGTGCTCGGCGTCGGCGAGCCACGGGTACGTGTCCGCATCCCGCAGCGCTTCGTCGTGGAACCAGCGGTATCCGGCGAACAGCTCGTCGGCCGCCTCCCCGGACAGCACCACCGGCGTGTGCTGCCGGACGCCGGCGAACAACCGGTGGATCGAGACGTCCATGTCGCCCATGAACAGCGGCAGGTCGTAGGCGCGCAGGCAGGTGAGCCGGTGCCCGGGATCGGCCAGTTCGTCCGGGGAGAAGGTGAGCGTGCGGTGGTCGGCACCGACGTGCCGGGCCAGCTCCTCCGCGAACGGCCGGTCCGGTGAGCCGCGGCCGACCTCGGCGGTGAAGTTCTCGGCCTGCCCGGTGAAGTCCACCGCGAACGATCGGACCGGACCGTCGCCCCGCTCGGCGAGGGCTCGTCCGGTGAGCGCGGTGATCGCGCTGGAGTCCAACCCGCCGGACAGCAGCGTGCCGCATCCGACGTCGGAGGTGAGCTGGCGCTCGACCGCTCCGCCCAGCAGCCGCCGCACGGTGGCGACGGTGGTGTCGTGGTCGTCGGTGTGCTCGCGGGCGGCCAGCTGCCAGTAGCGGCGGGTCGTGGTGCCCTCGGGGCTGATCCGCACGATCTCGGCCGGTTCGACCTCGTAGACGCCGCGGTAGCTCGCGGTGCGCGGGGTCTTGACGAAGGCCAGCAGTTCGCGCAGGCCGTCGACGTCCACCACGGGTTCGACGAGCGGGTGGGTCAGCAGCGCCTTCGGTTCGGAACCGAACAGCACCCCGCTCGGCGTCGGGTGGTAGTAGATCGGTTTGATCCCGGCGCGGTCCCGGACCAGCAGCAGGCTGCGGCGCGCCGGGTCCCAGACGGCGAGGCCGAACATGCCGTCGAGGCGTTCGGCGAAGGACTCGCCCCATTCCGCGTAGGCGTGCAGCACCACTTCGGCGTCGGTGCCGGTGCCGAAGCGGTGGCCGCGGCCGCGCAGTTCGGCGCGGAGTTCGGCGTGGTTGTAGACGGCGCCGTTGAAGCTGATCACGGCGGTGCTGCGCCCGTCCTCGTCGAGGACCATCGGCTGCCGCCCGTGCTGCGGGTCGAGCACCGCCAGCCTGCGGTGCGCCAGACCCGCGTCCGCGTCGAGCCACACGTCCCCGCCGTCGGGGCCGCGGTGGCGCAGCGCCTCGCCCATGGCGCGCACCGCGGCCCCTTCGCCGCGGAGGTCGCGGTCGAAGTCGACCCAACCGGCGATTCCGGACATCGCGTGTTCCTCTCGTTCCTGCCAGTGCGGCCGCGAAACTACTACAGTTCAGAACTGTTGCACATCACCAGAGGTGAAGACGAAAACGGCGTTCTGGTAGGAAGTGCGCATGACGGTGAGGACGTTGCAGCGCACGAGCCTGCCCGGCCAGGTCATCGCCCAGGTGCAGGACCTGATCCGCCGCGGCGAGTGGCCGGTCGGGACCAAGCTGCCCCCCGAGACGCAGCTGGCCCGCGACATGGGCGTCGGGCACAGCACCGTCCGGGAGGCGCTGCGCGCCATGGCCCACTTCGGCATGTTGGAGACCCGTCCCGGCAGCGGGACCTTCGTGCGCGCCGACAGCGATCTCGCCGCCTCGCTGTCCCGGCGGATCTCCGCGGACGCGCTGAAAGGCCTCGAAGCGCGCAACAGCCTGGAGCGCGACGCGGCCCGGCTGGCGACGCTGCGCCGCACCGACGACGACCTCGCCGCGCTGCGCGAGCACCTCCACGCGCAGCACGCCGCCTACGACGACGGCGACGCCGACCGGTACGCCGAAGCCGACGTCGAGTTCCACCGCGCGCTGGTGGCCGCCGCGCACAACAGCGTCCTCGACGAGCTCTACGCCGGGCTGACGGTGGTGCTGCGCCGCACCATCGGCAGCGCGGTCGCCGAACTGCAGCACGAGCACTCGCACCTGCACGCCTCGCACGTCGACCTCGTCGACGCGGTCGAACGCCGCGACGCGACCGCCGCGGACCGCGCGGTCGGGGAACACCTCGCCCTCGCCGAGGACCTGTTCCGCCGCTCCTGATCGGCTCCGGCGCCGGGCCCGGGACCGCCTTATGCTGCCCGCGACGGCGCCGGGCGCACCTGCACGCACCGGTGCGCAGGGACCACCGGGACGGGTGCACGTTGACGATGCCGCGCTTCTACCGGCAGCGACGCGCGCTGCTGCGGGCCCTGGACAGCGAGCCGCTGGCCGCCGCCGCGCTCGCCGCCGCCACCCTCATCGCCCTGGTGTGGGCGAACCTCGGCAGCAGCTACGACGACTTCTGGTCCATCCAGGCCGGGGTGCGGATCGGCGGGCTGGACCTGTCGATGTCCGCCTCGGACTGGGTGGACGACGCGGTCATGGCGGTGTTCTTCTTCTCCGTCGGGCTGGACGTCCGGCGCGAGTTCACCCTCGGCGAGCTGCGCGACCGCAGGCGCGCGGTGCTGCCGGTGTGCGCCGCGCTCGGCGGGCTGGTCGTGCCGGTGCTGCTGTTCCTCGCGCTCAACGCCGGATCGGCCGCCGCGCCCGCCTGGGGCGTGGTGATCTCCACCGACACCGCGTTCGCGCTGGGCATGCTGGCGCTGGTCGGCCCGCGGAAGGCACCGCGGCTGCGGGTCTTCCTGCTCACGCTCGCCGTCGTGGACGACATCGGCGCGCTCGGCGTGATCGCGCTGTTCTACACCGAGGACCTCTCCCCCGGCTGGCTCGCGGTGGCCGCCGCCGGGCTGGTGCTGATCTGGTTGCTGCAGCGCTCCCGGATCTGGCGGGTGATGCCGTACCTGGTGGTCGGGATCGGGGTGTGGCTGGCGATGCACCTGTCCGGGGTGCACCCGACGCTCGCCGGGGTGCTGATCGCGCTGCTGATGCCCGTCTACCCGACGCGGCTGGAGGACGTGGACACCGCCTCGAAGGTGGTGCACCAGTTCCGGCAGGCCCCGGCGGCCCGCGTGGCCCGGCTCGCGCGGTGGAGCATCGACCGGTCGGTGCCGATGAACCAGCGGCTCACCGACTTGTTGCAGAGCTACGTCAACTTCCTCGTCGTGCCGCTGTTCGCGCTGTCCAACGCCGGGGTCCCGCTGTCCGGGCAGGCGCTGTCGGCGGCGCTGAGCTCCCGGCTGACCTGGGGCGTGATCGCCGGGCTGGTGCTCGGGAAGGTCCTCGGCATCGCGGGCACCTCCACGCTGGTGCGGCGGCTGGTGCCGGGCACCCGCGCGCCGAGCCTCGACGTGCCGCGACTGGCCGGGGTCGGGGCGCTGTCCGGGATGGGCTTCACGATCTCGCTGCTGGTGGTGGACCTGGCGCTGCCCGACCCGGCGTTGCGGGACGAAGCGCGGGTCGGCGTGCTGCTCGCGTCCGCGCTGGCGTTCGCGCTGTCCTGGGCGGTGTTCGCCGCGGGCAACCGGCTGCGGCCGCTGCCCGCGCCCGCCGGGCGCACCCTGCAGCGCGAGGTCGACCCGGAACGCGACCACATCCGCGGGCCGGTCGACGCGCGGACCACGATCGTCGTCTACGCCGCGCTGGACCACCGCTACCGGACCCGCACCTTCGAGGTGGAGAACGAGGTCCGCCACCTGCTCGGCGACGAGTTCCGGCTGGTGTTCCGGCACCACGTCACCGCGCAGCCGGACTTCGTGCGGGCGCTGGCGATCGAGGCGGCGGGCGCGCAGGACCGGTTCTGGGAGATGCACGACGCGATCTCCGAGCAGCACGGCGAACCGGACGCCCGGCTGCTGCGCGGCATCGCGGGCGACCTCGGCCTCGACGTGGAGCGGTTCGTGCACGACGTGCGCACCTACGCCCACCTGGGCCGCATCGACGACGACAACCTCGACGCCGACGCGGCCTCGCTGCCGGACCAGGCCGTGTTCTACGTCGACGGGCACAAGCTCGAAGGCCCCGCCAACTCGTGGAACATCACCCGCACCGCCCGCCTCAGCCGATGACCCGCCCGAGAAGGCCGCGAGCCGACCCGCCCGTGTGAACCTGCCGTCTTCCGCTCAGCGGCGAAGCCGCTGAGCGACGACCACCCGAGCAACGGAACCACCCGCGGGTTCTCAGCGTTCTCCTCGCGAGGACAGCTTTTTCGCATGTGGCGGAGCCACCTGTGAAAAAGATCCCGCAGCGAGGAGAACGCTGAGGTTCCGCCACCCCACCACGACGCAGCGAGACCAGAAGGACAAGGAAAAAACTAATGACCACGCCCGTCGGGTTCACGTTGGTGCAGCTGCGCTACTTCGTCACCGCGGCCGAGCGCGGCTCGATGACCGCGGCCGCCGACGAGCTGCGCATCGCGCAGTCGGCGGTCTCCTCCGCGGTCGCCAACCTGGAGCACGAGCTGCGGCTGCAGCTGTTCATCCGGCACCGGGCCCGCGGCCTCACCCTCACCTCCGCCGGGGAACGCCTGCTGCAGCAGGCCCGCGACCTGCTGACCCGCGCCCGCGACGTCGAGGCCGAGGCGCGCGGCAGCGGCGGCTCCGTCAGCGGCCCGGTGGCGATCGGCTGCTTCGTGACGCTCGCGCCGTACTACCTGCCTGCTCTGTTCGCCTCCTGCGGCGAGCACTACCCGGACGTCGAGCTGACCGTGGTGGAGGACGAGGCCGAGCACCTGCACCAGGCGCTGCGCACCGGGCGGATCGACTTCGCGCTGACCTACGGGCTGGGCACGCCCACCGACGCCGACCTGCGGCGGGAGACGATCGACCTGGCGCCGGCGCACGTGATCGTCCCGGCCGGGCACCGGCTCGCCGACCGGGAGGCGGTGGATCTCGCGGAACTCGCGACCGATCCGATGGTGCTGCTGGACCTGCCCTACAGCCGCGACTACTTCCGCGAGGTCGTGGCGTCCTCCGGCACCGCGCCGGACGTGCGGTACCGCAGCCGGAGCTACGAGACGGTGCGCTCCCTCGTCGCGCAGGGCCTCGGGTACTCGATCCTCAACCAGCGGCCGCGGACCGCGCAGACCTACGGCGGCGGCGAGGTCGTCGCGCTCGACCTGCTCGGGGACCGCCCGCCGCTGGAAGTGACGATCACCTCGGTCGGCGGCGTGCGGCAGACCGCGCGTGCCCGCGCCGTGATGGACCTGTTGCGGGACGTGCGCTAGCCACCGGTCCGGCAACACGCCCGCAACGGCGCCGGAATCCGCCCGACATCATCTGTTCTTCAGCTCGCCCGCAGCGAAAACATCTATTGGACGAATCCCGCCGCCCGGCGTCAGTCTGGTCCGCACCGCGCCGCCCGACCAGCGCGGTCCCACCGATCCGACGCCTGGAGGCGCGCATGCCGACCTCGCACCACGGCCCCGCCCCGGAATCCGCCGCGCCGGAGGCCACGAGCGCCGCCGGGTTGCGCCGGAGCGTCGCCGCCGGCGCCGTCGGCGTCTTCGTGCACTGGTTCGACTGGGCCGCCTACGCGTACCTCGCCGACACCGTCGCCACCGTGTTCTTCCCCGCGGAGAACAGCACCACCGGGCTGCTCGCCGTGTTCGGCGTGTTCGCGGTGTCGTTCGGCATCCGCCCCATCGGTGCGGCCGTGTTCGGGCCGCTCGGCGACCGGATCGGGCGGAAGCGGACGCTGTCGCTGGTCATCTTCCTGATGTCCGGGGCGACGCTGGCGATCGGCCTGCTGCCCGGGTACGCGTCCATCGGGATCGCCGCGCCGGTGCTGCTGGTGGTGCTGCGCCTGGTGCAGGGCTTCGCGGCCGGGGGCGAGTTCGGCAGCGCGGCGAGCTTCCTCGCCGAGACCGCGCCGCGCCGCCGCCGCGGGTTCGGGGTGAGCTGGCTGGAAGTCGGTTCGCTGCTGGGGTTCCTCGCCGGGTCCTGCGCGTTCCTGCTGCTGTCGGTCGGGTTGGACGAGGGGCAGCTCACCGGGTGGGGCTGGCGCATCCCGTTCCTCATCTCCGCGCCGCTGGGCGTCATCGGCTTCATCATCCGGAACAAGATCGAGGACACCCCGGAGTACCGGGCGCTGGAGGCCGCGGACACCGTGCCGCGCAGCCCCGCGCGGGAGCTGCTGCGCACCCACCGCCGGGAACTGCTGCAGGCGGCCGGGCTGATGACGGCGATGCACGTGCCGTTCTACGTGGTGCTGACCTACCTGGTCACCTACGAGACCGATCACCTCGGGCACTCGGCGGGCAGCGCCGGGCTGCTGTCCACGGCGATCTCGCTGCTGGGGCTGGTGCTGGTGCCGCTGTTCGGCGGGCTCTCGGACCGGGTGGGGCGCAAACCGGTGTTCATCGGGGCCACCGGCGCGTTGCTGGTGCTGGCGACGCCCGCGTTCCTGCTGATGCGGACCGGGCTCGTCGGGACGTGGATCGCGGGGCTGCTGCTGGGCGCGTGCCTCGCGGCGATCCTCGGCACCTACGCGGTGTGGTCCGCGGAGATCTTTCCGACCCGCACCCGGCAGAGCGGCCTGTCCATCGGCTACAACATCACCGCCGCGCTGTTCGCGGGGACGGTGCCGTACGTGCTGACGGTGCTGATCTCCGCGACCGGCAGCACCCTGGTGCCCGGCCCCTACATGATGATCTTCGCGGTGGGCGGGCTGGTCGCGGCCCTGACGTTGCGGGAGACCGCCGGGACCGCGCTGCTGCGCGCCGAGGACCTCTCCCCCACCGCCGAACCGGACGCCGAACCCGCCCGCATCTGACGAGCAGATCCGGTGCAGCTGCAACGACTGTTGGACAGAACTCACGGCGTCTTCGAGGATTTTCCCGTGGCAGCGGGAAGAACTCGCGACTGCCGGTCGAAGGAGGTCGAGATGTCGAGCGAACGGACCGAGGTGGTGGTCGTCGGCGCCGGCCAAGCGGGCGTGGCGATGAGCGAGCACCTCGGTGCACAGGGCGTGCCGCACGTCGTCCTGGAACGGCACCGCATCGCCGAACGCTGGCGCACCGAGCGGTGGGACTCGCTGGTCGCCAACGGGCCCGCGTGGCACGACCGCTTCCCCGGCATGGAGTTCGCCGGGGTCGGCCCGGACGAGTTCGCCACCAAGGACCAGGTGGCCGACTACTTCGCCGACTACGCCGCGAAGATCGACGCGCCGATCCGCTGCGGCGTCGAGGTCACCTCGGTGCGCAAGAACGCCGGCGCCCCCGGGTTCCGGGTCGAGACCTCGGCGGGCTCGATCGACGCGCGGTTCGTGGTGGCAGCGACCGGGCCGTTCCAGCGGCCGGTGATCCCGCCCGTCGTGCCAGCCGACGCCGGGCCGGTGCAGCTGCACTCCAGCGGCTACCGGAACCCGGAGCAGCTGCCCGAGGGACCGGTCCTCGTGGTGGGGGCCGGTTCCTCGGGCGTCCAGATCGCCGACGAGCTGCGCCGCTCCGGGCGCCGGGTGCTGCTGTCCGTCGGGCCGCACGACCGGCCGCCGCGCCGGTACCGCGGCCGCGACTTCTGCTGGTGGCTGGGCGTGCTCGGCCTGTGGGACGCGGACACCCCGCCGCAGGGCGCGAAGCACGTGACCATCGCGGTCAGCGGCGCGCAGGGCGGGCGCACCGTCGACTTCCGCGCGCTGGCCCGCACCGGCATCGAGCTCGTCGGCAAGACCGAGTCCTACGTGGACGGTGCGTTGCGCTTCGCACCGGACCTGGCCGCGAACATCGAACTCGGCGACGCCCAGCACCTCGCTCTGCTGCGCGCCGCGGACGAGCACGTCGAACGCGACGGGCTGGACCTGCCCCCGGAACCGGAGGCGCACGTCCTCGGACCGCTGCCCGCCGCCGCCACCGATCCGCGCCGGGAGCTCGACCTGGCCGAGGTCGGGTCGATCGTGTGGGCCACCGGCTTCGCCGCCGACTACGGCTGGCTGCAGGTCGACGCGTTCGACGAGAACGGGCGCCCCGACCAGCGCCGGGGCGTGTCCGCGGAGCCCGGCGTCTACTTCCTCGGCCTGCCGTGGCTGTCCCGGCGCGGGTCGAGCTTCATCTGGGGCGTGTGGCACGACGCCCGCTACGTCGCCGACCACATCGCCACCCAGCGCGGCTACCTCGCGCAGCACGCCGCCGCGCTCGCCACCGACCACGAGAGCTGACCGCCGCTGCCCGCTGGTCGACGGCTCGGCCGCCGACCCCCACGCGGCAGCGGTCCAACGACACGGCGAAGGAGCCGACGATGACCCACCACCCGCCGATCGTCGCGGGCGGCCACACCCGGATCAGGCCGTTCAACACCCGCGACACCTACCCGGAGCAGGACCTGGACAACGACCTGTGCCAGGCCGTCGTCGCCGGGGACACCGTGTACGTGCGCGGGCAGATCGGCCAGGACCTCGACACCAGCGAATCGGTCGGCATCGGCGACGCCGCGGCCCAGGCCGAGCAGGCGATGGCCAACATCGCGATGCTCCTCGACGAGGCCGGGGCCCGGATGGAGCACTTGGTGAAGCTGACGATCTACCTGGTGGACCCGCGCTACCGGGAGGCGGTGTACCGCACCGTCGGCCGCTGGACCCGCGGCGTGCACCCCATCTCCACCGGGGTGGTGGTCTCCGCGCTGGCCCGGCCGGAATGGCTCGTCGAGATCGACGCGATCGCCGTGATCCCCGGAGGTGCCCGGTGACGTTCTCCGTGCTCGGCACCGACGGCCGCGGTGCCGTCGGGATCGCCGTGACCTCCTCCAGCCCCGCCGTCGCGGCCCGCTGCATCCACCTGCGCGCCGGGGTCGGCGGTGCCTCTTCGCAAAACGTGACCGATCCGCGGCTGGGCCCGGCGCTGCTGGACGCGCTGGAGTCCGGGTCCGGGGCGCAGGCCGCGCTGGACTCGGTGGTGCGCGGGCACGAGCTGGTCGAACACCGGCAGCTCACCGTGCTGGAACCGGGTGGTGGCGGTGCCGCGCACTCCGGGGCCGCGTCGCTGGGCGTGCACCGGCACCGCGTCGAGCCGGGCGTGGTGGCCGCCGGGAACATGCTGGCGGCGCCCGAGGTCGTCGACGCCGTCGCCGAGTCCTTCGCCGCATCGACGGGCGAGTTGGAGCGGCGGCTGCTCACCGCGCTCGAAGCGGGCCTGGCCGCCGGTGGCGAGGCCGGTCCGGTGCACTCGGCGGGGCTGTCCGTGGTCCGCGAGGTGTCGTGGCGCGAGACCGATCTGCGCATCGACTGGAGCGGCTCGCCGATCGCGGATCTCCGCGACCTGCTGGAGATCTGGCTGCCGCAGCGCGACGACTACGTGACCCGCGCCCTCGACCCGACCGCGGCGCCGTCCTACGGCGTGCCGGGGGACGAGCGATGAGCGGCGCGAAGCAGGCCGCCGGGGCCACCGTGGCCGCGGACGCCGACCGGCTCGTCCGGCTCTCCGAGCAGCTGCACGCCCACCCGGAGACGGCGTGGCAGGAGCACCGCTCGGCGCGCTGGGTCGCCGAATCCCTGTCCGAGGCCGGGTTCGACGTCACACCAGGCTACCTCGGGCTGGAGACCGCGTTCCTGGCGACGTTCGGCAGCGGCCCGTTCCGGCTCGGGTTGTGCGCCGAGTACGACGCGCTGCCGGGCCTCGGCCACGCCTGCGGGCACAACCTGATCGCCGCGATCACCGTCGGCGCGGCGCGGGCGCTGGCCCCGCTGGCCGATTCGGCGGGCCTGACCATCGAGGTCTACGGCACCCCGGCCGAGGAAGGCGGCGGCGGCAAGATCGAAATGCTGGAGCGCGACGCGTTCGCCGGGCTGGACCTGGCGATGATGGCGCACCCCGCGCCGGTGGACGTCGCGGAGGCGGAACCGTTCGCGGTGTCGCACTCGCACGTGTCCTACCAGGGGAAGGCGGCGCACGCCGCGGCCTACCCGGAGCAGGGCGTCAACGCGGCCGACGCGTTCACCGTCGCGCAGGTCGCCATCGGGCTGCTCCGCCAGCAGCTCCCGCACACGGTGCGGGTGCACGGCGTCCTCACCAACGGCGGCGAGGCGCCGAACGCGATCCCGGCGCGCACCGAGGGCCGCTGGTACGTGCGGGCCGAGAGCCTGGACGAGCTCGCCGAGACCGAGGAGAAGGTGCGGCGCTGCTTCGAAGCGGGCGCGCACGCCACCGGCGCCGCGCTGGAGATCGTGCCGGAGAGCAAGCCGTACGCGGAGTTCCGCACCTACCGGCCGGCCCTGGACGCCTACGTGCGCAACGCCGAACGGCTCGGCCGCCGCACCCACCCGAACCCGGTGGCACGTCGGATGAACCGCGCGTCCACCGACATGGGCAACGTCTCGCAAGTGGTCCCGGCGATCCACCCCTACGTCGGGATCGGTTCGCTGCCCGCGCTGAACCACCAGCCCGAGTTCGCCGCGCACTGCGTCGGCGGCGACGCGGAACGGGCGCTGCTGGACGCGGCGACCGCGCTGGCCTGGACGGCGCTGGACGTGGCCGGGGGCTGAGCGCCGTCCCGTTCGGCCGCGCGGCCGAACGGGACGCTCACCCGGCCCGCGTCACGCGGACCGCCGGATCAGAGCTGGTAGGCCCACAGCTCGTACACGTTCGCGGCGGCGTTGTGCCGGCACTGGTGCGGGAGTGCGGTGCCGCCACCCCCGCCGTGCGCGTCCGACCACGCCTTCTCGCAGGCGGCGGCCGTGTCGTACCACTTGCCGGTGTAGACGTAGCCCGCCGCGGCGGCGGGGGCGGCGGTGGCCAGCAGCAGTCCGAGGCCGAGCGCGGCACCGGTCGCGAGCTTCTTCACGCGTGTTCCTTCCATTGGTGGGCAGGACGGCGCGGCGGCCGGGATTCGGCTGCCTGCGCGGAATGCGGGACGGGTGCGGCGGTGTCGTCGCCCCCGGTCGCGCGACCCGATCGGCCGCGCGGAGCCCCGGCTGCCTCGCCGGGGCGACCTCCGCGCCACCAGTCGATCACACGCCGGGGCAGCACTCCGGGGGATCGCGACCGAAGGCGAGCAGTCGAGGGAAATCCCTCCCGTGCGGCGGAAATCCGCAGCTCGCCGGAGGCGACTCGACGTCGGGAACGCGTCAGGTCCCGCGTCCGGAGGCGCCCGGCTGCTAGGTTCCGCGCATCTCGACCGCGATCTCCAGGGAGCGACACGATGGCCCACCGCCTGACCGGACTCGCCAAACTCGGTGCCGCCGCCGCGATCGGCGCCACGCTGGCCGGCGGGGTCACCGCCGTCGCCTCGGAGTCGATCGGCACCGAACCGGCCAACCTCGGGCGGGCCAAGCTCGCCGTCCAGGACTACTACGGCGACCGGGTGGACTCCGACGGGAACCACCACGCCACCGAGGGCAGCGCCTGGGACCGGCAGGTCGACGAAGCGGTCGCGCACGCGGAGGGCTACCTGCGGCAGCGGCTCGCGGAGGGCGTGCCGAACCCGGCGATCGTGCTCGACGTCGACGACACCTCGGAGCTGACCTACGGCTGGGAGGCCGACAACGACTTCGGCTTCGACGAGGAGGCGCAGCGCGAGGCCATCGACGACGCCGAGTTCGAACCGATCCGGCAGACCCGGGCGCTCGCGAACTGGGCGGCGGAGCATGGCGTGCGCGTCTACTTCCTCACCGGGCGCGGCGAC
The DNA here is from genome assembly GCF_024734405.1 of Saccharopolyspora gregorii. Lineage (NCBI taxonomy): Bacteria > Bacillati > Actinomycetota > Actinomycetes > Pseudonocardiales > Pseudonocardiaceae > Saccharopolyspora > Saccharopolyspora gregorii. The sequence continues at coordinate 2,482,171 of NZ_CP059556.1, read as the reverse complement.
GACCTGCAGAAGTCCTCGCTGCGCAACCTCGCCGACGAGGGCTTCCCGGAACCGGCCGGGGCGTTCTTCAAGCCGACCACCGAGGCGCCCGAGCACCTGCCGTGCGGGCTGGACTGCAGCACCGTGGAGTACAAGTCCGCGACCCGCGCCCACATCGAATCGCTCGGCAACACGATCGTGCTGAACCTCGGCGACCAGCACAGCGACCTGCAGGGCGGTCACGCCGAAAAGCCCGTCAAACTCCCGAACCCGATGTACTACCTGCCCTGATCCGGGGGCGGACTCCAGCTGCTCGGGCTCGGCGGGTCGTGTCCGCGGCGAAGCCGCCGACCACCAGAGCAACGGGACCACCCGCGGGTTCTCAGCGGGATTCTCGCGAGGACAGCTTTTTCCCTCGTGGCGGAGCCACTCGGGAAAAAGATCCCGCAGCGAGAATCCCGCTGAGGTTCCGCCACCCCACCACTACGCAGCAGATGTAGGCGCCTCCGCGATCAAGCGGCTTGGCGCTTTTTCTCCTGCTGCTCCTTGCTCGCCTTGCGCCCGGCCTGGATCGAGACCCAGACGACCAGGGCCAGCGTGATGTAGAGCGCGTAGTCGTCGATCATCAGCACGAAGTCCACGGCGTGCTGCCCGATCCCGTAGCCGAGACCGGCGACCAGGCCCGCCATCAGCCCGGCACCGATCGCGTCGAAGATCAGGAACCGGACGAGGCCCATCCCGCTGACCCCGGCCACCGCGAACACCGCGGGCGCGGGGATGCCGGGCAGCGCCGCGGCGATGATGACCAGCGGCATCGCCCAGCTCGGCCAGGACCGGACGCGGGCCACGAACCGCTTGCCGAACTCGCCCGGCGCCCACATCTGGATGATCTTCTCGCCCCAGCGGCGTCCGGCGAGCCAGAACAGCCAGTCGAACTTGACCATGCCGAACACGCCGGCCGCCACGACCAGCCACAGGTCCAGCTCACCGATGCGGGCGAACGCGGCACCCGCGCCGATCGCGGAGAGGCTGCCGGTGACCGCGCTCAACCCCAGCGGGTGCGAGGCCAGCAGTAACGGGCGGAACGGCATCGAGCCGAGCATCAGCAGCACGACGCCGAACGTGGCGAAGACGAGGAACTTGTCGCCGCGCGACATCGGGTGCTCCCACGGCATCGCGTCGCGCCACTGCTGCTGAGCTTCGGCGAGCTCTTCCGGCGTGTAGTCCTTGCTGCGCCAGCGGAAGCGCTTCTTCGCGGCGGGCGCGGCGGCCCGGTCCTCCGCGGTCGCGCCGGTGGTAGCGGTCGTAGCGGTCGCGGCGGTCGCGGTGGCTGCGCCCGCCGCGTCGGCCGCGGCCCCGTTCGGCCCGGGCTGCGGGCCCTCGTGGTCGATGCCGGTCATGTCTCTCCCTCTGGATGGCTTGCCCCCTCGACGAGAAGAGGAGGTCGTCTGCCGTGCGGTCCCGGGTGGCCCGGACCGTCGCGAATCGGCGAACCGACCAGCGCGCCTCGTCCGGGAGCAGTGTCCAACCATGCCGCAGCGGCACGGAAAGCCTCCTGGCCCGAGGTGTGTCCGCGATCACCCCGGGCGCGGGGTGCGCGGCGTCGCCTGGGAGCATCGGCGGCGGACTACGGGAGGTTCGGACGTGGACGACGCACCCGCTCCGCTGGGAACGCGCTACCCGGTTCCCGCCGGCCAGATGCTGCTGCACCGCTCCGGTCGCGGCGGCCCGCCCGCGGTGTTCCTGGCCGGTGGCGGGATGTCCGGGCTGCACGGCCTGCGCTTGCACGAGCGGGTCGCCGAGTTCACCACGAGCGTGCTGGTGGATCGCCTCGGCCTCGGCTGGAGCGATCCGGTGGAGCTGCCGCGCAGCGGCACCCGCGTCACCGACGACCTGCGCGCGCTGCTGCAGGTGGCGGACGTGCCGGGGCCGCGCGTGCTGGTAGGGCATTCGCTGGGCGGGCTCTACGCGCGGTTGTACGCGAAGCGGTTCCCGGACGAGGTGGCCGGGCTGGTGCTGCTCGACCCGACGCACGAGGAGATCGTGCAGCGCCTGCCCGCCGAGGCCGCGCAACGGCTCCTGGCGTGGACCACCGATGTCGAGCTGCCCGCCGACGGGTTGCCGGCGATGCGGGACGCGTACCGGGCCGCGGTCGGCCGGGCGCTCGCCGACTGGCCCGCGGAGGTCCGGGAACCACTGCTGGCACGGGGGTTCAGCCCGGCCGCGCACCTGCGGTCGCTGCGCGAATCGATGAACCTGCCGAAGCTGTTCCAGGAGGTCCGCGACGCCGGTCCCGACCCGGACCTGCCGCTGGTGCTCGTCTCGGCGATGGGGTCCGACGCGTTCGCCGCGGAGCTCTCCCCGCCGGAGGCCCGCGCCGGTGCCGCCGCGGCCGCCCGCGCCAAGCACGAGCTCTACGCCGACTTCATCGCCACGCTCCCCCGCGCCGAGCTCCGCCGCCTGGACGACGTCGGCCACTCCGGTCTCGTCTGGTCCCGGCCGGACGTCGCGGCCCGGGCGGTCCGCGACGTCCTGGCGAGCTGATCCGCCGATGAACGGCCAGCACGCACGCGACCCGGCCACCCGCGGGTTCTCAGCGGCCCCGAGAAGACGGCGAGGCCCCTCGTGGCGGACTCGGGACATCGATCCAGCAGCGAGGGAGCGCCGAGGTTCCGCCACCTCACCCGCCAGGCAGAACGAGCTCTCAGCGACCCAGCACCGCCTCGATCATTCCTACTAGTTGTTCCGCTGCTTCGGTGGTGTCGTAGTCGGGGGTGTGCAGGCGTTCGGTGAGGATGGCGTCGATGGCGCCGCCGAGGGCGATGGCGGCGGTGCGGGCGTCGACGGGGGCGGCGCGGGCGCGGGCGGCGGCGTCGACGATGCCGGCGAGCGGGGCCCAGCGCTCGCGGGGAGTGCGCTCGGCGCCGCCTGTGCCATCGGCTTCGATGATCAGCCGCACGTGTCGCGGGTGGTCCCGCAGGTGGCCGAGGGTCGCTCGGACGTAGGCGGCCGGTCCGTCGGCGGCGCCCGCGGTGTCGACGGCGGTGGTGACCGCGCGGTCGAGTGCGGCCAGCACGGTCTCGTGCGCGGCCCGCACCAGGGCGTCCTTCGCGGTGAAGTGGTAGAGCACGGCGGCTTTGGTGATGCCGGCGGCCGCCGCGATGCCGGCCAGGGAGGTGCCCTGGTGGCCGTTCGCCGCGATGAGGTCGATCGTCACGTCGATCAGCTGCTCGCGCCGGATCCGCTCGGTCGGGGTCGGTTCGCGGTCCGGGTCCCGCTTGGTCACCACGCCGCGAAGGTTACCGTCCGGCCCCGCCCGCTCCACCGTCCGGTTAGGACGGTGCGGTCATTCCTGCCCTGCTGCGGCGAAGAAGTCGACCACGGCGTGCGGCGCGTCGGGTCCGAACATGAGCTCGTGGGCCACGGCGCCGTCGGTCGCCGCTTCGGCGCTGCGGGTGAACATCGCCCGCTCGTGCTCGGCGAGCGCGGTCTCGACGTCGCCGGGGTGCGCGGCGAGGGCGGCGCCGAGCTCGGCTCCGTCGAGCATCGCCAGGTTCGCGCCCTCCCCGTTGGGGACGGTGAGGTGCGCGGCGTCGCCGAGCAGCGTCACGCCGGGCACCCGCTCCCACCGGTGCCCCACCGGCAGTTCGTGCAGCGGCCGCAGCACGGGCGCGGTGTCGGATTCGGTGATGAGCGCGGTGAGTTCCGGTGCCCAGCCGGGGAATTCGGCGGCGATGCGCGCGGTGGCCGCGGCGGCGTCGGTGAAGTCGACGGCGGCGAACCAGTCGCGGGGGTGCTCCAGCGCCACGTAGGTGTGCAGGGTGTCGCCCCGCTCCCGGTGGGCCTGGATGCCCTTGCCGGGCGCGAGCGCCAGCATCGCGCCACCGCCGACGGCTTTGGCGGCCGCCGGGTACCGGGTGTCGGCGTCGTGCAGGTAGGTCTCGACGAAGGACCTGCCGGTGTAGCGGGGTTCGGCGCCGGACAGCAGCGGGCGCACCTTCGACCAGGCGCCGTCCGCGCCGACCAGCAGGTCCGCGAGGTGCACCGCGCCGTCGGCGAACACCACCTCGTGGCGGCCGTCGCCGCGGGGGCGGACGGCGGCGACCTTGCGGCCCCAGCGGACGGTGCCGTCCGGCAGCGAGTCGAGCAGCAGCCGCCGCAGCTCGCCGCGTTGCACCTCGGGCCGCCCGCCGGTGCCGTCGTCGGGTTCGTCGAGCAGCACCCCGCCGTCCCGGTCGAGCAGCCGCATCGCCTGGCGCCCCTCCAGCACGAGGTCCTGGAACCGGTCCAGCAGCCCGGCGGCGTCGAGGGCGGGCTGGCCGTTGTGGTCGTGGATGTCGAGCATGCCGCCCTGCGGCCGGGAGTCCGGGGACGGTTCGGCTTCGAAGACGACGGCGGGGATGTCGTGGACGTGCAGCACGCGGGCGAGCACGAGGCCGCCGAGTCCTGCTCCGATGATCGTGACGGGGTGGCGCATGGGTGGTTCCTCCGGGACAATGGAATGCCATTCCAATATGGAACAGCGCTCCAGATGTGTCAAGATGGCGGCATGGCCACACGGGAACAGCGGTCGCAGCGGCGCACCGACGGGCTCACCAGGGAACGCATCGTCGAGACCGCCGTCGCGCTCCTCGACTCCGCCGGTGCGCGCGGGCTCACGTTCAAGGCCCTCACCGAACGCCTCGCCACCGGGCCCGGCGCGATCTACTGGCACGTGCCGAACAAGGACGCGCTGCTCGCCGCCGCCACCGAGGCCGTCATCAGCACCGCCCTCGCCGCGGGCACCACCGCGGCCGTGCCGCGGGAGCAGGTCCGGGAGGTCGCGCTCGGCCTGTTCGACGCGATCGACGAGCACCCGTGGCTCGCCGCGCAGCTGACCGCGGAGCTCTCCCGCAACCCGCGCGGCGCCGTCACGCCGCGGATCTACGACAGCTTCGGCAGGCGAGTGCGCGCGCTCGGCGTCCCCGAATCCGGCTGGTTCACCGCCACCTCGGCGCTGGTGCACTACGTGCTCGGCGCGGCCGGGCAGAACGCGGCGAACGCGGTGGCCGCCGATCACGAGGTGGACCGGGACGAATTCCTCGACTCGGTGTCGAACGCTTGGGAGGCGCTGGATCCGGACGACTTCCCGTTCGCGCGGGCCGTCGCCGACCAGCTGCGCGGCCACGACGACCGGCGGCAGTTCCTCGACGGCCTGGACTTCGTCCTCACCGGCATCGCCGCCGGTCGCTGACGCGGGAGAACAGCTCGTGCGGGAAGGCGGCGACCTGCGGCGTCGGGTGCGGGTCGGACCGCCACCGCGCGGTGCTCGACCTCCGCGCAGTCGCCCTGGAGCGGGTCGCCGCCGCGCCGTGCCCGCCCGAACCGGATGCGGGCCGCCAGCCCACCGGTGGCCGCGCTCCGGTTTGCCGGAGGCCGCCCGGTGGGAAGCCTGGGCCACGACCAGACCCGGGCGAAGGAGTGCGCCATGTCGCGATCGCTGTGGTGGGACACCGCGCGGCGGCCCGAACCCCACCCGCCGCTGCCGGGCGACCGGCGGTTCGACGTCGCCGTGCTCGGCGGGGGCATCACCGGCTTGACGACGGCGTTGCTGCTGCGGCGGGCGGGCGTCCGGGTCGCGGTGCTCGAAGCGGACCGGGCCGGTTCCGGCGCGACCGGGTCCAGCACCGCGAAGGTGACCGCGCTGCAGTCCACGACGTGCTCCACGATCCGCGCGCACCGCGGTGCCGACGCGGCCGCCGCCTACGCCGCGGTCTGCGCCGACGCCGTCGAGCTGGTCGCCGAACTCGCGTCCGCCGAGGGGATCGACTGCGAGCTGCGCAGGCGTCCCGCGTGCACCTACGCGACGAGCGCGGCCGAAGCCGACGAGGTGCGGGCGGAGGCCGACGCCGCCCGGAACGCCGGGCTGCCGGTGGAACTCGCGGACTCCGCCGAGCTGCCGTTCGCCACCGACGCCGCGGTGCGACTGGCCGACCAGGTCGAGTTCCAGCCGGTCGACTACCTCGCCGGCCTGGCCCGCGCGGTGCACGGCGACGGGTCCGCGGTGTTCGAGGGCACCCGGGTGCTCGACGTGCACCAGGGCTCGCCGTGCGAGGTCGTCACCTCCGGCGGCGTCGTGCGCGCGGACCGGGTGGTCGTGGCGACGCACTTCCCGATCCTGGACCGCGGGCTGTACTTCGCGCGGTTGGAGGCGGAGCGCTCGTACTGCGTGGCCGCCCGCGTCGGTGCGCACGCGCCGCTGCCGCTGGCGATCAACGCCCGGTCGCCGAAGCGGTCGCTGCGGTCGGTCGGCGACCTGGTCGTGGTGTGCGGGGAGAGCCACCCCACCGGCGCGCACGACGGGCACCCGCCGTACGCGGCGCTCGAGGAGTTCGCCCGCCGCCACTGGCCGGTCGACGAGATCACCCACCGCTGGTCCGCGCAGGACCCGACCGCCTACGACCACTTCCCCCTGTGCGGCCCGTACCTGCCCGGCTCGACGCGGATGTTCGTCGCCACCGGGTTCATGAAGTGGGGGTTGTGCGGCGGCACGGCGGCCGCCGCGATGCTGACTGATCGCATCGTGCGGGACCACACCCGGCCGGAGGCGGAGTTCTTCGCACCGCAACGGGTGTCGCCCCGCTCGGCGGGGCGGTTGGCGAAGATGAACCTGAAGGTCGGCGCGGACTTCGTCGGCGACCGGCTCACCGCGGGCCAGGTCGGCTCGGCCGATGAGGTCGCGCCCGGCACCGCCCGGGTCGTCCGGGAGGGCACCGACCTGACCGGGGTGTACCGCGACGAGGACGGCGCGGCGCACGCCGTGTCGCTGCGGTGCACGCACCTGGGCTGCCTGCTGCGGTTCAACGACGACGAGCGGAGCTGGGACTGCCCGTGCCACGGTTCGCGGTTCGACGTGGACGGCGCGGTGCTGGAAGGTCCCGCCGTGCACCCGCTGCCCGCGAAAGCGCCGCACCGCTGACCGCGCGGCGCGACGAGCTCGATCTCCGAGGAGGTTCCGGTGCACCACCACCTGTTCCGCGGCGTCCTGGCCGGAGCGGCCGGGACGACCGCCCTGAACACGGCCACCTACCTGGACATGGCGGTGCGCGCCCGGCCGGGCAGCACCAGCCCGGAGCGGACCGTGCAGGAGGCCGAGCACCGCTTGGGCGCGCTGCCCGGTGGTGAGTCGGCGGTGCACAACCGCCGCTCCGGGCTCGGTGCGCTGCTGGGCATCGGCGCCGGCCTGGGGGTGGGCGCCGCCTACGGCTGCGTCCGGACCGGACTGCCGCGCGCCCCGCTGCCGCTGCTGGCGGTCGCAGCGGGTCTCGCGGCCAACGCGGCGAGCACGGCGCCGATGACGGCGCTCGGGGTGACGGACCCGCGCGGGTGGACCGCGCAGAGCTGGGCGATGGACCTGGTCCCGCACCTCGCCTACGGCGTCGTCACCGCCCTCACCTTCGAGGCGTTCCGCTAGGCCGCCGCCGGTCCCCCGATGCCGAGGAGCTCGGCCGCGTTGCCGGAGCAGAACCGGCGCCGGTCCGCCTCGTCGGCGAACTCGCCGAGGAAGCGCGCGATCTCGGCGGCGGTGGGCCGTTGGAACGGGTGGTCGGTGGAGAACAGCAGCCTGTCCGCCGCGGTCACCGCCAGCACGTGCCGCAGCAGCGCCGGTTCGAGCATCCCCGAGCAGGTGAGGTGCACGTGCGAGCGGACGTACTCGGAGACGGTCCGCGGCAGTCCCGCCGCCGCGGACAGGGAATCGGCCCGGCTCAGCCAGAACGGCAGCAGCTCGCCCCAGTGCCCGAGCACGAGCCGCAGCCCGGGGAACCGGTCGAAGGTGCCGCGCAGCACCAGCCGCAGCGCCGCGGTCCCCGCGTCGACGTGCCAGCCCCAGCCGTAGGTCGCCAGTCCCAGTCCGACCGCGTCCCCCAACCCCGAGCAGGCGGCCTCGCGCACGTCGCGCGCGGGCGGGCCGGGATGCAGGAACAGCGGCAGCCCGAGCTCTTCGGCGGTGGCGAACAGCTCGTCGTGGCGCGGGTCGTCGAGCGGCACGTCGGCGGCGCGGCCGTGCACCACCGCACCGACCAGGCCGAGCCGCGCGGCGCGGCGCAGTTCCTCGGCCGCCGCCGCGGGAGCGACCACCGGCAGCGTCGCGAAGGCGCGGAACCGGGTCGGGTGCCTGCGCACGGCCTCGGCGGCGGCGTCGTTCGCGTCGCGGCACAGCGGGACGGCTTCGGCCGCGGGCAGCGCGCCGGTGCCGGGCGGGTTCGCCGGGGACAGCACCTGCACGTCGACGCCCTGCGCGTCCATGTCGGCGATCCGCGCGTCCCCGAGATCGTCCAGGCGCGCCGCGAGGTCGCCGTGCTCGCTCAACACCAGCGCGTCGTCGCGCAGGCCGGCGGGCCGCGCGCGCAGTGCGGCCGTCGCGGCGGGCAGGTCCCAGTGCTCCTCGACCGCGATCACGGTCTGCTCGCCGATCACCACGGCACCGCTTCGCCGAACCGGTCCAGGTAGGCGATGCCCGGTTCGCCGAGCCTGGACAGCAGCACGTCCACCAGCAGCGGCGCGCTCTCCTCCACCGTGTAGCGGGCGTCCGGGCCGCCGAGCGCGGTGCGGATCCAGCCGGGCGCCAGCAGCAGGAACGACCGCCGCGCGGCCGAGTCCCTGGCGGCGAGGCAGCGCACGAACATGTTCAGGGCGGCCTTGCTCCCCCGGTACAGCTCGCGGGATCCGGTGCCGGCGTTCGCGATGCTGCCCTGCCCGGAGGACATCGCCCCGAGGAGCCCTTCCGGGGTCACGAGGTCGGCGAGCGCGTCGAGCACCCGCACCGGGCCGAGGGCGTTGGTCACCATCACGTCGACGAAGGCGGTGGTGCCGACCTCGCCGATCGGGGTGCGCACGTCGTTCGTGGTGCCCGCGTTGACGAACAGCACGTCGAGCCGCGTCCCGGCGAGCCGCTCGCGCAGGGCGGGCAGCCGCTCGGGTTCGGTGACGTCGAGCCGTTCGACCCGCACCCGCCCGCCGGAGTGCTCGGCGAGCTCGTGCAGCGGGGTGCGGGTGGTGGTGTCCCGGACGGTGCCGATGACGTGCCACCCCCGTTCGTGCAGTTCGGCGGCCATCGCGTGCCCGAGGCCGCGGGAGGCGCCTGCGATGAGCGCGGTCGGTCCGTTCGTTCCTGGAGTCATGCCCCGAGCCTGCTCCCGGCGTGTCGACCGGGCACGTACCGCGGCCGGATTCGTAGGATTCCGCGCGTGGAACCGTCCCTGGTGAGCGAATCCGCCGATGTGAGCACCGATGATGTTCGTCTGCTGCGCGCGCTGCAGATCGACCCGCGGGCGTCGTTCGCGTCGATCGCGGCGGCGCTCGGCGCCTCCGAGGGAGCGGTGCGCCGCCGCTACCACCGCCTGCGCACCGGGGGAGTGCTGCGCGTCGCGGGCATCGTCGATCCGGGCGCGCTGGGGCAGAGCCGGTGGCTGGTGCGGTTGCGCTGCCGTCCGGGCAGCGCGGCGGCGATCGCCGAGGCGCTCGCGGAGCGGGAGGACGTGAGCTGGGTGGCGCTGGGCGCCGCCGGGTCCGAGGTGACCTGCGCGGTGCGGTCGCGGACCCGGGAGCAGCGCGAGGAGCTGCTGGGCCGCCGGCTGCCGCGCACCGCGGCGGTGCTCGACATCCGCGCGGCGGCGATGCTGCGGCAGTTCGTCGGTGGCCGCGGGCACCACTGGGCGGCGCTGCGCGGCGCGCTGACCGAGCGGGAGGAGGCGGAGCTCGGTTCCGCGGGGAATCCGTTCGCGGAGAACCCCGTCACCGCTGGAGATCCGGTCGAGTTGTCCACTTCGGACGAACGGCTGCTGGCCGCGCTGGCGGCGGACGGCCGCGCGGGGTTCGTGGACCTGGCGGCCGCCGCGGACCTCACCCCGGGCCGCGCCGCGCGCCGCCTGCACGCGCTGCTGGAGCGGCGCGTCGTGCACGTCGACGTGGAGATCGCCGCGGCCGCGCTGGGCCTGCACGCGCGGGCGAACCTGTGGCTGCGGGTGCACCCGTCGGCGGTGAAGGACGTGGGGCGCGCGCTGGCGCGGGAACCGGAGGTCGGGTTCGCCGCGGCCGTGTCCGGGCCGCACAACCTGCACGCCGTGGCGCACTGCCGGAACTTCGACGACCTCTTCGAGTTCACCACCGACCGGATCGGCGCGCTGCCGGGCGTGCACGACGTGGAGGTGTCGCCGTTCGTCCGGCACGTCAAGCAGGCGGGCACCCTCGTCGACGGCGACCGGCTCACCGTCCCGGGAATCCCCCGCCGCTGACTCCACCCACCTCGCCGGGAGCCGCCGGCACCCCACCGCCGCAGCGACCGATCACCCGCCCGCACGGCGGATTCGGGTCAGCGCGGGCCGAACGAGCGGATCGCGGCCACCACCCGTTCCTCCACCGCGTCGCGACCGGCCCGCCACACGGCGACCGCGTCCGATCCGGGCAGCGCCGCGGGCAGCGCCTCGGCGACGGCCTCCAGGTGGGCGCGGCGCAGCTCCGCGTTCACGTTGATCTTCGCCACGCCGGCGTCGATCGCGCCCCGGATCTGCTCGGCGGGCAGGCCGCTCGCGCCGTGCAGCACCAGCGGCACCGGCACCGCGGCCCGGATCGCGCGCAGCCGGTCCAGGTCCAGCCGCGCGTCCGGGGAGAACCCGTGCACGTTGCCGACGGCGACGGCCAGCGCGTCCACCCCGGTGCGGCCGACGAAGTCCGCGGCCTGCTCCGGCGAGGTCATCGCCGCGGACCGGGCGCCGGTGGAGACGTCCTCGTCCCCGGCGAGCGCGCCCAGCTCGCCCTCCAGCCAGGCGCCGTGGTCGTGGGCGATGCGGACGGCTTCGGCGGTCGCCACCACGTTGTCCTCGTACGGGTCGTGCGCCCCGTCGTACATCAGCGAGGAGTAGCCGAGTTCGGCGCACCAGCGCAGCTCGGCGAGGTCCCGGCAGTGGTCCAGGTGCACGCCGACCTCCGCGCCGGCGTCCGCGGCGGCCGCCAGCGCGACGGTCGCCAGCAGCCGGCCCGCGTGCCGGAAGTGGCTCGATCCCGCGAGCAGCAGCACCGGTGCCCCGGTCCGCTCCCCCGCCCGCACCACGGCCTGCACCTGCTCCAGGTTGTAGGTGGCGAACGCGCCGAGCGCCCACCCGCCGTCGGCGGCGGCGCGCAGGGTGGCCGTCCCCCGGCTCAGCACGCGGCCTCCCGCAGCCTGCGCACCGCATCGCGCAGGCCGTGCTCGTCGCCCACGTTCCCCGCGAACACGCCGTAGGGCACGCCGGTCGCCGGACCGGACACCGGTTCCCAGATCGAGGCGGTGCCGGGCAGCAGCGTGCCGCGCGACCACGCCCGGCGGATGCCGAGCCCGCCGGTGGCCACGTCCGAGGAGGTGATGCCGCCCTTCGCCAGCACGAACGCGGGCCGGACCTCCGCGAGCACCGACCGCACCACCGCGACCAGGGCGGCGCTGACGGTGCGGGCGATCTCCAAGCTGTGCTCGGCATCGCGGCCGCCGACCAGCTCGCGGCTGGTGCGCAGCACGACGTCCTCGGCAGCCCCGGCGCGCAGCAGCGCGACGACGCGCGTGGTGACCTGTGCGATGTGCTCGGCGCAGGCCGCCGGATCGAGCACCCGGGCCACGTCGAGCTCGGCCTCGGCGGTGCGGCCGTCGGCGAGCAGCGCGGCGAGCTGGCGGGTGGTGAGCCCGACGTGCGAGCCGACGACCACCAGCCCGCGGCTCGACCCCGCTCGCGGATCGTCCGGGCCCGGTTCGGCGGCGCGCAGGTCCGCCGAGTCCGCGGGCGGGTGCGCCCGCTGCCCGGTGCGCGCCCGCACGAACGACGGTCCGGTGCGGTAGACGAACCGCTTCCCGTCCGCTTCGGCGCGCAGCAGCCCGGCGACGAGCACCCGCAGGTCCTCGTCGGTGGCGGCGTCGGCGACGACCGGCAACCCGCCGGTGATCCCGCCGAGGATGCGGGCGACCGCCGCCGGCCCGCCGGAGCGCAGCTCGGCCAGCGGCACCGCGGTCACCGCGTCCCGCGGGACCCGGCCACCGGTCTTCTCCGCCACCCAGTCCCGCAGGTCGGAGCTGCGGTAGCCGAAGGTGCGGTCGCGGGCGAACTCCGTCTCGCCGACCGGCACCATCCCGTCCGCGGTCCGCATCCAGTGCACCGAGTCGACGGTGATCCGCCCGGGTTCGATCAGGGCGGGGACCAGCAGCACGCCGTCCACGTCCTGCCCGGCGGCCGCGCTCTCCGCACCGAGGACGTCGGTCTCCAGCGGGAAGTGCCCGCGCAGCGTCGAATCCCCGCGGCTGGCGAAGGCGCAGTCGACGCCGAGGTCGCGGGCGACGTCGAGCGCGGCCCGCGCGACCTCCCGGTTGGTCCGGGCCGCGTCCTGCGGCGCGAGGCTGCGCGTGTTGGTGAGCACGAAGAAGCCCGGGGTCTCCTGCGCGAAGGCCCACTCCAGGTCCTCGCGGGTCCAGGCGGTGAGCACCGGCAGGTCCCGGATGCTCTGCGTGCCGGTGGGATCGTCGTCGAGCACCACCACCCGGCGTCCGGCCGCGACCGCCGCGGTCAGCTCGGCGGCCGGGACGTCCCGCGGTTCGGGGGCGTCGGCGAGCAACCGCTCGCGGGAGATCGCCATCTCAGAACTCCAACTCCTTCAGCGCGCGCACGATCGCGTCTCCAGCCTGCGCGGTGGAGGCGGCGCCGCCGAGGTCGGGGGTGCGGCCGGACGGGTCCTGCAGCGCGGTGTCCACCGCGCGTTCGACCAGCGCGCCCGCGCGCACCGCCGCCGGGTCCTCGCGGCGGCGGCCCAGCCAGTCCAGCATGAGTCCCGCCGAGAGCACCGCGGCGACCGGGTTCGCGATGCCCTGCCCAGCGATGTCCGGGGCGGAACCGTGCGAGGACTGGAACAGGCCGTGCTCGTCGCCGACGTCGCCGCTGCCGGAGAGCCCCAGCCCGCCGACCGAGGCGGCGGCCAGGTCGGAGATGATGTCGCCGAACATGTTCTCGGCGACCAGCACGTCCAGCGACTGCGGGCGCTGCACCTGGTAGGCCGTCATCGCGTCCACGTAGGCGTGGTCGCGCTGCACGTCCGGGTACTTGTCGGCGACCGAGTCGAAGACCTCGCGGAAGAACGCGTAGCTGGACAGCACGTTGGCCTTGTCCACGCAGGTCACCTTCGCTGGGCGCGCCGGGTTCGCCGCGTGCCGGGAGCGGGCGAGCTCGAAGGCCTGCCGCACCACCTTCTCGGTGCCCCGCCGGGTGATCACGATGGTGTCGGTGGCGACCTCGCCGCGCACGTTCGTCCCGCCCTCGCGGGAGGCGTAGAGGCCTTCGACGTTCTCCCGCACCACCACGTAGTCGATGCCGTCACCGCGGGTCAGCGGCTGCGGCAGCGCCGGGATCGAGTGCACCGGGCGGATCCCGGCGTAGAGGTCGAGGCCGAAGCGCAGCCGGAAGATGACGTCGCCGTTGACCTCGCGGCCGTCCGGATGGCGCGCCTCGGGCAGGCCGATCGCGCCCAGGTAGATGGCGTCCGCGGCGGCGCAGGCCGCGTACTGCTCGTCGGGCATGGCGACGCCGGTGCGCTGCCAGCGCCCGGCGCTCGCGTCGAGCTCCTCGAAGTCGAGGCCGAACCCGCCCAGTTCGGCGGCGGCCGCGGCGACCTTGAGCGCTTCGGCGGTGGTCTCGGGCCCGATCCCGTCCCCGCCGAGCACGGCGATCCGGTAGGTGGTCATGCGATTCCCCTTCGGTAGCAGCGAATTCGGTGTCTCACAGCAGGACCCACAGCAGGCTCACCCCGGCCATCGAGGTCACCGACAGCACGGTGTGGCTCAGCGTCCACACCCGCAGGTTCTCGCCGACGGTCAGACCGAAGTACTCCTTGCTGAGCCAGAAACCGGCGCTGTTGACGTGCAGCAGGAACGAGGATCCCGCGCCCGCGGCCAGCACCAGCAGCGCCAGGTGCACCGGGTCCAGCGCGCCGACGCTGGGGGCCACCAGCGTCGCCGCGGTCACGCCCGCCACCGTGGCGGAGCCGAGCGCGGCGACCAGGATCGCGGCGATGCCGAAGGTCAGCAGCAGCGTCGGCACCCCGGCCCCGGAGGCCAGGTCGAGCACCGCGTCGGCGGTGCCGGACTCGACGATGACGCGGCTGAACCCGCCGGCCGCACCGACGATGAACGTGATCCCGGCGATCGGCGCCAGCGACGAGCCGACCCAGCGCTCGCGCACTTCGCGGGGCGTGCCGGACAGCCCGCCCAGCACGACGACGGCCACCAGCACCGAGATCAGCAGGGCGATGGCCGGTTCTCCGGCGAGTTCGACCACCGCGTGCACCGGCCCGGTGCCGTCGGCCCAGAACAGGTCGGTGGCGGCCTTGCCGAGCATGAGCAGCACCGGCAGCAGGATCACCGCGAAGCTGCGGGCGCGTCCCGGCGGGCGCGGCACGTCGCTCCCGTCGGCGGCGAACAACCGCTCCAGCCCGGCGGGCGGGCGCGCCCGCACCCAGCGCCGCATCAGCCGACCGAGCCACGGGCCGGTGAGCAGCACGGCGGGGGCCGCGACGACCAGCCCGAGCACCAGGACCAGTCCGATGCTGGACCCGAGCGCTCCGGCCGCGCCGACCGGACCGGGGTGCGGCGGCAGCAGGCACTGCGCCGCGTCCAGCCCGGCCAGCAGCGGGAAGGCGAGCAGCGTGAGCTCGATGCCGGTGCGCCGCGCGAGCAGCAGCACCACCGGGATCAGCGTCACGAACCCGACCTCGAAGAACATCGGGAGTCCGATGAGGACGGACGCGGCGAGCACCACCCAGGGCAGTCCCCGCACGCCCACCCCGCCGGTCAGGGTCTGCACGATCCGCGAGGCCGCGCCGGATTCGGACAGCACCGCGCCGAACATGGCGCCCAGCGCGATCAGCACCCCGGTCTCGCCGAGCGTCTTGCCGATGCCGGTGGTGAGCCCTTCGACGGTGCCGGTGACACCGAGCCCGGCGGCCAGCCCCACCAGCACGCCGCCGCTGAGCAGCGCCAGCACCGGGTGCAGCTTGAGCGCGCTGACGGCGACGGCAACGAAGACGATCCCGCCGAGCAGGACCGCCATGAGGCGGATGTCGTGCCCGGTGAGCGGTGCCGCGGCGGCGGCTCGCGCGGCGATCACGGCGCACCTGCGCGAGAACGCGCGTGGTCCGGTTGCATGCTGCTGTCCATTCCTTTTGCGTCGTTGCGAAAGGTCGTGCGGGGTCAGGCCGGCCGTTGGACGAGTTCGACGAGTTCGCCGCCCGCGGATTCGGCGAGGAACGCGCACGGCAGCCCGAATCCACCGGTGAAGGCGTCCTCCGGTGGCTGCCCGGCCGAGCGCAGCACCGCGTCGAGGTCGTCGATGGCGAAGCAGAAGTGGTGCAGCCCTTCGCCGCGCTCCCGCAGGTGGGTCAGCGGCGGCCCGGGGCGGTGCGGTTCGAGCAGCTGGAGCCCGGCGGCGGTGCCCCCGGGCGAGCAGCCGCGCGGGTAGAGCCAGACCAGCCGGACCCCGACCGCGTCGACGAACTCGTCCCGGACGACGTGCAGGCCCAGGTGCTGCGCGTACCAGCGGGCGGTGCGGTCGGCGTCGCCGGTGATGAGCGCGACGTGGTCGATCGGGCCCGCGGGGACGGGCGGCTCAGCCACGGGTGGCCTCGTGGGCGGTGGCGGGCACCGGAACCTCCTTGGTCGACCAATTGGTATGACAGGTTTTCTAGCAAACCGGTGCGCCCGATGTCCACACCCCGGCCGATCTCTAGGATCGGCGAGCACGCGACCTCCGTGGGAAGGAGCACGACCAGTGGCCGAGGACACCGCACCCGGCGAGATCCGCCGCTCGGACGAGGTGGTGGCGGGGCTGCTGCGGCGCATCCTGGACGGCAGGCTGCGGCCCGGCGACCGGCTGCCCGCCGAACGCGACCTCGCCACCGAGTACGGCGTCTCCCGGACCGCGCTGCGCGAAGCCATGAGCAACCTGACCGGGCGCGGCCTGATCGCCTCCCGCGGCGGCAGCGGGCTGCGCATCACCGCGGTCGCGCCGGAACGCGCGCAGGAAGCGCTCTTCCTGTACCTGCGGGACAACGACCTCGACTACCGCTCCATCCACGAGGTGCGCGAGGTGATCGAGGTGCACGCCGCGGGCGCCGCCGCCGAACGCGGCGACGCCGAGACCGCTCTCCTGCTCAGCGCCGCCAACGAGGAGCTGCGCGCCAGCGGCGAGGACGTGGCCCGCGCCGTCGCCGCCGACTTCGAGTTCCACCGGCTGGTCAGCGTCATGGCGGGCAACGAGATCTTCAGCCTGCTGCTGTCCTCGCTGCGCGGCGGGCTGATCCGGGTGCGCGAGCACAACCTCACCCTGCGCGCCGCCCACCAGGAGGCCTGCGACTCGCACCAGGCCATCGTCGACGCCATCACCGCGCACGACCCGGACGCGGCGCGCGCCGCGATGGCGAGCCACCTCAGCGCGGTGTTCGGCTACTGGCATGGGGACTGAATGTTCGAGGTTTGCTGAGTACCTGGGGTGGCGGAACCTCAGCTGCTTCCTCGCTGCGGGATCGTTTTCACCGGTGGCTCCGCCACAGGAGAAAACGCTGTCCTCGCGAGGAAGCAGCTGAGAACCCGCGGGTGGTCCGGTTGCTCAGGTGGTCGGCGGCTCAGCGGCTTCGCCGCTGACAGGAAGGAAAGGACGCGCGGTGGACGTGCTGGATGAGCCGGTGCTGGCGTC
Source organism: Saccharopolyspora gregorii (assembly GCF_024734405.1). NCBI lineage: Bacteria > Bacillati > Actinomycetota > Actinomycetes > Pseudonocardiales > Pseudonocardiaceae > Saccharopolyspora > Saccharopolyspora gregorii. The sequence goes on along the minus strand of NZ_CP059556.1, from coordinate 2,465,456 downwards.
GTTGCGGGGGCGGCACGCGCACCTCGCTCGGTGGTGCGGGACGGCGGCGACGTACCTGCCCGGGGTGACGACGTTCGCGGCGGTCGCCGAACCGGGCCCGGCGGCGTGGGACGACCTGGCGCGGCTGCTCGGTTCCGGGGCGCTCGCCGACATGTTCAGCTCCGAAGCGGTGCCGCCGCCCGGCTGGGAACCGGTGTTCGCGCTCGAAGCCCGGCAGCTGATCGGCCCCGCCGAGCCCGCGCCCGTCGGTCCCGGCGCCGACGTGGTCGAACTGGGCGCCGCGGACGTGCCCGCGATGCTCGACCTGGTCGCCCGGACCGAGCCGGGACCGTTCTGGCCGCGCACCCGGGAGCTCGGCACCTACCTGGGCATCCACGAGGACGGCGCGCTGGTGGCGATGGCGGGCGAACGGCTCCGGCCGCCGGGCTGGACGGAGATCAGCGCCGTGTGCACCGCGCCCGGAGCGCGCGGGCGCGGGCACGCGGCCCGGCTGGTCCGCACGCTGGCCGGGCGCATCGCCGCGCGCGGCGAACGGGCCTTCCTGCACGTCACCGACACCAACACCGCGGCCCTCGGGCTCTACGAGCGGCTCGGTTTCCGGACCCGCAGGCCGGTGACCTTCCGCGGCCACCGCGTCCCCTGATCCACGGCATATTTCGCGCGGCGCCGGGTAATCGGGAGGAGCACTGGCGGTGACCGCGCACTACCGAGGAGGCTCAGGTGGCTCTCGACGACGATGACATCAGGAGTTCGGGCAGCGGTGGACCGGAGGGCCCGGCCGACTCCGGCGCCGGAGGCGGCACGCCCGGCCAGCACGACGGCGGCGCGGACGGCGGAGCCGACGGAGGCGCCGAGGGCCCGGCCGACTCCGGCGCCGGGCGCGGCACACCGGGCCAGCACGACGGGGGCGCCGACGGCTCGGCCGAAGGGCCCGCCGACTCGGGGACCGGCCGCGGCACGCCCGGCCAGCACGACGGTGGGGCGGACGGCGGAGCCGACAGCGGTGCCCGCTGAACTGAGCAGCCCCGTGGAGGGCGCCGCCGCACCCGCGGCGGCGCTCTCCCGCGTCGTGGGGCCCGACGTGGACGCGTTCGCCCGGCGGCACTGGGGCCGCGAACCGCTGCTGCGGCGCGGCGCCGACCCGGACTCGTTCCGGGACGTGCTCGACCTCGACGGCGTCGACGAGCTGCTCTCCCGCCGCGGCCTGCGCACCCCGTTCCTGCGCCTCGCCAAGCAGGGCGAGGTCGTCGATTCCGGATCGTTCACCGGGCCCGGCGGGGTGGGCGCCGAGATCGGCGACCAGGTGCGCGACGACCGGGTCGCCGCGCTGTTCGCCGACGGGACCACCGTGGTGCTGCAGGCGCTGCATCGGACCTGGTCCGGGGTCATCGACCTCACCACCGGCCTCGCCGCGGAACTCGGCCATCCGGTGCAGGCCAACGCGTACGTGACGCCGCCGTCCTCCCGCGGGTTCGCCGCCCACTACGACGTGCACGACGTGTTCGTGCTGCAGCTCGCCGGGCGCAAGCACTGGACGGTGCACGCGCCCGTGCACCCGGACCCGCTGCGCGACCAGCCGTGGAACGACCACGCGTCGGCCGTCACCGCACGCGCGCGCGACGAGGCTCCGGAGATCGACGCGGTGCTGGAGCCGGGCGATGCGATGTACCTGCCGCGCGGGTGGCTGCACGCCGCGACCGCGCTCGGCGACGTGTCGGCGCACCTGACGGTGGGCGTGCACGTGCTGACCCGGTTCGCGCTGGTGGAGGCGCTGACCGCGCTCTGCGCGCGGGACCCGGAGCTGCGGGCCTCGCTGCCGCTGGGCGTCGACGTCGCCGACCCCGTGGAGCTCGCCCCGCACCTCGACGCGGTGCGCGCCGCGCTCACCCGCGCGCTGCGGGAGGTGCCCGCCGACGACGTCGCGCGCCGCGTCCGCGGCCGGGTCTGGTCCGGCGGGCGTCCCGAACCGGTGCGGCCGGTCGCCACCGCCGAGTTCGCCGGCGGGCTGGCGGCCGGGGACGCCGTGCGGCGGCGTGCCGGGCTGCACCACCGGGTCGTCGACGGCGCGGACGAAGTGGTGCTGGAGCTGCCGGACCGGTGGCTCGCGCTGCCCGCGGGCACCGCGGACGCCGTGCGCGAACTGCTCACCGGCGGCACGTTCCGGGTGGGCGAGCTGCCCGGGCTGGACGAGGCCGATCAGGTCGTGCTGGTCCGCAGGCTGCTGCGGGAGGGCGTGCTCGTCCCCGCGGCCTTCCCGTGACCGGGCACCACTGGCCGCGCTGCTCCTTCGTCGCCGAGGCCGCGGGCGACCCGCTGGAGGGGTCGGCGCCGCCCGCGCAGCGGTGGTTCCTCCTCGAACACCCCGGGCCGTGGGGGCGGGACGCGCTCACCGGGTCCGGGCTCGACCCGGCCGTCGTCACCGCGATCACCGGGTGGGCCGCCGACGCGGGCGCGCGCGTGCTGCTGGTGCGCCGGCCCGGGCGCAACGCGAGCGGAGCGGTCCGCCGCTGGTTCCGGGTGGACTCCCGGCCGGGACGCGAATCCGTCCGGGGCGGCGCGGTCGCCTCGGCCGCCGAACTGGTCGACGCGGTGGACGCACCCGGCGAACCCGTCGCGGGGCCGCTGAACCTGGTGTGCGCGCATGGCAGGCACGACACCTGCTGCGCGGTGCGCGGCCGACCGGTGGCCGCGGCCCTCGCCGCGGCGGCGCCCGGCGGCACGTGGGAGTGCAGCCACCTCGGCGGCTGCCGGTTCGCGCCCGCGCTGGTGCTGCTGCCGCACGGCTACGCCCTCGGCGGCATCCCGGCGGTGGACGCGGTCGGGGCCGCGCGCGACTACGCCGCCGGGAACCTCGACGCCCGCTGGGTGCGCGGCCGCACCTCGCTGCCCCCGGCCGCGCAGGCCGCGCAGCACCACGCGCGGGCCGCCACCGGGGCGACCGGCGTGGACGAGCTGCGGCCCGTCGCCGTCGAACCCGACGGGGACGCCGGCTGGCGGGTGGAACTCGCCGATCCGGACGTCGCGGTGCGGCTGCGCGAGCGGTGGGTCGCCACCGGGAGACCGTTGACCTGCGCGGCCACCGCACCCGGCCGGATGCGGGTGTTCGACCTCCTCGACCTGCGCGGCTGACCGCCGGACTCCGCTTCCCGCCCGGTCCGCGGCCGGAGACCGGCCGGGTCAGCTCGGCCGCGCCGCGGGCAGTTCGGCGGTGATGCGGAGACCACCTCCGGGCCGGGGCGCCAGGTCGAGGTTCCCGTGGTGCGCGCGCACGACGCTGCGCACGATCGCCAGGCCGAGCCCGACGCCCGCGTGCTCGTCGTCGCGCACCCGCTCCGCGCCGCGCTGGAACGGCTCGGTCAACGTCCCCACCACCTCCGGCGGGAGGACCGCGCCGGTGTTCTCGACCAGCAGCACCGCGACGTCCGGCCGCGCCTCGGTGCGCACCCGCACCGCACCCCCGCCCGGCAGGTTGTGCACGAGCGCGTTCTGCACGAGGTTCGTCACCATCGGCAGCAGCAGCGCCGCCGAACCGGACGCCCACGCCGCGTCCCCGCCCGCGTCGAGCTCGACACCGCGCCGCTCGGCCAGCGGCAGCGACGTCTCGACCGCCTCGTCCACCAGCAACGACAGGTCGACCGGTTCGCTGCTGAAGGAACCCCGGTCGGCGCGGGCGAGCAGCAGCAGGGCCTCCGTCAGCTCCACTGCCCTGGTGTTGACCTGCCGCAGCCGGGTGACGAGCGCGTCCACGTCCGGGTCCGGGTCGTGGCTGGCCACGTCGAGCAGCGTCCGCGAGATCGCCAGCGGGGTGCGCAGCTCGTGCGAGGCGTTCGCGGCGAACCGCCGCTGTTCCGCGGTGTGCGCCTCCAGCTGCGCGAGCATGGCGTCGAAGACGTCGGCGAGGTCCCGGAACTCGTCCCGCCGCCCCGGCAACCGGATCCGGTGCGAGAGCGAACCGTCCGCCGCCAGCCGCGCGGCCGCGCCGATCCGGCGCAGCGGCGACAACATCCGCCCGGCGAGGAACCAGCCGCCGGCCAGCCCGAACACCAGCACGGCCGCCAGCACCAGCGCCGCCTTCGGCGCGAACGCGCGCACCAGGTCCCGGCGCCCCGGCACGAAACCGCCCGGCGTGTTCACCTGTTCCGGCACGTAGCGCAGCAGGAACACCCACACCACGGCGAGCAGCAGGGCGCTCGCGACGACGAGGAACCCGGCGTAGCTCACGGCCAGCTTGAACCGGGCGCTCATCCCGGGGCGCCTAGCCACGGTCGTCCACCGCGGCCTCGATCCGGTAGCCGACGCCGGGGACGGTCGCGATCAGCCAGGGTTCGCCGAGCCGTTTGCGCAGCGCGGACACCGTGATGCGGACCGCGTTGGTGAACGGGTCGGCGTTCTCGTCCCAGGCCCGCGCCAGCAGCTCCTCCGCGCTGACCACGCCGCCCTCCGCGCCGACGAGGACTTCCAGCACCGCGAACTGCTTGCGGGTGAGCGCGACGTGCCTGCCGTCGCGGAACACCTCGCGCCGGAACGGGTCCAGCCGCAGCCCTGCGATCTCCCGCACCGGCGGCCGGGACCGCTCCCGCCTGCGGTCCAGCGCGCGCAGCCGCAGCACCAGCTCCCGCAGCGCGAACGGTTTCGTCAAGTAGTCGTCGGCGCCGAGCTCGAAGCCGGTCTCCTTGTCGTGCAACCGATCCGCGGCGGTGAGCATCAGGATGGGGATCCCGCTGCCCGAGCCGACGATCCACCGCGCCACGTCGTCCCCGGACGGGCCGGGGACGTCCCGGTCGAGGACCGCGAGATCGTAGGAGTTGACCTGCAGCAGCTCCAGCGCGGTGTCGCCGTCCCCGGCCACGTCGGCGGCGATCGCCTCCAGCCGCAGGCCGTCCCGGATCGCCTCGGCCAGGTAGCGCTCGTCCTCGACGATCAGCACTCGCATGGGGGAATGCTAGTTCGGCGGACGTATCGCCGGCATATGCGAAAACGAATACGCGGTGGCAACGGCGCGGGGTCTTCGCTGGTGGCATGACCACGACACCGCACCTCCGGAACCGGATCACCACCGCCTCCGCCGTCGCGCTGCTCGGCGCCCTCGGCGTCGCGGTGACGATCGCCGCTTCTCCCGCGCTGCGCGGCGAACCCACCGCCGAGGACGGCGCGATCCCCGACGACCGGGAGGTGTCGGTGTTCGACGACGCCGAACCCGCCGTCGGGAAGCTCGACGAGGACCTGCTGGAGGCGCTGCGGGCCGCCGCGACCGAGGCCGAGGACGAGGGACTGCGGTTCCGCGTCAACAGCGGCTGGCGATCACCGGGCCTCCAGGAACGGATGTTGCAGGACGCCGTCACCACCTACGGTTCCCGCGCCGAGGCCGCGCGCTGGGTCGCCACCGCCGAGACCTCCGCGCACGTGTCCGGCCAGGCCGTGGACATCGGTCCGTACGACGCCTCGGACTGGCTGGTCCGGCACGGTGACGACCACGGGCTCTGCCAGATCTACGCCAACGAGCCGTGGCACTTCGAACTCCGCCCGCTGGCCGTCACCGAGGGCTGCCCGCAGCCCTACACCGACCCCACCGAGGACCCCCGGATCCACCCGTGACGGCCCGTCGCGGCCGGCGGGGCGGGCCGCCCACCCGCTCGTAGCGGACCGCGCCGCGGTCCTCGCGCTCCGGTTCGTCGAAGCGCGCCGCCCACCGCGCCAGCGCCCGCGTCCGCTCGCGCGCCGCCGCCGGGAGCCGGTGGTACGGACCCGGCAGCTCGGCGAGGAACAGCGCCGTCCCCGGGCTGGGGAACGGGTGCGCGATCACGCCCGGGCCCGATCTCCACCGGCTCCGACCCGCGGATCACCCGGTCGCCCTCCGGGCCGCCACGCCAGATCACCCCCGTGGATCCGCAACCGGGCGTCGACGCGTCCGCCGCGAGTTGTCAAGGGCCCACCACCTGCTGGGAATGCGCTGGCCCCGGGCGCGGTTGAGCCCTCTTGGCCGGGAAGCCCGGATCATCCAGCGGAAGCGAGGCAGTGGTGTCAGGTGAGTCGTCGAGCCAGGCGTCGGGCGGTCCCGGCAGTGGAACCCGGTTGCCCCGCGAGATCTGGATCCTGGTCGGCGGCAGCTTCATCGTCGCGATCGGCATGGGCATCGTCTCGCCCGCGCTGCCGGCCTTCGCGACCTCCTTCGACGTGGGCGTGACGGCGGCGTCGTTCATCGTCAGCGCGTTCGCGTTCATGCGCCTGGCCTTCGCCCCCGCCAGCGGGCGGCTCGTCGCCTGGTTCGGCGAGCGGCCGATCTACGTGTGGGGCATCAGCATCGTCGGCGTCAGCAGCGCGGCCTGCGCGTTCGCCACCTCGTACTGGCAGCTGCTGGTGTTCCGCGCGCTCGGCGGCATCGGCTCCACCATGTTCACCGTCTCGGTGGTGGCGCTGCTGGTGCGGCTCGCGCCGCCGCAGCAGCGCGGGCGCGCGTCCGGGTTGTGGGCGACGAGCTTCCTGCTGGGCAACATCTCCGGGCCGATCATCGGCAGCGTCATGGTGGGCTTCTCGCTGCGGATGCCGTTCCTGACCTACGGGGCGGCGCTGTTCCTCGCCGCGTTCATCGGCTGGCTGCTGCTGCGGAAGTCGACGCTGGCGGCACCGGTGAAGGACGACGTCCCGGCGATGACGGTCCGGGAAGCGCTGCGCTCGCGCACCTACCGGGCGGCGATGCTGTCGAACTTCAGCATGGGCTGGGCGGTGTACGGGGTGCGGATCGCGCTGATCCCGCTGTTCGTCGTCGAAGCGCTGCGCTCCACGCAGGCGATGGGTGGCGTGGCGCTGTCGGTGTTCGCCGTCGGCAACGCCGCCGTGATCATGGTGTCCGGGCGGCTCTCCGACCTGCACGGCCGGAAACCGCTGGTGCTCGTCGGGCTGGCCGTGTCGGGGCTCGGCACCGCGGCGCTGGGCTTCAGCGGTTCGGTGCCGGTGTTCCTGGCGGTGTCGCTGGTCGCCGGGGTCGGTGCGGGGCTGCTGAACCCGGCGCAGAACGCGGCCGTCGCCGACCTCGTCGGTGCGAAGGGCAAGGGCGGGCCGGTGCTGGCCGCGTTCCAGATGAGCGCGGACGTCGGGTCGATCCTCGGGCCGCTGGTCACCGGGGTGCTCGCCGACCTCATCTCCTACCGAGCCGCGTTCGCGGTGACCGGGCTGACCGCGGTGCTGGCGCTGGCCGCGTGGTTCGCCGCGCCCGAGACGAGCGGCCGCCGCGGCACCGCCGAACTCGTCCTGAGCACCGGCGAAGGCGACGCGCACGTCCAGCGCGTCGAGAAGTAGGTCAGCGCCAGGCCCCGCGCGCGGTGAGGACGAGCCGCCGCGGACCGCCCTGCTCCGGCACCAGGTCGATCAGGGCGGCCGCGACGGTGGCGAAGGTCAGCACCGGCCTGCCGAGAACCGCGGTCACCTCGTCCAGCGGGGCGAGCTCGCGGTCCTCGTCGGCCGGGCCGGACTTCAACGTCACCGGGTAGACCGCGGTCCAGTCCGCCGCGCACCGCGGCAGGTCCCGCTCGGCGGCGAGCTTGTCGTCGAACAGCCGCTTCGCGAGGGTGCGGGCGAACAGCCGCGGCACGAACGACTGCTTCCGGGCCGTGTCCCCGATGCCCAGCGAGGACAGCAGCACGAACCGGGGCACCGCCGCCGCGTCGAGCGCGTCGATGACGCGCGGCAGGCTGCGCCGCTGGAAATCGGTGCCGTGCCACAGGTATCCGGCTCCGACGCGGGCGCCGAGGCAGGAGACGACGGCGTCGTGCCCGGCGAAGGCCGCCGTCATCGCCGGGCCGTCGTCGACCGCTCCCCCGACGACCGCCAGCCCGGGGCGCGGGGTGATCGCGTCGGGGTTCCGCGCGTACGCGGTCACCCCGTACCCGCGGTCGAGGGCGTGCTCGACGGCGGCGCCGCCGGTCCGCCCGGTCGCGCCGAGGACGACGATCTGCATGACTCGCTCCGAACCGGTGGGGGCAACCGCTCTCTCGCCGAGCCATCATGCCCTGGTCCGCACCCCGACCGGACCATTTCCGAGAACCGGGCCGGTCCGCGCGCGGCGGGTCCTCCTGTCAGCGGCGGAGCCGACGAGCCACCGACCACGCGCGCCACCCGGCATCGCCACGGGTGCTCAGCGCCGGCCCCGCGAGCACGGCGACGCCGCCGTGCGCCGGACGGGCATCAGGTATCGCCGGCCGCACCGAGGAAGCGCCGCGGCGGAGGGACCGCCGCGGTTCCGCCATCCCGACTCGCGGCAGAGGCCGAGGAAGGTCCCCAGGTTCCAGGTGGTGGCGAGCTGCCGGACCGCTTGCGCCTCGGTGGACCCGCCGCGCTCGGCGAGGTCCGGCTGCACGACGTCGAACCGCTGCGGGACCCGGCGGTGCTGCTGCGCACCTTCATCCACTTCGCCGTGCAGATGTCCCTCCATGCCAACACGTTCTCGCTGCCGTGGGGTGCGCGCGCTCGCCCGGGCCGGCGACCGCACCGGCCGCCGCCGGGTGTTGCTGATCGGCTGCCTGCTCGCCGCCACCGCCGGATCGCTCGCGGCGGCGCCGCCGGAGCTCGCGCTGGACGTCACCTGCGGGACCCCGGCAGGTGAGTGGCCCGCTCGACCAGTGCGCCGGGGCGAGCGGGCCACTCACCCGGTGAGCTTTTCGCAAGCACCAGTAGTTATCCGTGGAACGTTCTCCAGGTGAGTGGCCCGCTCGACCAGTGCGCCGGGGCGAGTGGGCCACTCACCTGGTGAGCTTTTCGCAGGTGATGCGGAATTCCCGGGAAATGTTCCGCAGGTGCGGGTGTGGCGTGCGGATGCCGTCCGCTTTCGCGGTGTGGGGGCTCGCCCGTTCGGGCGATGTGGGGGCGACCGGGCGCGTCCTAACGTGAAGCGCATGGAACCGCCTGCGGACGCTCGGCCGCGCATCCCGGAGCAGCGGGCCGCGCCGGCCCCGGGGCAGCTGCTGATCACCGGTGACGTGGGCGGGGAGCTGGTGCTCGACACCGCCGAGCTGGACGCGCGGGCGACCGTGCAGCGGCGGGTCCACTACCGCACCCGGCGCTGCGACCAGGTGCACCTGGTGCGCGGGGTTCCGCTGCACGAGGTGCTCGTGACGGCGGCACCCCGGCTGGACGGGCGGCACAAGATGGGGCTGCTCAACGTGGTGGTGCTCGCGACCTCGGAGGACGGGTTCCAGGTGGTGCTGTCGCTGGCGGAGGTCGACCCGGAGTTCGGGGCGTGCTCGGCGCTGCTGGCCACCCGCTACAACGGGCGGACGCTGACCCGGCCGACCCTGGTGATGCCGTGCGACGGCCGCGCCAGCCGCTACGTGCGCCAGGTCTGCCGGTTGCGGCTGCTGAACATCGCCCCGGCCGAGGACCTGGTGACCGCGCCCTAGCCGCGCAGGTCGGCGAGGATCGCCTCGGCGACGAGTTCCAGTTCCCGCGCCTCCCGCGCCCCGGTGGCTGAACCGCAGGACCCGGCGCGCCCGCCCGCGCGCAGCAGGACGACCACGCCGTCGTCCCGCCCGGCCACGGCCGCCAGCGCCGCGTCCAGCTCGGCGCGGCAGGTGCAGTGCAGCCCGGCCGCGACCTCGCCGAGGGCGCACTCCCGGTGGACGTGCACCGGCGACGCGCCCCGCGGCGTGCCGCGCACCAGCGCCAGGTGTTCCCGACCGTCGCGGGCGCGGTAGCCGACGGCGCGGAAAGTCCCCGCCGGCAACGGCAACCGCGCTTCCGCGCCCCGCTCGACCAGGCCGTCCCGCCGCATCCGGTGCTCGGCGACCTCGTCGACGGACACCACCGCCAGCTCGTGCTCCAGCGCGAACAGCCGGGCTTCGGCCGCCCCCGCCAGGCGGGTCGGGTCGTCCAGGCCGACGAGCTCGCCGAACGCGACCGCGCGGTGCAGCCCGGCGAGCGCGGCCAGGTCGGCGGCGGCCTCCGCGGGCCCCCGGTGGCCGAGCACGCCCCCGGCGTCCACCCGCAGCGGGACCACGTGGCCGGGCCGCGCCAGGTCGTCCGGCCCGGTGCGCGGATCGGCGAGCGCCGCGATGGTGCGCGCCCGGTCGGCCGCCGAGATCCCGGTGCCCACGCCGCGGACCGCGTCCACCGCCACCGAGGGAACCGCGCCGCCGGGACGCACCCCGGCGCGGGTCATCGGCGGCAACCGCAGCGCGTCGGCGCGCCCGGCGTCGATCGCCGCGCGGAGCAGGCCGGAGGTGTGCCGGACCGCGAACGCGACCAGCGGCGGCGTGGCGTGCTCGGCGGCGAGCACGAGGTGCGCGGCGTCCTCCTGCCCGGTGTCGTCGAGCACGACGACGGCCCGCCCGGCGGCGAGCCCGCCGAGCGCGGCGGCCACCGGGTCGGCGGGCCGGGCCGGTGCCGCCGGGCCGGCGTCGGCGGTGGTGGTGGTCATGCTTCCTCCTCGCTGCGACTCGGTCCGTCCACATCGGACCGCGTACCGGAAGTCCGGCCCTGCGGCGGGATCGTCCGCCGCAGGGCCGGGTTCGCGCCCCGCGGGGCGTCAGGACTTCGACGTCGCCGGAACCTCGTCACCGGTGCGCCGCGCCGAACCGCGCACCCACAGGTACGGCAACCGGCGGGTGGCCAGGTACGCGATCGCGGCCACCGCCGCGGCGACGTAGTTGCCGAGCGAACCCCACTCCGGGTGCGCCGCGGCGATCGGTCCGGTGTAGAGCGCCGAGTGCCAGAACGGCACCGACAGCAGCACCCCGGCGGCCCAGGCCACGAAGCCCCAGCCGACGACGCGGCTCCGGTCGTAGAGCTCGCCGATGCGGCTGCGGTCCGAACGCCCGCCCACGTAGTAGTCCAGCAGCAGCACTGCGGCGAACGGCGCGATGAAGTACGCGGTCAGGCTCAGGAAGACCTCGAACTTCGCCTCGATCCCCGTCTCGCCCCACAGGCTGATCAGGAAGCCGAGCACGCAGATCAACGCCACGCCCTGCGGCCGGGTCAGCGGCACCCGCAGCGTCTGCAGCGAGATCGCCCCGCCGTAGACGTTGAGGAAGTTCTGCGACAGCGCCGAGAGGATCACCGCGGCCAGCGCGGGCACCGCGAACGGCCCGGTGAGCTGGTGCAGCGCCGCGATCGAATCGCTGGTGGTGGCGCTGTTGCCCAGCAGCGCGCCGACGACGCCCAGCCAGAACACGGTGATGAAGGTACCGAGGCCGGTGAACAGCGCGGTCAGCTTGCCGCTGCGCTTGGTGTCCGGCAGGTAGCGGGAGTAGTCGGAGGCGAACGGCGACCACGCCACCAGGAACGCGAAGAACGCACCGGCGAAGGTGATCCACCCGCCCCACCCGCCGATGTAGCCGTCTGCGGCGGTGTCGGCGTGGAAGGTGCCCGCACCACGCGCCAGCGCGACCACGGTGATGAGCAGGAACAGGGCGAGCAGCACGAACGCCAGGATCCGCTCCAGGTAGTGGATCATGTTGTAGCCGTAGATCGCCACCACCAGCTGCACCAGCGTCAGCAGCAGCGACCCCACCCAGAACGGCACCGGCAGCAGCTCGGCGATGGCCTTGCCGCCGAGGATCACCGTCACCGACGCCCAGCCGACCCCGGCGAAGACGTTGATGTAGGCGACCGGGATGAAGTTGCCGAGGAACCCGAGCGGGCCGCGGGCCTGGATCTGCTGCGGCACGCCGAGCCGCACGCCCATCCGGGACATGGTGGCCATCAGCAGCGACCCGGCGAGGGCACCGGCGGCGACCGCGGTGACGGCGGCGGTGAAGCTGAGGCCGAGCGCGATGGCGTTGAACCCGAGCATCATGATCGGGAAGTTGAGGTTGGCCGCGAACCAGACGAAGAACTGGGAACTCGGCTTGCCGTGGCGTTCGGAGTCGGGGATGTGGTCGACGCCGAACGGCTCGACCGTCGTCACCGATTCGCCGTACGCGGGCTGCGGAGTCGGCGCTGACTCGTGCGTCATGGTCTCTCCAGTGCTGAGAGCCGGAACGGCTCGGGGTGCGGGGCGGACCTGGGCCGGCCTCGCACGAGGGGGATCGGGATCAGGGGCTGAGCGGGGTCATGTCAGCGGGCGCGAAGAACTTCCCCGCCCGGTACACCAGCGGGTCGACGTCGCGGTGCTCGGCCTGCACGATGCGGCCGACGAACACGGTGTGAGTGGCGGCGCGCAGCCGTTCGCCGATCTCCACCTCGACGGAGGCCGCCGATCCGGTCAGCAGCGGCGATCCGTGCGGGCCGGGCGACCAGTCGACCTCGGCGAACTTGTCGGTGCTCTTGGAGGCGAAGACTCCCGCGACCGGCAGCTGGTCGGCGGCGAGGATGTTGATGCCGAGGTGGTCCGCGCGCACCAGCGCCGGGTAGGTGCTGGAGGTGGTCTGCACGCAGACCATGACCATCGGCGGTTCCAGCGAGACGCTGCAGAACGCGTTCACGGCGAGCCCGCGCGGCACGTCGCCGTCCATCGCGGTCACCACGGTGACGCCGGTGACGAAGCGGCGGTGCACCTCGCGCACCGCGGCGGGGTCGACGGCCTGCTCGGTCGACGTGCTCATCGCTGTCCCTCCCCGATCGAGATGATGCCCAGCGCCCGCAGCAGCTGGCGCGGGTCCCAGGTGACCCATTCCGCGGTCACCCGGTCGCCGTCGAAGGTGGCGAAGGTGACGCCGACGACCTCGACGGCGCGGCCGGTGGGCGGCACGTCCAGGAAGGTCTCGGTGTGGGTGCCGCGGCTGCGCCAGCGGATCACCACCCGGTCGCCCTCCTCCACCAGTTCCTCCACCTCGGTGGTGAGGTCGGGGAACGCGTCCCTGGTGGTCAGGATGGATTCCTTAAAGCCGGCGCGGTCCTGCACCGCGCCGTCGGACGCCGAGGTCCGCGCGTAGCCCGGGGCCAGCAGCTCGTCGAGCGCGTCGACGTCCCCGCGGTCCCAGCACGCGGTCCACGCTGCGCGAATCCGCTGCTTGCGCGGCGAGTCCTGTCCTGCGGCCATGTGTCACTCCTTCGATGCCCGTCCAGGGTCAGCACAGGCCCTGGTTCCTGTTCGGCGCGCGCCCGCCGGGGATGCCCAGGCGGCTGCGCACGTCGTTGCGCACGCGCTCCACGACTCGGGTGAACGACCCCTCGCCGAACTTTCCGTCGGTGTACAAGCGCATCCAGCCGGCGCCGTCGAGGTACCCGGCCTCCAACGCCGCGCACCTGCCGTCCAGCTCGGCGCGGGTCCGATCGCCCGCGATGTCGAGCAGCACGAGGTGGTAGCCCGGCCCGGTCCGCCCGGTCCAGGCCGCGATCCCGGCGTCGCGGTCCTTGAACCGCTCGGCCCGGGCCTTGATGTCGACCGATTCGGCCAGCGCACCCGCTTCCGCGGGCAGCCAGCCGGGGTCGGTGCCGGTGGCGGCCGGGTGGGCGAGGACCTGGAGGCACACCTCCGGTTCGTCCCGGCGGCCGCACCAGGTCAGCGCGATCCGGTGCACGTGAGCCTGGCCGGGAACGAGTCGCCGCCGCACCGGCCGGTGGCCGGTGAGCAGTTCCAGTTCCGCGGCCAGCACGTCCACCGCCCTGGCCAGGTCACCGGTTCCGGGTTCCGCCGCATCGACCAACGCTTCGTCCCCCGTCCGGATCGAGTGCCCGTCCGACCGAGCCTGCTTGTATGTCAGCGGGACGCTACGAGTGGACCAGGTCACTGTCAAGAATCCACCTGGGATCCACTGCTCAGATCATCGATCACCAGGCGCTACCGCGAAAAATCACGGGTTCCCATTGACCTGCCCAGCACGGGCTGGCTAGCGTGCCTGCCATGCAAGAGACCGGAACACGGGCCGCTGGTATGCAAGCCCGGGGCGCTCGGGCCCGAGTGCTGGACGGTTTGCGCGAGGCGATCATCCGCGGCGAGCACCAGCCCGGTGCGCTGCTGTCGGAAGGCACCCTCGCCGAGACCTACGGCACGAGCCGGACTCCCATCAGGGAAGCCCTCCAGCAGCTCCAGACCGAAGGCCTGGTCGAGGTCGTCCCCCGCGTCGGCAGCTTCGTGCGCGAACCGTCCCGGCGCGAACTCGGCGAGCTGTTCCAGCTGAAGGCGGTGCTGGAGGGGCTCGGCGTGCAGCTGCTGGCGCAGCGGGGCCGCGTCGCGGAGGTCGATCTGCTGCGCGACAACCTCGCCGAGTCCGAACGCGCCGTCGCCGACGGCGACGTGGAGCGCTACGCCCAGCTGGTGCACGACTTCCACGGCCTGGTCATCCAGGGCGCGGACAACAGCAGGCTCGCCGAGCACTACCAGATGCTGATGAACCAGCTCGCCTACCACCGGGTCGTGATGAACACGTTGCGCCACCCGGGACGGCTGGGCGCCTCGCTGCACGAGCACCACGAGGTGTTCAAGCGGATCGTGGACAAGGACGCCTTCGGCGCCGAGCAGGCCATGCGCGACCACGTCCGGTGCAGCGAGCGCGAGGCCATGACCCACCGGGAGCAGCCCGCCCCGGAGTGATCCGGCTTCGGCCCCGGCAAGAGAAGACCGGCCACCGCGGGGAGTTCTCCCGGCGGTGGTCCCCCGAGCACGCCCGCCCGGCGGCGCGATCCCCGCGCCCGTCCGGTCTCCGCGGCACTCGCGCACCGTCCGGTGCGGATCCCTCTCCTCGACGTGGAGGCAGACATGCGTTTCTCCATCTTCCACAACCTCGGCGCACCCGGGCGGTTCGGCGAGTACGACCAGGTCATGAACGAGACCCGGGAGTTCGCGCGGTACGCGGACCAGGCCGGGTTCTGGTCCATCTGGTACACCGAGCACCACTTCGGCCACGAGGGCTACGAGCTGATCGCGAACCCGGTGCTGATGGGCGCGGACATCGCGGCCCGCACCGAGAACATCCGCATCGGGCAGGCCGCGAACATCGCCACGTTCTGGCACCCGCTGCGGCTGGCCGAGGACATCGCGCAGCTCGACCAGCTCTCCGGCGGCCGCGTCGAGGTCGGCCTGGGCCGCGGGCTCTACGGGCGGGAGGCGCTGAACCTCAACACGCTCGCCGACCCGCGCGACCAGGAGCAGAACCGGGCGTTGTTCGACGAGACCGTGGAGATCCTGCAGAAGGCGTGGTCGAACGAGTTCTTCTCGCACGACGGGCGCTTCTACACCTTCCCGGCCCCAGGCGTGCGCTGGGAGCACCCGCTCTCGCCGGCCACCCCGGAGTTCACCGAGGACGGCGTGATCACCAAGCTCGCCGTCACCCCGCGCCCCTACCAGCGCCCGCACCCGCCGCTGTGGCAGGTGATCGACAGCCCGCGGTCCATCCAGACCGCCGCCCAGCAGGGTGTGCAGGGCCTGTTCTGGCTGCCGCCGATCTCGGCGCTCAAGGACCGCTTCCAGCTGTACCGGGACTCCGCGCAGGCGGCGGGCCGGGACCTGGCGCTGGGCGAGGGGATCGGGCTGGTCCGCGACGTGTTCGTCGCCGACACCATGGAGCAGGCCCGCGCCCAGTTCGAGGAGGCGCTGCTGACCTCCTACAAGTGGATCACCCACTGGCGCGGGCTGGGCAACCTGATGGAGGCCGGCGAGGAGCTCACCGACGCCCACGAGCTGTCCTTCGAGTTCCTGGAGCAGCGCAACCTGCTCGTCGGCACCCCCGAGCACGTGGCGGGCAAGATCGAGGAGCTGCAGGAGGAGCTGAACCTGGAGCACCTGCTGCTGTGGACCACGCACCCCGGCCTGCGCCACGAGCACGCGATGCGCAGCCTCGAACTGTTCACCGAGAAGGTCATGCCGCGCTTCCAGGGCGCCGGCTCGTGAGCGGGCCGCGCAAGGTCGTCACGACGACGGAGACGGTGCTGCGCGAGCTGGGTTCCCCGGTGGAGTCCACCGCGCACCGGGCCGCCGCGGCCGCGGTGATCCCGAACCCGTGGGCGGGCCGCGGCCACGTCGCGGACCTCTCCGCGGAGGTGGAGCGGATCGCGCCCGGCCTGGCCCGCACCCTGCACGACGAGCTCACCGCGGCGCTGACCACGGCGAACGGCGGCGAGGCCGAGATCACCGCGTTCGGCAAGGCCGCCATCGTCGGCCTGGACGGCGAGATCGAGCACGGCGCGGCGCTGATCCACACCCCGTACTTCGGCAACGTGCTGCGGGAACTGGCGGGCGGCACCGCGGTCATCGTGTTCTCCGACGAGCGCGGGCCCGCCGGGACCACGCTGACCGTGCCGATCTGGCACAAGACCGACGCCGCCACCCGCTCGCACTACCAGACCATCCCGGTGCGCATCCCGGACGCGCCCGCCGCCGACGAGATCGTCGTCATCGCGGCCGCGTCGACCGGACCGCGCCCCAACGCCCGCATCGGCGACCGCAAGACCGACCCGGTGGTGCGGCTGGCAGACCTGGAGGACCGATGAACATCCGCAAGATCGTGAGCTACACCGAGGACGTGCTCACCGAAGGCGGCCGCCCGGTGGACCCGCGAGCGCGCACCGCTGTGGTGCTGGCGGTGCTACAGAACCCGTGGGCCGGCCGCGGATTCGTCGAAGACCTCGCACCGGGCATCGAGGAGTTCGCGTCCCCGCTGGGCGCGCTGCTCGCACCCCGCGTGGTGGAGGCGCTGGGCGAGCCGATCGAGGCATACGGCAAGGCCGCCGTCGTCGGGCTGGACGGCGAGGTCGAGCACGGGTCGGCACTGATCCACACCTTGAAGTTCGGCGACCACTTCCGGCAGGCCGCGAGCGCCACCACGCTGCTGCCCGCGGTGGAGAAGCGCGCGGCGGCCGGCACCACCTTCGACATCCCGCTCAAGCACATCACCGACGCGACGATCCGCTCGCACCACCAGAGCATCGAGGTGCGGCTGGCCGACGCACCGCGCGCCGACGAGATCGTGGTCGGGCTGGCCGCGGCGGCGCAGGGCCGCCCGCAGGCGCGGCTCGCCCCGCTGTCGAGCGAGCGATGACCGACCAGCTGGTCCTGCTGCACGGCGTCGGCCTGGACCACCGCATGTGGGACCGGTGCACGCCGGAGCTGGCCCGGGACAACCCGGTGCTGGCCCCGGACCTGCCCGGGCACGGCGCGGGCGGGGCCGTCGAGCCGGACGCGGGGCTCGACGACCTCGCCGCGGCGGTGGCGCGGCGGCTGGACGGTCCCGCCCACCTGGTCGGGTTCTCCCTCGGCGCGCTGGTGGCGCAGTGCCTCGCGGTGCGCCGCCCCGAGCTGGTGCGGTCGCTGGTGCTGGTGAGCTCGGTGGCCGCGCGCAGCCCGGAACAGTCGGCCGCGGTCGGCGACCGGCTGCGCGGCGTGGCGCAGGACTTCGCCGGCACCGCCGAGGCCGCCGTGCAGCGGTGGATGAGCCCGGAATGGCAGGCGCGCGAACCGGAACTGGCCGACCGGCTGCGCACCACCCTGCTGGGCAACGACCTGGACTCCTACCTGGCCTGCTACCGGATCTTCGCGACCGCGGACCGGGAGCTCGCCCCGCTGCTGCCGGGGATCACCGCGCCGACGCTGGCGATCACCGGCGCCGAGGACCCCGGTTCGACGCCCGCGATGACCGAGCACCTGGCCGCGACCATCCCGGACGCGCACGCCGTCGTCGTCCCCGGTGTCCGGCACCTGCTGCCGCTGGAACGACCGGACCGGCTGGTCACCGAGATCCGCACGCACCTCACCCGCACGACCGTGGAGCGTTGAGATGAGCACCGAACTCCCCCGCTACGAGCACTACATCGCAGGCGAGTGGGTCGCCCCGGCCGACGGCGGCTACTTCGCCAGCACCAACCCGACCACCGCGCGGCCCTGGTACGAGGCGGCGCGCGGCACCGAGGCCGACGTGGACCGCGCGGTGCGCGCCGCGCGGGCGGCGTTCGAGGCGCCGTCCTGGCGGGATCTGTCGCAGACCGCGCGCGGGCGGCTGCTGCGCAGGCTCGGCGACCTCGTCGCGGAGAACGCCGAGGACCTGGCCCGCACCGAGACCCTGGACAACGGCAAGCTGCTGCGCGAGATGCGGTCCCAGCTGGCCGGGATCCCGGAGTACTTCTACTACTACGCCGGTTACGCCGACAAGATCCACGGCGAGGTCATCCCCGCGAACAGCACCAAGCTGCTCAACTACACCCAGCGCGAGCCGGTGGGCGTGGTCGGGGCGATCACCCCGTGGAACTCGCCGCTGATGCTGACCACCGCGAAGATCGCGCCCGCGCTGGCCGCGGGCAACACCGTGGTGATCAAGCCGTCCGAGCACACCTCGGCGTCGCTGCTGAAGCTGGTGCCGCTGTTCGAGCAGGCCGGTTTCCCGCCGGGCGTGGTCAACGTGGTCACCGGGTTCGGCGCGGACGCCGGGGACGCGCTGGTGCAGCACCCGCAGGTCGCGAAGCTCAGCTTCACCGGCAGCACCGCGACCGGTTCGCGGATCTCCGCCGCCTGCGGTTCCCGGTTCGTGCCGGTGACGCTGGAGCTGGGCGGCAAGTCGCCGAACATCGTGTTCGCCGACGCCGACACCGACAGCGCCGCGATGGGCATCGTCGCCGGGATCTTCGCCGCGGCCGGGCAGACCTGCATCGCGGGCAGCCGGGTGTTCCTGCAGCGCGAGGTCTACGACGAGGTGCTGGAGAAGGTCGCGGCCCGCGCCGCCAGCATCAAGATCGGCGACCCGCTGGAGCCGGAGACCGAGCTCGGCCCGGTCGCGTTCGCGGAGCAGCGGGACAAGATCGAGGAGTACGTGCGGATCGGCCGCGACGAGGGCGGCCGGGTGCTCACCGGCGGCGAACGGCCGGACGTGGGCCTGGACGGCTACTTCTACTCCCCCACCGTGTTCGTGGACACCGACAACGGGATGCGGGTCTGCCAGGAGGAGATCTTCGGCCCGGTGCTGACGGTGATGCCGTTCGACACCGAGGAGGAGGTGGTGGCGCTCGCCAACGACACCTCCTACGGGCTGGCCGCCGGGGTGTGGACGCGGGACCTGGCGCGGGCGCACCGGCTCGCCTCGGTGCTGGAGGCCGGGACGGTGTGGGTGAACACCTACCGGGCGATGTCGCCGATGTCGCCGCGCTCCGGGTTCAAGCAGAGCGGGGTCGGCATCGAGCACGGCACCGAGGTGCTGCGCGAGTACACCCGGCTCAAGAGCGTGTGGATCAACACCGACGAGAGCCCGGCCCGGGACCCGTTCGTGCTGGGTTCCTGACGGCTCCGCCGGGTTCCACCGCGCGGTCCCGCTCGCCGATTCGGCGAGCGGGACCGCACCACGTCGGGGCTCGATCGGCCACCGGCCGGAACCTCGTCCTCAGCGCGACGGCCGGGCGTTCGCGGCGGAACGGCACTGCTGCGACGGCGGTCGGCAGCGGTACCACCGGCCTCCGCCGGGCAGCGCGGGACGATCCGGCGGCGATTCGGTCGCGGGTCTGCCCACGGGGCCGCGGTTGCTCTAGGGTCCGGTGCCACTCGACGAAGGTGGGCTGCCATGTCCGAACGTTCCGCGCGCGGGTCCTGGCGCAAGCGGCTGCGCAACACCGGATGCCTGATCGGGCTGGTGATCGTGCTGGTGCTGCTGGGGTCGGTCGTGCTGCTGGCGGTGATCGCGAAGGATCCGAGCGGCGCGGCGGGCGGGGTGAACCACTGGTGGGGAGCTCTCGGCGACGGGGCCCGCTCGGTGCTGAGCGCCCCGATCGACTTCTTCCGCTCCCTGCTCCGCTTCGGCGAGGAGATCGGCGGCTGACGCGCGAGCGCGACGATCGTCGGGGCGGAACGCGGTCCGCCGGGTCGCGTCACCTACTCCACCCGGCCGCGCGATCGTGCCGGTCGCGGCCTCGACCCCGCCAGCCGCGGCCGGGGCGGACCGCCGATGTGCCCCGGAACCCGGGGACGTCCGGGCCGGAGCGGGGCCGCGCCGGTCAGCGGGTGGTGGACTCGGACAGTTCGGCGGCAGGAGTGTCCACTTCGGACTTCAGGCGTGGTTTCAGCTCGCTGACCAGGGTGCCGATGATGATCAGCGCGGCGCCGACGAGCGCGAGCCCCGGCAGCCGATCCCCCGCCAGGCGACCGAAGATCCCGCCCCACACGGGTTCGCCCGCGTAGATGATCGTGGCGCGCGTCGGCGGGACCTCGCGCTGCGCCCAGTTCATCGCGATCTGGATCAGGCAGCTCGCCGCGCCGAGCCCGAGCGCCGCCACCAGCCACACCCTGGGCGCCACCCTCGTCGAGGTCGTCAGCCCGCCGTCCGCCCCGCCCGGCAGGATCGAGGCCACCGCGGGGCGCGGTGCCGAGGCCGGCAGCCGCGCGGTGCTGCTCGGCAGCGCGCCCGCTCGCGACCAGGCGCAGCTGTGGACCTGGAGCCTCGCCGCCGGTGACCGCTACGACGCCGAACCGGACCCCGCCGGCTGGCACGAGATGGTCTTCGTGACGGCCGGGCGGCTGCGCATCGAGCGCGAGGACGAGGTGGCGGTCGTGGACGCGGGCGACTACGCGATCTACTCCAGCGCGCAGCGGTACTCCTACGTCAACGACGCAGCGGGGACCACCACGTTCCTCCGCAACGTCGTCTCCTGACCGACGTCGCGGTGCGCGGCCCGTTCGAACCGCGCACCGCGACGGGCATCAGACCGCGGTCCGCCGCCGCGGCTCCCGGTAGCTGAGCCTGCGCAGCAAGGTTTCCGCAGGTCCGCGCACGCCCGCTCGTTCCGAGAGCCGCGCCAGCACCGCGGTCAGCACCCACGTGGCGACGCCGACGAGCGCCGCCGACCAGCTCGACAGGTGCGCCCCCGCCGCGAATCCCCACGCCGAGAGCAGCGGCACGAACACCGCCGACTGCGCCAGGTACCCGCTGAGCGAGCGCCGCCCCAACGCGACCAACGCGCGCACCGGCCTGGCCGGGCTCGCACCGCGCGCGGTGATCCGGTGCGCGACGAGGCCGAACAGGGCGGCGTAACCGACCCCGGCGGGGATCCCGGCGAAGAAGTGGACCGTGCCGAAGACCGCCAGGTTCGGCAGCCCCAGCACGCCGACGTGGTGCAGCGCCAGCGGAACGCCCGCCGCCCAGCCCGCGGCGATGCCGAAGAAGGCGGTGCGCCGCAACAGCGGCAGGTGCCGGGCGGGCTCCTCCAGGACGCGGTGCCGGGAAGCGAGCAGCCCCAGCAGGAACGCGGTCGGCAGCGCGAGCGTGGCGATTCCTGCCAGCGGCGTGGGCGCCCAGTTCGCCAACCGCAGCAGCGCGGACGCGAGGTAGCCGGTCTCGGTGATCGGGAACCGCTCCGGACGCGGACCCACCGACGGCGGCACCGGGCCCGCCATCACCGAGATCGCGCACACCGCGACGCCGAGCGCCACCAGGACCCCGATCCACACCCGCAGCGCGCGGTCCCCGCGGCCGAGGAACAGCGGCACGAACACCAGTCCCATCACGCCGTAGGTGGCGAGGATGTCGCCGTGCCACAGCAGCGCGGCGTGTACCAGGCCGAACCCGAACATCCACAGGTGCCTGCGGTGCAACAGCCCGCGCGCCTCGCGCGGCGAGGCGCCCGCCGCGATCCGCCGGGCGTGCAGCTGTCCGATCCCGTAGGCGAACAGGAACGCGAACATCGTGTGCGTGCGGGCGTCCACCACGACGATCGTGGCCGCCTGCACGATCCGGTCGGCGAGCCCACCGCCCGCCGGGTGCAGCAGCGCGGCACCGGTGCCCGCGGTGTACAGGAACCACGGCACGTGGGCCAGTGCGATGAGCAGCAGCATCATGCCCCGGGCCAGGTCCGGGGCGATCGCCCGCTCGGCGAGCGGGGTGGGTCGCGCCGGTGGTGCGGACGGGCGCGGGACGGTGTCGGTGGACACGGGTGGGCTCCTCTCGGGCTGTCGTAACCCCATCCCACTCCGTGCCCCTGCGGCACACTCAAGCCCGGATTTCCGCCCACCGCCCGGAGAACGGGGCGCCCGCGCGCACCGCGGGCGCCCCGCCCGGTGCTCACGACAGCTTGAGCACCGGGTTCCGCTGGTCCAGCCAGGTGGCGAAGTCCAGGGACCGTTCGATCGCGCCGCGCTGCTCGTGGGTGATGGTCGCCCCGTCGGCGGTGGTGGCGGCCTTGAGCCGATCCGCGTCGTAGAACTCCAGCACCCGGTGGTCGGTCGCGATCAGCTCCGCGGCCTGCGCCTGGATGGCGCGGAGGTAGTTCGGGTCGAAGCTGCCCGGATAGCCGCTCTTCTTCCGGTTGGCCACCGATTCCGGCAGCGTGTCCCGGGTGGCGCCGCGCAGGATGCTCTTCTCCCTGCCGTCGAAGGTCTTCAGCGCCCACGGGGTGTTGAACACGTACTGCACCAGCCGGTGGTCGCAGAACGGCACCCGCACTTCGAGGCCCACGGCCATGCTCATCCGGTCCTTACGGTCCAGCAGGGTCTGCACCATGCGGGTCAGGTGCATGTAGCAGACCTGCCGCATCCGCTTCTCCTGCCCGGTTTCGCCGTCCTTGAGCGGCGCGGCGGCGACGGCGTCCCGGTAGTTGTCACCGATGTAGGAACCGAGGTCCAGCTGCGCGCTCAGGCCGGGGTCGAGCAGCCCGGACGGGGTCAGCGGCGAGTCGACGAGCCACGGGAAGGTGTCCGCGTCGCGCTTGCGCTCGTCGTGGAACCACGGGTAGCCGCCGAAGATCTCGTCCGCCGATTCCCCGGACAAGGCCACTGTGGACTGTTCGCGGATCGCCTTGAACAGCAGGTACAGCGAGTTGTCCCGATCGCCGAGACCGATCGGGAGGTCCCGGGCGGCGACGGCGGCGGCGCGCACCGCCGGGTCGGACAGGGCCGCGCCGTCGAGCATGATGTCGTCGTGGTCGCTGCGCACGTGTTCGGCCACGGCGTGCACGAACGGCGTGTCCTGGGTGGGGGCGACGTCGATGGCGCGGAAGTTCTCGGCCTGGTTGGGGAAGTCGACGGCGAAGCTGCGCACCGTCTCGCCCTGCTCCGCGAGCTGCAGCGCCGCGATCGCCGTCATCGCCGAGGAATCGAGCCCGCCGGAGAGCAGGGTGCAGCGCGGCACGTCGGCGACGAGTTGACGGGCGATGATGTCGTCGAGCAGCTCCCGCACGTGCGCGACGGTGGCGTCGCGGTCGTCGGTGTGGTCGCCGACCTCCAGCTGCCAGTAGCAGCGCTCGCGCAGCCCGTTGCGGTCGACGATGGCGAGGTGGCCGGGCTTGAGCTCCCGCATCCCCTCCCACACCGCGAAGCCGGGCGTCTTGGCGAACGAGAAGATCTCGCGCAACCCGTCGAGGCCGACGACCGGTTCGGCGTCCGGGTTCGCCAGGATCGCCTTGGGCTCGGAGCCGAACAGCACGCCGTCGGCGGTCTCGTAGTAGTAGAACGGCTTGATGCCCATCCGGTCGCGGATCATCACGAGCTTCTCGGTGCGCTCGTCCCAGATCGCGAAGGCGTACATGCCGTTGAGGTGTTCGGCGAGCTGCTCGCCCCACTCCAGGTATCCGCGAAGCACGACCTCGGTGTCGGAGTCGGTGTCGAACCGGTGCCCGCGCCCGCGCAGTTCGGCGCGGAGCTCGGTGAAGTTGTAGGCCTCGCCGGAGTAGACCATGGCGACCGCGCCGTCGGGCGTGGCGACCTCCATGGGCTGCGCGCCACCGGGCAGGTCGATGACGGCGAGCCGCCGGTGCCCGAGCGCGGCGTGCGGTGCGACCCAGGTGCCCGCGGCGTCCGGGCCGCGGCAGGCCATCGTTTCGGTCATGTCCCGCAGCACTCGGTCCTGGGTACCGAGATCACGCCCGTAGGAGACCCAGCCCGTGATGCCGCACATACGACCACCTCACCCATTTAGATAGCTGCTCAAACTAACGAAATGGACGCTAGTGGCCGGGACCCGCGCTCACTGCGGAGCAAAAGTGTGACGCCGAGTGATGTAAATCATAGATGTCGCGATGTTGCGGGCACATCGCAAATACCACGTGAACAGGACGAATGCGAAGTTCTCCGCGCGCCACCCCGGACCGGACCGAACACGGAGCGCGACCGGCACTACTCCCCCGCCTTCTCGGCGCCGACCGAGCCCAGGTGCTCGCGCAGCCGCTCCGCCGCCTCCGCCCGGCGCCCCGCCAGCAGCAGGTCCGCGATCTCCACGTGCTCGCGGCAGCGCACCACCGCGCGGTCCCGCGGCAGCGTCCGCCGGTACTCCACCAACCGGCGCAACCGGTCCACCCGGCGCAGCGAGTCGATGAAGAACGCGTTGCCCGAGCACTGCACCAGCACCTCGTGGAACGCGCTGTTGCGGTCGAACAGCTCCGCGTCGCCGACCTCCCGGATCGCGCCGTCCACGAGGTGCTGCTGCTGCGCGCGCACCTCCCGCACCGCGTCCTCGTCCAGCTGGAAATCCGGTTCGAGCAGCGCGGCCGGTTCGATCGTCAACCGGAACCGGTAGCTGTCCCGGTACGAGCCCTGCGAGGTGAGCATCGGCCGGAACCGCCAGCCGTAGCCGGGCATCCGCTCGATCCAGCCCTCGGCACCGATCCGCTGCAGGATCCGGGACAGCTGCGCGGGCGTGAGCCCGTACTCGCGGGCGAGCCCGCTCTCGGTCACCCGCTCCGGCAGCCGCCCGTCCAACCGGTCCCCCGCGATCCGCAGGTAGGTCGCCTCGACGCCGTCCCCGTCCTCGGCCACCGGTGCGGCGTCCGGAACCCGCAGCACCGCGTAGCCGCCGCGCTCCCCCGCCGCCACCACGCCGTCGGCGGCGAGCAGCCGCAGCGCGCCGCGCACCGGCGAGCGCGACACCGCGAGGCGCTCCGCGAGCGCCCGCTCCACCAGGCGGGTGCCCGGCACGAGCCGCTCCTCGCGGATGTGCTCCGCGATGCGCGCCGCGATCTGCTCGACGAGGGGCGTCGCCATGAGCTCCCGGTCCTTCCGCGAGGGGGCGGTGTGCCGAGCGAGCCTACTTCGGCGCCGGCGCCGGTTCCCGCCCCGACGGTCGGGATCCCGCGGCGCCAGCCCGGTGGCGAGGTTCCGGACGAGGCAGGCGTCAGGCCCCGTGCTCCGCGTCGACGCGCCGGGTTTCTCCCGTGGCCACCAGGGTTCGGGTGGCGTCGACGGAGGCGTAGGTCCACAGGATGCGCATCGGCGCGGTCGCCGAGGCGTTGCGGAACCGGTGCGGCACCCCCGCGTCGACGTAGGTGGTGTCGAAGGCGGTGAGCTCGTGCTCGACGCCGTCGATCTCGGCGATCGCATCACCTTCGAGGATCACCACGCTCTCCGGGCAGTCGTGCGTGTGCAGCGGGATGCCCGCCCCGCCCTCGAACAGGGTCTGCCCGTTGAGGAACGTGGTGGCGCCGCGCTCCCGGGTGACCAGCGGGATGGTGCGGGCACCGCCGCCGCGGGAGAACGCGGACAGCTCGGCCGGCCGCAGCACGGCGGCGGGGAAGGTCTCGTGCTCGGGCATCAGGCGCGCTCCTCGCGGATCCAGAGGGTCTTGACGTTGACGAACTCGCGGATGCCCTCGGCACCCAGTTCGCGGCCGTAACCGGACTTCTTCACCCCGCCGAACGGCAGCCGCGGGTCGGAGGCGACGACGCCGTTGACGAACACCGCGCCCGCGTCGATCTCGGCGGCGATGCGCCGCGCCAGCGCGAGGTCGCGGGTCCACACCGCGGCGCCGAGGCCGAACTCGGTGCGGTTGGCCAGTTCCACCGCTTGCTCGGCACCGGCGACGCGGGTGATCGCCGCGACCGGTCCGAAGGTCTCCTCGTCGAACGCGGCCATGCCCGGTTCGACGTGGTCCAGCACAGTCGGCGGGTAGTGGAAACCGGGCCCCGGCACCGGTTCGCCGCCGGTGCGCAGCCGCGCGCCCGCGGCGATCGTGCGCAGCACCTGGTCGTGCAGGGCGTCGCGCAGGTTCGCGCGGGTCATCGGGCCGATCCGGGTGGCCGGGTCGGTGGGATCGCCGACGGGCAGCGCTTCGGCGGCCGCGGTGAAGGCGGCGGCGAACTCCTCGGCGATCGGCTCGGCCACCAGGAACCGCTTGGCGTTGACGCAGGACTGGCCGACGTTGGTGAACCGGGCCCGCACCGCGGCGGCGGCCGCGGCGGGCACGTCCGCGTCGGCGAGCACCAGGAACGGGTCGGAGCCGCCGAGTTCGAGCACCTGCTTCTTCAGCGCGTTCCCGGCCTGTCCGGCGACGATCGCGCCGACCTCGGTGGATCCGGTGAGGGTGACCGCGGCGATCCGGTCGTCGGCGATGAGCTCGGCGACGACCGGCACCTCGACCAGCAGCGCCCGGCACAGCCCCGCGGGCGCGCCCGCGTCGCGCAGCACCTCGCCGATCGCGAGCGCGCACTGCGGAACGTTGTTGGCGTGCTTGAGGATCGCGCCGTTCCCGGCGGCCAGCGCGGGGGCTGCGAACCGGAAGAACTGCCAGAACGGGTAGTTCCACGGCATCACCGCGAGGACCACGCCGAGCGGTTCGCACACGACCAGCGCCTCGCCGTCGTCCGTCCGAACAGGACGGTCGGCGAGGAGCTCCGCGGCGTGCTCGGCGTAGTGCTCGCAGGTGAGCGCGCACTTGTCGACCTCGGCGGCGGCTTCGGCGATCGGCTTGCCCATCTCGGCGGTGATCAGCCGGGCGTAGCGCTTCCGCCCGGCGCGCAGCACGCGGGCGATCTCGCGCAGCAGCGCGGTGCGCTCGGCGAGCGGCGTCCGGCGCCAGGCCCGCTGGGCGGTCGCGGCGGCCGCGAGGGCCGCGTCCACTTCGGCGGGACCGTCCACCTCGTACCGCGCCAGTTCGGCCTCGGTGGCCGGGTCGATCGACAGGATGGTCACGGGGCTGCTCCGTTCCAGGAGGGGTTCTGAGGGTGCGGGTTCCGGGGTTCGCGGCCCGGTCGCGGCGGTCCGCGGTGTCCCGGCGGAGCAGGACGCTAATCGACCGGATGGTTTTTCTCAACGCACAAGTACCAACTCGGCGCCCACCGCGATCCGATTCGTTATAAGCACTGCGCACGCACTAGTCCGCTGCTCAGCTCGGCTGAACCTCCCTGGTTCCAGGTCTTGACCGAGCGAGGTTATAACCTCCAGGATGTCGCGGGAACGCACCACCCGAGGAGAGATCCATGACCGCACCCCGATCCGCCCGCACCTACCGACTCGGCCTGCTCGAAGGCGACGGGATCGGACCGGAGATCGTGCCGGCCGCCACCCGCGCCGTGGACGCCGCGCTCACCGCCGCCGGGGCCCCGGCCGTCGAGTGGGTGCCGCTGCCGCTGGGCCGGGACGCCATCGAGGAGCACGGCACGCCCTCGCCGGAGTCCACGCTGGCCGCGCTCGACGAGCTCGACGCCTGGCTGCTCGGGCCGCACGACAGCGCCGCCTACCCGGAACCGCACCGCTCGCGGCTCAACCCCAGCGGCACCATCCGCACCCGCTTCGGGCTGTACGCGAACATCCGCCCCGCCAAGTCCTTCGAGGGCGCGAAGGCGATGGTCCCCGGCACCGACCTGGTGATCGTGCGGGAGAACACCGAGGGCTTCTACGCCGACCGCAACACCCACGCGGGCACCGGCGAGTTCATGCCCACCCCGGACGTGGCGATCGCGCACGGCATCATCACCCGGCCCGCCGTGGAGCGGATCGCGCACACCGCCTTCCAGCTGGCCCGCGGGCGCCGCGGCAAGCTGACCATCGTGCACAAGGCGAACGTGCTGCGGCTGACCACCGGCCTGTTCCGCGACGTCTGCCGGGAGATCGCCGAGCAGTACCCCGACGTCACCGTGGACGACTACCACATCGACGCGATGACGGTGCACCTGCTGCGCCGCGCCCCCGAGTTCGACGTGATCGTCACCGAGAACATGTTCGGCGACATCCTCTCCGACCTCACCGGCGAGCTGGCCGGTTCGCTGGGCATCGCGCCGTCGATCAACGTCTCGGACCGGCAGGGCATGGCGCAGGCCGCGCACGGCTCCGCCCCCGACATCGCGGGCAAGGACCTCGCGAACCCGATCGCCATGATGCTGTCCAGCTCGATGTTGTTGCAGTGGCTGGGAGACCGGCACCAGGACGCGGGCCTGCGCGCCGCCGCCGCGGCGCTCGACGCGGGTATCGCGCGCACCGTCGCCGCCGGGACCTGCACCTCGGACATGGGCGGTTCCGCCGGGACGACGGCGTTCGCCGCCGCTGTCGCCGCCGCCATCGCGGACGCGAGATGACCCGCCCGCTCGTGGCGTTCGTGCACGCCGCGCCCGCCGCGGTGGAACCGGCGAACGCGGCGCTGCGCGAGGCGTTCCCGGAAGCGACGGCCTGGAACCTGCTGGACGACCGGCTGGTCTCCGAGGCCGACGCGGCGGGCGGGCTCACCCCGGCGCTGCGCAGGCGGATGCTGGGGCTGATCCGGCACGCCGTGGACGGCGGGGCGGAGGCGGTGCAGCTGAGCTGCTCGATGTACGGGCCGGTCGCCGGGCTCGCCCGGCAGCTGTGGTCCGCACCGGTGCGGGGCGCCGACGACGCCGCGTTCGCCGAACTCGCCCGCCGCGGCCGGACCACCGCCGTTTTGGTGTCCTCATTGGACAGCGCGCTCGCGGAATCGGCCGGGCGGCTGGACATCGCGGCTCCCGAGGCACGAGTCCTGCCCGCGCTCGCGCAGCCGGCCGGCGCCGATTCCCTCGCCGTGGCGGTGCGCCCGCACCTGCCCGCGGCCGACCTGGTGCTGCTCGCGCAGTACTCGCTGAGCCCGCACGCCGCCGCGCTCGCCGCGGACCTCGGCACGGAAGTGCTGAGCCCGCCGCTGCTCGCCGCGCGCTCGCTGCGGACGCAGCTGCTCGGCGCGGCCTGAGCCCGGCCCGCCGGCCGCGGCTCGGCCGCACCCCTCGCCACGACCCCCGCTCCCCCGGTGGTGCGGGCGCCCCGTCGCGCCCGCACCACCGCCGGGAGCAGCAAAGGAGCAACGATGCTCGCCGTCCTGGGCTTCGCCACCCTCGGCGTCTTCATGGCGCTGGTGATGCGCCGCTACCTGACCGCCTTCGTCGCCATCATGGCCACCCCCGTCGTGTTCGCCGTGGCCGCCGGGTTCGGCGGACGCCTCGACGAGATGATGCTGAACGGCCTGGAGATCGTCGCCCCGACCGCGATCCTGCTGCTGTTCGCGGTGCTGTACTTCGGCGTGATGATGGACGCGAAGCTGTTCGACCCGATCTCGCGGGGCATCATCCGCCTCTCGCAGGGCGATCCGGCGCGCATCTGCGTCGGCACCGCCGTGCTCGCGCTGCTGGTGGCGCTCGACGGGGACGGCACCACCAGCTACATGATCCTGTGCTCGGCGTTCCTGCCGATCTACCTTCGGCTGGGCATCAACCCGCTGGTGCTGGCCGCGATCGCGACGATGGCGCTGGGCACCATCTCCGGCACCACGCCGTGGGGCGGGGCGGCGACCCGCGGGATCAGCGTGCTGCACCTGGACTCCACCGACTACTTCGTGCACATGATCGCGCCGATGGCGCTGACCTCGCTGGCCATCATCACGATCTCCTGGCTGCTGGGGCGCGCTCAGCGCAAGCGCATCGACCGCGCCGTCATCGAGGAGTTCGCCGCCGAGATCGCCGAACAGCGGGTGGACCGCGACGGGCGCACCTGGCGGACCTGGTTCAACGCCGGGCTCACGGTGCTGCTGCTGGTGCTGCTGGTGTTCGGCGTCGCCGAGCTGGTGAACCTGTTCATGCTCGCGTTCGTCGTCGCCCTCGTCGTCAACCACCCGCGGCTCGCGGACCAGGCCGAGGTCGTCAAGAAGCACGCGAGCAGCGCGGTCCCGGTCGTGATGCTGGTGCTGGGCGCCGGGATCTTCACCGGCATCATGACCGACACCGGCATGACGAAGGCGATGGCGGACGCGCTGCTGTCGGTGGTGCCGGCGTCGATGGGCAACCTGCTGCCGCTGTTCACCGCGGTGATCAGCCTGCCGCTGAGCTTCTTCATGTCGAACGACGCGTACTTCTTCGGCGTGCTGCCGGTGCTCGCCGAATCCGCGGGGCACTACGGGATCCCGGCGGTGGAGATCGCCCGGGCGGGCGCGATCGGGCAGATGATGCACTCGATCGGCCCGACCTCGGCACCGCTGTGGGTGCTGCTCGGCCTGGTCAAGCGGGACCTCGGCGAGTTCCAGCGCTTCGCGCTGCCCTGGGTGCTGCTGGCCTCCGTCGCCTACATCGCCTTCGCCGTCCTCACCGGGGCGATCAGCGTGGTGTGACATGCGGTTCCCGCATGGCCGAGGTGCGGAAACCTCGCTTGTGGGCATGGGTCGGCGGGCGGAGGCTGGGTGGTGTCCGCGGAGGGCGGCGTGGTGGCCCGGGAACCACCTCGCCCTCCCACCCAGTGGAGGAAGCAGATCAGCATGACCACGTGGTTCATCACCGGCGGTTCCCGCGGCTTCGGCCGCGAACTCGTCGAGCAGGCGCTGCGGCGCGGCGACCGGGTCGCCGCCACCCTGCGCAGGCCCGAACGGCTCGACGACCTCGCCAGGGAGCACGGCGACCGGTTGCGGCGGTGGAGCCTGGACGTCACCGACACCGCCCGCGTCGAGCAGGTCCTCGCCGAGGCGTTCGCCGAGCTCGGCCGCATCGACGTGCTCGTGTCCAACGCCGGTTACGGCGTGTTCGGTGCGGGCGAGGACCTCGCCGACGAGCAGGTCGAGCAGATGATCGGCACCAACCTGACCGCGTCCATCCAGCTGGCCCGGCGCGCGGTCCCGCACCTGCGGGCGCAGGGCGGCGGGGTGTTCGTGCAGCTGTCCAGCATGGGCGGTCACCTCGCCTTCCCCGGCTTCGCGATCTACCACGCGACGAAGTGGGGCGTGGAGGGCTACTTCGAGGCACTGGCGAAGGAGGTGGAACCGTTCGGGATCAGGACGGTGCTGGTGGAGCCCGGCCAGGTCCGCACCGGTTTCTTCGACGTCGCCGAGCGGGTCCCGGCCGGCGAGCCGTACCGCGGCGGGCCCGCGGACCGGGCGCCGACGCCGGTAGAGGAGATGGTCGGCAGCCCCTCCGGCATCGCGCACGCGATCATCGAGGCGGCCGTGTCCCCGGCGCCGCCGCTGCGGCTGCTGCTGAACTCCGACGCCTACGAGCTGGTCACGACCGCGGTGCGCGAGCGGCTCGCCGGGTGGGAGGCGCAGCGCGAGTCGGCGGGCGCGGCCGACGCCGAGTTCACCGGCGCCCGGCACTGATACTGGACGGCATGTCGGAGTTGACGCTCACCGGGCTGCGGGTGCTCGTCGAGGTCGCCCGCCGCGGGTCGTTCACCGCGACCGCGGAAGCCCTCGGGTACACGCAATCCGCGATCTCCCGCCAGATCGGTGCCGCCGAGGACGCCGCGGGCGGCCCGCTGTTCGAGCGGCAGGCCCGCCCCTCCCCCGCCGCGCGGGCCTTCGTCCGGGCGCTGCACGACGAACTGCCGACCCTGATCACCAGGTGAATGGCCCATTCACCCCGGTTCCCTGGGCGAATGGGCCATTGACCTCGGTCATCCCGCGGGGGTCAGCCTGCCGGTGAGCCTGCCGTGCAGGGTGGCGCTGGGCTCGTTCAGGCCGGTGATCTCCACCTGCTTGCCGCGGGACCCGTACTTGGTGGTGATCGCGTCGAGCGCGGCCACCGTCGAGGCGTCCCAGATGTGCGCGGCCGACAGGTCGATCGTCACGTGCTCCGGGTCGGCGGCGTAGTCGAACCGGGACACCAGTTCGTTGCTGGAGGCGAAGAACAGCTCCCCGCGCACCGCGTACACCACCTGCCGCCCGTCCGGGTCGGTGACGGCGCTGACCTCCACCAGGTGCGCCACCCGGCGCGCGAAGATCACCATCGCGGTGATCGAGCCGACGACGACGCCGACGGCGAGGTTGTCGGTGGCCACCACCACGGCCACCGTCACCACCATCACGATGCTCTCCCCCGCGGGCAGCCGCTTCAGCGTGCGCGGCGCGATGCTGTGCCAGTCGAACGTGCCGAACGCGACGAGCACCATGACCGCCACCAGCACCGCCATCGGCATCCGCGACACGACCGGCCCGAACACCAGGCACAGCACCAGCAGGAACGCCCCGGCGAGGAACGTGGACAGCCGGGTGCGGGAGCCCGCCGTCTTCACGTTGATCATCGTCTGACCGATCATCGCGCAGCCGCCCATGCCGCCGAACAGACCGGTGACGATGTTCGCGACGCCCTGCCCGATGGATTCGCGGGTCTTGTTCGAGCGGGTGTCGGTGATGTCGTCCACGAGCTTCGCCGTCATCAGCGATTCCATCAGCCCGACGAGCGCGAAGGCCAGCGCGTACGGCGCGATGAGCCGCAGGGTCTCCAGGGTGAGCGGCACCGCGGGCAGCCCGGGCACGGGCAGCGCGGACGGCAGCGCGCCCTTGTCCCCGACGGTCGGCACCGCGATCCCGGCGGCGATCGTGGTGGCGGTCAGCGCGACGATCGCCACCAGCGGCGCCGGGACCACCTTGGTGAGCCTCGGGAACAGCACCATGATGGCGAGCCCGGCGGCGAACAGCGGGTACACCGCCCACGGCACGCCGATCAGCTCCGGCACCTGCGCGGTGAAGATCAGGATGGCGAGTGCGTTGACGAAGCCGACCATCACGCTGCGCGGCACGAACCGCATCAGCTTCGCCACGCCGAGCGAGCCGAGGACCACCTGGAAGATCCCGCCGAGGATGACGGTGGCGACCAGGAAGCCGAGCCCGTGCTCGCGGCTGATCGGCGCGACGACCAGCGCGATCGCCCCGGTCGCCGCGGAGATCATCGCAGGGCGACCGCCGACGATCGAGATCACCACCGCCATCGTGAACGAGGCGAACAGGCCGACGCTCGGGTCGACCCCGGCGATGATGGAGAACGAGATCGCCTCCGGGATCAGCGCCAGCGCGACGACCAGTCCACCGAGGATCTCGGTGCGGGCGACCTTCGGCGACAGCCACGACGGGCGTGCCCAGGTGGGGGCGGCGGAGTTCGACACGGGGGTCCAGACGTGCTCGGGCGCCGCGGGGGGCGCGGAGGTTTCGTGCCGCCGGAAGGGGCAGCGGTGCGGCGGGCGACCCGCAACTCTCCCCTTACGTTAGACGAGACCGTCGCGCGGACTCCCACCCCCGGAACCCGATGAGGGCGGGATCACGCCCGGTGGGCGCGCAGCACTTCGGCGAACTCCTCGGCGATGCGCAGCTTGGCGCGCAGCTTCTCGCAGGCCTGCTCGGCACCCGCGGTGAACTCGGCCAGCCGGGCGTCCGGGTCGGCGATCTCCGGGTCGCCGTCCTTCGGGTCGAGGATCGCCAGCAGCTCGCGCATCTCGTCGAGCTGGAAGCCCAGCGGCTTCATCCGCATGATCAGCCGCAGCCGGTCGACGTCCGGGTCGGTGTAGAGGCGGAAACCGCCGGGGCTGCGGTCGCTCGGGACGACCAGGCCGACCTCTTCGTAGTAGCGGATCGTCCGCAGCGACAGCCCCGTGCGCTCGGCCACTTCGCCGATCTGCATCCGCTCGCCCAAGCCGGTCCCTTCCCTCGCCGCGGTGGATCCCCGACCCTACCCGGGCGCCCCGGCGGTCCCCGCGCGTCACCTCGTGGCGCGGATCGCGGCCGCGTGCTCCGCGAGCAGGGGAACCGCTGGGAACCCGCCGGAGTCCGGCTGATCAGGTGGCCGGCGGCTCAGCGGTTTCGCCGCTGACAGGACCGGCCCGCCTAGGGGAGCGAGGACAGCGCGGTTCACTCGGGGTCGGTTCGCAGGTCCACCAGGTCGCGGAGCCGGGCGAGGGCCGTGGCGGAGGCGGTGCCGGGTTCGGCGTGCAGCAGCAGCGCTTCGAGGCCGCCGTCGCCGGGAACGGTGAACTTCTCCGCCAGCAGCTCCACCTCGCCGAGCTTCGCGTGCCGGACGCGGAACCGGCTGCCGTGGGCCCGGCGCACGTCGTGCCGCGCCCACAGGGTGCGGAACCGCTCGCTCTTCATCGACAGCTCGCCGATCAGCGCATGCAGCCGCTCGTCCTCGACGTCGGCGCCGCTCTGCGCGCGCAGGTGCGCGACCGCGTCGGCGGCGTGCTCCTCCCAATCGGGGACGCGGTGCTGCGCCTCCGGTTCGGTGAACAGGGCGCGCAGCCGGTTCGTACCCGGTGCCGCGCTCGGCAGCAGTTCCCGGGAGAGCGCGTTCACCGCCAGCACCTCGCCGTACTTGGTGCACACCAGCGCGGGCACGTTGAGCGTGCGCAGCAGCAGCTCCAGCCCGCGCGGTACCTGCGGTTCCCGCCGCGCGCGGCGGCGCGGCCGGGGGCTCGCGAGCGCGGTCAGGTGCTCGACGCCTTCGGCGTCCAGTTGCAGCACCCCGGCGATCGCCTCGATGACCTGCGGCGACGGGCTGCGGTCCCGGCCCTGCTCCAAGCGCAGGTAGTACTCGACGCTGATCCCCGCGAGGGTCGCGACCTCCTCGCGGCGCAGCCCCGGCACCCGGCGCAGGCCGGTGCCGGGCGCCAGGCCCACTTCGGCCGGGGTGACCAGTTCCCGCCTGGCCCGCAGGAAGTCGCCGAGCGCGTTGCCCATGCGCTCCAGTATGCCGCCGCGGCGGCGCGGTGGGTGTCCCCCGCACTACCAGGAACAGCGGGGGCTGCCGGGCGCGCCCGCGGGCGGCGAGGCTCGGTGCCATGACAACGCGCACTTGGCTCATCACCGGCGTCAACAGCGGATTCGGGCGGCAGCTGGCGGAGCAACTGCTGGCCCGCGGCGACCGGGTGGCGGGCACCGTCCGCCGCGAGGGTTCCGCCGACGACCTCCGCGACGCCCACGGCGACCGGTTCCGGCTCGCCCACCTCGACGTCACCGACCTGCCCCGGATCCGGGAGGTCGTGGACGCCGCGTTCGCCGACCTCGGCCGCATCGACGTGGTGGTCGTCAACGCCGGTTACGGCCTGTTCGGCGCGGCCGAGGAGGTCAGCGACGAGCAGGTGCTGCACCAGATCACCACCAACCTGCTCGGCTCCATCCAGACGGCGCGGGCCGCGCTGCCGCACCTGCGGGCGCAGGGCGGCGGACGGCTGATCCCGATCTCCTCGGTCGCGGGCATCGCCGCACACGCGGGCGCTTCGCTGTACCACGCGAGCAAGTGGGGCGTGGAGGGCTTCTTCGAGGCGCTGGCCCAGGAGGTCGCCCCGTTCGGCGCGGAGGTGACGCTGGTCGAACCGGGCGGGGCGCGCACCGCGTTCGCGGGTTCCAGCCTGCGCACCGGCGCACCGCTCGCCGCCTACGACGGCACACCCGCCGCCTTCGTGCGCGGCCTCCGGGAGGGCGCGCCGGTGCCGATCGTCGGCGACCCGGTGAAGATCGCGGCCCGCGTCATCGACAGCGCGGAGCAGCGGCCCGCCCCGCTGCGGCTGGTGCTGGGCAGCGACTCGTACCGCGCGGTGACCGCGTCGCTGCGGGCCCGCCTCGCCCAAGTGGAGCCGCAGGAGGCGAGCGCCGCCGGAACCGACGCCTGACCGCGGGCGAGTCGGGCCGCCCGGTGCGGGACAGCACCCACATCGAAGATCGACGGGCCGTGCATCGAATTCGGCCGCACCGCACCGGAATCGCGGACCGCGCTGGAACCACCAGTCCGGCGAACGCCGATCGCACCGTCGCGACCTGTTCCCCCTCCACCACCCGGTGGTTCGACGACCGAATGCCCGAGCGGACGTCGTGGGCAGCGGCCCAGGACGCCGGGCGGACGGGGGACGGAGGATGACCACCGAACACGACATCGCGAGCGCGCCGGGCGCACTGGGACCCGGCGCTTCACCGGTGAACCGATCGACGACGCGACCCCCTCGGACTCGGCGGCTGCCCCGTCAGCAGCTTCCTCGCCGGACCCGTCCGCAGGTCGGTCGACCTCCCGGGCCGCATCGCCCCGGTGCTGGTAGTGCCGATCGGCCGTCCGGACGGGGAACACCAGCGGTCGGTGCGCCGCGACGACTCGGAGGTCGTGCGGCATGAGCACTGGTGACGTCGACGACGGCGAGGAAATCCTGCTGCTCGCGGTATTCCTGCGCAGCAGCGGCCGCAGGCAGCTCGGGGAGACCCGCGACTACGCGGTGTCCCGGTTGCTCGAAGGTGCTCGGCGCGCCCTGCTGATCGCCGGTGATGCCGACCCGCGGCTGGCGCCCGTGCTCACCCTGCTCGACGCAGTCGTGCACGCACCGCCGACTTCGGCTCGTTGCTCGACGAACTGCGCGCCCGGATGGGGACGTGCTGCGGCTCGCCGAGCTGCCGTTCTTCCTGGACCCAGCGGGCGTCTTCGGCGTCGACTCGTCGGTGGTCTGCTACCACACCAGCACACCGGTGGTGGAGTTCCTGTGCCGCCCCGGAAACGGCGTGCTCCCCGCGGATCGCGATCACGGATTCCTCGTGGTGGAGCCGAATTCCACCTCGTGATGCCCGCTCACCGGGACAGGGCGTCGGCCGGCCGCGGTTCGAGGCGGTCCAGCACAGCGCGAGGGCCGCGAAGCCCCCTCGCCCGGCCCGAACGGGGCTGTGCACGAAGGGCTGCCTCGCCTCAGGGACCGTCCGGGCCCGGGCTGCCGCGGTGAACGCCCCGCTCAGGCGGCGCTGGTCCCGGCCCGGCGGACGAGGCCGGTGATCCCGCGGTACGCGGCGCCGAGCAGCAGGGCCTGGAACACCGCCGCGACGGCCACGCCCACCCACACCAACGGGCTCGACATGCCCAGGAACAGCAGCGAGGTCGGCGCGGTCACCAGGAAGCCCCACACCCCGGCGAGGCTCGCGTCCGGGTGCGGCACCAGGAACGTCATCACCAGCACCCAGGCCCAGACGGCGGCGACCAGGGCCAGGTAGCCCAGCGACACCGGGTTGACCAGCAGGCGGCGGAACGCCTGGATCGGGGATCGCTTCTGCTCGGTCATGCTGCTCCTCCTGGGCGAACGACTGCGAGCACTCATGATCGCCTCCTTCGGCGCGGGGCGCATGAGTAGTAGTACCCGTTTCCCGCGCCGGTGGACGCCCCCGTGCCGATCCCGGGACGTCCACCACCCTCGTGCCGCCCGACCCGCCCGCGGCGGGCCGAGGGGCGGTCAGGCCGTCGCGGCCTGCTCGGCGGCGCGTTCGGCGGCCTTCTCCTGGCGCCACTGCTCGTCGTTCTTGCCCTGGCGCCAGTACCCGGAGATCGACAGCCGGTCCTTGGTGACGCCGCGCTCGTCGAGCAGGTAGCGGCGCAGCTCCCGCACGAACCCGGCCTCGCCGTGCACGAAGGCGTGCACGTCGCCGGGCGGGAACTCCAGCTCCCGCACCGCGGTCGCCACGTCGTCGCCCGCCGCGCGGTGCAGCCAGCGGACCTGCGCGTCGGCCTTGGTCGCCAGCGGCTGCTGCTCCTGCACGTCGTCCACCAGGACCACGGCCCGCGCCTGCGCGCCCGCGGGCAGCGCCTCCAGCGCGGCGGCGATCGCGGGCAGCGCGCTCTCGTCACCGACCAGCAGGTGCCAGTCCGCGGCCGGGTCCGGCGCGTAAGCGCCGCCCGGCCCCGCGAGCAGCAGCTCGTCGCCGACCGCCGCGTTCGCCGCCCACGGCCCGGCGAGGCCGGTGTCGCCGTGGTGCACGAAGTCGATGGTGAGCTCGCCCGCGTCGGCGTCGTAGTACCGGACCGTGTAGGTGCGGGTGCTGGGCCACTGCTCGCGCGGCAGCTCCGCGGTGATGACGCCCATGTCCAGCGGTTCCGGGTACGCCACGCCGGCCACCGGGAAGATCACCTTCACGTACGCGTCGGTGAACTCGTTGTGCTGGTAAGCCCGGATGCCGTCCCCGCCCGCCACGATGCGGATCATGTGCGGGGTGAGCTGTTCCTTGCGCAGCACTCGCAGCCGCTTGATCGGCCTGGGCTTGCCCGCTCCAGCCATTCGGCCCTCCTCATCGCGATTCGTCTCTCTGAGGCAAGGCTAACCTGACGATCCGCCTCGGGTGAACGGCCCACCGCCCCGATCACCGGGACGAACGGGTTCCCCCGGGGTCGGTCAGCGCGATGACGGCGAAGGGACCGACGTCCCGGCGGACGAAGCGCGGGGAGTCGAACAGCGCCGGGCCGAAGCGCACGTCGTAGATCTGCACGTTGGGCTGGTGCGGGAACGCGTCGTGCGACAGCGTCAGGTGCAGCCCGTCGTCCTCGCGGCGCAGCAGGAACGCGTTCGGCGGCGGGTACGGGCTGCGGTGCAGCATCGCGGCGAGCTCGTCGGGCCCGGCGGCGCCTGCCCAGCCGCGGATCAGCGCGGCGCGCTCCTCGTAGTGCGCGAGCGGGTTGGCGTAGTGCGGGGTCTCCTGCTGGAAACCCCAGTAGGGCGCGAACGACATGATCGGGTGGTACGTGGTGAGCAGCGTGATCCGGGCGGGCGGGCGGCCGGTGGTTCCGGCGAGCGCGGTGGCCAGCTCGTCGTTCCACGCCCCGGGCTGCGCGGGGTCCTGCCTGCGCTGCGCGTTGGAGCCCGTCGGGTAGTAGTCCTCGTAGGCGGGACCCGCGGCCTCGGCGATGCTGGTGGCCAGCGCGGTCTCCACGGTGCTGATCGATCCGGCGAGGCCGAGCAGCACGGCGAGCGCCGCGACCCGCGCGCGCCACCGCTCCCGCAGCCGGGGCAGGCCGCGCCGCCACAGGTCGAGCAGTCCGAGCACGCCTGCGGCGGCGAGCAGCACCTCCAGCGCGGCGGTGGTGCGGAACGCGAGCAGCGTGGTGCCCGCCGCGACGGCGAGCGCGGAGAGCGCGAACCACGCGTAGGTGGCGCCGGTGAGCACGAGCAGCGCCGCCGCCGTCTCGTCGCGGCGGCACGCGAGCACCAGCCAGCAGAACCCGGCGAGGCACAGCGCGCCGAACGGGGTGGGTTCGAGGAACGGGAACGGCGGCACCGATTCCGCGGGCAGGTACCGGTTCGCCGCGCCCGCACCCCCGGCTCCGCCGAGCTTCGCGAGCAGGAACGGCGCCCACGCGGTCAGCGCCACGACCCCGCCGATCGCGCCGACGGCGGCGAGCCGCAGCACCAGCGGGCCTGCGACGCGGGCGACGCCGCCTCCGGCGCGGATGCGGGCGGTGGCGACGACGGCGGCCATCCCGACGAGCACGGCGGTGGCGAACGCGAGGTACAGCGCGTAGGTGATGGCCGTGAAGCCGAGGAACAGCCCGATGCCGAGGTGCGCGGCGCGGTGCGGGTGCTCCCGGCAGCGCAGTACGTGCCAGGCGGCGACGGCGACCGGCGCGAGCCAGGCCACCGACATCCACGCGTACGGCTCGTCAAAGCCGTGCAGGAAGCCGCTGAGCGTGGTGGCGACCGCGCACAGCACGGCTACCCGCCTGCGCACCACGGTGCTCCACAGGGTGAACGCGACGGCGGCGGTGACGGCGATGGTCAGCAGCGCGAACGGTTTGTACGCGGCCCACGCGGGCTGCCCGGTGAGGTCGGCGAAGCGACCGCCCAGCCAGAACCAGCCCGCCGGGTAGTAGGGCGCGATGCCCGGGTAGTTCATGTCCGCCGGCACCGGCGAGTCGGCGAGCCGGGTCAGGTACTGCATCCGGAACATCTGGTCGACGGACACGCCGCCGTAGTACAGCCGGGTCGGTTCCAGCGGCCAGGCGAGCACGGTGGTGGCCAGCGCGGGCAGCGCCACCCAAATCGCGGGCAGCCGCAGCCGGGCGGGGACGCGGTCGGCGAACCGGGCGCCGCCGAGCAGCAGGACGAGCAGCAGCGCGGCACCGGCGGTGGCGGCGAGCTCGGGCAGTTCGGTGGGTTCGCTGAGGCCGAGGCGGGCGAGGGGCAGCTGCACGGCGAGGCTCACCACCGCGGCGAGCACGACGGCCGCGGAGAGTTCGAGGATGAAGCGCTTCGGCCTGATCCGGAGCGAGCACTCCGCCCGTCCTGCGGCTTCGTCGGCGACTGCACCCATGATCAGGTGACTACACGTGTTCGATACTCACCCGCAAGAGTGACGGAGGGAGTCGAGGGGTTTCCCGCGCCCCGCCCGGATCAGTCCGCCGCGAACCCGCGTGCCAACCGCGCGAACCCCGCGTCGAGGTGGTCGTGCAGGTCGGCCTCCTGATCGGCCCGGTGCCAGCACTGGATCGCCACCCGCAGCGCGGTCACCGCGGTCGCCGCCAGCAACCGCACGTAGGCGTCGTCCTGCGCCTCGCCGACGCGGCGGGACAGCCCGTCGGCCAGCGCCAGCTCCAGGTCCCGCGAGGCCAGCGCCACCCGGCTCACCAGCTCCGGGTGGTCGCGCAGCACCAGCGCCTGGTCGCGCCACGTGGGGGCGGCCATCGCGGTGTCGATCGCCTCGCCGAGCACGACGTGCACCACGCGCAGCAGCGGCTCCACGCTCGGCCGGTCCACGACGCGCTGCGGGGTGCCCGCGATGGTCTGCGGGTCCCACGGGACCAGCACCTCCTCCTTCGCGGCGAAGTAGTTGAAGAAGGTGCGCGGGGAGACCTCGGCGGCGGCGCAGATGTCCTCGACGGTGACCGAGATCGCGCCGTGCTCGCGGAACAGCCGGACCGCGGCTTGCTGCAACGCCTGCCGGGTGGCGCGCTTCTTGCGCTCCCGCAGGCCTTCCGGCGCTGGTGGCGGGGCGTCGTCGGGCGTCGTCGTTCTGGGCATCCTGGGCTACTCCTCGTGGATCCGTCGCGGCGGCCGCACGTCGGACCGACCATCGTAGTGCGGTGCCGCGCACGGCCGGGAACTCCGCCCCTTCCGGACAAAGCACCGCAGCACGGACGAAAGTTGCACTATCTGCATTCTTGCATCGAATGCAGCTACTGGTACGCTGCCGGAGCACGGAGCTCCGCGACCTCGCCCCCGCGCGGCGACCACGAGCCGGGCCCCGACAGCGGCCCGGCCGGGTCGATCCGCTCGGCGCAGCCGGCCGAGGACCGGACCGGGCAGGCGGCGGCTCGGCGAACCCGCTCCGCCACCGGCCGCAGGCGCACGTGCCCATCCGCCCCGCCTGCACACGACCGTCACCGAGACAAGGAGCAAGTCGTGCCCGAGCAGCAGCCGACATCGCTGGTGCGCACCCTGGCCTCGTCGCTGTGGTTCCCGCTGTTCTTCATCCTCGGCTTCGTGCTGTGCTACCTGCTGCCGTTCCACGCGCCCGCCCCGCACCACGTGCCGGTGGTCGCCGTCGGCGAGCAGCTCGCGCAGCAGCTCGACGCGAAGTTCGCCGCGGCGCTGCCCGGCGGCGTGGACGTCACCGCCGTCCCGGACGCCGCCGCCGCGAAGTCGGCCATCACCGACCGCGAGGCCGTCGCCGCCTACGACCCGGCCAGCGGGCAGCTGTTCTACGCCAAGGCCAACGGCGCCGCGCTCGTCCAGTTCCTGCAGCAGATGTTCGCGCCCGTCGCCGCCGCCACCGGGCACGCGCTGACGCCCGTCGACCTGGTGCCCACCGCCGCGGGCGACGTGATGGGCACCGGGCTGTTCTACCTGCTGCTGGCGATGAACATCCCGCCGTACGTGACGGTGATGGTGCTGCTGCGCGCGGAGCTGACCACCCGGCAGAAGCTGCTGTGCCTGGTCGGCGTCGGCGCGTTCGCGGCCGTGGTCTGCTACTCGGCCGGGCGGATCCTGAACGTGATCCCGCCGCACCCGATCGTGCTGCTGCTCGGGTTCATGCTCACCCAGGCGGTCGGCTGGACCACGTTCGGGCTGGTGCCGCTGGTCAAGCAGTTCATCCCCGGGGTGGCGATGTCGCTGTTCGTGCTGCTGAGCATGCCCTCCAGCGGCGGGGCCATCCCGAAGGAGCTGGTACCGCCGTTCTTCCAGTTCTTCCACCTGCTGCTGCCGCTGGGGCAGGCGGCCGATTCGATCCGCGGCGTCCTGTACTTCGACGGCGCCCGCTCCTGGCCGGGGATCACCGGGCTCGCCGTCTGGTGCGCGATCGGGGTCGGGCTCACCGCGGCGACCCAGTGGCACGCGAAGCGCAAGCGGGAGAACGATCCGGAGGCCGTGGCCGAGGCGGGCTCCTACGAGCACCGCGACGACGGGGACGCGATCGTGGATCCGACGTTCGAGCCGCCGCGCCCCGCCCACCACCGGACGCTGGCCGGCACGATCCGGCTGGCCGGGGACCTCCCCGCGCGCGGCGCGGTGGTGACGGTGACCGACGCGGCGGGCAACCAGCTGGCGCGGGTCGACGCCGACACCGAGGGCTGGTACGAGGTGCACGACCTGCCGGACCGGTTCGTCACCGTGGTCGCCGCCGCACCGGGCGCGGCGCCCGCCGCGAGCCGGGTGTCGGTACCCGCCGGGCGCAGCGAGCACGACTTCGCGCTCACCCCCACCGCCTCCGGAGCACGGCGCTGACGAGCGGGGCGGCCCTTTACCCCTCCGCGGGCCTCGCGCACAAGAAGATCCCGATCACACGATCCGGCGGCGGCGCCCACCT
Organism: Saccharopolyspora gregorii; assembly: GCF_024734405.1. Lineage (NCBI taxonomy): Bacteria > Bacillati > Actinomycetota > Actinomycetes > Pseudonocardiales > Pseudonocardiaceae > Saccharopolyspora > Saccharopolyspora gregorii. The sequence continues at coordinate 2,423,130 of NZ_CP059556.1, read as the reverse complement.
TCCGCCGGAGCAAATCCGCTGATTTGATCTTCTCGGGAAAAAGGCTCCGGATTCCCCGCGCCGCGGTGCACCCGACAGCAACCGCACCGTGCCAGATTCGTTGGATCCGGAGTACACCGCAGCGGCGCGGCTCGCGTGCACCGGACCCGCTCGACCGGGTCGGTGAACTCGACGTGCGGAGAGGACCCCATGAGCGCATCCGAATCCCCGCTGGTCGAGCGAGTGGTCGACACCGACCGCTACCCCCTCGCCGATCCGGGCGGCCCCGGCTGGGCCGAGGCCGTCGGCCGGGCCCGGCGGGACCTCGCCGAACACGGGTGCAGCGTGCTCACCGACTTCATCCGCCCGGAACTCCGCGACGAGCTCCGCGCCGAGTGCGCCGCCATCGCCCCCGACGCGCACTACGACGTCGAGACCGTCAACGCCTACAACATCGACGTCCGCACCGAACTGCCGCCGGAGCACCCGGGCCGCAAGACCATGCGGCGCGGCAACGCGTTCGTCGCCCGCGACCAGATCCCCTCCGGCGCCATCATCCACCGCCTCTACACCGACGAGCGGTTCCAGCGGTTCCTCGCCGACTGCGTCGGCCTGCCGGTGATCCACCCGCTCGCCGACCCGCTGGCCGGGCTCACCCTCAACGTCGTCAACCCCGGCATGTCCCACCCGTGGCACTTCGACACCAACGAGTTCGCGGTGAGCATGCTGACGCAGGAACCCGAATCCGGCGGTGGCTTCGAGTACTGCCAGGACATCCGCTCCGCCGAGCAGGAGAACTTCGACGACGTGCGGGCCGTGCTGGACGGCGACGGCGAGCACCTGGTGCGCGGGCTCGCGCTGCGGCCCGGCGACCTGCAGCTGTTCAAGGGCCGGTTCTCGCTGCACCGGGTCACCGAGGTCGGCGGCACCCGCGCCCGGCACACCGCGATCTTCGCCTACAGCGAGCGCCCCGGCGTCATCGGCAGCGTCTCCCGCACGAAGCAGATCTTCGGCCGCGTCCTGCCCGAGCACCTGGCGGCCGCGGGCAACGCCGTGCGCGGCGACGCGCTGCTCGACTGACCCCCAGCCGCAGAGGAGCACGCCGGTGCAGTTCGACTCGACCGGGAAGATCACGCTCGACCACATCTACACCCGTCCCGATCCGCGGGACTTCGCGCGCACGCTGCGCCCCCTCGACTACCGGATCCCGCAACTGGCCAAGCCGTACTTCGCCAAGTTCCTCGACGAGTACCGGCACACCCGCGGGGTGCCGGTGCCGACCGTCGTGGACGTCGGCAGCTCGTACGGGGTGAACGCCGCGCTGCTCCGGGCGGACGCGACGCTCGACGAGTTCTACGCCCGCTACACCGGCGACGCCGACGAGCTCGACCACGAGCGGCTGCTGGCCCGCGACCGGGACTGGCTGCGCGCCCGCGGCGAGCGGTGCGAGGCCCGGTTCATCGGGTTGGACACCGCCGGACCGGCGCTGGACTACGGGCTCGCCGCCGGTTACCTCGACGCGGCGGTGCACGCCGACTTCGAGACCCGGGAACCCGATGCGCGGCAACGGGACCTGCTGCACGGCGCCGACCTGGTGATCTCCACCGGCTGCCTCGGCTACGTCGGCGAGCGCACCCTGCGCCGCGTCGTCGACGCCGCCGGGCCGCGCAAGCCGTGGATGGCGCACTTCGTGCTGCGGATGTTCCCGTACGACGAGATCGCCGCCGGCCTCGCCGAGCTCGGCTACCGCACCACCCGGGTGGCGGGCGTGTTCGAGCAACGCCGGTTCGCCTCCCCGCAGGAGCAGGAGCAGATGCTGGCGACGCTGACCGCCGCCGGCGTCGACCCGACCGGTCTCGAAGCGGACGGGCGGCTCTACGCCGAGCTCCACCTGTCCCGCCCGCACGACTGAATTGCACCACCAGCAAGCCGGACACCGGAAAGCCCGATCGCATTAGGATGACCGTGAACGACGACCACGACTGGTCCACCCGCACCTTCGGCAACGAGGACCGGCTGCCACGCGTGCCGCTGCCCACCCTGGAGAGCAGCTGCGCCCGCTTCCTGGAGTGGTGCGCCCCGCTGCTCGACGCCGACCAGACCGCCCGCACCGAGCAGGCCGTCGCCGAGTACCTGCGGCCCGACAGCCCGGCCCGCGAACTGCACGCCGAGCTGCGGCGCTTCGACGCCGCCGAGGGCACGCACAGCTGGCTCGACCGGTTCTGGCCGTCGCGCTACCTCGGCAGGCGGGACCGGATCGCGCTCAACGCCAACTTCTTCTTCCTGTTCCAGGACTCCGAGCTGACGCAGGTGCAACGCGCCGCCGGGCTCATCGCGGGCGCCGTCGCGCACAAGCGGGCGGTGGACGCCGAGGAACTGCCGCCGGTGGTCCAGCGCGGCGCCGCCTCCTCCATGGAGCAGCACAAGTACCTGTTCTCCACCACCCGCATCCCCGGGGAGCAGCAGGACACCGTCCGCTCCCCCTACTCGGCCGAGCACCCCGGCCCGTCGGACGCCCGGCACGTCGTGGTGTTCTTCCGCGGCAACGCGTTCCGGCTCGACGTGCTCGCGGCCGACGGCACCCCGCACGGCCTGGCCGACCTCGCGACCGGTCTGGAGGCCATCCGCGACGCCGGTTCCCAGCGCGCCCCGATCGAGACCGCCGTCGGGCACCTGACCACGAAGGCCCGCGCCGACTGGGCGCACACCCGGCAGCGGCTGCTCGAACTGGGCAACGGCGACGCGCTGGAGACCATCGAGTCGGCGCTGTTCTGCCTGTGCCTGGAGGACTTCGCGCCCACCGACGTGCAGGAGGCCTGCGACCAGCTGCTGCACGGCGACAGCGGGAACCGCTGGTTCGACAAGGCCGTGTCGCTGGTGGTGTTCGAGGACGGCCGGGCCGGGATCAACGTGGAGCACTGCGAGCTGGACGGCACCACCATCCTCGCCTTCGTCGACGGGCTGCTGGATTCGACGCCGGAGCAGCACGCGGCGAACGCGGGCGCCCGCGCGCTCGGCGTCCCCGACTTCTCCCGCCTCGACTTCGTCCTCGACGACGCGCTGCGCGCCGAGGTGCGCGACGCGGCGGGCGCGTTCGCCACCTTCGCCGCCGAGACCTCCAACAAGGTCCTCGCCTTCGAGGACTTCGGCTCGGAACGGGCCAAGCGGCTCGGCATGTCCCCCGACGCGTTCGTGCAGCTGGCGTACCAGCTCGCCCACCACCGCACCAAGGGCATCGGCGCCACCTACGAATCCATCGCCACCCGGCAGTGGCGGCACGGGCGCACCGAGGCGATGCGGGTCGTCACCCCGCAGGTCGTCGACTTCGTGCGCACCGTCGACGATCCGGACGCCGACGCGGCCGCGAAGACCGCGGCGTTCCGGGCCGCGGCCGAAGCGCACGTGGCGCGCGCCAAGCAGTGCCAGGCCGGGGACGCGCCCGAGCAGCACCTGTGGGAGCTGCAGCTGATCCAGCGCCGCGGTGGCGAGGCGGACGCGGCACCGCTCGCGCTCTACGACTCCCCCGGCTGGACGATCATGCGCGACGACTACCTGAGCACCAGCTCGGCGCCGTCGAAGAACATCCAGCACTTCGGGTTCGGCTCCACCAGCGGCAAGTGCATCGGGGTGGCCTACGTGCTGCTGCCCGACCGGTTGAACATCTACCTGAGCACGCCGCTGGCGGTGTCCGGGGAGATGTACAAGTTCGCCGACCACCTCCGCAACGCCCTACAACAACTAGAAGACCTACTGATCACCGAGTGATGCCCCCGGATCCGACTGCGAGTCGGGGCGGGTGGCGGAACCTCAGCGGTCTTCTCGCTGCGGGATCGTTTTCACCGGTGGCTCCGCCACAGGAGAAAACGCTGTCCTCGCGAGAAGACCGCTGAGAACCCGCGGGTGGTCGGGCTGATGAGGTGGTCGCCGCTCAGCGGCTTCGCCGCTGACAAGCGGAAAGCGGGAGATGTGACCGGATGTTGAAGCGCCCCGGGCGGGCGGGGCGCTTCGGGTGGGTCAGGGTTCGAGGAAGCCGGCTGCGATGAGGGCGTTGCGGACGACGGCGGTCTCGGCCTCGTCGGCCTCCACCAGCGGCAGCCGCGGGCCGCCGACGCGGTGGCCGAGCAGGTTCAGCGCCGCCTTCACCGGGATCGGGTTCGTCGTCACCGACAGCGCCGCGAACAGGTCCTTCAGCGCGGCGTCCAGCTCGGCCCGGTTCTCCGGCTCGTCGATCATCCGCCGCATCTGCGGGCCGGCCACGTGGCTGGCCACCACGATGCCGCCGACGCCGCCCATGTCGAGGGCGCGCGCGAAGGTCTCGTTGTTGCCCGAGTAGACGCCGAGCCCGTCGATCAGCGCCAGGTTGTCGTCGTTGGCCTGCTTCACGTAGTCGACGCGCTCGATCTGGGCGAGCTCGGCGAGCAGATCGTTCGGCACGTCGATCGCGGTGCGGGACGGGACGTTGTAGAGCACGACCGGCTTGTCGGTGGCCTGCGCGATCTCGGTGTAGTGCCGCACCAGCCCGCGCCGGTTCGGCCGGTTGTAGTACGGCGTCACCGACAGCACGCCGTCCACGCCGAGCTCCGTCACCCGCTCCGTCATCGCGCACGCCTGCGCGGTGTCGTTGGAGCCGGTCGAGCCGAGGATCGTGACGCCCTCGGGCCGTTCGGCGCAGGCGATCTCGACGAGCCGCAGGTGCTCCTCGTTGGTGAGCGTCGCCGCCTCGCCGGTGGTGCCGCAGACCACCACGCCGTCGGAACCGCTGTCGATCACGTGGTGCAGCAGCGCGACGAACGCGTCCTCGTCCACTTTCAGCTCGTCGTCGAACGGGGTGACGATCGCGGTGAGCAGGGTTCCGAGTGTGGTCGTCATGGCGCTGCCTTCCTCAAGTCCGTGTCGTTCGGCCGATCCCGGCGCCGGACCGTCGGAACCGCCCGGCCCGCCCGCATCGCTGCGCGGGGGCGCCGGTTCCGGCGTTCAGGTCTCGACCCACCGTCCCAGGGCGGCGCGTTCCGGGCACTTCGCCGCGGGGACGGGTGTCACCAGCATGAATCATCCGGGGCGGCGCGTTCGACGAGGGTGTGGGCGATGGCGGTTCCTCCGCCGGGGCGCCGGAGTTCCCGGACGATCTCCCGCCGAGCCCCGGGTTTCCGGGCGATCTCCCGCGCACGCGGGACCCGGCCGAAGCGCTCCCGCGCGATCAGCTCCCGGCCTGCTCGCCGGAGCCGTCCTGCTCGGGCGTCCGGTAGAGCGCCGCGTAGCGGGCGCGCTGCTGCTCGCTCATCCACTCGGAGGCCTCCTTGCGGACCCGGCGCGCGGTGCCGAGCGGATAGCCCTGCTTGAACGCGCGGTGCTCGCAGGTGAACTCGGCGTAGGCCATGCCGTACCAGACCGCGAGGATCGCGCCGCCCAGGATCGCCATCGCCTTGATCCACATCGGGCCGGGGACCAGCAGGAACAGCAGCCCCGGGGAGATCTGCACCAGGCTGCGCACCGCGTGGCGCAGCTGCCAGGTGCGAGCGGTGACGTCGTGCAGCACCCACTCGTCGTGCCGCGACGGCAGCTTGCCGCCGAACGCGTACCAGACCCAGCGCACCGGGTCGGGGCGCACCCGCTTCGCCTCGGTCACCGCGAACCGCCTCCCGTCCGGCCGTCCGCACCTCGGACGACCACCCGATGTTTAACACGCTAATCATATGCCCGCTATATGTTAACGTGCACCCAGGCCGATCGGAAGGAACGCGATGAGCCCCGTCGAACCGGACCTGGAACTCGGCGACGACCCGCTGGCGCTGGACCGGCAGGTCTGCTTCGCGCTGTCGGTCGCGTCCCGCAGCGTCATCGCGCTGTACCGGCCGCTGCTCGAACCGCTCAACCTCACCCACCCGCAGTACCTGGTGATGCTCGCGCTGTGGGAGGCCGAACCGCGCTCCGTCAAAGACCTCAGCCACACCGTGCAGGCCGAACCGGCGACGTTGTCCCCGCTGCTCAAGCGCCTCGAAGCGGTCGGCTACCTCACGCGCAGCCGCAACGCGGGCGACGAGCGCTCGGTCACCGTCGGCCTCACCCCCGCCGGGCGCGAACTCCGCGCCGAGGCCGAGAAGATCCCGCAGCAGATCGTCGACCGCCTCGGCCTGCCGCTGAGCACCCTCGAAGCGCTGAACACCGCCCTGCGCGAGGTGATGGCCGCCGCCCAGCACGCCAAGGCGGCGCCCCCCGCGCGGTGAGCACCGTCTCCTCCGGGCACCGGAGCGGCGTCCCGGTCGCCGGCGCCTCGCTAGTCTCGCGGGATGAACGCCGCGCCCACCCCGCCCAAGGCCGAACTGCACGTGCACATCGAAGGCACCCTCGAACCCGAGATGGTCTTCGACCTGGCGCGGCGCAACGGCATCGAGCTCCCCCACGAGTCGGTCGCCGACCTGCGGGCGAAGTACCGGTTCAGCGATCTGCAGTCGTTCCTGGACATCTACTACGCGAACATGGCCGTGCTGCGGACCGAGGCCGACTTCCGCGACCTGGCCGCCGCCTACCTGGACCGCTGCGCCGAGCAGGGCGTGCGGCACGCGGAGATCTTCTTCGACCCGCAGGCGCACCTGAAGCGCGGCGTGCCGATGGAGACCGTGATCGGGGGGCTGCACTCGGCGCTGGCGGACAGCGACGTGTCGGCCTCGCTGATCCTCTGCTTCCTGCGCGACGAGTCCGCCGAATCGGCGGCCGAGGCGCTGCGGCTGGCCGAACCGTTCCTGGACCGCATCGTCGGGGTCGGCCTCGACTCGGCCGAGATGGGGCACCCGCCGTCGAAGTTCACCGAGGTGTTCGCCCGGGCCCGCGAACTGGGCCTGCGCGCGGTCGCGCACGCCGGTGAGGAGGGGCCGCCGGAGTACGTGCGGGAGGCGCTGGACCTGCTGGGCGTGCAGCGCATCGACCACGGCATCCGCGCGCTGGAGGACCCGGAGCTGGTGGAACGGCTCCGCCGGGAGCGGATCCCGCTGACGGTGTGCCCGCTGTCCAACGTGCGGCTCGGCGCGTTCGCGGAGCTCAGCGGGCACACGCTGCCCGCGCTGCTGGAGCACGGGCTGCTGGTGACGGTGAACTCGGACGACCCGGCGTACTTCGGCGGGTACGTAGACGAGAACTTCGACGCGGTGCGCCGCGAGCTGGGGCTGAGCACCGAGCAGCTGCGGGAGCTGGCGGCGAACTCGTTCCGCGCGGCGTTCCTCGACGACCGGCGCCGGGACGAGTTCCTCGCCGAAGTGGCGGCCTGGACGCCCTGACCCGGGACGGTGCCCGGCCTCCCGGAGGAGGTCCGGGCACCGCCGCGCTCCGATCCCCCGGCCGATCACCCCGAGCCGGGCTCGGGCGACCTCCGGGGCGCGCTCACCGCGGCGGGGCGAGCACGACGGCCGAGTTGTGGCCGCCCATGCCGATGGAGGACTTCAGGGTGAGCCCGCCGTCGAACGGCGTCGGGCCGTCCAGCAGCCGCGGATCGCCCGCCGCCTGCCGCGGCGCGGCCGGGACGAGGCCGTGCCGGTGGCCCAGCGCGGTGGCCGCCACCTCGACCGCCGACGCCGCCCCCTGGCAGTGCCCGGCGAGCGGCTTCACCGAGAAGATCTCGGTGTCCGCGCCCAGCAGTTCCGCGCAGAACCGCGCTTCGGCGCGGTCGCACTGCGCGGTGCCGGGGCCGTGCGCGTTGAGGTAGCGGATGTCGCCGCCCGCCACCCCGGCGTTGTCCAGCGCGTCCCGCACGCAGCGGGTCACCTCCGCCAGGTTCGGCTCGATCGAGGTGACGTGGTGCGCGTCGTGCGACATGGCGCCGCCGAGCACCCGCGCGTAGGCGTCGGGAAGGCCGCGGGACAGCACCATGCCGACCGAGGCCTCGCCCATGACGAAACCGCGGCTGCCTTCCTGGAACGGGCGGCAGGCGTCGAGCGGATCGGCATCGGTGACCACGACGCCGAGCCGTTCGAAGTGCAGCACGTTCTCCGGGCTCGCCGACAGGTCGGTGGCTACGAAGATCACGTCGTCGACGATCCCGGCGTCCAGCCACGCCTTGGCGGTGAGCATCCCGGCGTTCCCCGACGCGCACATGGCGGAAACGTTCATGGCGGGTCCGTGGAATCCGAATTCCTTCATGAACGTCGACATCGGGGTGGAGGGCATCAGCGCCAGGTATTCGCGAACCGAGACCTGCCCGCCGCGGGACTGGTAGAACTCCCGCCACAGATCCACTTCACCGAGCACCACGGCGTGCAGCAGGCCGACCCGGCGGCCGGGTTCCCAGCCGCGTTCGCCGGCGTCCGCGATCGCTTCGCGGGCCGCCGAGCGCATCGCCCTGGCGAAGCGGCTCGGCCCGTCCGCGGGGTCGCCGCCGTCGGGCACGCGCGCGACCCAGGCGGTGCGGTCCTGGTCGGGCCCGTACCCGTCGACGAGGGTGGCGGCGAGCTTCGAGGTGGCCAGGCCGTCCCAGAGCTCGGCGCGACCCCAGCCGTAGCCGGTCACCGCGCCGATGCCGCCGATTTCGATTTCAGAGCGCTGTGAGTTCATCTGCTTCTCCTTCTCGCTTTCCAATCGATCGATTCCGCGTTCGCCGCACGAGCCGCGGCGAAGCGCGTTCGGAGCCGCCGTGAATCGCCCGCCGGGACCGGCGTCGTGAATTCCGCGGGACCGGCGGGAGAGGCGGATCACCGAGTCGGAGATCGAGCTACGCGCAGTCACTTGGTGCACCGCACCTACCAGCTCGATCCTCTTTAGAGTGAAGCGAGAAGGCGGTTCTCGAAAACCATTAGTGTTTTTGAACTCGAATGACCACGCGAACGGGCCAACAGATCACTACTGACAACCCGCGGCGGATCACCTGCCGTGTTCGCCGCCGATCCGACGCGGGCTTATGATCAGCGGGCTCCTCGGACGCACCCGCCACTCAGGACGGTTCGCGAGCAGCGCACATGGGAAACTACGAGCATCCGGTCGGGGGCCTGCGCCTCGCGGGGAGAAGGGGAGGGCGCTTCGCTGTTCGAGAGCGGAACGACATGGCGTGGACGGCGGTGGAGCGGTTGCGCAGTACGTGCACAAGATCTGTCTCCTGGATGATCGATGGTTGACCCGGTGGTCTCGCACTCGAAGAACTCCGAGCTGGACCGCGAGTTCCTCGACCTCGCGCTGGCCGCCAGCGGCGCGGTCCGCTGGTCGCTGCGCCTCGACGACGACGGTCTCGTCTGGACCTCCGGCATGGACGCGCTGCTGGGCCTGCCCGGGGCCGACGAGGACACGCTGCGCGCCCGGCTGCGCGAACTCCTCGAACCGATCGCGCTGTCCGCCCGCACCGCCGCCGAATGGCACGACCTGGACCTCGAACAGCGCCTGCCCGCCTCGGACGGCGGCACCCGCTTCGTGCACTTCCACGCGCGGCGCCACCGCGAGGAGGGCGAGGCCGACCGGCTCATCGGCGTCGCGGCCGACGTCACGCGCGTGCACCAGGACCGGCAGACCCTCACCGACCTCGCCGACCGGTACCGGCTGCTGGTCGAGCTGAGCCCGGACGCGATCTGCGTGCACCAGGACGGCGTGGTCCGCTACGCGAACTCGGCGACGCTGGGCATCCTCGGCACCGACAGCACCGACCGGGTGGTCGGCCGCGCGATCACCGACTTCGTGGAAGCCGACTCGGTGCCGATGATGCGGGCGCGGCTGCGGACCTTGACGTTCCCCGGCGCGCGGACCAAACCGGCCGAGGCCGCGCTGCACCGGTTCGACGGCAGCCGCGCCCCCGTCGAGGTCGTCTCGGTGCTCACCACCTGGGAAGGCCGTCCCGCGCTGCAGGTCATCCTGCGCGACATCACCGACAAGAAGGCCGCCGAGACGAGCCTGCGCTACCAGGCGGCGCTGGTGCAGCACGTCAGCAACGCCATCATCGCCACCGACCGGGACTCGCTGGTCACCAGCTGGAACCCGGCCGCCGAGGCGGTCTACGGGATCTCGGCGGACCAGGCCATGGGCCGCCCGGTGGACGAACTGGTCGGGGCCCGGCTGAGCCCGGCGGAACTGCTCGCCGCCGGCGGGGTCAGCGAGGCGCTGCACCGGCGCGGCGACGGCAACGCGCTCGTCGTGCGGGTCACCGTCTCCGAGATGGACGACGGCTACGTGCTGGTATGCGCCGACGAGACGGCCCGCCGCCGGGCCGAACGGACCTTCGCCACCGTCATCGACGCGCTCGACGAAGGCGTGCTGGTGGTCGCCCCCACCGGGATCATCGAATCGGCCAACCCGGCGGCGCAGCGCATCCTCGGCGCCCAGCCGAGCGAACTGGTCGGCATGGACTCCGAGTGGTGGCCGATGTTCGACGAGAACGGCGACCGCGCCAGCGGCGACACCCGGCCGTCCACGGTCACGCTGCGCACGGGGAAACCGGTGAACTCGCAGGTGACGCGGGTGCAGCGGGACGACGGGGAGAGCGTGTGGCTCGCGGTGTCCTCCCGCGCGCTGAATCCCGACGACCGGCCGCCGCACCGGGTGCTGGTGTCGTTCAGCGACATCACCGAGAGCCTCGCCGCCCGCGAACGGCTGGAGCACGAGGCCACTCACGACCCGCTGACCGGGCTCGCGAACCGCACGCTGGTGCTGCGCCACCTGGACTCGGCGGTGAACTCGCCGGACCGCACCGAGCCGCTGGCGGTGCTGTTCGTCGACCTGGACAACTTCAAGATCGTCAACGATTCGCTGGGGCACGGCGTCGGCGACGAGGTGCTGCGCAACATCGGGCAGCGGCTGGTGCGCGCCACCAGCGACCAGGAGCTCGTCGGCAGGCTCGGCGGCGACGAGTTCGTGGTCGCCACCCAGGACTCGCCGGACCACGACGACCTGCGCGCCCGCGCGGACGAACTGCTGCGCACCCTCACCGAACCGACGCACGTGGACGGCATCCGGCTGCACGTGGACGCCAGCGTCGGCATCGTCGTGTCCCGGCCCGGCGACACCCGCTCCGCCCAGGACCTGCTGCGCGACGCGGACGTGGCGATGTACCGGGCGAAGGCGCAGGGCCGCGGCCGGTACGCGTTCTTCGACGTGGAGCTCCGGGAACGCGTGCAGCGGCACATGCTGCTGGAGCAGGAGCTGCGCCACGCCGTGCCGCGCGGCCAGCTGTGGGTGGCCTACCAGCCGGTGGTGGAGCTGGCCTCCGAGCGCATCGTCGGCGCCGAAGCGCTGCTGCGCTGGACCCACCCGGAGCACGGTGCCGTCTCCCCCGCCGAGTTCATCCCGCTCGCCGAGGAGAGCGACCTGATCAACGAGGTCGGCGGGTTCATGCTCCGCACCGCGACCCGCGAGTTCGCCGAGCTGCGGCGGGAGCACGGCGCGGAACTGCAGATCAACGCGAACCTCTCCCCCCGCCAGCTCGGCGACCCGCGGCTGCACGACACGGTGCGGGCCGCGCTCGGCGACGCCGGGCTGCCCGCGAGCTCGCTGTGCCTGGAGGTCACCGAGAACGCGCTGATGCTGGATGCGACCTCGGCGGTGCGGATGCTGCGCGGGATGCGGAAGCTGGGCGTGTTCCTGGCGATCGACGACTTCGGCACCGGGTACTCCTCGCTGGCGCAGCTGCGGCGGCTGCCGCTGGACACGCTCAAGATCGACCGGTCGTTCGTGGCCGAACTCAGCGATTCCGACGACGTGCAGGCGATCGTCACCAGCATCGTGGCGATGGCGCACGCGGTGGGGCTCACCGTGGTCGCCGAGGGCGTGGAGACCGCGGAGCAGCTGGACATCCTGCGGCGCATCGGCTGCGACCACGGCCAGGGCTTCTACTTCGGCAAACCGGCCCCGCTGGCCGAGTTCGCCTCCCTCCGCGGCATCGCCGCGCCCTGACGGGCGCCGTTGCCCGGCTCCCGCCGCTGCCGGGGGAACGACGAGATCCGCCGCGCGAGCCGGATCCCGCGAGGTGCGGAGGGGGGCGGTGTTCGCGGCCGCGCCAAGGGTTGCGATCAGGTAGATGCGAAACCTCGGCGCGGCGGCGGTCCGGCTCTAGCGTCGGCGGGAGCCGGGCCGTCGCGCCGAGGAGGGAATCCGATGCCCCGCCCCTTGCAGTTCTCCGCGTTCGTCATGAACACGACCTCGCACATCGCCTCGGCGATCGCGCACGCCACCTCGGAGCTGGGGATCGCGATCACCAGTTCGGTGCTGCAGGAGCACCCGTTCAACTTCGCCCGCAAGATCTCCACGCTGGACCACGCCTCGCGCGGCCGGATCGCCTGGAACATCGTCACCAGCCTGTCGCCGAACGCGTGGCGCAACTTCGGCTACGCCGACATCACCCCGCACGAGGAGCGGTACGCGTGGGCCGACGAGTACGTGGACGTGGTGTACAAGCTGTGGGAGGGCTCCTGGGACGACGGGGCGCTGCCGCAGGGCAGGGCGTCCGGGGTGCACGGCGACTTCAGCCGGATTCACAAGATCCACCACGAGGGTGCCCGGTACCGCGTCGAAGGACCGCACCTGGTGGCGCCGTCGCCGCAGCGCACCCCGCTGCTGTTCCAGGCGGGCTCCTCCCCCACCGGCCGCCGGTTCGCGGCCCGCAACGCGGAGGCCCAGTTCATCCAGTCTCCCAGCCCGGCGGATGCGAAGGCGCTGGTGGACGACACCCGGCGGCTCGTGGCCGAGGCCGGCCGCCGGGCGGGTGACCTGCGGTTCTTCCAGGGCCTGTCGTTCGTCATCGGCAGCACCGAGGCCGAGGCGCGGCTGCGCGCCGACGAGCTGGACGAGTACCTCGACGACGACGCGATCATCGCGCACGCGGCCGGCGGCATCGGCGTGGACCTCGGGCACTACGACCTGGACACCCCGATCGGCGACATCGAGTCGGAGGGGTCCCGCAGCCACCTGCTGTGGTTGCGGGAGGCCGTGCCGGACCGGGAGCCGACGGTGCGCGACCTCGCGCGGCTGCGCACCCGGAACAGCCGCGTCGTCGGCACCCCCGAGCAGATCGCCGACCGGCTCGACGAGTGGCGGGCCGCCGGGGTCGACGGCATCAACGTCATGAACTACACGATCCCCGGCAGCTACCTGGAGTTCATCGAGCACGTCACGCCGGTGCTGCGGGACCGCGGGCTGGCGCAACGGGAGTACGCCCCCGGCACCACCCGCCGCAAGATCACCGGCGCCGACCTGCTCGACGAGCACCACCCGGCCGCCGCCTACCGGGGCGCGTTCTCCTGACCGCCCGCACGCACCGCATTCCCCGCCGCAGCGCGGCAGACCCTTCGAACGGTGAGGAGCCGAAGTGACCGCCGAAACCACGATCGCCGCGCCCGCGGACCCGGTGCTGCCGGGTTCCCCCGAACTCGCCGCGCTGATCACCGAGATCGCCGCCGGGGCCGAGGAGCGCGCGGCCAAGGACCGCAACGCGCACGAGCAGATCGACTGGATCCGCCGGGCGCGCCTCGGCGCGATCACCCTGCCCGCGTCCGAAGGCGGCCCCGGTGCCTCGGTGCGGCAGCTGCTGTCGGTGGTGATCGACCTGGCCGAGGCCGATCCGAACGTGGCGCACGCGCTGCGAGCGCACTTCTGGCAGGTCAACGAGCTGCTGCGCGCGCTGCCGCCCGGCCCGCGCAGGCAGCACTGGCTCGACGAGGTCCGCGCCGGGAAGCTGTTCGGCAACGCCAACAGCGAACGCGGCGGGCAGGCGGCCGGGGCGTTCTCCTTCGCCACCGGGCTCACCCGCACCGGGGACGGATTCCGGCTCAACGGCGAGAAGTTCTACTCCACCGGCACCCTGTTCGCCGACCACATCGGGGTGTCCGCGCAGCTCGACGAGAACTCGGTCGCGGCCGTGCTGGTCCCGGTGGGCCGCGAGGGGGTGACCGTCCTGGACGACTGGGACGGCATCGGGCAGACCCGCACCGGCACCGGCACCACCGTCTTCGACGACGTGCGCATCGAGGAGCACGAGGTGATCGACGTGCGGGTCACCGACGGTTCGCCGCGGCCGACGAGCGACGTGGCGCAGCTCCAGCTGTACCTGCAGGCGATCATCGCGGGCGTCCTGCGCAGCGTGGCCACCGACGCCGCCGCGCTGATCCGCGGCCGTTCCCGCTCGTTCCAGCACGCGCCGACCGCCTCGCCCGCCGACGACCCGATCCTGCACGCCGAGGTCGGCCGGATCAGCAGCGCCGCCTACGTCGCCGAGGCCGCGGTGCTCGCCGCCGCCGACGAGATCGACGCCGCCTACCGCAGCGAACGGCTCGGTTCGCCCGACCCGGCGCTGTTCGCGGCGGCCTCGCTGGCCGCGTCCAAGGTGAAGGTGCACGTGGACGCCATCGCGCTGCGCGCGGCGACCGACCTGTTCGAGGTCGGCGGCGCGTCGGCGGCGAGCCGCTCGCGGAACCTGGACCGGCACTGGCGCAACATCCGCACCCTCACCCTGCACAACCCGACCGCCTACAAGGCGGCCGTGGTCGGCGACGTCACCGTCAACGCCACCCCGCTCCCCGTCAACGGCTACTTCTGATCCCACCAGGTGAACGGCCCACCGGCCCCGCCACGCTGGGCGGATCGGCCGTTCACCCCTGCCGCGGTTCTCACCTGGCGGAACGGGGTCGTGCCGGTGCGGTAGTTTTCGCCCGTGCCCGGCAACCCGACCGCTCCGCCTGAGGTCACCTACGTGACCGTCGCGCTCGCCTGCCGCCTGCCGCTGGTGCGGGTGCTGTGTCGCGGTTCGTCGCCGCTCCGCTGACGAATCCGCCGACCGCACGGTGCCACCGGGCCGTTCGCCCGGGTGCCGTCCTCCCGTTCCCGAGGACCCCATGCCCGCAGCACTGCACGCGCTCCCCCCTGTCCGCGACACCGGTCCGACCGTCATCGCCCCCGGGCTGCGGATCGTGGACGCGCCCGCGGCCGCGGTGCTGCGGGTCGCGCGGCGCGAGGGGCCGGTGTTCCGCGACGTCGCCGCCACCCGCACCGGGCTCAGCGCGCCCACGGTGAACCGGCACGTCGCCGCGCTGATCGAAGCCGGGTTGCTGCGGGAGCGCACCGACCTCGCCCCGGCCGGAGCGGTCGGGCGGCCGCGCCTGCCGTTCGAGCTGCGCCGCGAACCGCACCTCACCGCGGGAGTCCACATCGGGTTCCGCACCACCACGATCACCGCGCACGACCTGCACGGGCGGGTGCTCGGCGGGATCCGGACGCGCACCGGCGGCGGGGACGCCGGTGAGGTGCTGCGCGCGATCGGCTCGCGGGTGCACCGGTTCCTCGCGCGCTGGCCCGGCCGGACCCCGCTGTGGGCCGGGGTCGCCCTCGGCGGCCGGGTCGACGACCTGGGCCGCGTCGACCACCCGCTGCTGCGCTGGCGGGCCGCCCCGGTCGGCGAGCTGATCGGCGAGCAGCTGGGCCTGCCGGTCTCGGTGGCGCCGCACGTGGAATCGATGGCCGCGGCGGAGCTGTCGTTCGGCCCGGCGGACGACCCGCACGGCAGCACGCTGTACTGCTACGCCCGCGAGATGATCGGAGTGGCGCTGACCATCGGGGGAGCCGTGCACAACCCCAGCACCGGCCCCGGCGGGCTCGGCCACCTGCCGTCCGGTCCGACCGAGCTGCTGGACCCGCACCGCACCGGCAGGCTCTCCGACGCGGTGAGCGACACTGCGCTGGTCGCGGCGGCAGGCGCGCACGGGCTGGAGGTGCGCACCACCGCCGCGCTCGCCGAGCTGGCCACGGGCGGGGACGCGCTCGCGACGTCCCTGCTGCGAGAACGCTCCCGGGTGCTGGGGCGTGCCATCGGGCACATCGCGGACGTGGTCAACCCGGATCGGATCGTGCTCGGCGGGCAGGCGTTCACCGAGCACCCGGCGGCGCTGCGCGAGGTGGCGGGGGCGGTGGCCGAGCACTCCGCGGTGCCGCGCGACCTGCGGCTCACCGCCGCCGGGGACGGCATCCAGCAGCAGGCGGCGGCCGCGGTGTCGCTGGACGTGCTCTACGCGGATCCGCTCGGCGCGCTGCGCCACCACGCCCGCGCGACTAGTGGGCGCGGACCAGGCCGCCGTCGCAGCGCAGCTGCGCACCGGTGATGTAGGACGCCGGAGCGCTCGCGAGGAACAGCACCGCCGCCGCGTACTCCTCGGGCGTGCCGAACCGGCCCGCCGGGATGTCGGCGCGGGAGGCGTCGCGGACCGCGTCCGGAGTGACCCCGCGGCGGGCGGCCATCGCCTCGTTCATCGAGCTCAGCCGTTCGGTCTCGATCCGGCCCGGCAGCACCAGGTTCACGGTGACGCCGTCGGCGGCGACCTCCGCGGCCCGTCCTCCTCGATTCCCCACCCCACTCCGGCCGGGTGAGTGGCCCGTTAGCCCACTGTGGCTGGTCGAACGGGCCACTCACCCAGGGGGTCAGGAGTGGCGCGGGAGGAGGCGGGCGGCGTTCTCGCGGTCCACGGCGGCGTGGTCGATCACCGGTGAGGCGTCGAGTCGTTCGGTCATGGTGGTGGCGATGTCCGCCGGGGCGTAGGGGAAATCGCTGCCGAACAGGATGCGCTCGGGGTCGGCGAACGCGGTCAGCCCGGGCAGCGCGTACGGCGAGGCGGACAGCGCGGTGTCGAAGTAGCAGCGGCGCAGGTCGGCGATCAGGTCCGCGGTGCTCCGCTCGCTCCCGGCCATCTCCAGGCAGGCCGCGATGCGCTCCACCGCGTAGGGCAGGAAGCCGCCCGCGTGCGACAGGATGACCTTCAGGTCGGGGTGGCGGTGCAGCGTGCCGCTCGCGGCGAGCTTCGCGGCGGCGCGGGTGGTGTCGAGCAGGAAGTCCGCGGCGAACGGCGGGATTCCGGGCACCGGATCGGCCGGCAGCGCCGAGGGGTGCACGAACACGACGGCGCCGCGCCTGCCGAGTTCGGCCAGCAGCGGTTCGAACGCCTCGTCCCCGAGGTAGGTGCCGCCGCTGTTGGCCAGCAGCACGACCCCGTCGGCGCCCAGTTCGTCGAGCGCGTGCTCGGCTTCGACCAGCGCCCCGTCCACGTCGGGCAGCGTGAGCGTCGCCCAGAAGCCGAACCGGCCGGGGTGGTCGCGGACGAGCTCGGCGCAGTGCTCGTTGAGGGCGCGCGCCAGGTCGCGCCCTTCCTGCCCGGGCCACGGTTCGACGCCGGGGGTGGTGACGGACAGGATCGCGGTGCTGATCCCGTTGCGGTCCATCAGGTCCAGCGAGGCCTGCGGGCTCCAGTCCGGCAGGTGCCTGCCGCCGGCCGCGTCGGAGCCGACGCGCTGCAGGGCTTCCCGGTAGACGGGCGGCACGACGTGGTGGTGGACGTCGATGCGTTGTGCCGTGGACATGACCGCCTCCTATTACTTAGCTTGCTAACCAACGGCTACGCTAGCACCCATGAGCGGACCCGCCCAGGAACCGGACTCCAGCCCCGACGAACCGGGCCTCGACGAACCCGGGGTCGACGAGCTGGCGCAGGCCGCCGACGCGCTGTTCCTCGCGATGCGCCGGGCCAGGGCCGCGCACGCGGCGGGCGTCGAAGGGCTGTCGCTGGCCCAGCTGGCCCTGGTGCTGCCGCTGGCGACCGGCGCCGAACTGCCGGTGAGCGACCTGGCCGCGGCGGCGGGCGTCACCCTGCCCACCGCGACCCGGATGCTGAACCAGCTGGAGGGCAAGCGGCTGGTGGCGCGGCGGCGCAGCCCCGAGGACGAGCGCCGCGTGCTGATCAGCCTCACCGAGCGCGGCACCACGGCCCTGCACCGCCTGCGCGAGCAGCGCCGCCGCGAGCAGGCCCGCGGCTACGCCGCGTTCACCCCCGAGGAGCGGCTGCACCTGGCGGCCCAGCTGGAACGCCTCACCGACATCATCAACTCCGGCTACCGGGAGCAGCTCGACTGATCCGCTGTGGACCCGGGCCCGGCCGGACGGCGATGATCGGGCCCACCGGCGACCTCGGGGAGGAACCACCGTGTCCGAAGAGACCGCGCAGGCCGGGTTCGGCCGCGCCCGCCAATCCGCGATCTACGGCGCGGGCGTGTCGGGCCGCAGGCCGCGGGTGCCCACCGACCACCGGGAGCTGGAGCGGCGCGCGCGACGCGCCTGCTCGCCGCGCGCCTGGGCGTACGTGGCGGGCGGCGCGGGCACCGAGGCGACGATGCGGGCCAACCGGGCGGCGTTCGACCGCCGGTCGATCGTGCCGCGGACGCTGCGCGACGTGTCCCGGCGGGACCTGGGCGTCGAGCTGTTCGGGCGCCGCATCCCGGCTCCGGTGCTGTTCGCGCCCGTGGGCGCCGTCGAACTGGTCCACCCCGAAGCGGACCTGGCCGTGGCGCGGGCCGCCGCCGAGCTCGGGTTGCCGTACGTGTTCTCCAACCAGGCCTGCGTGCCGATGGAGGACTGCGCGGCCGCGATGGGCGACGCGCCGCGCTGGTTCCAGCTGTACTGGAGCACCGACGAGGACCTGGTGGACAGCCTGCTCGCCCGCGCCGAGCGCAGCGGCGCGGAGGCCGTGGTGGTCACGCTCGACACGACCATGCTGGGCTGGCGCCCGCGGGACCTGGACCTGGGTTCGCTGCCGTTCGCGCGCGGCGAGGGCATCGCGCAGTACACCTCGGATCCGCGCTTCCGGGAGATGGTGCGGGAACGGGTGGCGCGCGGCTCCGGCGGCGAGGACGTGCGGATCACATTCGCCGCGGTGCGGGCGCTGCTGTCGATGAGCCGCCGGTTCCCCGGTCCGCTGCTGCGAAACCTGCGCTCCCCGGAGCCGCGGGAGGCGGTGCGCACCTTCCTGGACACCTACTCGCGGCCGTCGTTGACCTGGGCCGACCTGGCCTCGCTGCGGGAGCGCACGAAGCTGCCGATCGTGCTCAAGGGCGTGCTGCACCCGGACGACGCCCGCCGGGCGGTGGACGCCGGCGTGGACGGCGTCGTCGTGTCGAACCACGGCGGGCGCCAGGTCGACGGATCGGTGGCCGCGCTGGATGCGCTGGCGGAGATCGCTCCGGTCGTCGGCGCGGAGCTGACGGTGCTGTTCGACAGCGGGATCCGCTCCGGCGGCGACGTGGTCAAGGCGCTCGCGCTGGGCGCGGACGCGGTCTGCGTCGGCCGCCCCTACGTGCACGGGCTGGCGCTGGCGGGGGCGGCGGGGGCCCGGGACGCGGTCGCCGACATCGTCGCCGAGCTGGACCTCACCCTGGGCCTCACCGGCCACGCCTCCCCCGCCGAGCTGACCCCGGACGTCCTCCGCGGCTGATCGGGCGGACCCGCGCCCGCTACGCGCCCCGGATCGATTCGGCGATCTTCTCGCCGACGAGGACGGCGGTCAGGTGCGGGTTGGCGCGCGGCAGCCACGGGAACACGCTCGCGTCGGCGACCCGCAGCCCGTCGACGCCGAGCACCCGGCCCTGCGGGTCGACGACCGTGTCCGGCCGGTCCGGGTCGCCCATCCGGCAGGTGCCCGCGGCGTGCGCGGTGTCGCTGACGTTGGCGAGCGCGAACTCGGCGAACTCCCGGTCGTCCATGTCGGTCGCGGGATCGACCATGCCCGCGCCGAGCCCCATCGCCACGCTGATCTTCCGCAGTTCCGGTTGCGCCGCGAAGGCGCGCAGCTCGTCCACCACCACGCGCAGCCGCCGCAGGTCCCGCTCGTCGGAGAGCAGGTCGAACGCCACGTCGGGGTCCGCGGCCGGATCGGTGCCGGTGATGCGGACCCGCCCGGTCGAGTGCACCCGGTTGTTCCAGCCGAGAACGCCCGCAACGGGGACGCCGATGCCGAGCGCGCCGGGCGCCGCGAGCATCCCGTCGTTGATCTCGTCGCCGACGCCGGTGGTGAACCGCAGGCACAGCTGCCCGCGTTCGGGCAGGCCGCCGTAGTCCGGTGGTTCGTGCAGCGCGAGCGCCAGCAGGATCGCCGGGTGGTCCTGCAACCCGTCTCCCACCGGCAGGTCGGCGACCGGCCGGATGCCGAGCTCGCGCAGCTCCGCGGCGGGTCCGACGCCGGAGCGCTGCAGGATCGCCGGGGTGTGCACGGCACCGGCGGCGAGCACGGTCTCGGCGGCGCGGTACTCCACCGGCTCACCACCGATGATCGCCCGCACCCCGATGGCGCGGTTCCCGGCGAACCGGATGCGGTCGACGAGCGCGCCGCCGATGACGTGCAGCTCGGCCCGCTCCCGGTTCGGTTCGAGGTAGCCGTCGTTGGTGGACACGCGCCGGTCGCCGATCGCGTTGAACGCGTACGGCGACACCCCGGTCGAGCCGGGTGCGTTGTGGTCCGGCGCCCACGGGTGGCCGCGCCGCTCCGCGATCCGGTCCAGGGCGGCTTCGACGGTGGCGAAGTCCTCCCGCCGCGGCCGGCGCACCGGGATGGGGCCGCCGGAGCCGTGGTAGGGCCGGTCGGCGAAGTCGTGGTCGTCCTCCAGCCGGTTCAGCAGCGGCAGCACGTCCTGGTACCCCCAGCCGGTGCACCCCTGCGCGGCCCAGCCGTCGAGGTCCTCGACGGTCGGCCGGATCGCGAACAGCCCGTTGACCGCGGAGCTGCCACCGACGCCCCGGCCCCGCACGTAGCGCGCGGGCCCTTGCACGGCGGACCGGGACGCGCACAGCTCGGGGAACGTGTGGGTGGCCGCCAGCTGCTCCACCAGCTTGATCTTGCCGGGTTCGACGCCGCGGATCTCGGGTGGCGTGTCGGCGGAGCGGTAGTCGGGGCCCGCTTCGAGGAGCAGCACGCGCCGTCCGTCGTCCTCGGCGAGTCTCGCGGCCACCGCCGCCCCCGCGGACCCTGCTCCGATGATGATCGCGTCGTACATCGCCCCTCCTCCGCCGGCGCCCGCGCGGACGCCGGTTCTCGATCTCCCCGGTGGCAGGAGAAACCATGCCGCCACGGCACGCGCAACGGACTGTGCGCCAGCTCACCGGTTTCAGCTTCCGTCGCAGGTGAACGGCGCACCGGAACGCGGCATCCGGACGAACGGGACATCGGCCGGCCGCGGCAGGCCCGGGCGGCGGGACTCGGCCGCCGCGACCGGGAAGCGCGTCGGCCGCCGCGGAAAGGTCGGACCAAATCGTTGACAGGTCTCCCGGCCGCGCTTAACGTACCCGGCATTGGTCCTACCAAAGGAGGTGTCCAGTGGGTGTCGATCTCTCGTTCCTGGTGCGCAGCCTGGCCGAGCAGGCCACTCCCGAACCGGGCACGGACCTGCTCCGGCTGCCGACCGAGCGGGAGCTGGTCTCCTCGCTGGACATCAGCCGGGGCGCGCTGCGCGAGCAGCTGTCGATGCTGGAGATGCTGGGTTTCCTGACCCGCACCCAGGGCCGCGGCTCCTACCTCGGCGTCCCGGACGCCGGTTTCATCCAGCTGTACTTCGACCTGTCGAACGAACTCGGCCAGCTCGGCGGCGGCCAGTTCCGCTCCGCCCGGGAGATGCTGGAGATCAGCATGTCCGAGGCGGCTGCGCGGCTGGCGACCGCCGACGACGTCGAGGTGCTGCGCGACCTGGTCGACGAGATGGTGCGCGCGAGCGCGGCGGGCGAGGACGACCGCGCGCTGGAGGCGGACCTGGACTTCCACCGCCGCCTGTTCACCATCGTCGACAACCCCATCTTCACCTTGCTGCACGACGGGCTGAGCCACGTGCTGCGCGACGAGGTGGTGGACCGCCGCCGGGTCGCCGTCGCACGCGCTCCCCTGGCGCCGGGCGAAGAACGGGTCATCGACACCGTCCACTACGGAATCGTCGACGCCGTCGAGAACCGCGACGGCGAAGCGGCGCGGGCCGCGATGCGCCGCCACTTCGAGGTCTGGTCCTCGCTGACCGGCGAGAGCTGACCGCACCAGCCACCCCTGGGCCGGAGCCGATCACCCGGCACGCCCACCCAGCACCGCACCCGAGGTCCGGGTGCCGGTGCGCGCTGCCCGCTCCCGGGCCCGAGCAGGAGGTTTGTCAGATGAGTGAACCCGATGTCGTGTTCGTCGGTATCGGGGCCATCGGCCGGCACATGGCGAGCAGGCTGGTCGCCGCCGGCCGCGCGACGACCGCCGTCGACCCGGGCCCGTCCGCGCGGGAATGGGCTGCGGCGCAGGGGATTCCGGCGGTCGCGTCGATCGCGGAGGCACCGCGCGCCGAGTTCGTCGTCGTGATGGTCGCGACCCCGGACCAGCTGGCCGCCCTCGTCGACGAGGCGTTGCGCCGCAACGACCTCGACGGGCAGCGCTGGATCGTGATGAGCACCGTCGGCCCGGATTCGGTGCGGGAGCAGGGATCCCGGCTCGCCGCGGCCGGCGCGCTGGTGCTCGACGTGCCGGTGACCGGCGGCGTGGCGCGGGCGCGCACGGGTGAGCTGACGCTGTTCGCGGCCGGGAACCCGGCGACCGTCGCCGCCGCCCGCCCGGTGCTGGAGCGCTTCGGCGCGGTCCGCGAGGTCGGCGAGCGCATCGGCGACGGCCAGGCGATCAAGGTGGTGAACCAGCACCTGTGCTCGGTGCACATCGTCGCCGCCGCCGAAGCCCTGTCGCTGGCCGGAGAACTCGGCCTGGACCGCGAGCAGGTGCTGTCCCTGGTCGAGTCCGGCGCGGCCGGGTCGTGGATGCTCTCCGACCGCGGTCCGCGGATGCTGCGGGGCACCGACGTGGAGGTGACCAGCACCATCGGCATCTTCGTCAAGGACAGCAACCTCGTCGCCGACGCCGCCCGGCAGGCCGGGGCGGACACGCCGTTGCTGGACCTAGCCCGGGAGCGCTACGAGCGCGCCGCCGACGCCGGACTGGGCGCGCGCGACGACTCGCGGGTGATCGAGACCTACCCCGCGCCCTGACCCGTTCTTCCCCGCACCACGCGGAAATCCCTGCGTCCCCTGCGGTCGCTGCAAAGGAGCAGACCATGTCCGCTGCGCCCACCACCGGACCACCGCGCGACAACCCGGCGAAGGTGTCGGTCGCGTCGATGATCGGTACCGCGGTCGAGAGCTACGACTTCTTCATCTACGGGACCGCGTCGGCGGCCTACTTCGGGTCGGTGTTCTTCCACACCGGCAACGAGCTCATCGGCGTGCTGGCCTCGTTCGCCACGCTCGCCGTCGGCTTCTTCTTCCGCCCGCTGGGCGGCTACCTCGCCGGGCACTACGGGGACCGGCTGGGCCGCAAGACGGTGCTCATGTGGTCGCTGGCGATCATGGGTCTGGGCACGGTGCTGATCGGCGTGCTGCCGACGTTCGCCCAGGTCGGGGTGCTGGCACCGGTGCTGCTGATCCTGCTGCGGATCGTGCAGGGCATCGGGTTCGGCGCCGAGTGGGGTGGCGCGGTGCTCATGTCCGTGGAGCACGCGCCCGAACGCAGGCGCGGGTTCTTCGGCGCGGTGCCGCAGATCGGCATTCCGGCGGGCCTGCTGCTGGCGAACGGCGCGTTCCTCGCCTCGGAGGCCCTGTTCGACGGCGACTGGGTGTGGCGGGTGCCGTTCCTGGTGTCGATCGTGATGGTCGGCGCGGGCATGTTCATCCGGATGAAGATCTCCGAGTCCCCCGACTTCACCGCTATGAAGGACGGCGGCGAGATCCACGCGACCCCGGCGCTGGAGGTGCTGCGCCGCGACTGGCGGGTGATCCTCAAGATCGTGGCGCTGCGGCTCGCGGAGACCGGCGGCTACTACATCACCACCAGCTTCCTGCTCTCGTACGTGGTGCTGGCCGGGCTGGCGGACAAGCAGCACGTGCTGGTCGGCACCATCGTCGGTTCGGCGCTGGGCCTGCTCAGCCACCTGCTGTTCGGCGCGCTCTCGGACCGGATCGGGCGCAAACCCGTGTTCCTGCTCGGATCGGTGTTCACCATCGCCTTCGGCATCCCGATGTTCCTGCTGGTGAACACGGGCGCGGGCATCGCCGTGGTGGTGGCGGTGTCGCTGGGGCTGCTGCTGAGCCACGACCCGATCTTCGCGGTGGAGTCGTCCTGGTTCTCCGAGCAGTTCCCGCGGGACGTGCGCTCGTCCGGGATCTCGCTGGGCTACAACGGCGCCTCGATGGTGGCGGGCCTGCTGCCGTTCCTGGCGACCGCGCTGTACGGCGTCGCCGGCTGGCTCGGCGCGGCGCTGCTGTTCGTGCTGCTGGGCGTCGTCTCCACCGCCGCGGCCGCGTTCACCGCGGAAACCGCTCCCGCGAAGTTGCCGGACACCGATCCGGCCCCCGGAAAGGAAGTGAGGACCGCATGACCGCACCGAGCGAGTCGCGCGCGGAAGGTCTCGCCGCGCGCGCGGATCGGGTGCGCCACGCCGCGTACCGGATGCGCCACCACATGCTGAACATGGGCGAAGTGCAGGGCCAGGGCTACGTGGGACAGGCGCTGGGCGTCGCCGACGTGCTCGCGGTGTCCTACGTGGACCAGCTGCGGCTGCGCCCGGCCGACCCGCACTGGGCGCAGCGGGACCGGTTCCTGCTGTCCACCGGCCACTACGCGATCGCGCTGTACGCCGCGCTGGCGGAGGCCGGGGTCGTTCCGGTGGCGGAGCTGGAGACCTACGGTTCGGACGGGTCGCGGCTGCCCATGTCCGGCATGGCCTCCTACACGCCCGGCATGGAGATCTCCGGTGGGTCGCTCGGCCACGGTCTGACCGTCGCGGTGGGCATGGCGCTGGGGCTGCGGCTGCGCGGCGAATCCCCGCGGGTGTTCAACTTCCTCTCCGACGGGGAGCTCGACGAGGGCTCCACCTGGGAGGCCGCGATGGGTGCGAAGCACCACCGGCTGGGGAACCTGACCGCGATCGTGGACATGAACGCGCTGCAGGCCGACGGGAAGACCGAATCGGTGCTCAGCATCGAACCGGCCGAGGAGAAGTGGGCGGCCTGCGGCTGGTTCACCCAGCGCGTCGACGGCAACGACGTCGAAGCACTCCTGGCGGCGTTCGACGCGGCCGCCGAGCAGGCCGGGCCGGAGGGCGCCCCCTCGGTGATCCTCTGCGACACGAAGATCGGCCGGGGCGTCCCGCTGCTGGAATCCCGCGAGAAGGCCCACTTCATGCGGATCGACGAGCACGAGTGGCAGCTGTGCCGCGACCAGCTCACCGCCGGTTTCGAAGGAGCGAGCGCATGAGCACCCCCACCACGAAGCGCCTCACCACCTCGGCGATGATCGCCTCGTTCGCCGACCCCGGGCAGCGGACCGCGCCCGCCCCGTTCGGGCACGCGCTCGCCGCGCTCGCCGAGCAGGACCAGCGGATCGTCGGTCTCACCGCCGACCTCGGCAAGTACACCGACATGCACGTGTTCGCCGAAGCCCACCCGGACCGGTTCTTCCAGATGGGCATGGCCGAGCAGCTGCTGTTCGGCGCCGCGGCCGGCATGGCGGAGGTCGGCCTGGTGCCGTTCGCCTCCACCTACAGCGTGTTCGCGGCGCGGCGGGCGTACGACTTCCTGTGCCTGGACATCGCCGAACCGAACCTGAACGTCAACATCATCGGCGGCCTGCCCGGGCTCACCACGGGGTACGGCCCGAGCCACCAGGCGACCGAGGACGTCGCGATCTTCCGGGGCATGCCGAACCTGACCATCGTCGACCCGTGCGACTCGGTGGACATCGAGCAGGCGGTGCCGCAGCTCGCGGCCTCGGACGGGCCCACGTACCTGCGGCTGCTGCGCGGGAAGGTGCCGACGGTGCTCGACGAGTACGACTACGAGTTCCGGCTCGGCAAGGCATCGGTGCTGCGCGGCGGCAACGACGTCGTGTTCGTCTCCAGCGGGCTGATGACGATGCGCGCGCTGCAGGCCGCGCAGGACCTCGCCGAGCACGGCGTGGACGTGTCGGTCGTGCACAGCCCCACCATCAAGCCGTTCGACTCGGAGACCGTGCTCGCCGAGCTCGGCGGCGGCAGGCTCGTGGTGACGCTGGAGAACCACACCGTCGTCGGCGGCCTCTTCGAGGCCCTCGCCGCGGAACTGGCCAAGGGCGGCGTGCAGCAGCGCGTCGTCCCCATCGCCCTCCCCGACGAATTCCTCGACGCGGGAGCCCTCCCCACCCTCCACGAACGCTACGGCCTCGCCCGCACCACCATCGTCGACAAGGTCCTCACCGAACTCGGGTGAGGTGGTGTCCCGCTGAACTTCGAACGCCCGGCCGGTGCGGTCCGGCCGGGCGGCGGGTGGGCGGCGTGAGCGAGCGGCCGGGCGAACCGCCTCCGCGTGCCTCCGTTCGAGTGCTGATCTCCGATTTCGGTGCGGGGGCGGGGATTCGGTCGGACACTGCGTCGGTGCTGGCAGATGATCCGGGCGACGTCGAGCCCGCACCGCGACCCCCGCAGCCGCGGGGCACCTTCGCCGCCGTCGCGTACGGAGGTTTGATCCCGTTCGTCGCCGTCGGCATCCGGCGGCTGCACGACACGGGCCGCAGCGGCCGCCGGTGCCTGCCCGCCTGCGCCTGCCTCATCGTGCTGATCTCCTGGGCGGAGCCGAGCCGACCGCACGTGGACCAGTACGGCCCCTGATCGCGCGAACCACCTAGCCGTCCGCCGCGTTCGGCCTAGGTGATTTTCGCCGACGCGTTCCGCCCGCGGCCGGTGCCAGGGTCGACGTCGTGAGTGGAACGACGGTTCAGGGAGCGCCGACGCGGGCGGCGCGGGCGACGGTGCTGGGCGCCGCCGGGTTGACGATCATGTCGGCGGCGCTGATCGCGCCGAGCCTGCCCGCGATGACCGGCGAGTTCGCGGGCGCCGACGTGCTGGTGCGGCTGGCGTTGACGATCACGTCGCTGGCGATCGCGATCAGCGCGCCGATCTCCGGTGCGGTCGCCGACCGGCTCGGCCGCCGTCCGCTGCTGGTCGGCGCGCTGGCGCTGTACGCGGTGGCGGGCACTGCGGGCTACTTCGCGACCGGCCTGGGGCCGCTGCTGGTGACGCGGGTGCTGCTCGGGGTCGCCGTCGGCGGGCTCATGACCGCGATCAGCGCGTTGATCACCGACTGGTTCGACGGGGGGCGTCGCGCCGCGTTCCTCGGGATGCAGCAGGCGGCCGCGAGCCTCGGCGGTGTCGTCTTCCTGCCGCTGGCCGGGGTGCTGGCGGCGGTGCACTGGCGACTGCCGTTCTGGCTCTACGCCGCCGGTGCGCTGGTGCTGCCGTTCGCGCTGCGGACGGTAAGGGGAATTCCGCGCACCGCGGGCCCGCCCGCCGCCGGTCGGGCGCGGAACAGCGGGCGCATCGGCGGGATCTACCTGCTGGCGCTGGTGGCGACGCTCGTGTTCTACATGGCGCCGACGCAGCTGCCGTTCCTGCTGGCCGGTTTCCACCTCGGCCCGGCGGTCACCGGTGCCGTCGTCGCGTGCAGCACGCTGACCGGCGCGGTCGGCGCACTGGCCTTCCCGGCGTTGCGCGGCAGGCTGGCCCCGCGCGTGCTCACGGCGGGCAGCATCACCCTGCTCGGACTGGGCTGGGTGGTGATCGGCACCGCCGGTTCCGCCGGGCCGGTCGTGCTCGGGCTGCTCGTCGGCGGCGTCGGCGTCGGGCTCGTGGTTCCCGACCTGAACCTGCGGCTCGCCGAGGTAGCGGCGCCCGCCAGGCGCGGGCGGGTGCTCAGCGGACTGGTCACCGGCATCTTCCTCGGCCAGTTCCTGTCCCCGCTGGCCGCGCAACCGCTCATCGAGGTGGCCGGGATCTCCGGCGCCTTCACCTGGACCGGCGCGGCGCTGGCCGCGGCCGGGTGCACCGCGACGGCGCTGCACCGGAACGAGAGGAAATCCTGATGATCTACCACGGAAACCGGTTCACCTTCCGGGCCGACGCGGACCCGGAACGCGTCGAGGAGGCCCTGGAGAGCCTGCGCAACCAGGGCCGGACCATCCCGGCGGTGCGGTCCTTCGTCGTCGGCCCGGACCACGGCGGCGACTACGACTACGGCGCCGTCTTCGTGCTGGCCGACCTGGACGGCTACCAGGAGTACCTGGTGCACCCGGCACACCTCGCCACCGACCGCGTCGGGTTGCCGCTGGTGGACAGGTTCGCGTCGTTCGACATCACCGACGACCCGGACCCCGGGCTCGCCGAGAAGATCGCGGAGCTGCACCGGCGGCGGTACGACGGCATGCCGGACATCGCCGCGCTCGTCTCCGGCCTCGGCGAGTACCGCGGCAGCGCCGCCCCCGGCCCGCACGGCGAGCGGGTCAGGCAGTGACTCCGGGGAGGTCGCGGAGCTGCCGGCGCGAGCTGACGCCGAGCTTGCGGAAGATGTTGCGCAGGTGGGCGTCGACCGTGCGCGGGCTGAGGAACAGCCGTTCCGCGACCTCCTTCGACGTCGCGCCCGTCGCCACCTGCCGCGCGATGTGCCGTTCCTGGAGGGTGAGCTCCGCGGCGGCGGACGCGGGGCGCCGGGTCACCCGTCCACCGGCCGCGCGCAGCTCGTCGGCGGCACGGTCGGCGAACGCGGTCATCCCGAGGTCGGCGAGTTCCCGGTGCGCGGCACGCAGGGTCTCCCGGGCGTCGAGCCCGCGGTTCCGCCTGCGCAGCCATTCCCCGTACAGCAGCCGGGCCCGCGCCCGGTGCGGGGCCGCCGGGGAACGGTCGAGGTGGTCGAGGGCTTCCCGGTAGTCGTCCTCGTCCCCGCTGATCAGCGCGCGGGCGCAGGCGGCCACGCCGAGGCCCCACGGCGAGCCACCGGCCCGGGTCCGTTCGGCGAGCGAGTCGGCGGCGGCTTCGGCGGCGGCCCGCGCACCGCAGCGGGAGGCGGCCTCGACCAGTTCGGGCAGCGCGATCCCGGCGAGGAACAGGTCGCCGGGCACGGTCGCCTCCTCGGCCGCGGCCAGCGCCGCCCGGTAGTCGCCGCGCCCGTTGTGCAGCAGCGCGGTGGCCCAGTGCAGGTTGGCGGCGAGCTGCCCGCCGCCGTCCCCCTCGGCGCCCAGCCGGGCCAGTTCCGCGTGGTCCCCGCGCATCGCGGCCAGGTGCAGGCGCGGATACCGCAGCGGCGGTTCCCCCGCGGCGTCGGCGATGGCCTCCTCCTCGGCGATCGCCGACGCGGCGGTGGCGAAGTCACCGGCGAGCACGGCACCGGACGCGGTCTGGGCGAGGCCGAGCCGCACCACCATCGGCGAGCCGGAGGTGCGGCCCGCCCGCACGATCCGGCCGGTGACGTCGGCGTGCGCGTCCAGGTCCCACAGCTCGGCCGCGATCATGGCGGCCAGCGCGGGGCGGGCGGCGATCGCGGCGTCGTCGGCGACGGCGGCGCGCAGCAGCGGGCCCGCCGCCCGGTGGCCGCGGGTCTCCAGCGCCACCAGCGCGTCGAGTACGTCCGGCGGCCCTGGTGCGGGTGCGGCGGCGGCCAGCACCGCGTCGAGCACCCCGGACGCCCGGCCGACGACCAGCGCCATCTCCAGCGCGTCCAGGTGGTGCTCCCGGGACACCGCCGGGTCCACTTCGGACACGCGCTGGGCGGCGCGGAGCATGAACGCCGGGCCGTCGTCGCCGCCCGCGGCGAACGCGATCCGGCCGCGCAACAGGTCGGCTTCGGCACGCCGCCGCTCGTCGAGGCCGCCGGTGTCCGCGGTCGCGAGCAGCTCGGCCGCCGCCTCGACGCCGCCCGCCGCGAGCCGCGCCCGCACGGCCGCGAACGTGCGGTCGGTGCGGCGCACCGGGTCCAGCGACAGCGCCGCAGCGCGTTCGAGGACGGTGGCGGTCGCCGCGACACCGCCGCGCGCGCCGGCGCGGGCCGCGGCCGACTCCAGCTCCGCGGCCACGTCCTCATCGGGGCCGGTGCCGGACCGGCCGCGGTGCCAGGCGCGGCGGTCCGGGTCGGCGACCGGGTCGGTGACGGCGGCGAGCGACCGGTGCGCGGCGTGGCGCTGCTCCGCGTCGGCGGCGCCGAGGACCGCGGACCGGGCCAGCGGATGGCAGAACCGGACCCGGGTGCCAAACTCGGCCAGTCCGGAGGCTTCCACCGCCGCGGCCGCCCCGCCGTCGATGCCGAGCCGGTGGGCCGCGGCCCACACCGGCACCGGATCCCCGGCCGGTTCGGCGGCGGCGACGACCAGCAGCGCCCGGGCGGTCGCGGGCAGCTGCGCGAACCTGGCGCGGAAGGAGCGTTCGATCCGGTGCGGCACGGACGAGGTCACCGGCGGATCGCCGTCCTCCCCCGGCAACTCCAGCAGGGCCAACGGGTTCCCGCGCGCCTCGGCGAGGATGCGGTCCCGCACCTGCTCGTCGAGCGTGGCGCGCACCAGCAGACGCGCCTGCGCCTCGGGCAGGCCGCCGAGCACCAGCCCGGGGAGTTCGTCGAACCCGTCCCGCGCCGCGAACACCATCACCACCGGTTCTTCGGCGATGCGCCGCGCGACGAACGACAGCACCTTCGCCGAGGCGTGGTCCAGCCAGTGGGCGTCGTCGATCGCGCACAGCACCGGCCGTTCCCGCGCGGCCGCGCCGATCAGCTCCAGCACCGCCAGCCCGACCCGGAACACGTCCGGCGCGCCCGCCGAGCCGAACGCGTCGCGCAGGGCCGCGGGCACCTCGGCGGCCCGGCCGAGCAGCGGCAGGCACAGCTGGTGCAGCCCGGCGAACGGCAGCTCCGCTTCGGGCTCGACCCCGGAGGCCTCGACGACCCGGAATCCGTCCGACCGGCGAACCCGGTCGAGCAGCGCGCTCTTGCCGATGCCCGGCTCCCCGCGCAGCACCAGCGCGCCACCGCGCCCCTCGGCCGCGGCACGGGTCAGCTGCTCCAGCCGGCGAAGTTCCTCGTCCCGCCCGACGAGCGGCGGCACCGTGCGCATGCGGCGAGATTACCGGCGTGGCGGGCGGCGAGGCGCACGCGATCCCCGATCCCGGCCGAAGCGCCCGTCGACCGGAACGCCGTCCGAAAGCCGTCGGCGGACTCCGCGCCGAGCTCGGCCGCGGGTTCCACGTCAGGTGAGTGGCCCATTCGACCCATCAGACGAGTCGGGTGGGCCATTCACCGGTGGGGATTGGGCGGTGCGGCGGTGGGATTTTCGCATTGTGCGCGTTTGGTCGAAGATGCGTAACGATCCCGCTGCGCGGGACGAATTCACCGACACAGGTGCTACCTTCGGTGCACCATGAGTATTCCGGGCTGCTTATGCAGGCGCCAGGGGGCGCCAGCCGCGGATACTTCGCTCTCAGACCGTGCAGATTTCGCGGACGAAACCGCACGCGTGCAGCATTTCTCCACCAATCAGGCATTAATCCCGCTCATCCGAGTGACGCGGAGCAATAGCATCCCCGCCCCCGTTCGCCACGTCTTTACAATGGAGATCTCCAGGCGATCGAACCATAAAGCGGGAAGTTTCCAACACGGCAGTGATCGAGGAATACTTCCCCGAACGAGGCTGCTTTCCGTGGCCTTGTCCCGCCGGGTCCATGATCAGCGGAGGGGATGACCATGCCACGACCCTGGGAAGCGGACGCGTCCGCGACCTTTCGAAGAAGACTGGGCAGATCCGCGCTGGAACTCGGCCACACCGACGACGAACCGACCTGCCCGGACATCTGGGAACTGGACAACGGCGACGTCGCCGTGATCGGCCGCGACCTCACCGACTCCTACGCGGGATCGCTGCCGGACGGGGTGAACGTCGGATTCGACGAACGTCTCGTCGTCATCCCCGGATCGATGCTCCGGTCCGCGAAAGGGGACATCCCCGATGACTGACGCGACCTCGATCACCGGATGCCCCGCTTCGATCACCGGGGACGAGCTGGCGCTCGACGACTACCTCGCCGATTTCCGCGACCGGTTCTGGAACCGCAGCAACACCGGAGCGTGGAAGTTCGAACGCAGGCAGGTCTTCCGGCAGCCGGAAAGCGCCAGCTGGAAAGCGTTCGACGACGGGGATTGGGATCGGTCGCTGCGACTGCTCGAAGAACGGCGGCCGAAGCTGGTGGACTACTTCGACCGGGTCGAAGCGCACGGGTTCTCCGTGCGCCGCGTCCGGGTGGTCGAGGAACCGCTGAGCCCCTACCTGATCTGGGAGCTGAACTCGTTGCTGATCCGGCACGAGTCCGGCGCGTCGATCAGCGTGGTCGATGCGGCGGCGCTGGCGGAGTGGGAACGCGACGGCCCGCTGCCGGAGATCTTCGTGCTCGGCCCGGACACCGTCTACGAGGTCCGCTACGACGCGGACGGCGTGGCGGCGGGCGCGGTGCGGTGCGTCGACGGGCCGACCGCGCAACGCTGGGCGACGTTCATCGATTCCCTGCACCGCAGCGGAGAACGGATCGACGCGTTCTTCGACCGGGCGGTGCGGGGGCTGCGCCCCGCGGGTCGCCGAGCGCCCTCGGCCTGACGTCGGAACCGGGGGTGGTGCCATGCCTGCGCGGGGCGGCGACGAGTCCAGGAACGAGCTCTCCGGCGCGGCGCACGAGGTCGTCCAGGCCGGACTGGTCAGCGGCGGCATCCACTTCCACGGCCCGCGGCGCCCCGAAGACGGTGTGCCCCGGCAACTGCCCGCCGACGCACCGGGATTCGTCAACCGGCACGCCGAACTGGACCAGCTGGATCTGCTGCTGCCCGATGGCGAGGCCGGTCGCACGACGGCGCCGTGCGTGGTGGTCGGCACCGCCGGAGTCGGGAAGACGTCGCTGGCCGTGCACTGGGCCCACCGGATGGCGCCGCGGTTCCCGGACGGGCAGCTGTACGTCAACCTGCACGGCTACGACCCGGGTCCGCGGGTCACGCCCGATCAGGCGCTGGAGCGCTTCCTGCGCGCGCTGAACGTGCCCGGGGCGCAGATCCCGGCCGATCTGGAGTCGCGGGCCGCCCTGTTCCGCTCGCTGCTGGCCGGGCGCCGCATGCTGGTGGTGCTGGACAACGCGGCCACCGTCGGGCAGGTGCGGCCGTTGCTGCCGGGCGGCGGCGAATGCCTCACCTTGATCACCAGTCGCAGCAGGCTGTCCGGGCTGGTCGCGCGCGACGGCGCGCGGCGGGTGACGCTCGGCGTGCTGCCCGAGCAGGAGGCGGTCCGGTTGCTGCGGAGCCTCGCCGCCGGGCACCGCGGGCCGGACGACGACGCGGAGCTCGACGAGCTGGCCCGGTTGTGCGCGCGACTGCCGCTCGCGCTGCGGATCGCGGCGGAACGCGCGATCAGCAGGCCGGCCGCGCCGCTGCACGACCTCATCGAGGAGTTACGGGACGAATCCGCGTTATGGGACGCGCTGACCGCGGGCGATGACGACGACGCTGATGCGGTGCGCTCGGTGTTCGCCTGGTCCTACCGGGCGCTGTCGAAGGACGCGAGCCGCCTGTTCCGGCTGCTCGGCCTGCATCCCGGGCGCGAGTTCGGGTCGGCCGCGGCGGCCGCGCTGGCCGACGTGCCGGTGAGCCGCGCGCGGCGGCTGCTGGACGACCTGGCCGGTGCGCACCTGCTGGAGCAGCCGCGCCCGGACCGGTACGAGTTCCACGACCTGCTCCGCGCGTACGCCACGGACCAGGCCCGCACCGAGGAATCCGCCGAGACCGCTCGCGCCGCGCTCGACCGCGCGGTGCGCTGGTACGCGGGTTGCGCCGAACGGGCGGTGCGAGTGCTCGCCCCGGGGCATCGGCGCCCGCCGGCCGAGGAGCCCGGCGCCGCGATCCCGGAGTTCACCTCGCCTGAGGACGCGTCGCAGTGGTTCGAGCGGGAGCGGGTCAACCTGGTGGCCGCCGTGCGGGCCGCCGAAGCGGCGGGCCTGCACGAGGCGGCGTGGCGGCTTCCCGCGCTGCTGCGCGGGATCTACGCGGGCCGCAACCAGTTCGACGATTGGTTCGCCACCAGCACCATCGGCCTCGGGGCGGCTCGCGCGTCCGGGGACCGGCACGCGGAAGCCGACATGCTGGAGAGCTTGGGCAAGGCGCACACCCAGTCCGCGCGGCGCGCCGAAGGGATCCGGTTCCAGCTGGCCGCGCTCGACCTGCGCCGGGAGCTCGGGGACCGGGCGGGCGAGCTGGCCTCCACCAACGCGGTGGGCATGGCGCACCTGCGCGGGCACGAGCTGGAGCAGGCGCTGCGCATGTTCGAGCGGACCCGGCGGCTCGCGACCGGTGCCGAGGACGAGTACTGGATCGCGGTGTCCACCAACGGCATCGCGAACGTCCACTTGGGACTCGAAGGGTTCGAGGAGGCCGCCGGACTGCTCCGCGACGCGGTGCGCCGCTACACCCGGCTCGGCTCGCCCGGCGGCAGGGGCGACGCGCTGCGCGGGCTCAGCCACGCCCACCGGGGGCTCGGGCGCCCGGACGACGCGCTGGGCTTCGTCGAGGAGGCGCTGGCGATCGCCCACGAGCACGGGAACCGGGCGTGGCAGGCGTACTGGTCGCTCGAACTCGGGCGGGTGGAGGCCGATCTCGGCCTGCCGTCCGAAGCGCTGGTGACGTTGCAGCGGGCCGCCGCGCTGCAACGCAGGCTGGGCGACCACGCCAGGGAGGCCGAGGTGATCGACGCGACCGGCGCGGTCTACTCGGCGCTGGACCGCGCCGAGGAGGCCGTCGGGTTCCACCGGCTGGCGGCGAACTCCTTCCGCGAGCTCGACGACCGCTGGCAGTGGGCGGTCGCCTTGGACCACCTCGCCACCGCGCTCGACCGCTGCGGGTCCGACGAAGCCGGAGACCGTCGTGCCGAGGCGGCGGATCTGCTGGCGGAGTTCTCCGACCCGGTGGCCCAGCGGATCCGCGCGCGTCTCCTCGAACCGTGAACCACCCGGCCCGCCCGGCGGCGCGGATCCGGCCAGGTGGCCGGGCCGCTCGCGTGGGAACCCGGTCGAGCGGGCCGGTCACCTGGTGGCCCGGGAGGGCTTCAGCTGTCGAAGCGGCCGGACTTGATGGCCTGCACCAAGGGCGCGACGGCGGTCTTGAGTGTTGGGCCGTGCGGGTCCTTGGAGTCTCTGATCTCGTCGAACGTCGTCGTCACCTCGACGCACGTCGTGGTGTTCTGGCTGCGGCTCGACTTGATCCAGGTCCGTTCCACGCTCATCGGCGCTCCTCCATCCTCCTGGCGAGGTCGGCGATGATGGCTCGCGACTCGTGCGCGTTCCGCGCCACTCGCTCGACCATACCGACGGCTTCTCGGTAGATCTTCACATCCGCTTGCTCGTGCAGGAAGAGTCCCGACTTACGATTCTCCAAATGGACGACCTCATCCAGGCCGGATCGGATGATGAAGAAGGGTCCTTCCAGCCCTGGATGCCAACCGTTGGCCAGTGGGACGACGCGCAGCTCGATGTTCGGTCGAGCGCCCACCTGGTTGAGAAACCGGAGCTGCGCACGCAGAACAGCTCTACTACCGATCACTTGATGAAGCGCGGCTTCCCCGATGTACGCGACGAGTTCCGGAGACCGCGGGCCGGTTACCGCTTCCCTGCGGCTGATCCGCAGGGCCGTTCGTGCCGCGATCTCTGCTGCGGGAACACCACCTCCTTCCATGACAGCAGCGATGTAGTCACTCGTTTGCAGGAGCCCTGGAATCATCAGCGGGGACACTTCGACGATGCGCGTAGCCCGCTGCTCCAGGTCCATCACCGCCTCCAACTGCTGCCGCTGCGCCGGAAGCGTCGTCGCCACCCAGTTGGGTGCGTCGGCCCCGTGCGCGAGCTCGACGACCTCCTCGTACCGCTCGCCGTTGATGCCGAGCGAGGTCAGCACCTGCGCCACCTGCTCGGGGCGCGGCGTCCGATCACCGGTCTCCCAGCGCGACAACACCCCGGGGTCGCGTTCGAGCCGTTTCCCGAGCGCGCGCAACGTCAATCCGTTCTCCTCGCGGGCCTGCCGCAAGGCCTTCCCCAATGCCTGGTTCTTCGGAGTTTTCGCCATCCGCGCTCCGTGTCGTCGCTCCCGCGAGATCGCATTCGTCGCGGGCTCACCTAACTGATCACCCGATGCGGCTACCACGACACCGTTGTCGTCGAAACCGCCCGCGGTCCATGGTTCTGGGACATCGGCGAACCGATCCGGGCATGATGCCAGCCCACCCCGACAGCGGATCCGGGGGCCGCGGAATCCGAAGGAGTGCAACGATGAATTCGTTCCAGAGCAGCACGACGGGAACTCCGCTCCGAACCGACGACAACTCGATGAGACAGTTCCACTTCGGAATCGCTCGCAATCGGGAGGACCGATTCCCCGCCGCGACGGTCTCGGCGTGGGCGGCTTCTCGCGGGCCGGTGGACACGCGGTGGCACGCGGTCGGCCGGGCCGGCGGCGGGGCGCTGGCCGCGGAGTGCGGGACCTACGTCTACGGGCCGGTGCACCTGAGGCGGTCCGCGAGGATTCCGGACGGGGTGGCGGATCGGGCGATGTGCCGGTCGTGCGCGCGGCGGGTCTCGTGAGTTCCCGGCACTTCTGGCGGCCAGCGGCGGACGGGGTGCGGCACGCGTTCCGGGGGCCGCGGTGGAACGGGCAGCCGGAGGACACGTCGGTGTGCGGCACGCGCACCGGGATGGTGGCGGAACCGTCCGAAGAGGATTGGGTGCGGGCACCGTCCTGCGCCGCCTGCAACACCGCCCTGCACGCGGCGCGCGGCACCGAGGTGTGACACCGGCGCTCGCGGGAAACCCCCGTCGCGGAGATCCCGCGAGCACGGGGACGCACCGGAAGCCGCTCGCCCTCGACCCGCTCGCACGGCGGAACTCCCCGCCACAGCAACGAATGCTCGGCCCGCAGCGCTGATTCCCCGACCAGCCGCGGGCCGGGGCCTCGCCGAGCACCGGCGAGGTCCGGCCGGACGCGGTCCCTCCCCGACCGCCCGGCCGCGCAGGAAGGAGCCCGGCCGGGCACTCCCCCACATCCCGGCCGGGCTCCGCTACGTCCACCCCGACCGCGCCGAAACCGGTTCCGGTCGAGCGGCAACGGGTTCCGGCCGCGAGGCATCGATCTTCGATCGCTCCAGCTCGGGTTTCGGTCGCCAAGCAGCTCGGCTTGGTCGCACCGCACCGAGATCAGGTGAGCCCGAACGTCGGCGAAGCGGAAGCCGGGCCAGTCGGTTCTAGGCGTCTCGCTGCTGTTGCCGCTGCAACTTCTCGTTGATGAGCAGCAGCATGGGATGGAGCAGGTTCTTCTGGACGAGTTTCCGTCCGGGATCCACCGGCACCGACCTCACCCCCCTCTGCGCTTCCTTGTTCTTGGTCATGACGGAGCGGCCGGTGCCCTCGTCGTAAGCGTTCAGTTCCTCGATGTGCCGGGCCAGTTTCCGCTGGTGCTCCGCCACGTCGTACCTGATGTGCGTGTTCGGGGCCATCATCTGGTATGCCTCGATGAAGCTCTGATCACCCGTCGCACCCGCCGGGTCGAGGCTCGAGTAGTACAGGCTGAGCATCTCGTTGGAGCGCACGCCTTCGGGAAACTCGACGAGTACGAGGACGTGTTCGACACCGGCTGCGGCCGAGCTCGCCGCTGCCTCCCCACCCGTGGTCGCCGTCGCCGGTGCCCCCTTGCTCTTCGCTCTCTTCCTTTCCTTATTGCTCACCTTCTTGCCGCCGCCCTGGGCACCCGCCCGCGCGGGTGGGTTGACCGACTTCGTCTCGATCGTGCTCTCGTTTCGCGAGATCGAGTAATGAACGACTTGCCAGCCGGGCTTCGCCCGGACAGCGGCTGCCGCACTCTCCAGACCCTTGGCGGGCTTGGAGACGGCGATACCCACGT
The DNA here is from genome assembly GCF_024734405.1 of Saccharopolyspora gregorii. Classification (NCBI taxonomy): domain Bacteria; kingdom Bacillati; phylum Actinomycetota; class Actinomycetes; order Pseudonocardiales; family Pseudonocardiaceae; genus Saccharopolyspora; species Saccharopolyspora gregorii. The sequence continues at coordinate 2,385,623 of NZ_CP059556.1, read as the reverse complement.
TCGGCTTCTCGATCGGGCCCGCGCTCTCGGGACGGTTGTCGATCGAGTCCACGATCTCGGTGACGAAGGGCTTCACCGGCCGATCGAACGTCGAGTAGTAGGCGAAGTGGAAACCGGCGAGGTCGTGCTTGACCTCCAGGTCGTTCAGCGCCGCCATCACGGTCGTGGGCGGTACCCCGTCTTCACGTGGCTTCTTGGCATTTTCGGCCGCGGTGATCGCATCCTGACGGTCCCGATCGGGAACCGGTAGCACACCCAGAGAACCGAACCCCGGGCCACTGCCGAACTCGTTGAATTCCGGCGACCCGAACTGGTTAAAACCGTACTGCGCCACGGTGAAGTCCTGATCCACGCCGCCCCCTACCGGATACCCGATGGTGACATCGGCACGCTCCCCGTTGCCCTCGTACAGGCTCGCGCCTGATTCACCGAGAACACCTCTGACCTCCCGACGCACCGAATCCTTGTGCGTTTCCGGCGCGTCGCCATCAAGACGCCCGACGGAGAGACGCACCGTGACGTCCTTCCACTCCTCGATGAAGGAGTAGAACTCCGCCAGCGCACGCGCGAACTTGGCTGCGGCCATGTAATCGCCGGAACCGGGCAGATCCCTCGTCTCGACGGCGACCGTGAACGAGCCGTTGAACGGCGCCTTCTCGGCGAGTTGGTCGAGACGCTTGTTGAACTCGGCGATCTTCTCCTCGTCCTCCGGCACCGCGGCTCGCGCATCGTCCGGGATCCGGTACTTCGAGATCGGCATCTTGAATCGGTCGAGCAGGGCCCCCATCGTGTCGATGCCCTCAGCCTGCAAACTAGCTGGAGTGGCGTCGTGGTCCTGCAGCGTCCTCGCCACAGTCATGTTGCCGAGCGTCCGTTGCAGGTGCATGACCCTGGCCGGCGGCATGTACCCGGACGGCCGAACCTCGACGCCGAGGTGCCTCTGGCTGTCGATCGGCAAGACCGATCGCACCGGCTCAGGGGTCGACGGTCGTGCGAGGTGGGGATCAACCTGCTTTCGGGAGGCCATGACGGAACGGTATGAACTACGACCCCGCTAGGTCGTGCCCTGACGTCTCGATCCGAGGGCACCTCGCCTTCCCGACACGGCGCCTCACAGGGCAGCCGATCGGGTAGCCGTTGAAGATCGGACCGTGTCCGCGAGCCCGATCTGCGCACTCTCACCGGCTCAGCCACCGTCTCGACGCGCCCGAGATTCCCGGCGCGATCGACTGCGCTCGCGCGCGTGAATCGGGGAAACACTCACCGGGGCTCGGCGATCGAGGGTACCCGTTCCGCGATCGGCGGCGGGCCGGGCGGAATGCCGTGGGCTCGCACGGCGGAACTCCCCGCCACAGCACCGAATGCTCGGCCCGCAGCGCTGAATCCCCGACCAGCCGCGGGCCGGGGCCTCGCCGCTCCGGCGAGGTCAGGCCGGACGCGGTCCCTCCCCGACCGCCCGGCCGCGCAGGAAGGAGCCCGGCCGGGCACTCCCCCACATCCCGGCCGGACTCCCCCGCGAACAGCTCCGGTCGCGCTGGAACCGGTTCCGGCCGCGCAGCAACGGGTTCCGTTTGCACTGCACCGGTCTTCGACCGCACCGAATCGGATTTCGACGGTGGTACAACGGTTTTCGTCCGCACCGAATCGGCTTTCAGTTGTGGTGCGACCCGTCTCGACTGCACCGCACCGCACCGCACCAGGATCAGGTGAGCCCGAACGTCAGGCGCAGGTCCACGATCTGCTGCTCGCCCGCCACCCACGCCAGCGGCGCGTACTGCACGAAGATGCCGGTCGGTTCGCGCAGCAGCGGACGGCTGCCCGCATCGGTCGGCCACTCGACGTCGCCGGTGGCGGTGCGGGCCGGGATGAGCCAGTGGTCCCCGGTGCGGTAGGCGGGCCGGCCCGGGTCGGTGCGCTTGAAGTGCACTTCCACGCCGTCCTCCAGCCGCAGCCACCGGCCTTCCTCCACGGGGATCGCGCCGCCGCGCATCGGCCGGGTGGGGGCGCCGGGCTGCCTGCTGCCCTCGCGCTGGTCCCAGCGACGCAGGAACGGGTGCAGCCGCGCGTCCCGGCCGGCTTCGGGTTCCGCCGACAGCCGCACCCGGCGCTCCGGCAGGTCCAGTTCCTCCACCCGCAGCAGCGGATCCGGTTCCAGGCGGCTGGCGTAGGCGGTGTCCACGACCTCCACCAGGTCGCCGACGTCCAGGTCCAGCTTCTCGTCCCCGCCGAGCGAGGCCAGCGCCACCCACGTGCCGTCGACCTCGTCGATCGGGAAGACGACCGAGCCGTTCTCCCGGGACCACTTGAAGGTGGCGCCGGATTCCGCGCCGCCCTCGTGGATCTCCACCCGGTACAGCTGGTTCTCCGGACCCCGGTAGCGGGCCTCCGGGTGCACCAGGCACGGGTCGGTGTCGGCGTCCGCGGGCCGCTTGCTGCGCGCGGCCAGCAGCGGCGGTCGGGCGCGCTGCTGCCGGTTCCACTCCTCGAACGCCTCCCGCACGGCGTCCGCGGGCGCGTCCGCGTTCGTCACGCCCAGATCGGCGGCGGGCAGGGCCAGGACCTGCCACACCACCTTCACCCGCGCCGAGGTGTCGGGGGCGGCCGCGCCCAGCGCCACCTCCCGCAGCTGCGGATCCTCGGCGGCCGTCACGATCCGCTCCCACACCTTCAGGTACACCAGGTACGGCTCGTCCGGCAGCCGGTCCGCGGGCAGCTCCGGGTCCCGGAACCCGTCCGGCTGGTCCCAGTACGTCCAGCTCGACGGCTGCTCCACCGGCGGCACCGGCTCGTCCTCGTCCGGCACCGCCTCGCCCGGCGTCGGGCGGTAGGCGTCGCAGCGGATGCCGCCCACGTAGTAGCGGCCACCGCCGATCGCCAGGTCCGACAACCCGTGCGGGCCGGCGATCCGCTCGATGCCGAAGCCGGTGGCGTCCACCGGGCCGCCGTGCGGGCCGATCAGGTCGGTGAGCACCGTCCGCTGCTCGTGCAGCTGGATCAGCGCCTGCTCGTTCGCGTCCGAATCCAGCTGGACGCGGCCCTGCTGGGCGACCACCGCGGAATAGCCGCGCTCCGGCCGGAAGTTGATGCGGGACAGGTCTGCGTGCATGTTCGGAGCGTCCTCTCGTGCTGGAGATCAGGAGACGAAGATCAGGCCCGCGTCGGCCCCCGCCGGGACGTGCTCGGCCAGCCGCGCGCGCAGGTTGTCCTCCCGCTGCGGCTCGTACAGGTCGTGGAACGCGCCGAGCTCGGACCCGTCCTCGGCGCCGCGGCGGATCGGCAGCGGGCAGTTCGCCGCCAGCCGCGCGTAGTCCGGCGTGCCGTAGCGCACCGACTCGAACACCGGCCGCACCCCCTCGGCCACGTCCCCGGCGCACCGGTGCCTGCGCGGGGTGCGGGAACCGGACGGCACGTAGCTGTAGCGCAGGTCGCCGATGCCGCGACGGGCCACGTGCATCCGCCCGGTGAACAGGCTGTTCTCCGCGAGCCGCACCGCGTGCGCGTGCACCTCGCCGAACACGGTGCTGCGGTGCGCGTGCAGTTCCGCGTGCGCGTGGCGGCAGTCCGGGGCGGACAGCGCCTCCCGGTCGTGGCCGGTGGCGTCGAGGACGCTGTCGCGCAGGTGGATCGGCAGCGGATCGGTGCTCACCTCGTCGCCGATCACGGTGATGGTGCCGAGGACGCTGCGGTCGATCTCCACGCAGGCGGTGGTGCGGTCCAGCAGCAGGCTCGGTTCTCCGGGCGCGTGCGGCTCGCACCCGGGTTCCAGCGACCAGCCGGGGACGAGCGTGCAGTGCCGGACCTCCAGCGCCGCCAGCGGACCCGTCACGTTGACGCCGCGGCCGGTGATGAGCAGCCCGTCCAGCACCACGCGCGGCCGCCGCCCCGCCGGAACCTCCTGCGGCACGCGGATGTTCAGCGCGTCCGGGCGGTTGCTGTAGGTGTCGAGCAGCCGGATCACCGGGCGCTTCCCGTCGGCGGCGCGCAGCAGCAGCCGCTCGTCCGGGCCCAGGTCGAAGTCCAGCTCCTCCTGGTGCGCGCCGTTGTGCGCGATCTCGATGACGCAGTCCGCCGCGCCACCGGACTCGCGTTCCGCGCGCCACGCCTCGTAGGCGTCGCGGATCAGCGGGTGCTCCTCGCCCGACCCGACCCGGCGGATCCGCGCGTGCGGCGGGATCTCCGGGTCGCGCGGGTAGGCGCCGCCGCCGATGTTCGCGGAGAACGCGTGGTGGTAGTCCACCGACACCCCGGCGCGGGGTGCGGACCGCGAGCCGAACGCGATCCGGCCCAGCACCGGGTCGACCGCCACCTGCCCGTACCCGGGCCGGTAGCGCCAGCCCGTCAGGTCCGCGATCGTGATCGCCGCCGGCGGCACCGGCGCGTCCTGCCCGTCCAGCCGGATCACGAAGCTCTTGCCCGGCCCGTAGAAGTCCGCCAGCCGATCCGCGACCTGCCTGCGCCGCAGCCGGGCGGGCACGTTGTCCAGGGTGGCGATGTGCGTCGCCGACGGCTCCGGCACCGGTTTCGTCACCAGCGGCACGTCGTTGCCCAGGATGGAGAACGTGTAGAGGCTGCGGGTGCGGTCGATGCAGTACGCGGGCGCGCCGAGCACCGGGTGCGGCCGCAGCCGCCACGCGAACAGCGCCACCCCCGCCGGGGTGAGGCCGCCGCGCCGGTGCCGCGATCCGGCGCGCCGCACGTCGGCGGACCGGGCGACGGTGCCGAACGGGCCGCCCGCCAGGTCCAGCGCCGCGGACTCGCGCACGTCGGCGAGCCTGCCGCGCCGCAACCGGAACGCGTCCCCTGCGCCGTGCAACCGCACCGGCTGGTGGTGCGCCACCAGCCGGGACAGCTCCACGGCGCGGGCCGGCCACCCGGCGGTTCCGGCGGCGAGCTCTTCCAGCAGCGGCAGCGTTCCCTTGCGCCGCCGGTGCGCGACGGTCGCCGCCACGTCGCGGCGCGGGGCGAGCGCTTCGGCGAGCCGCCGCCGCGCCTCCGCCGGATCGCCGCCGTCGCGCAGTCCGGCGGTGCCGACCCGCTCGTAGCCGGGCAGCCGGTGGTAGCCGACGAGCTCGCCCAGGTACGGCAGCGCCCACTCAGCGGCGGTCTCCACGAACCAGTCGTCGTACTGCTGCGCCACGGCGTCGCGCACCAGGTCGAGCTGTTCGCCGACGACGGCGAGCAGCTCGCGCAGCGGCTCGCCCCGCTCGGCGTCGCGCAACCGGTGCCAGGCGGGCAGCAGGTTCGCGAGCGCATCCGGTTCCCGGCTCATCGGTGGACCTCCGTGAGGATCAGCGAATCCGGCACGTCCGGGGACAGCAGTGCCAGCTGGGCGGGGCGCAGGCCGCGGTGCACGAACACCCGGCGACCCGGTTCGAGCCGGGCGGTGCCGGTGATGTCGGGGTTGCGGCGCAGCAGGTCGCGCAACGAGATCCCGTTGCGGGCGGCCACGTCGGTGAGGGTCTCGCCGCCCGGTGCGGTGACGCGGTAGCGCTGCTCGACGTGCTCGGCGAGGCGCGCGGGCACCACGTCGGCGGGCCGGGCGAGCCGGTCGGTGACCGCGGCGAGCTCGTGCGGGCTGCCGTCCTCGGGAATCCCGCCGAACACGTCGACGTCCACGTAGGACACTCCCGGCACGGAGTGGGCGGCGGCCAGCACTTCGGACAGCAGCGCGGGCCGGCCCAGTTCCCGGCCGGCGAAGCCGAGTTCGTCCAGCAGCGCCCGCCGGATCCGCGGTCGCACCACGTCCCACGCGTGGTCGCGCTCCAGCGCCACCTTCGCCGACACCACCAGCAGCACCGCCTCCCGCGGCTGCACCCGCACCGGCAGCCGCGGATCGCCGTACTCGTCCAGCGCGGACCGCAGGGCGCGCAGCAGGTCGCCGTCCGGCGCGAGCGGCAGATCGTCCACCCCGGCGACGGTCAGGTGCAGCACTTCGCGCCTGCCGTCGAACACGCGCCGCGCCGCGGCCCGCCCGATCCCCGCGCGGGACCGGGCGAAGTCCTCGTAGTCGCGCACCGACACCAGCCGGTCCAGCGCCGACACCGCCAGCGGCACCGTGCGCCGGGTCAGCGCCGGGCCGTCCGCGTCCGAGCCCCCGGTGGCGGGCAGCGGGTTGGTGACCCCGGTGACGCCCAGCGGCCGGGTGACGGGCTGAGTGATGCGGTCGGCGCCGACGTTGGCGGCGCGCCCGGTGCCGAACCGGTAGCGGGCCCGCACGTTCTCCTGCCCGGTGGGCAGCCGCGCGCCGTGCACGCCGTCGCCGAAGGTCACCGTGGTGCGCCCGGACGCGTCACCGCCGACCACGTAGACCCGCTCCGCCGGCCCGCGCCCGGCGAGGCTGTCCACCGGGTGCCAGCGCAGGCCGTCCACCCGGATCTCCAGCGCCGGGGTGGCGCCCAGCGGGTTGTCGGCGGGCAGCCAGGTCAGCGGGGACTGCCAGAGCGCGAACGTCTGGTGCGCCTTGCCCGCGTCGCCGCTGCCGATCGGTTCGTCGCGGCTCTCGCCGTGGGTGGCGGGCACGACGTTGCCGTGCACCACGACGGTGTCCCGCCGGTAGCGGTGCCGCAGGTCGGTGGTGAGGGTGAGCACGGTGTGCGGGTGGTCGCCGGGCAGTTCCGGGTCGAGGGCGGTGTCCGCGGCGGCGATGACGGCGACCTCGGTGCCGGGAGCGCCCGGCGGGTCGGCGAGCTCCCCGGACACGACCAGGTACCGGCCGGGGCGCAGGCCTTCGTGCAGGTCGGCGAGTTCGAGGGTGCTGCCGCGCACCTCCTCGTCCAGCGGTTCGTCCGCGGGCCGCAGCGGTTCGCCGCCCGCGTGCGCGGTGGCGTCGCGGATGTCGGAGAGCTGCCGGTCCTGGTCGTCCAGCCACGGGTCGGCGAGGGTCAGCTCGGTGGCGCGGCCGGTGATGCCGTAACGGGTCCCGGCGGTGGTGCGGACGGCGGTGGCGCGGGTGACGACGCACGCCAGCGCCGGGTCGCCGGGGATCCCGCCGGGCGCGCCCTTGCGGGGGCGCCGCACGACGACGCGGCTGCCGGTAGTGATCTGCTCGTGCACCCCGTCGAGCACCAGGATCCGTTCGCTGCCCGGGTAGGGCGCGGTGGTGAAGGTGAGCTCCACGTTCGCCGGTTCGCCGCCGGCGCCGTAGCGGGCGGTGAGCCGGTACGGGCCGACGAACGCGGTCTCCTGCTGCTGCGGCAGCAGGTCCCACTCCTCCCGGGAGCCGTTCTGCACGCCGACGTGCACCCGGCCCTGCTCGTCGGGGCGGGAGATCGTCAGGGTGCAGGCGGGCAGCTCCGGCAGCATCCGGACGGTGACCCCGGCGGCGTTCTCCTCGCGCGGTGCGGGGCTGGGGAGCGCGGGGTCGGATGCGGTCAGTTCGACGCGGCCACCGCCGAACTCGAACTCCTTGCGGGTCGGCAGCTGCTCCACGTGCTGCCAGCCGCCACCCGGTTCGGTGCGCTGGAACTCGGCGCGCACCGGCCGGGTGCCGCCCGCGTCGAACGCGATGCGCACGCTGGTGCGGGTGCCGCCGGGCAGCGGCCAGTCCGATTGGCGCACCACCCGGCCCACCGCGTCCTGCACCGGTTGCAGCGGGGCGGTGGCGCCGAACGGGGCGGCGGTCACCCGCATCGCGACCAGTTCGCGGAGCACGCCCGGCGGTGGCGCGGCGGAGTTCGCTCGCAGCGCGCGGGCCGGGTCGGCTCCGGCGGCGGGCGCGGTGCCGCGGCGTGCGACCGGTGCGGCCGGTGCCAGGTCGAGGGCCCGGTCCCGCAGCTCGGCGACGACGGCCCGCAGCCGCCCGAACCAGTCGGCGACCGGCTCGCGGGGTTCGGCGAGCACTTCCGCCTCGGCGAGCCGGTCGAGGGGTTCGGCCAGCCGCAGCGCGAACTGGGCGGGCGAGCCGATCGCGGGCAGTTCGGCGCGCAGCGGTGCGAGGACCTGGGCGTCGAACTCCTCGATGAGGGTGTCGGCGGGCCGCGGGTGCGGCAGCTGCGGGGACGGTTCTCCGGTGCCGGGTGCGAGCCAAGCACCGAGTTCGGCGCGCAGCTCCGCCAGGGTCGGCGGCGGTGCCTGCGGCAGCGAGATCGCGGTGACGTCCTCGTCCCGGTCCACCCGCACCGCACCGACGGGCCGCAGCAGCTGCTGGTCGCCGAAGTCGAACAGCAGGTTCTCCCCGGTGTGCAACGAGATCGAGGTTCCGGCGACGTAGATCTCCGAACGCTGCTCCAGCTCCTGCCGGGTGAGCAGCGCCGGGCGCCGCCGCCGCACCGCCAGCCGGTTCCAGGTCCAGCGCGCGAGCAGGTCCTCGCCGGTCTCGAACACCACCGACTCGGTCTCGGCCGCGCCGGGCACGCTGTTGCTGCGGGCGCCGCGCGGGATGAGCACGGTGGCGTCCTCGTCCCGCGGGTCCCGGTCCAGGGAGTAGGACAGGTAGGTGCTCGCGGCGACGCCGGGGCGCGGCCGGTGCCCGACGAGCCCGCCGAGCATCGCCAGCGACCGGTGGTCGTCGGCGGTGCCCAGGTAGCCCTCGTCGGCGATCCGCTCCGAGTGGAACGTCAGCAGGTCGCCGAGCACCGCCCACGCGTCGAGCAGCCCGATCGCCGGATCGTCGGTGGTGCGCACGGTCAGCCCGCGCAGCGCCGGATGCGCGGGCGAGGCGAGCCGGTCGAGCATCGCGGCGAGGAACGTGCCGTGCTCCCCCGCCCGCAGGTCCAGCGCCGACCGGCCCGGCGGGTTCTGCGGCCGGGCCGGGGCGCGCCGTTCGTCGTGGCGGTCGCAACCGCATCCGCATCCGCTCACCGCGCACCCCCGAATTCCAGGTGGAGCACGCCGTTCTCGGGGCGCTCCGGGTCGTTGTCGCAGCAGGCGATCTCCAGCGGAGCCACCCGCAGCAGGCCCGCGTCGAGTTCGCCGTCGTCGTCGTGGAAGGCGCGCCGCAGCCTGGTGACCTGCGCGCTGCGCACCCCGGGCACGGCGGTCGCGGCGGCGACGAGCCTGCTCAGCCGCACGGGCTCGCCGAAGCTCAGCGCGTCGGGGTGGAAGAACCCGAGCGCTCCGCCGCGCAGCCGCCGCCTGCCGAACACCCGCAGCAGGTCGGCGACGATCGGGCCGCGCTGGTGCCCCGGCGCCGCGCAGATCCGCAACGAGACCTCCAGCGGCACCTGCCGGGCGGGGCGCACCACCAGCTGGTGGCCGATGCGGCGGTGCCGTTCGAGCAGGTCGGTGACCTCGGCGAGCAGTTCCGGGCCCGGGGTGCCGGTGCGCTCGGCGTCGACGGCGACGTGCACTTCCCGGGTGCTGCCGCTCCAGCGGATCTCGGCGGCGGCGCGCTGCACGCCGGGCACGTTCCCGGCGAGCGCGGCGTAGTCGGCGGCGGTGACGGCGCGCGGCCGGGTGCGGCGCAGGTCCAGCGGCGCGAGCTGGCGCACCTGCTCGACCGGTTCCGGTTCGGTGCCGCCGGTGGCGGGCAGCGGGTTGCGCACCACCACGCCCGGCAGCGGTGCACCGTCCGGTTTCCGGCGCAGCACCAGGCGATCGATGGCCTCGGCGCCGACGTTGCCCGCGGTGCCGCCGCCGATCCGGTAGCGGATCTCCAACGCGGCGCCCGGCGCGGGTGCCGCGCCGCAGCGGTCGTCGCCGAAGCGCAGCGCGAGCCGCCCGTCGTCGTCGAGCTCGCCGACGAAGTGCCGGTCGCGCGGCCCGCTGCCGAGCAGGTCCCGGCGCGGTTCCCACCGGTGCTCGCCGTCGGTGACGTGCACGGCGGGCAGCGCGGCCCGCGGATCCGGATCGTGCGCGGCGGGCCCGTGCAGCACCGGGTCGTCGGGGTGCAGCCCGGTGGCGTGCTGCTCGCCCCAGCTCTGCCCGATCTCCCAGGCGATGTCGGGGCCGAGGACGGTGCCGGCGTGGGCGCGGGCGGTGAGCACGTCGAGCCTGCGCCGCTTGGTGGCGAGCAGGTGGTCGGCGCGGTGCAGCAGGTCGCGCAGCGCCCGCACCGGGTGCCGCCGCAGTTCGAGGCGTTCCAGCAGGTCCCGGCCGAACAGCACGGCCAGCTCGTCGACCTCGGCGTCGGCGAGCCCGTCGGAGTCGCGGGCGCTGCGCCACAGCTCCACGAGCCGTTCCCGCACCCGGCCGGGGATGGCGGCGAGCCGGGCGGCCTGCCCGGCGGCGAGGTGCGCCGGCTGCGGGTGCGGCACGGCCTGCACCACCGGGGTGCGGTGCAGGACGGGCCGGAACCGCGGCCGGATTCCCGGGTAGACGGACTGGGCGAGCAGCCGCCGCAGCGCTTCGGCCTGCTCGTGCGCGGTGGTGGGCAGCACTTCTTCCTGCCTGCGACCGGCGTTCTGCACGTCGAGGCCCGCGCGGGTCGTGGCGGGTTCGCCGAGGACGGCGTGCAGCTCGCGCACGTCGTCGCCGGTGAGCTTCCGGCCGCCGCGGGTGCGGTCGATGAGGAAGCCCAGGAGTTCGGCGGGTTCGTTGCCGTCGGTGCGGTCCCGGCAGCCGGACGCGTCGCAGGCACCGAGCACCGCGGGCTCCGGCGGCACGACGACCCGGTCCGGGGTGCGCCGAGTGCGGCCGTGGTCGACCAGGGCCACGTTGCCGCGGGCCACGCTCACGTCGGGGATCGGTGCGCAGTCGTAGCCGCCGGTGGAGCTCAGGCGCAGCGGGAACCGCAGCGCGTCGGCCCGCGCCCAGGTCACCTCCAGCACCGGCTGCGCCAGCAGCGCGTCCTCGCCCGGGGTGGTGGAGGTGAGCCGCACCGCCTGCCTGCGCGTCGGATCGGCGTCGCCGGGGGTGCCGGTGACCGGACCGCGGACCTCTTCGAGGACGAGCAGGTCGCCGGGCCGCAGGTCCAGCGCCCGCTCGTCGTCGCGCAGCGTCGCCCCGGTGGCTCCGGCCGGCAGCGTGCAGTCCTCGTCGCCCCAGGTCCAGAACCGGATGCGGTTGTGCGCGGGCCGCAGCCGGAACGGGCCGTCCGCGAGCGGTTCGAAGACCTCCACCGCGTCCTGCTCGTCCAGCTCCGCCAACGCGTCCTCGTCGAGGACGGGACCGGGTTCGGGCGGGTCGTGCGGGCCGCGCGGGCGCAGATCGACCGCGGCGAACCGGAACCCGCCCGGTTCGAGGTCCAGTTCGGTGGCGGTCTCGGCCACGACGAAGGCGCGGGCGGCGCAGCCGTCGTGCATCGGGTAGTCGATGAGCCGCACGTGCCTGCGCACCGACACGCGGCGCCGCGCGGTCTCCAGGTAGGCCTCGGTGGCGACCGCGTCCTGCTGGTAGCTCAGCTGGTCGGCGGTGTGCGCGAACAGTTCGACGAGGGTGACGCCGAGGTCCGGCGCGACGCGCTCGGTCCAGCCGGGGGTGGTGAGCGCGAGCCGGTCCAGCAGCACGCGCTTGAGCGAGTCGAAGTCGCGGGCGGTGTAGTCGATCAGCGGTGCGGGCGCGGGTTCCGGTTCGCCCGGCGGTCGCGCGGCGTGGTCGAACGGGGTGGGGCCGCCGGGGTGGAAGGTGAACTCGGCGCTGCAATAGCGCTGGTCGAACCCGGGGAACGGTTCCTCGCCGGGCCTCCCGTACGGATCGCCGTCTACTAAGGACAATCGATAGCGGGTGGTGTCGCCGGGACGGTCGACGGTGACGAACATGCGGTCGTCGAGCTCCGGGTCCTTCTCCCGCTCCACGGCGACGTCGATCGCGGTGATGCCGGTGATGCGGCGTCCGCCGTCGATGCGCACGTTCTCCGGCCGCACCCCGTGCGGGGCCTTGCCGATGAACGTGACGACGAGGGTGCGCCCGCCGTCGGCGGCCTCCACCGCGTCCACCCCGCCGAGCCGTGCCGCGCGGACCCGGGCCCGCCTGCCGTCGGTGCGGCAGTGCAGCTCGCTCATGCCCGCCTCCCCTCGAAGATCTCGTCGCGGTGCTCGCCGGTGGCGCGCACCAGGTAGCGCAGCCACACCCGCACCACCTCGTCCTCGGCGGTGACCTCCAGCGCGTCCACCTCGACGAGGTCGCCGAGCCAGCGCTGCAGCGCGGCGTGCACGGACAGCTCGACGGTCGCCGCGAGCTCCGGGCTGTTCGGCGCGAAGACCAGGTCCAGCAGGCCGCAGCCGAAGTCGGGTCGCATCACCCGCTCGCCGGGGCTGGTGAACAGCACCTGTTCGACCAGATCGGCGAGGTGCTCGTGGTGCCCGGCGCGGGCGGTGCGGCCGCGGCGGTCGAGGCGGAACGGGAATGCGATGTGGGTCCTCATCACCGGCACCGCACCCCCCGCGAGTCGCCGCGGAACACCGGCGGCCCCTGCGGGCGCAGGTCGGCGCTGAAGCACTGCCCGTCGGTGTCGTCGAGCAGCGCGGGCACGCCGTCGACGAGCAGCCCACCGGCACGCGGCGTGAAACGCACCGTGCGGCACGGCCCGCTCAGGTTCGGGCAGCCGAGCACGGCGTACGTCTCACCGGTGGTCCGCACGGTCTGCCCGTCGGCGCGGATCGATGCGGCCGCGGTGGCGGCGACGATCCGGCCGCCGTGCGGGCAGTGCACCGCGGTCGCGGCGGTGACGAGGTTCCCTCCGGTCACGACTTCCCCCTACTGCCTCTTGGGCACGATCAACCGGCCCTGGTTGATGTTCACTTCGTCGCCGACGAGTTCCACGGACGCGCCCTTGCCGTTGCCGACGGTCACGCCCTTCTCGTCGATCTGCACGTACGCCCCGCTCGCCGCGCGCAGCAGGATCCCTTCACCGCCGGGCACGTCGGACATGAGCAGCTTGTGGTCGCCGGGCGTCCGGATCACGACGGGCTGGCGTTCGCCGAGCGCGTCCGGCGGCAGCTCGGAACGGTCGCCGTACCAGCAGCCCGTCCAGATCGGGAAGCTCGGATCGCCCTGCTCGAACTCGACCCACACGCCGGCGCCCACCTGCGGCACCACGTACTGCCCGGCGCCGCGGCCGGTGAACGGCAGGCACGGCAGCGCCCAGGTGGAGGCCACGTCGCCGAGCACGTCCGGCACCTGCGCGGTGATCCGCCCGATCTGCAGCGGGTCGGCGTTGTCCACGACCCGGCCGCGGAACTTGCCGAGGAAGCGGTTATTCGATGCGTCGGCCATGCGGTTCCTTCCTCGGGCTAGGGGCGGACGGTGTCGCTGCGGGCCACGAGCCCTTCGCGGGAGAGCGTGAAGTTCTGCTGGTACGAACCGACCCGCAGGTTGTGCGTCACCGATTTCACGTAGTAGTCGCCGTCGTAGGTGACGCCCGCGCCCCGCACCCCGACGAGCTCGCGCGGCCGCAGCACGTACCCGTGCCGGTTCACGTCCAGCGAGCCGGATCCGGAGATCGCGTCGGCGGAGGTCGCCGCCCGCGCGAGCGCCTGCGCGCGGGCGCGTTCCGGATCCATCTTCGCCGTGCCGGACAGGGGTTTCCGCTTCAACGCCGGGGATTCGCGCCGCGCCAGCGGTGGCCGCAGCGGCCCGATGTCCGGATCCGGCAGCAGCGTCACCCGGCGGGTCGCCGGGTCCTGCACGCGCGCCTCGGGTTGCTCGCGGGCCGTGCCGTCGTAGGCGAACGTCAGTTGGTCCACTGTGGAGTGCGCGTCGCTGTTGACGGTGAGCGCGTGCTGCCGCTGCCCCAGCCGCTGCTCCGGGCCCCAGTAGGCGGTGGAGCGTCCCGGGCGCGGTCCGGGGTCCAGGTAGAACGTGTACCCGTTGGCGCGGGCCAAGTCGTTGACGTACTGCAGGTCGGTGCTCGACTGGTAGTCGACGCGCAGTTCCTCCCGCGGCGGCTGGTGCACCTGCTCGCGGATGATGCGGCTGTCGATGCCGTAGTCGGCGTACTTGCCCAGGATCCGCTCCACCCGCTGCGAGGGCGCCAGGTTCGGATACCGGTCGGTGCGCTCTTCGAGGTCCAGCAGCAAGGTGAGGTCTTCGCCGGTGACGGTGAGCGTGGACTGCCCCGGCTGGTTGCTGGCGCCGACCTCGTTGCGCACGATCAGCCCGTCGAGGATGACGCTCGGCGTCCCCTTGATGGCGAGCGCGAGGATCACCCGCGTCTTCGGGTCGAAGAAGCCCTCCGGGAGGAGGCGGTCGACGATCCGCCCCTTCTTGGTGAGGTCGAACGCCAGCTGGAAACCGCTGCGCTCGCCCGCGGTGCTGGTGATCTGCGCGGATAACAGCGCCTGCGCCACCTCGCCCGGCACGGGCCTGGTGAGCTTCGGGCCCATGTGCAGGCTCAAGTGCACCGGGCCGGAGCCGATCGGGACCTCAGACATCGAAACCCCCCGGGCTCGGCACGTCGATCGCCCGGCCCGGCTCCGCGGTCAGCTCCGCCGGGTCCAGCACCGGGTTCGCGTCCGCGATCCGCCACCACTGGCCCGGATCGCCGAAGTACCGCTGCCCCAGGTGATCCGGGCGTTCGCCGGCGTTCACCACGTGCTCGTCCGCGTGCTCCGGGAGCTTCGGCAGCAGCCGGCGCTTCGCGTACCGCACCTCGGTTCCGTCGGCCGTGCGGTGCACCCCGATCTCCACGTCGTGGTAGCGGCTCGTGCGCGGATACGGGTGCGCGCCCGGGATGTCGTCGAGTGCGGTCTCGTACGGTTCGATCACGGCCTACCTCCCCGCCCCTGCCCCGTTCAGGCCCAAGGAACCCAGCGAACCCAACGTTCCGACGCCCGCGAGCCGTTCCTTCTGCGCCAAGTGCGCCAGGTACAGCTCCGCGCCCCGGTGGCCCGGCGGCAGATCGCTCACCGTCAGCAGCTTCAAGCCGAGGCTCAAGCTCGCCCGGATCGGATTCAGGTTCACGTCGAACGCCGACTCGTTGATGGACATCTCGGTGAGCCGCACCGGGATCACCCGCTTGCCGCCCCAGGTGAACAGGGTCAGCGGCATCTCGATCGGGCTGATCTCGATGGTGCCGTTCTTCACCAGGCGGGTGGCCTCCCGGAGCTGCGCGGTCGTCGGCTGCACCAGCATTTCGAGGGCCGCCAGCTGCGGGTGGATGCCCTCCGGTGCCGCGATCTCCAGCTGGTCCGTCGCGTCGATCTCCGCCGTGAACTTCCACGACTCCTCCGCCGGGCCCTTCAGCCGCAGCGCCTCGTTCTTGTCCCCCGACCCGCTGCCACCACCGCCGGAATCACCTTCGCCTCCGGCTGATTGCGGCGACACCGAGCGTTCGAGCGTGTCGGGGTTGAACTGCAACACGATCACCCGCTGCGGGGTACCGCGCTCGGGGTCGACGAGCACGATGCCGGAGCGGATGGGCTTGGGGATGTCGGCGTAGCGGGTCATGTCCTGGCCTCCAGACGCGACTGCAGGTCACGGTATTCATAACCAGGGAACTCATTCGGAAATACCCTCAACATGGCATCAATATTTTGCACCACATCGCGACTAAGATTATTTATCGAAATGTCAGCAAAAAGATATTGCCACCCAAAAGACCCTTTAGTTAGCGCAAGCGACTTCATGTAACCACTATAGTCAATATTGAGCCTAATGAAGTCTCCACCGCCCACAGTAGTGCGACTCAAGTCTTTATCGAAGTACCATACCTCCAATGGAGACACGCCCTCCTGGATTCGGATAGCAGTAAGCAAACCTGCACCGGATCGCGGAGTATCGTCAATAACACGAAGCTGCTCAACAAAATCCTTTTCCGCTTCGGTAGATCCGCTCCATACTAATTCGGGAGGAGGTCGCAGCAACGCCCTGTAGAGATTTCGGACACGGAACTCGCCAAGCACCTCTGGATGTTTTCTTCTATATCGAGTCCGCCACTGAAGTCCAAGTTCGGAAACCTTCGGCGTCGCGGCATCCATGCGGTCATCGATAATTACGTTCCGCCATTCATCAAGATCATCAAACATACCAGGACGACCAGACTCCCCACCAGAAAACGAACCAATATCCTGAAAATCAACCTCAAAAACCTTCGACTCAACAACCTCATCAAATGCGGAATACAACGCAGACTCGATCGATGTATTGTTACCCACTGAACGACTCCTTCAATTACGGAATTCCAACTACGGCTTTTTGTCAAAGGTGAGATGTCCTGCAGCCGCCGCCTGGATCAACTTTTTGATGTGTTTATCCCACCCACGCCTGCGTCGCCGCTTGAGACGCCTGACGGTTTTAAGATCGGCTATCAGCACCGCCATTCCTGGAATATCTTCATTATGTACCTCAGCGACATCTTCAATGTCTTCCGCTATGCCCTTAGGTATATCCAGCATCGCCTGCAAGCGTGCTGCGGAATCATGGTTGACGAAAACTCGCGAGCCCGGACCAGGAGGTAGCTCCAGGCCGGAATCCTCATAGTAGTGCCTCGCCCGCCTTTCCTTTTCCCACTTGTTGTTCCGATAATCCGGGTAGTACGCTCCCCACTCCGCCCGAATCCTCGACGGGAAACCCATCGGCTTCCCCGAATGATAAGAAACCTTCACGTCATACCACGCATACTTGTCGCCTCCAGACCGAATCCAGTTTTCAGCATATTTCTCGACCTCATTCTTAAAATTCTGATTTACCGTAGTTCTAGCAGGAACAAGATTCCTGCCATCGGCCTTACCGCCAAGCAATCGAGTGAGAAGATGCTGACGAACCCAGTAGTTACTCTCGTCGCCATTCAGTCCGTACTTATTGATATGACGAAACCCGATCGGCTCATCTTTTCGTGCGGAGGTAGACGGCCTACCGCGTTTACTTGCCCAGCTCTCATTTATCCCCAGCGCAGTGAAATCGGAAGCGAGAACGTCGTTCTTCGGCGACGGAGCCGACGGCAGAGGGGCGGGCGGCCCCGGCTTACTATGATCTATTTTATTCTCGTATGTACTGAACCCAGAAATAACAGGGACCGCCGGGTTGAGGCGAGCAACAACCGAAAACTTGTCTCCGCCTTGCTTATAGAGCGCAGTCAGCCGGAATCGGCGCCGCAAGGAAACAAGCAACGCACGATGCGTACTAAAACTGATTCCAGGATCCAACTTATCTTTAAGGATCCTCCGCAATCTTGCAGAAATTAATGCGAGTCGCGCATCTTTTGACTCACTTGCATCCTCCCGCTCGGACCGGAGGTCTTTGTCCTCCTTACGCTTCGGCCGACCAGGACGGCCCCGATCCGGCCTCCGATTACCAGGACGGTCCCGATCCGGCTTCCTTCCGTTCGGGGTGTCGCCGTCCTTGGTCCTCTGCTTCTTGGGCTTGGTCGGGCCGTCCTTGTCGCCCTTGGGTCTATTCGGCTTGTCGTCAGACTTGCCCGAGTCCTTCTTGCCGTTCCGGTCGTGCGGCCGTCGCTGGTCGGCACCGGAAGCGTCGTCGTCCTTCTTCGCGCGGTTCTGGTCGTCGTCCTTCCTCGGGCGGCCCGAGTCCTCGTCCTGCTTCCGGTGGTCCGGCGTCGTGTCGTCCTTCTTGCGGTCGGGTGCCGGGTCCGGCTTGCGGGGCGGCGGTTGGACTTCGTCCTCGCGCTTGCGGTCCCGGTCCGCGTCCTGCCGCTTCTTAGTGTCGGGCGGCGACTTCTTGCCCGACTGGTCGCGATCGGGCTTGCGATCCCCGTCCTTCGGGCGGTCGCGGTTCGGCTTGGACTCGTCGTCCTTGGGCTTGTCCCTCTTCGGCGCGTCCTGCTGCCGATCGTCCTTGCGGGGCTTGACGTCGCCGGTTTTGTCGTCCTTCGGCTTGTCACCCGGCTTCTTCGGAGTTTCGGGATCGCGCTTCGATCGTTCGTCTGGCTTGTCACCGCGGCCGGGGCGCTGCGGGCCGGCGGTCGGCTTGCCGGGGCGGTCTTGGCCGTCGGCTTGGCCGGGACGCTGCTGGTGCTCCTGCTGGCCACCTTGGCTCGGGTGCTGGTCGCCGTGGTCCGGGGGTGGCTCGGCGCCGTCGTCCTTGGTCTTGTCCTTGTCCTTGCCGAGGTTCTTCGCGAGGGTCTTGAAGCGGTCTCCGACTTTGCTGACGTACTTGCCGATTCCGTCGAGGAGGAACTGGTAGGCGAGTTCCAGGAGGGCGACGACGCCGGCGGCTACGGCCTTGGCGAAGAGGACTCCGTTGCCGCCCTTGCCTACGGACTTGAGCCAGTCGAGGACGGCGCCGAACGCGAGGAGGATCTCGCCCAGAGCGCCGATCGCGGTGCGCAAGGCGTCGATGACGGCGGCGACCCAGCCGGCGCCGGGGATGAGCTTCGCGACCACCTTGGTGATGACGATCTCGCCGATGATGAACGGCAGCTGCGGGACTACGGCGTCCCAGGTCTCCTTGACGATCTCCTGGAGGGTGATGCCGCCCTTCTTCAACCGCTCGAAGATGGCCTTCGGCAGGCCGATGATCTCCTCGATCTTCTGGTTGAACCAGTCCTTGACCGCGCTCTTGACCTCGCGGAAGAAGTGGTTCTTCGCGCCGTCCTCCGCGGAGCTCTTCGCGCCGGAGAGCCAGCCGCCGGGGTCGGCGAGGAAGTCGACGGCGACCATCATGAACTCGCCGAAGCCCGCCAGGAGCTTCGAGGCGAAGTCCAGCACCGACTTGATGGCGTCCTTGACGGCCTGGAGCACGTCGGCGAGCGCCTTCTTCAGCACGTTGAGGATGTCGCTGAGCAGCTTCGAGATCGCTTCGAGCAGGTCGGTGATGAGCTGCTTGAGCTTCGCGGCGAGCTCCGTGACGAAGGCGATGGCGGCGGCCACCAGGTCTTCGATGAACTGCCGGATGCGCCGGGCGAGCTCGATGACCGCCTGCACCAGCGCGACGGCCAGTTCGATCAGCGCCTCGATCAGGTCCTCGACCAGCCCCACGATCTTGTCGCGGATGGTCTTGATGAGGTTCTCGACGTCGCGCTTGAAGTTCTCGATGAAATCGACGATGGCGTCGCGCGCGGCCTGCAGGATCGCCACGATCTTGTCGCGGAGTTCGATGAAGAACCTCTTGATCTCGTCGAAGGCCTTCTCCACCCAGTTCTTCGACTCCCGCGAGGTGTCGTCCCGCTTCGTCTTCGCCTCGGTCTTCGCGGTCTCCCGCTTGTTCTTGATGCCCTCGTCGTCGTCCTTCTTGCGCTCCTCGACCTTCTTGTCGGTGTCCTGCTCCTCCTTCTCCACGTCCTTGCGGGCCTGCTCGCGCTTCTCCGTCTTGCCGGTGCCGAGCTTGTCGAGCTCGGCGTCCTGGTCCGCGCGCCACTTCTCCCGCTCGCCGGAGACGTCGTCGAACGTCGATTCCCGCTTGCCGGTCTGCTGGTCGGTGTTGCGCTTCACCTCCGCGTCGACCTCGCGGTCGTGCTTCTGCCGGGAGGTGCGGGTGTCGCGCTCCTTCTGCTGCTTGCCGTCGGCCAGGCCTTGCTCGCCCTTGCCGAACGCTGACTTGAACTCCTTGCCGCGCTCGTGCTCGGCGACCTCCGAGGCCGCTTCCGGTGGTACTGCCCCGGTTCCCGCGTCGACCTTGCCGCCGCCCTTCCCGCCCTCGCGGCCGGGGACCTCGCCCTTCAGCTGCTCCTTCGGCGCGTCCGGGTAGACCTGGTCCTCGCCCATGCCGCGGCTCGCATCGTCGCGGGCGGTGTCGGCGGTCTGCTCGCCCTTCGTGGTGACCGCGTCGTCCTGCTCGCGGGACTTGTCCCCGGCGTCGCCCTGCATCTCCACCCCGGGGGCGGTGCCGGCCTTCGCCTGCTCCATCGCCTCGTCCTCGGTGGGCATCCCGGCGAACTGGGCGGCCAGGTCCTCCGGGGAGACGTCGAAGCCGACCTTCTCACCGAGCCAACCGATGACGTAGCCCGCGCCCATCAGGAACGTGTCCCAGCCGTCCGGTTCCTCCACCTCCTCGGCGGGGATCGGGCCCTCCGGCTTCTTCTCGCCCTTGACCTCGGCGTCCTTGCTCTCGGGGGCGTCGGACTTCGCGGCCTCGTCCTGGGAGTACTCGGCGGGGGCATCGGTGTCCGGGGCACCGCTCGCGGTCTGCGGAGCACCGGACGGGCGCTGCATCGACGGTGGATCGGCGGCGAGCTGCTGGTGCTCGTCGCCGACCGTGCGGTCCACGGCGCCGTCCACCCCGCCCATCGCCTGCAGCGCCACGTGCGGTTTCAGGCCGGACGCCGTGCGCAAGCCCGCTTCCGGGGACACCTGGGAGAGGTTCGGGGCCGCCTGCGCCTTCTTCTTCGCCTTCGCGCCGCCGCCCTTGGCCGCCTTCCCGCCGCCGCCGGAGCGCGGGGCGGCCGGAGCGGGTCCGGCCTTCGGCGCGGCGGGCGCCGGCTTGGCCTGTTCGGGTTCCGGAGCCGCCTGCTCGGTCTTCTGGGCGGCTGCGGAGGTCGGTTTCGCCGCTCTGGCCGTCGGTTCCGACGTGGGTTTCGGGGCCTCGCCGGTCGCCGCCGGAGCGGGGGCGGAGCTCTGCTTCGCGGACGCGGGCTCCTGCTCGGGCGGTTCGGCACCGGTGCTCGATTCGTTCGTCGGCTCGGTGCCGCCGGTGGTGTGCGAATCCCTCGCTGCAGAAGGTGATTCCGCATCGTCGGTGCTCTTCGCGCCCGCTGCGCCGCCGGAATCCTCGCCGCCGGCTGCGGACTTCTCGGACTCGGTGCCCCCGCCCTGCGCGTCCTGGTCCGGTTTCCCGCCCTTGCCCGGCTGCTCGCCGCCCTTCTCGGCCCCGCCCGCCGAATCCTTGCCGCCCGAATCCTTGCCGCCCTTGTCCGCGCCGTCCTTCTCCTCCTTCGCCGCGGATTCCTTGACGGCGCCGCCGGGTTCGTCCTTCGCACCCTCCGTCTTGCCCGGGGCCTCCTGGGCGAGGCGTTGCGCCTCAGCGGGGCCCGCTTCGGGATCCGCGCCCGCCTTCGGATCGGTGGGCTTCGCCGCCGCGCCGGGTTGCTTCTCGGCGGCCTTGTCCGCGGCGAGGGTCGCCAGGCCGGCTGCGTCCGGCGTGCCCTCGGTGGTGATCGACGGGTCCGGTTCGGCCTGCTCCTCCGGTTCTGCCTCCGCCGGTTCCGCTTCGGCCGCCTCGTCCTCGGTGTCCTCCGCGTCGCGTTCCGCCTGGACCTGCTCGGCCTTCGTCGGCGGTGGCGCGGGGAAGGACGGCATCGGCGGCGGTGCGGCGCCCGGTTCCAGCTTGTCCGCGGTCGGCACGCCGGAGACGTCCAGGTCCTGCTCGGGCAAGAAGTCCTCGGGGGCGAGCTTCACGTCCCAGGCGCTCTTCTCCTCGCCGCCGACCTCGACCTCCGAGTCGCCGCCGTGCGCCTCCGAGTCCGGTTCCTCCTCCGGGCCGAGCACGTCCTGGTTGCGGGCGCCGTCCAGGGAGTCGACGGCACCGGCGAGCTGGGTGTCCTTGCCCGCCTGCTCCGGGGAGGGATCGACGTCCTGCTGCCGGTCCTTCGGCTTCGCCGCGAGGGGGTCGATGGCGTCGGGGCGGTTCTTCGCCGCCGAGTCCTGCTCGGCGCTCTCCTCCTCGCCCGCCGCCTTCTCGTCCTGCTCGGCCTGCTCGTCCTCGCCCTTGTCCTCGGAGCCCTTCTCGTCAGAGGCTTCCTCGTCAGCGCCCTTCTCGTCAGCGGCCTGCTCGCCTTCCGGCTGCTGCTCGGCGCCCTGCTCCTCGGATTCCGCGGTGTCCGCGGCGGATTCCTCCGAGTCCTGCTCGGCAGCGGGCTCCGCCGACTCCTGCTCCCCCGCCGCCGCGTCCTGCTCCGGTGCCGCGGCCTCCGGCCCCGCGTTCTCCGGCGTCCCGCCGTCGGCCCCGCCGGGAACCTCCTGCTCCTTCTCCGGTCCGGTGGCTTCGGGCGGCTGCTGCTCGGATTCGCGCTGCCGGTCGGTCTCCTGCTGCTGCTCTTCGCGTTCGGCCAGCACCTCGGCGCTCGCGTCCGGTTCGACCGCCGGAGTCGCCATCGCGCCGGGTTCCAGGTCCGGGTCCGCCTCCACCTCGTCCAGGAGGTCCAGGACGCGTTCGTGCTCGGAGCTGAGCAGCCGCGACTCCAGCCGGTCCAGCACCACGTCGAGGACGTCCTCGGGGAGCCGCGCGAGCCGCTTCCGGGTGCGCTTGGACCGGTCCTCCGGATCACCGCGCAGCGAGCGCTGGATGCCGTTGGCGAGCCGGTCGATCATCGTCACCGGGTCCAGCTCCTCGGCGCGGCGGCGGTCGGCGTCCACGGTCGCGTAGCGCAACCAGCCGGGCGTGGCCTGCCCGGGGCGCACTCCGGCGGGATCCGAAGTGGACTCGGCTTCGCGTTCGATCGCCTGCTGCGGCAGGCTCACCGCCCCCAGCTCGCGGCCCGCGCGCAGGGCGCCGAGCCCGTGCGGGTTCTGCACGGTGTGCAGGAGTTCGTGCGCGAGCAGCCGGGTGCCCTCGGCCGTGCCGGGCCGGAACTTCCCGGGCGCGAACAGCACGTCCTGGCCCACCGCCACCGCATCCGCGCCGAGGTCCTGCGCGAGCTCGCCGGAATCGCGGTCGGTGTGCAGGCGGACGCGGCTGAAGTCGTGGCCGAGCGATTCCTCCAGCTCGCGACGGGTGCTCTCGTCGAGGGGCTGGCCGGCGCCGCTGACGATCTCCTTCGGCTCCGGGGCCCGGTCCGCGGTGCGGTTCTTCCGCTTGCGGCGCCGGGAATCCTGCGTCGAACGGGACTGCCGGGCCGGGACGGGTGCGCTCATCCGGGCCGCCCCCTGCCGCTGAGACCGGCGTGCACCGACCGCGCCAGCGCCTCGCCCAACCGGGCCGGTGAAGTGGTCGCGGGCAGCGGCGGCAGGTCCGCGATGCCGTCCACCTGGCGCGGACCCCACGCGGCGAGCGGCACGCCGCGCTGCTCCACCAGCCGGGTCAGCTCCGCCTGAAACGCGACCGCGACCCGGTCCGGGTCGACGCCGTCGAACCCGTCCAGCACCAGCTCGCCGATGTGCACGTTCACACCCATCCCCGCACCTCCGAGGGCGTCAGGGACCGCTCCAGCTTGCGGTACTCGGTGTGCGCGGCAGCGAGCATGTGCCGCATCTGCACCGGTTCGCCGTCCTCGGCGGCGAGGAACGCGCCGGACAGCGCGATGTTGCGGATCGAACCGCCCGCCACCGTCAGCTGCGCCAGCAGCTCCGGGTCGAGGTCCTTCACCGGTGCCTGCTCCGGCACCACGCGCCGCCAGATCTCGGCGCGCTCCGCCTCACCGGGGAACGGGAAGTCCACCACGAAGCGAATGCGGCGCAGGAAGGCCGAGTCCAGTGCCTTCTTCATGTTCGTGGTGAGGATCGCCAGGCCCCGGTATGCCTCCATCCGCATCAGCAGGTAGCTGACCTCCAGGTTCGCGTAGCGGTCGTGGCTGTCCTTGACCTCGCTGCGCTTGCCGAACAGCGCGTCCGCCTCGTCGAACAGCAGCAGCGCACCGCCGCGCTCGGCCGCGTCGAAGACCTTGCGCAGGTTCTTCTCCGTCTCGCCGATGTACTTGCTGACCACCTGCGACAGGTCGATGACGAACAGGTCCAGGCCCAGTTCGCGGGCCATCACCTCGGCGGTGAGCGTCTTGCCGGTGCCGGAACCGCCCGCGAACAGCGCCGTCACGCCCAAGCCGCGGCGCAGCGTCGCGGAGAAACCCCAGTCGTGGTGCACGGTGGCGCGCTGCCGCACGTGCGCGACGACCTCGCGCAACACCCGCAGCTGCCGCTCCGGCAGCACCAGATCGCCCCAGCCCGCCGCCGGTTCGATGCGCCTGCCCAGCTCGTCCAGCCCCATCCGGGCCTGCTCCAGGCCGGCCCGCCACGCCGCCTGCGCCAGGTCGCCGTCCGCGGTCCCCCGCACGGTCGCGGCCGCGGAGACCACCACGTGCGGCGGCAGCGAGAACTGGGCGACCAGGTCGCCGACGTCCGAGTCGGCGAGCTCGCCGAACGCGCCGCGCCACAGCTCGAACTGCTCGGCGTCGTCCAGCCCGGGCACCGTGATCCGCGCACCGCGGGCGCGGGAGCTCGGGCGCGGTTCGACGCTGCCGATCACCAGCGGCACGGCCGCCGACTCCACGAACGCCTCCGCCGCCGCCAGCTGCTCCCGGGTCTGCTCGTCCACCTCCAGCAGCAGCGCGGCGGGCAGCAGCACCGCCTCCCGCTGCCACAGCCGGGCCAGCAGGTCCCGCTCCGCCGGATCGTCCGGCACGTCCGCCGCGGACAGCGCGTACAGGCCCAGGTCGCAGGCGTCCGCGGCGGCGGCCGCCAGGTCCGCGCGGGTGCGCGCGTCGCCGCCGACCAGCTCCACGCGCAACGCGGTCTCCGCGTCGCCGTCCGCCCAGCTCGACGCGATCCGCTCCGCGGCGTCCCGGTAGGAGGCGGGTAGCCGCCCCGGCTCCGGGACGCGGCGCAGCAGGCCGTGCAGCCGCGCATCGAGGTACGGGGAGCCGAGCAGGAAGTGCAGCACCCGCTCGTCGATCCGCAACCGGCCGGTGGTCAACCCGGCCTGCTCGTCCAGCTCCACCAGCCGCCAGCGGCGCAGCGGCGACACCGGCGTCAGCGCGCTCCAGTGCGGCTCGCTCAACGCGGCCAGCGCGAGGGAGAACGTGGGGTGCGCGCGGGCCGAGCCGCTCGCCGCCGCGCACCGGCCCGCCGTGCCCGCGTCCAGCTCCATCGCCGCGCACAGCAGCAGCACCTCGCGTTCGAAGGTGCTCAGGCCGAAGCAGCCGGCCAGCGCCTCCAGCTCGGGCACCGGCGGGACGGCGTGTTCGGCGATCTCGCCACCGGCGTGCGCTTCGAGCGCGGCCAGCACCGCGCGCACCGCGGCCGCCAGCGCCGAGTCCGCCGCGGCGCGTTCCTCGGTCATCCCGCGTCCCCTCTCCGCTCGTCGCGCACCGGATCAGCCCTGACCATCACGATCGCCGTCCGAAGTGGACTGTTCGCTGGATCCCGGCTCGACGGAAGGGGAAGTGCGGGTTTCGCGCGTCGAGCTCGTGCGGCCGCGCTTCGCTCCGGTGGTGCTGCTGGTGCTCTTCGCTCCGGTGGTGCCGCTCGTGCGCTTGGTCGCGGTGGTGCCGCCCGTGCGCTTCGCGGTGCCGGACCGCTTCGACGTGGTGGTGCGCCGCTTCGGCTTCGCCGCGCCGGGTTCCGACGCCTGCTCCGGCGCGGCTGCTCGCTCGGTCCCGGACGCCCGCTCGGTCCCGGACGCCCGCTCCGGCTCCGGCCCGGTCGCCTCCGGCGGCTCGGCCGACTCCTCGCCGCCGGCGGATTCCGCCGCTCCACCACGGGTGTCCGCAGGCTCGAACGGCCGCGCCGTCGGCACGACCTGCCGCACCGGTTTCGGCGGCACCGGCTCCTCGCGGCCCTCGATCAGCACCAGCGAACCCTGGTAGGTCGTGGACAGCGCGTACGGCGTCTGGTGCAGCATCCCCCACAACTTCGAGGTCTCGTCGGTGTCCATCTGGATCGGCGAGAACCGCACCCGCTGCGCCGACTCCGCCAGGTCGCTGCCCGCCAGGTACGGCCGCGAGGCCGCCTCCACCAGCAGTTCGCGGGGCAGCACCGGGATCTCCTGCAGGGTTCGCACCACGCAGCCGATCAACCGCTGCCCCACCAGCTCGGTCTCCTCGCCGTAGGCGCTGATCAGGTAGTGCAGGTCCAGCGCCGCCGTGGGCCGGGCCAGCAGCCCGCCGCCGGAGGCGCGGCTGGGCAGGTCGGTGTTGCGCATCGACGGGTTCGGCGCCACCTGGTACAGGAACACCGTGATCGTCGGCTCGGTCGGCGGCTCGGCCGGTGGCTTGCGGGTCTCCACCGACACCGCGAAGTCGATCTCGGGCCGCAGGTTGCTCTCGATCAGCAGCGCGAGGGCCTGCGTGACCGTGGCGATGGCCAGTGCGTTGCTCATGAACCCGCCCGCTCGTCGAGGTAGTCGGCCAGGTTCACCGCAGGCGCGCGGCGGCCCGCGCGCTGCCGTTCCGGCGGGCGCTGCGGTGCGGCGGCGCTGACCTGGAGGCGCCCGATCTCCACCCGCACGGCCGGTTCCGCGGATGCGGGCGTCCGGCGGCGGGACGCGGGCGCGGTGCGCGGTGCCGCAGCAGCGGCGGCGATCCGGGTGCGCGGGGATTCGGCCGGGGCCGGGGTGGCGGCCACCGGGCGCAGCGAGCCACCACGCTCCCGCACGGGTTCGGGCTCGCCCGGCGCGTTCTCCCGGGCCGGGCGTTGCGGTTCGGGCGCCGGGGTGACGTCCGCCGGCGGCACCAGCCTCGCCACCGGTTCGGCCTCGTCCCGCCGCGGTGCGGCTTCCGGTCGCGGTGGCGGTTCGGCGGCCGGGGATTCGGTGCGCACCACGGTGATCCGGTCGGTGCGGTGCACCTCCCGCTCCACCCGCCGCACCTCGCGCTCCCGCAGCACCGGAGCCGGAACCCGCGCCGCTACGGGAGATTCGGCCTCCGGTGCCGCGTCCGGCAGCGAGTCCACCCGCTCGAACGGCCCCGGCAGCCGGGGGCGCAGCCGCACCGCCGCCGGATCGTGCCGGGCGGCCAGCCGGTCGAAGAAATCAGGCATCAGCGCACAACTCCAGGTAGTAGCGCCGCCGAAGCGGACTGAGCGCCAGGATCTGCGGTTCGCTCCACCCGTAGGCGGCGGCGAGCAGGTGCACGTCCAGCAGCACGTCCCGGGACCACGAATCCAGTTCCGCCCACAGGAATTCGGCCACGTCGAGCACCGTCGGCGTACCGCCCCCGCAGTGCGGGCAGTGCACGGTCACCGCCAGGTCCGCCGCCGGATCGGCCTGCTCGGCGAGCTCCGCCATCCGCCGCCGCACCCGCTCCGGCAGGTCTGCCGGTTCGACCGGTTCGCCGTCGTGTTCGGCGGAGAGCGTGCAGCGGGCCAGCAACCACGCGCCGCGCTGCTCGGCCGGTGCGGTGGCCGCCGCGTCCAGGTCGGCGGCCGTCGGCAACCGGAACTCGACCTCGATCCCGTCGTCGACGACCCGCAGCGGATCACCGGTGGGCCGCGGGTGGTCGGCGAGGCCGCGCGCGTCCAGGTCGAACTCGACGACCTCGCCGCACGCGGCGCACTCCAGCAGCACCTGCATCCGCTCGCCGAACAGCGCCCGGCGCAGCACCAGCAGGTCCGCCACCCGCGCCCCGAGCGGTTCCGCGTCGAGGTGCGCCACCGACGCCTCCGGCCGCGCCGCGCGATGCAGCACTTCCGCCCGCCCGGCCGCGCGCCGCGCCAACCCCGCTTCCCAGGCGGCCAGCAGCTCCGCCGGTCCCGTCACCACCACCCGGTACTCCTCCCGCCGAACCGTCGTCCGCAGTGCAGCTAGGCGGGATTGGTGAACGCCGGTTCCGTCGGCTCCGGCACCTCGTAGTCCCGCTCCCAGCCCTCGCACTCCAGCTTCAGGCTCTGGATCGCCACCGCGTTCGCGTTCGCGTCCAGCTCGCCCAGCACCTGGTACTCGCTGGGCCAGGTGCGGTACAGCTTGTGCGAGACGGCGACCTGGCCGGCCTCGTTGAGCAGCTGGATGACGATGTCCTTGCGGAAGTCCGCGAGCGACACCTCCGACCCGAGCCCGGCGCCGACCTGCCAGACCTTGTTGGCCCACCGGTCGAACTCGGGGTCGTGGGTGACCCCGCGCTCCAAGGTGATGCCCTCGAACTCGGAGCGGCCCGGCGCCTTGCGCGGGGAACTCGGATCGCCACCGTGGCGGTGCTTGACCACCTCGGTGGTGCGCTTCAACGGGCTGATCTTGCTGACGCCCGCCACCGTGCGCCCGTCCCAGAGGACGAGGAACTTGAAGTTCTTGTACGGGTCGAAGCGGTGGGCGTTGATCTGGAACTCGGCCATGCTCACTCCTCCGGTTCGCTACGCCTGCGGGAGGCCGGCGAACTGCTGGATGGTCACGATCACGAACTCGGCGGGCTTCGTCGGGGCGATGCCGACGACGACGTTGACGACTCCGCGATCGACGTCCTCCTGCGTGGTGGTGTCGGCGTCGCACTTGACGAAGTACGCCTCGCGGGGCGTGCCGCCCTGGAACGCGCCCTGCCGGAACAGGGTGTGCAGGTAGGCGGATGCGTTGAGCCGGATCTGCTGCCACAGCTGTTCGGTGTTCGGTTCGAACACCGCCCACTGCAGGCCGCGGCGCAGGCTCTCCTCCACGTGCAGCGCCAGCCGCCGCACCGGCAGGTACTTCCACTCCGAGTCGGCCGCATCCGAACCCGCGAGGGTCCGCGCGCCCCACACGACCGCGCCCACCACGGGGAAGCTGCGCAGGCAGTTCACCCCGAGCGGGTTGAGCAGCCCGCTCTCCCGGTCGGTGAGCCGCACCGACGGCGACCGCACCCCGAGCAGCTTCGCCTCGGTCCCCGCCGGCGCCTTCCACACGCCGCGCTCGGCATCGGTGCGGGCGATGACCCCGGCGACCGCCCCGCACGGCGGGAAGGACCGCAGCCGCCCGGACAGCGGGTCGACCAGCTGCAGGTGCGGGAAGAACAGGCCAGCGTGGTCGCTGCGCACCGGGTCGAACGCGGCGATGCCGGCGCGCACCGCATCCACCCCGGACCACGCTGACGGCGCGTCCACCAGCAGGAAGATCCGGCGCTCGCGGCAGATCCGGTCGGCCGCGGTGAGCACCACCAGCACGTCCTCAGTGGACTCGTAGCCGGCGAGTTCGGGCAGCGCCAGCAGGTTCACGTCGTCCACGTCGCGCAACGCCTGCAACCCGGTCTTGCGCGCCTCGCTGCCGATGAGGTCGCGCGGTCCGGGCGGGTCGCCGTCCTCCCCGCACTCCAGCGGGAACACCGGCGGGCGCACCGTCTCGTCGAGCCCGAGGTCCCCGGCGCACTCGCCGCGGAACCGGACCTCGTCGGCCGGGTCGGTGGAACCGGCGACGGTCTGCAGCCGGTCGCCGAACGCGGTGACGGTCGCCCCCGCGAACGCGCGCTTGCCCGGGGCGTCCGGCAGCGAGCGCAGCTTGCGCTCCAGCAGCAGCGCCAGTTCGGCGACGGTGCACGGCGCCTCGCCGTCCACGTCCTCCTCGTAGAGCGTGAAGTCCCGCTCCACGTCGCCGATCTTCGCGGTGAGCTCCACGCCCAGGTCCGGCAGCTCGCCGTCGAACGGGCGGGAGACGGTGCCGCTCGCGGCGGGCAGCCCCGAATCCAGCACTTCGACGCGGATCAGCGCCGAGGACGAGTTCACCGCGGTCTCCGCGTACCGGCCGTGCCCGGGCTCCAGCGACAGGCCGCCGAAGGCTTCGCGGACCCCGACCCGCGCGTCGGCGACGTGCAGGTTGAACGTCTCCTCCGGGCGGTTCGTGTCGTGGTCGACGGTGACGTGCAGGCCGTTGCCCCACGCCCCGGGTTCCTTCGCGTGCACCGCCAGCACCGGGCAGTCCTTGCGCCGGTCGCCGGCGTGCAGCACCACCGAGGCGGCCTTGCCGGTACCGCGGGCGGCGACGCGCACGACGAGCGCGATCGTGCCGCCGTTGGCGAAGAACTGGTGCACCGCGTAGCCGAGCGCGCCGCGCGAGGTCAGCCCGCCGAAGCGGCGCTCGAACTCGGCGAAGCTGGTCACCCGGACCGGCTCGTTCAGCGGTCCGCGGCGGGTGTGCCCGACGAACGCGGTCACCGAGGTGGTGACGGTGGAGATGGTGCGCGCGCTGCTCGGGATCTCCTCGACGTGGACACCTGGATAGGACGTGTTCGTCGGCATGCCCCTCCCATTCCTCCGCGCGCCGGAAAGCGCGCGGGGTCAGGGGGAAAGGCGGTGGAACGTGGGCGCGCGAAAAGCGCTCGACCCGGAAATGCCGGGCCGCGAGATGAGACCATTCCCCCAATGGCTGTTCGGAGCAGTGGAGCTCCGATCGTTCGCGCGTCGAGCAGGGCCGGGACCCCTTCCCGGCTGGCGACCTGCTGGAACCGGTGCGCGAGCCCAGTTTCTTGAGATCGCACTCGGAGGTCAAGCGGTTTTCACGAATGGCCCAGCAACCCGAAGATCAGCGATTCGGAGAATCAACCGGGGTGCGCCGAACGGCGCAATCGAATGCGTTGGTTCGAGTGAATCCGGGAAATGCTCACCGGGGCTCGGCGATCGAGGGCACCCGTTCCGCGATCGGCGGCGGACCGGGCGGGGTCCCGTCGCCGAAGGGGCGCCCGCCGAGCTCTTCGCGGCCGTGCGGGCTCAGCCAGCCCGACGGGTCCGGCCCCTTCGGCACGATCCCGGTCGGGTTGATCTCGGTGTGCACGCCGTAGTAGTGCTGCTTGATCTGCTCGAAGTCGATGGTGTCGCCGAATCCCGGCGTCTGGAACAGGTCGCGCGCGTAGGCCCACAGCACCGGCATGTCGGTGAGCGTGGACCGGTTGCACTTGAAGTGCCCGTGGTAGGCGGCGTCGAAGCGCACCAGCGTCACCCAGAACCGCACGTCGGCCTCGGTGATCGTGTCGCCGACGAGGTAGCGCTGCCCGGCGAGCCGCTCGGACAGCGCGTCCAGCCGGGCGAACAGCGCGTCGTAGGCCTTCTCGTACGGCCCTTGGGCCTTCGCGAACCCGCACTTGTAGACGCCGTTGTTGACGTCGTGGAACAGCTGACCGGAGATCTCGGCGATCTCGTCGCGGTGCGCGGCGGGGAACAGGTCGGGCGCACCGGGGCGGTGGTGCGCGGTCCACTGCGTGGCGAGGTCGAATTCGAGGTCCTGGTAGGCGTTGGTGACGACCTTCCCGGTGGGGATCTCGACGACCGCGGGCACGGTGACGCCCTTGTCGTAACCCGGAATCGCCCGCTCGTAGGCCTCGCGCAGCCATTCGATGCCGAGCACCGGGTCCACGCCGCCGGGGTCGAGGTGGAAGCGCCAGCTGCGGTCGTCGTGCAGCGGCCCGGCGATGCCCAGCGACAGCACCGGTTCCAGGCCGAGCAGCCTGCGCACGATGATCACGCGGTTCGCCCACGGGCAGGCGCGGGCGCCGATGAGCCGGTACCGGTGCGGTTCGACGGGCCACGGGGAGCTCCCGTCGGCGGTGATCCGCTCCTGCACGCCCAGCGGTTCGCGGACGAACTCGTCGGTCGAGGACTGCGCGGCTCCCACGATGCGACCCCCTTGCGGCTGCGACCGGACTCCGCCCGACCCTACGCCGCCGAACGGCCCAGCGTTCACCACCGATCGGGCAAGCCCCACCACCCCGAGGTGAGTGGCCCGCTGGACCAAGCAAGCGAGGCGAACGGGCCACTCACCTTAGAAGGGCCGCGCAGGTGAGTGGCCCACCAGACCGAGCAGACAGGGCGAAGGGGCCACTCACCTGGGGGGCGGTGCGGGAGGTCGACCGTCAGGGTGACCTAGGTTATCGTGACTTAGGTGTGGATCGACGTCCTGCTGCTGGCCCATCTCGCCAAGGAGCCCTCGCACGGCTACGAGCTGCGGAAGCGGGTGGAGGAAGGAACCGGGTTCGCGCTGTCGAACAACTCGCTCTACCCGGCGCTGCGGCGGTTCACCGAGGCCGCGGCCGTCACCCGCTCCGCCGAGCCGCAGGAGGGCCGGCCGCCGCGCAACGTCTACACGATCACCGAGGTCGGCCGGGAGCTGCTGCACGACATGCTCGCGGAGCTGCCCGCCGAACTCGCCGCGGACGAACCGGAGTTCCTCGCCCGCCTGGCGCACTTCGACTGGCTGACCGCCGACGAGCGCCTCGGCGTCGTCGAGTCGCGCCGGTGCGCGCTTCGGCAGCGCCGCGACCGGCTTTCCGCGCTCACCCGCACCGGCGCGAGCACCTGGGGGCAGGAGGCGCTGGACGAGTCGCTGCGCAGGCTGCGCGCCGAACTGGACTGGCTCGACGGGATCGCCGCCCGGGCCACCGCAGATTTACCACCACAGGAGGAGCACTGATGAGCACCACGGCCGAAGCCCTGCCGCAGCTGCCGTTCGACCGGCCGAACGTGCTGGAGATCGCGCCGCTGTACGAGGTGCTGCGCAAGCAGGCGCCGATCACCCGGGTGCGCACGCCCGCCGGGGACCCGGCGTGGCTGATCACCTCGTTCGAGGAGGCGCGCGCCGTGTTCGGCGACGGGCGGTTCGGCCGTTCGCACCCCGCTCCGGAGCAGGCCGCGAAGATCTCCGACGCGGGCGTCCTCAACGGACCGAACGGCGACTACGACACCGAGCAGGCCCGGCACAACCGGATGCGCAAGCTGCTCACCCCCGCGTTCTCCGCGAAGCGGATGCGGCTGCTCACCGACCACGTGCAGGACCTGGTGCGGGGCTGCCTGGACTCGATGCAGGCCGCGCACGACGCGAACCCCGGCGCACCGGTGGACCTGCACGAGCACCTGTCGTTCCCGTTGCCGGTGCTGGTGATCTGCGAACTCCTCGGAGTGCCGTTCGAGGACCGCGAGTACTTCGCCGGGCTCTCCGACCGGATGAGCCGGCTGGGCACCGGCGACGCCGCACAGGCCGCGCGGGTCGAGCTGGCCGAGTACATGGCCCGGCTCGCCGAGGCGAAGCGGCACTCCCCCGGCGAGGACGTGGTCACCGACCTGGTGCGGGCGCAGGAAGCCGACCCGGACTTCGACGACGGCGAGCTGTCCAGGCTCGCCTCCGGCCTGCTGTTCGCCGGGCACGAGACCACGGTGACGCGCATCGACCTCGGGGTGCTCCTGCTGCTGACCGACCTGGATCGCCGGGACGAGTTCGCCGCCGACCCGGCCGGCCGGGTGCAGCAGACCGTGGAGGAGATCCTGCGGGTCGCCGACCCCAGCGGCCTCGGCCTGCTGCGCTACGCCCACGAGGACGTGGAGGTCGGCGGGCAGCTCATCGCGCGCGGTGACGCGGTGCTCATCCCGACCGGTGCGGCGAACCGCGACGAGTCGGTGTACGGCGAGCCGGAGCACTTCGACCCGGAGCGCAAGCCGAACGTGCACCTGACCTTCGGGCACGGCATGCACTTCTGCATCGGCGCGAGCCTGGCGCGCACCGAGCTGAAGGTGGTGTTCACCGAACTGTTCCAGCGGTTCCCCAAGCTGCGGCTGGCGGTGGACGTCGACGACCTCGACGTCCGCTCGGACCGGGTGACCGGCGGCGTGAAGGCCCTCCCGATCACCTGGTGATCGGACCGGTGCACGTCCCGCCCGGAACGGGACGTGCACCCGCCGCTCACCGGATGCCGAAGTCGATGCCCGAGTCGCCCGGGCCCCACACGGACGTCCCGACCGCCCACGGCGTGGTGTTCGAGTGCCCGTCGGCGTAGACCTGCACCGAGTACTTGCCGTAGGGCAGGTCCGCGACCGCGTAGTGGCCGTTCTCGTCGGTCACCAGCTTCCCGTGCACATCGCCGCTCGCCCAGCTGTAGGAGACGGTGATCCCCGCTGCCCCCGCCTCGTCGGCCTGCCGTTCGCCGTCCCCGTCGGCGTCGAGGTAGACGACCCCGTCCAGCCCGCCGTCCGACGGCGCGGCCTCGGCCTGCGCGGGCAGCGCGGCGGTGGCCACCAGCAACGGCGCCGCGAGCATCGCGGCCATGATTCCTCGCACGACATCCTCCTCTGGACCGGGCGGTGCACCCGCCCGGACTCCGTTCCCCCGGAGGCCGCCTGAGCACGACCTCCCGGAACGGGGACGCCGGTGCTCCCTCCCCCGGTTACCTCCGCGCGGAAATCCCTTGGCACGGAGGGAGAATCCGCTGATCACCGGGGAAGGCGGTCCGCGGTGAGCACGATCGTGGCGCAATCCAGGGTGAACGCGCCGCCGTGCTCGTCGACGACCCGCCCGAGCTCGGCGAGCAGCGCGGCGAGCCTACGACGTCATGCCTCCTGGCCGAAGTGCTCGGCGAGCCGGCCGGCGGCGGTGTGCATGTGGGCGCTCATGGCTTCGGCGGCGGCGTCCGGGTCGCCGTCGCGCAGGGCCGCGTAGACGAGCTCGTGCTCGGCGAGCGCGAGGTCGGCGTGGCCCTGGTCGGCCAGCGCCCGCTCCACCCACAACCGCAGCAGCGAGCGCACGTTCTGCAGCAGCTGCTGCAGCACCACGTTCCCGGAGGCCACCGCGATCCGCAGGTGGAACAGCCGGTCGGCTTCGACGAACTTGTCCAGTTCGGTGCGGTTCTCCCGCATCCCGTCCAGCTGGGCGGCGAGGTCGGCGAGGTCGTCGTCGGTGCGGCGGACGGCGGCGCTGCGCACCGCCAGCACCTCCAGCCCGTTGCGCACCTCGACGAGTTCGCGGGTGCGCGGCTCGCCGAGCATGAGCCCCCAGCTCAGCGTCTGCGGCAGCAGCTCGGAGGCGCTGCCGCGCAGGTAGGTGCCGGAGCCGGGCCGCACGTCGACGATGCCGAGGATCTCCAGCGCCGCGAGCGCTTCCCGGATCGCCGAACGCCCGACGCCGAGCGAGGTGGCGAGGCTGCGCTCCGGCGGCAGCCGGGTGCCGGGCTCCAGGTCGCCGGTGGTGAACAGGTCCAGCAGTCGCTTGGCGACCGCGGAGACCGCCGTACCTGCGGATACGGTGCCGAGGGCGGCGCCGAACGCGGCATCGGGGTTGTCCGGGTACGGAGGCATGACCACACATCCTAACTTCTTGCCGGCGTTGCACTCTTGCTGCTCAGCGCTCGGGTGGCGGAACCTCAGCGGCCCCCTCGCTGCGGGATCTTTTTCGCAGGTGGCTCCGCCACATGCGAAAAAGCTGTCCTCGCGAGGGAACCGCTGAGAACCCGCGGGTGGTCCCGTTGCGTGCTGGGTCGCTGCTCAGCGGCTTCGCCGCTGACAAGACCGGATGGGGCTGGGGTTCGGGTCGGGGGCTTTCTCGTTCAAGTTACCGGTAATTGGTCAACCGGTTGACAGGTTGAGGGCTGCTTCCGATACTAGGCCGAACGGCGAAGCCCCGCCGCGGAACGCCCGCGGCCGCGCCACGCCCGGACCAGGACCGCCCACCCCGGCCGCGGTCCTCGCCCGCACCCGCTTCAAAGGAGTCAATGTGGACACCTCGACCGCCGCGCAGCAGCGCGGTCCGGGGGTGGAGAAGTCGGCCATTCGCAAGGTCGCCGTCCGCCTCGTGCCGTTCGTGGCCTTGATGTTCTTCGTCAACTACCTCGACCGGACGGCGATCAGCTTCGCCGCGCCGAACGGGATGCGCGACGACCTGGCGCTGTCCGCGGCCCAGTTCGGCTTCGCCTCCGGCGTGTTCTTCGTCGGCTACCTGCTGCTGGAAGTGCCCAGCAACATCGCGCTGAACAAGTTCGGCGCCCGCCGCTGGCTCGCCCGGATCATGGTCAGCTGGGGCGTGGTGGCGCTGCTGTTCACCTGGGTGCAGGACTTCACCCAGCTCGCCGTGCTGCGCTTCCTGCTCGGCGTCGCCGAAGCCGGGTTCTTCCCCGGTGCCGTGCTGTTCCTGAGCCTGTGGGTGCCCGCCCGGCACCGCGGCAAGATCCTCGCGCTGTTCTACCTCGCGCAGCCGCTGACCACCGTCATCGGCGCCCCGCTGGCCGGCTGGCTGATCCAGCAGCACGGGGTGTTCGGGCTGGAGGGCTGGCGCTTCATGTTCTTCGGCGTCGCGATCCCCGCCATCGTGCTCGGCGTCGTCGCCTGGTTCTACCTCGCCGACGACCCGCGCGAAGCGAAGTGGCTGACCGCGGCCGAGAAGGACTGGCTGACCGGCGAACTCGCCGCCGAGAAGGAGCACACGGCCGCCGAATCCGGGCACCACGGCCTCCGCTCGGTGTTCGGCAACGGCCGGGTGTGGACGCTGGCGATGTTGTACTTCGGGTTCATCTACGGGCTCTACACGCTCGCGTTCTTCCTCCCCGCGATCATCGGCGACTTCGAGCAGCGGTTCGGCACCACGTTCGGCGTGTTCGAGAAGGGCCTCATCACCGCGGTCCCGTACCTGCCCGCGGCGATCGCGCTGTACCTGTGGTCCCGGGACGCCACCCGGCGCGGGCTGCGGTCCTGGCACATCACCGTGCCCGCCGTCGTGGGCGCGATCAGCGTGCCGCTCGCGCTGTTCGCCGGCTCCCCCGTGCTGACCATCGCGATCATCACCGTCACCGCCTGCGCGATCTTCGCGGCGCTGCCGAACTTCTGGACGCTGCCCACGAAGTTCCTCACCGGCGTGGCCGCCGCCGCGGGCATCGCGCTGATCAACACGCTGGGCAACCTGGCCGGGTTCCTCGCGCCGTACGTGACCGGCGCGCTGTTCGACTGGACCGGCTCCTACGTGGTGCCGATGTTCGTCGTCGGCGCGTTCCTGCTGCTGTCCGCCGTGCTGATGGTGCTGCTCACGCGCACCGAGCGGGCCGACCGCCGCGTGCCCGCCGCCGAGTGACCACCGTCCCCCGTTCCCGTAGGAGAGCTCATGGCCCGCCTGTTCAACGACCCCGGCTCGTTCGCCGAGGAGATGCTGGAAGGTTTCGCCGCCGCCCAGGCGCACCGGGTGCGCCGGGTGCCCGGCGGAGTGGTCCGCCGCGACCGAGCCCGCAGCGGCGAGGTGGCCGTCGTCATCGGCGGCGGCTCCGGGCACTACCCCGCGTTCAGCGGCCTGGTCGGCGACGGCCTCGCGCACGGGGCTGCGATGGGGAACCTGTTCGCCTCGCCATCCGCGCAGCAGGTGCGCTCGGTGGCGACCTCGGCGCACAACGGCGGCGGAGTGCTGCTGTGCTACGGGAACTACGCCGGGGACGTGCTGCACTTCGGCCTCGCCGAGCAGCGGCTGCGCGGTGACGGCATCGACTGCCGCACCGTGGTCGTCACCGACGACGTCTCCAGCGCCCCGGCCGACGAGCGGGACAAGCGGCGCGGCGTCGCAGGCGACCTGGTGGTGTTCAAGGCCGCGGCGGCGGCCGCAGCGGCCGGCTACGACCTCGACGAGGTGGCACGGGTCGCCGCGCACGCCAACGACCGCACCCGCTCCTTCGGCGTCGCCTTCGGCGGCTGCACCCTGCCCGGCGCGGACGAGCCGCTGTTCACCGTGCCGGACGGGAAGATGGCCGTGGGGCTGGGGATCCACGGCGAACCGGGCATCGCCGAGCAGGACGTGCCGAGCGCCGACGAGCTCGCCGAGCTGTTCGTGCGCACCCTGCTCGCCGAGGTGCCCGACGGCGTCGAGGTCGCCGGATCGCGGGTCGTGGTGCTGCTCAACGGGCTCGGTTCGGTGAAGTACGAGGAGCTGTTCGTGGTGTACCGCCGGGTCGCCGCGCTGCT
Source organism: Saccharopolyspora gregorii (assembly GCF_024734405.1). Classification (NCBI taxonomy): domain Bacteria; kingdom Bacillati; phylum Actinomycetota; class Actinomycetes; order Pseudonocardiales; family Pseudonocardiaceae; genus Saccharopolyspora; species Saccharopolyspora gregorii. Next base: position 2,348,622 of record NZ_CP059556.1, on the reverse strand, counting down.
CGCCGAAGCCGGGGTGGAGGTCGTCGAGCCCGAGGTCGGCGAGCTGGTGACCAGCTTCGACATGGCGGGCGCCTCCCTCACGCTGTGCTGGCTGGACGAGGAGCTGGAGCGGTTCTGGCGCGCCCCCGCCGATTCGGCCGCCTACCGCAAGACCCCGGCGGTCGCCGCCGCGGACGTCGAGGCGGGCGAGGACTTCGTGGCGCTGGACGTGATCCCGCCCGCCACCGGCGAATCGCGGGAGTCGGCGCGCTGCGCGCTGGCCGCGCTCGAAGCCGTGAAGTCCACTGTGGACGACAACGTGGCGGAGCTGGGCCGGATCGACGCCGTCGCGGGCGACGGCGACCACGGCATCGGCATGCAGCGCGGCGCGGACGCGGCCGTGGCCGTCGCCCGCGATGCCGTCGAACGCGGTGCGGGCGCGGGCAGCACCCTCAACCGCGCCGCCGACGCCTGGGCCGACCGGGCCGGCGGCACCTCGGGTGCGTTGTGGGGCGTGGCGCTGCGCGCGATCGGCGCCGAGTTCGGCGACGAGACCGCCCCCGGTCCGCGCACCACCGGCGCCGCCGTGCGCGCCGCCGCCGACGCGGTGGTGCGGCTGGGCAAGGCCGAACTCGGCGACAAGACCATGGTCGACGTGCTGGTGCCCTTCGCCGACGAGCTGGAATCCGCGCTCGCCGCCGGATCCGGCCTCGCCACCGCGTGGGACGCCGCCGCCACCACCGCCGCGAAGGCCGCGGAGGCCACCGCCTCGCTGCGCCCGCTGCGCGGCCGCGCCCGCCCGCTGGCGGAGAAGAGCCTCGGCACCCCGGACGCGGGGGCCGTCTCGCTGTCGCTGATCACCCGCGCGGTGCACGCCGTGCTCGCCAGGTGACAACCCGAAACCCGTTGCGGTGAGAGGAGAAATCGCGTGAGCGACAAGCTGCGCATCGTGGTCGGCTCGGACGACGCCGGGTTCGACTACAAGGAGGTCCTGAAGCGGGACCTGGACAACAGCGACCTCGTCGAGTCCGTGCGCGACGTCGGCGTGGACGCGGACGGCCACACCCCCTACCCCACCGTCGCCATCGCCGCCGCCGAGCTCGTCGCGGCCGGGGAGGCCGACCGGGCGCTGCTGGTGTGCGGCACCGGGCTGGGCGTGGCGATCGCCGCGAACAAGGTCGAGGGGATCCGCGCCGTCACCGCGCACGACACCTTCTCCGTGGAGCGCGCGATCAAGAGCAACGACGCGCAGGTGCTCACCTTCGGCCAGCGCGTCGTCGGCATCGAACTGGCCCGCAAGCTCGCCGCCGAATGGCTCACCCACCGCTTCGACCCGGAATCGGCGTCGGCGCAGAAGGTCTGCCTGATCAGCGACTACGAGAGCGGGTCCGAGCGGTGACCCGGACCATCGGCGTCAGCCTGAAGATGTACTTCGGGCACCAGCGCACGCTCGACTGGTGCGCGGACGTCGCCGAGATCGCCCGCCGCCACCCCGCGGTGCGCGGCGGCGGTGCGGAGCTGTTCGTGCTGCCCTCGTTCCCCGGTCTGCCTCCCGCGCTGGACCTGTTCCGGGACACCCCGGTCGAGGTCGGCGCGCAGGACCTGTTCTGGGAGGACCACGGCGCCTACACCGGCGAGGTCAGCGGCGCGGAGCTGCGCGAACTGGGTTGCCGCCACGTCGAGGTCGGGCACGCCGAGCGGCGCAGGCTGTTCGGCGAGGACGACCGGGTGGTCGCGGCGAAGACGGCGGCGGCGCTGCGCAACGGGCTGATCCCGGTGCTGTGCCTCGGCGAGGAGCGGGCGGGCAGCACTACCGACGCGGTGCGCACCTGCCTGGAGCAGTTGGATTCGGCGCTCGCCGCGGCCCGCGCAGCGGACCGCGTCGGGGCGGTCGTCATCGCCTACGAACCGCAGTGGGCGATCGGCGCCGCCGAACCCGCCGACCCCGAGTTCATCGGCGCGGTGTGCGGCGAACTGCGCAACGCGCTGGACGCCGAACCGGTGCTGGCGGGCAGCCGCGTCATCTACGGCGGCAGCGCCGGGCCGGGGCTGCTCAGCACGCTCGGCGACGCGGCGGACGGGTTGTTCCTCGGCCGGTTCGCGCACGACCCGGCGGCGCTGGAGCGGATCCTGGACGAGGTCGTCGCACTGGGCGGGGTGTCGGCATGATCGGGCTGAGCACCTACGCCTACTTCTGGCAGTGGTCCGACCAGGTTCCGGAACCGCTGTCGCTGACCGGGATGCTCGCGGACACCGCGGCGCAGGGCGTGGAGCTGTTCCAGATCTGCGACTACCCGCCGCTGGAGTCGATGACCGACGCCGAGCTGGACGAGGTGCGGGACGAGGCGCGTCGACTGGGGGTGCGCCTCGAACTGGGCACCCGCGGGCTGCGACCGGAGCACCTGCGCCGCTACCTGGAGCTGGCCGGGCGGCTGGACGCCTCGCTGGTGCGGTCGATGCTCTACTCCGCCGACAGCAGGCCGACCCCCGACGAGGCCGAGGCCTACCTGCGGGAGGTCGTGCCGGAGTACGCGGCGGCGGGCGTGACGATCGCGCTGGAGACCTACGAGCAGGTCCCCACCCGCGTGCTCGTCGACCTGGTGGACCGCGTCGGCGACGAGCACGTGGGCATCTGCCTGGACCCGGCGAACGTGGTGGCCGCGCTGGAACTGCCCGGCGACGTGATCGAGCTGACCGCCCCCCACGTGAAGAACGTGCACGTCAAGGACTTCGCCTTCACCCGCTCCGCCGGGTGGGTGGGGTTCGCGCTGACCGGCGCCCGGCTGGGCACCGGGCAGCTGGACCGGGCGCACGAGGTGCGCGCGGTGCGCGCCGCCGAACGCGGCATCAACGAGGTCGTCGAGCACTGGCTGCCCTGGCAGGGCGACGCGGCGACGACCTGCGCGGTCGAACGGGAGTGGACCGCGCACAACCTGGACTACCTGAGGAGCGAGCGGACATGACGGATGCGAAGCTGACGATCGCGGTCATCGGCGCGGGCGGCAAGATGGGCATGCGGGTGTCGAACAACCTGCAGCGCACCGAGCACACCGTGTTCTACAGCGAGAACTCCCCCGCCGGGCAGGAGCGCGTCACCGAGGCCGGTCGCGCGGTCACCGAGACCTCGGCCGCGATCGCCGACGCCGACGTGGTCATCCTCGCCGTCCCGGACATCGTGCTGGGCAAGGTGTCCGAGGAGGTCGTGCCGCAGCTGCGCGCCGGTTCCGTCGTGGTCACCCTCGACCCGGCCGCGGCGTACGCGAACCTGCTGGCCAAGCGCGAGGACCTGGAGTACGTGGTCGCGCACCCCTGCCACCCGTCGGTGTTCCTGCAGCGCCGCACCCCGGAGGAGCTGGCCGACACCTTCGGCGGCATCGCCGCGCCGCAGGAGGTCGTGGCCGCCATCGAGTCCGGTGACGAGGAGCGCCGCGCCGTCGCCGAGTCGGTGATCCGCGCGATGTACGCGCCGGTGGTGGACGTGCACTGGGTGACGGTGAAGCAGCTGGCCTACCTGGAGCCGACGCTGGTGGAGACGGTGGCCTGCATGGTGGGCGATCTGCTCAAGGAGGCGCTGCACGAGACGGTGCACACCGTGGGCGTCCCGGAGGCGGCGGCGCGCGCGATGCTGCTCGGGCACACCCAGGTGGCGCTGGCGAACACCCTCAAGGGCGACAACCCGTTCTCGGACGCGTGCCTGATCGCGATGGACTACGGCCGCGAGTCGATCATCAAGGACGACTGGAAGAAGATCTTCGACGACGAGCAGCTGGACGCCGTGATCACCCGGATGCTGAAGCTGGACCGCATCGAGCGCTGATCCGCCCGGCCACCCCGCCCGGCCGCTCGGGCGCCACCTGCCGGTCGGCGCGGGGACGACGAACGCACCGCCCTCCTCCGGGGCGGTGCGTTCGTGCTTCCGGGCCGTCGTCCGATCGCCGGGCTGTTCTCCGATCGCCCGGGCCGTTGTCAGATCGCCAGGGCCCTTGTCAGATCGCCCGGGCCGCCGCGGGGGCCGGGGCCGGCGCTCCGGTGGGGCGGGCGCGCTGCAGGTAGCGGCGGGCGCGGGCGGCGTCGGCCTCGTCCACCGGGGTGCCGCCCGCCGCGCCGGCGCGCGCCGCGCTGGCCTTGAGGACCGCGTGCGCCCAGGACAGCTCCTGCTCGGTCGGCGCGAACGCGTCGTTGATCGTGGCGATCTGCTCCGCGGTGACCGCGGCCTTCGAGGTGAACCCGGCGCGGGCGGCGCGCAGCGTCTCGGCCGCCAGCGCGTCCGGGTCCCCGCCGCCGAAGTGCGGCGAGTCGATGACGACGACGTCGGCGGACGTCGCGGCCAGCACCGCGGAATCGCGCACGGAGCGCATGGCCTCCGGGTCCCCCGGCGTGCCGAGGTCGGCGACCACGTCCGCCGCACCGACGAGCACGCCGACCACGCGGGTCTGCGAGGCGAGGATCCGCGGCAGGTTGCGCAGCCCGCGGGCGGTCTCGATCAGCGGCACCAGCATGGTGCGGGTGCCCGCCTCGAACAGCAGGTTCTCGATGACGCCGAGCGCGCCCGCGGATTCGGTCCGCGGCAGCACCAGCACGTCCGGCGCGACGTCCGCGGAGAGCAGCGCGGTCAGGTCGGCGAGGCCGACCGCCGTCGAGGCGGCGTTGATCCGCACCGCGGTCACCAGTTCGCCGGGCAGCGCCGCCGCCAGGTGCTCGATGACGAGGGCGCGGGCCGCGGATTTGTCCTGCGGCCGCACGGAATCCTCCAGGTCGAGGATCACCGCGTCGGCGCCGTCGCGCTCCGCCGAGTCGAACTGCTCCGGTCGGGTGCTGGGTACGTACAACCAGCTGCGGGCGGCGCGCACCGCCGTCTCCACGTCTCCGTCAACCATGTCCGTTCCCCCCAGATCGGCCGGTTCCGACGGTACGAGCCAGGTGGATCGACGGCCATTCGACGGCGGGGCGGAGCTGCGCGATTCATCCGCTCCGGGGACGTGCGGTGGTTCCGCTGCGGCGCAACGGTTCCGGCGCTCCGGGCACGGGTTCCGCCGCGACCGGAGCGGCGGATCTCGTGCTGCGGCGGCGTTTCCGCGTTCCCGTGGTGCGGCCCGGTGATCGCGGACAGCGTGAGCGCGGCGGCACCGGAGCACCGCCGGGAGGACGCCCGAAAGGCGTACCACCCGCGAACCGCCCCGACCCGTCGAGACCACAGTGGACGGTCTCGGAAGTGCCGCGCCGCCGGAACCCAGCCACCGCACCGCGACCGGCCTTCATTGACGGTGTGATCGCTTGTGACTACGCTGAGTGGCTGACCGGGGGAAGCAGTCGGTTCAACTGAATGAAGTCGGGGGGCTTCTCGTGGCACTGCGCGCAACCGCGACCGGCACGGGCGACGGGAGACACCTGTTCGGCCGCGAACCCGCGATGCGCCTGGTCCGGGAGTTCGCCGACCGGCCGGGACACGCCAGCAGGCCGCAACCCGTGCTGCTGTTCACCGGTCCGCGCGGCAGCGGCAAGACCGCGTTCCTCGACGCCCTCGCCGACCGCCTGCACGGGCAGGGCCCGTACGCCCGGCTGGACTGCGAAGTGCTCGACCCCGCCCGGCTCTCCCTCGCGCACATCGCCGTCGAGCTCGACCGGCACGCACCCGACCCGATCGCGTTCCCCCGGTTCGTCGCCGGGCAGGTGGTGGCCGCCCAGCAGCTCGACGTCGACCCCGGCATCGCCCGCCTCGAAGCCGAACGCGCGCTCGTGGAGCACCGCCGCGCCGACCGGCTGCGCGCACTGCTCGGCGGCCTCCTGCCGCACGCCGAGCACGTCGGGCGGCGGCTCGCCGACGGGGTGCTGCGCGGGCTGGTGTCCTGGCGGCACGGGCACCGGGCGGTGCTCGCCGCCGACTGGTTCGGGCACCAGGACCGCGACCTCGGCCGGGACCCGCTGGACGTGCTCGTCGAGCTCAACCGGCGCGCCCGCACCCCGCAGAACCAGGACGACGCCCGCGACACCGGAGAACTGCTGTGGGCGGCGCTGCTCGCCGACCTGCGCGAGGAGTTCGACCGCGGGACGCGGCGCGCGCGGCGCGGGCTCAACTGCGCGCTGCTGCTCGACGACGTCGACTCCCCCGCCGCGAAGCCCCTCCTCGACGCGCTCGTGCGGGCCCGCAGGCAGTACGCCGCGCACCTGCCCGGCGGCTGCGATCCGCTGACCGTGGTGGCCACCAGCCGGGGGAAGCGCTCCGGCGCCGTCATCGCCACCGGCGAAGCGTCGCCGCTGCGCGACATCGAGCGGATCGAGGCGTCCGGGCCCGAGCCGTACTACACCGATTTCACCGAGCACGGCGGGAAACCGTGGTACCCGGTGCGGTTGCGCGACCTCACCCGGGACGAGATCGGCAACATGGTCGACGAGCTCGGCCGGTACGCCGGGAACCGGAAGAACCGGGTCGGCGCCGCGATCCTCCGCCTCACCGGCGGGCATCCCGGTGCGACCCGCAGGCTGCTGGAGGAGATCCGGGTCCGGCCGGGCGATCCGGTGGACCTGGGACCGCTGCTCGGCGACGCGCCCCTGCTCGGGCCGGGCGGCTCGTTCGGGCTCGCGGAACCGTTCCGCGCCGGGCTCGCCGAGGAGGCGCTGCACGACCTGGTGACCTGCGCGGCCGCGCGCCACCAGGTCGAGGCGGAGCGGCTCGTCGCGCACAGCGGCCTCGCCGCCTCCCACGGCGCGCGGGCCGTGTTCGCCCCGGAGCTGTGGGTTCCCGCCGACGACGGGCACCACGTGCTGCCGCCGGTGCTGCGCCGGGTGCTGCTGCGGGAGCTCGCCGCGCGGCCCGAGCAGGAACCCGCGAACTGGACGGCGGTGCACACCTGGTTCCGCGAGACGCTCGCCGACCAGGGCGACGAGGTCGGCGAGCTCTACCACTCGCTCGCGGTCGGCGAAGTGGAGTCCGTGGCGCGGCGGCTCAACACTCTGCTGGCCTACAGCGACCTGCCGACCTGGCTGGACCTGCTCGCCGCGGCCACCGCCGCGCCCAACCGCCTCGACCACGCCGACCCGCAGCTCGACCAGGTGCGTTCGCTGGCCGACTGGACCCATCCCGGTGCCGCGCCGCAGGCCGCGGTCGCGCGGCTGGTCGCGGCGCGGTGGATCGCCGCCGATCCGCTCGGCGACAGCAGGCGGCACGCGCTCTACCTGGAGATCGCCGCCTGCTACGACGAGATCGCACCGCACTCCGGCAGCGGCCTGGCCACGCTGCGCGCCGAATCGGAGAAGTACCGCAGGTGGTCCGAACTGACCGACTGAACCGCGGCCACGAGGAGAGGATCAGCGTGAGCTTCGAACAGCCCCCGCGCCCCCGATGGGGTCTGCGCATCGCACTGGCGGCGGGCAGCGCGCTCGTCCTGGTGCTCGGCGTCGTCACCGTCGTCTGGGCCGTCGCCCCGTGCGACAGCGGGATGTCGCACGTGCGGGGCGAGTGCGTCGGCGTCACCGACGGTTCCGAGGTGTTCTCGCCCGAGCTGGAGGACGTGGAACGGCGGATCGCGGCCGAGAACGACCGGGTCGCCGACGACGACTTCGTCGTCACCGTCGCCGTGCTGATGCCGATGACCGCCGGGGAGGACGACAGCCTCTCCATCTCGCAGATCCGCTCCTACCTGCAGGGCGCGCACGTGGCGCAGGTCAACGCCAACCAGGACCGGCGCGGCCTGAAAGTCCGGCTGGCGCTGGCGAACGAGGGCCGCTACGAGCACGCCTGGAAGGAGGTCGCGGAGCGGCTGGTCGACATGGTGGAGCCGGAGAACCTGGTGGCCGTCACCGGTCTCGGGCTCAGCTCCCCCGAAACCGCGCTCGGCGCGCGCGAGCTCGCCGCGGCGGGCATCCCCATGGTCGGCTACCTCAGCGCCGACCGGTTCAACAGCCTCCCCGGCGAGCACGGGCCGGCGATCGCGGGCCTGCACCGGGTGTCGCCGAGCATCGAGCAGGAGCTCGGCACCATCGCGGAGCACTTGGACGAGCTGGTCGGGCCGCAGCCGACGGCCCTGCTGGTCCGCGACGGCAACGGCGACGACATCTACACCGCGGACCTGCGGGAGAACTTCCAGGAGAAGTTCGGCGCGGCGTGGCAGCGCAGCGGCCGGACCACCGGCTCCTACACGGGTGGACCGGACGCGTTCGGGCTCGGCACCCAGTTCGAGTACATCGCCGACCGGATCTGCACGTCGGAGGTGAACGTGGTGCTGTACGCGGGACGCAGCAACCTGCTGCCCGACTTCGTCGAGAAGGTCCGCAGGCGCGGCTGCGACCCCCACCGCCACATCACCATCATCACCGGCTCCGAATCCACCGACCTCCACCTGAGCGCCGACCCGGGCACCGCCCCGGTCTCGGTGCTCTACGCCTCGGTGGCCGATCCGGCGGCCCTGGCGGACGCGAGGAACCAGGACCGCCCGCTGTACACGGCCTTCACCGGTGCGCTGCACCGGCTGTTCGACGCGGACGCGCCGGTGTCGAACTGGAGCGTGCTGGGGCACGACGCGACGCTCGCCGCCGTCACCGCCGCGCAGCACGCGGTGGGCCGCCACCCTGGTGTGCCCACCACCAACGGGGTGCTGGCCCACCTGCGGCTGCTCAACCACGAGACGAACAGCGTCGCCGGGGCGAGCGGGCGGTTCACGTTCGACTCCGACAGCGGCGACCGGGTCAGCGGGAGCATCCCGGTGCTGCGCCGTTCCGGGGACGGGCAGGTGGAGGTCGTGGTGCCCGGCGGCGACGCGGGGTGACACCTTCACCCGCCCGTGGATCTCAGGCTAGCCTCACCCAGTGGTCTCCTTCGAACTCGCGCGGACCCTGGCCGACGAGGTGCTGTTCCCGGCGGCGGCCGAGGTCGACGCCGCGGGCGCGGTGCCGCGCTCCCACTTCGACCTGCTGGCCGAGCACGGTTTCTACGGTGCGGTCGCGCCCCGCGAGCACGGCGGCCCGGAGCTCCCGCTCGACGAGGCCGGCCGGATCGTGGAGGCGCTGTCCGGCGGCTGCCTGAGCACCGCGTTCGTCTGGGCGCAGCACCACGGCGTGGTGCGCGGGCTGCTGAGCACCGAACGGACCGAACTGCGCGACCGCCACCTGGACGACGCGGTGCGCGGGAAGCTGCGCGGTGGCGTGTCGTTCGCCGGGGCCATCCCGCAGCCGCCGCGGCTGCACGCGGTGCCGGTGGACGGCGGCTACCGGTTCACCGGCGAAGCACCGTTCGTCAGCGGCTGGGGGATCGTGGACGTGCTGCAGGTGTCGGCGCGGGACGGCGACTCGGTCGTGAACGCCTTCCTCGACGCGCGCCCGGCGCCCGGGATCCGCGTCGAACCGCTCCGGCTGGTCGCGGCGCAGGCCACCGCGACGGTGCGGTTGTGGTTCGACGACCACTTCGTCCCGGCCGAGCGGGTGCTGGGCGTCGTCCCGCACTCGGCGGTGCTCGCCGCGCAGGCCGGGGCGGCCCGGCTCAACGGGGCGATGCCGCTGGGGATCGCCGGGCGCTGCACCCGGCTCATCGCCGACGCCGGGCGGCCCGAGGTCGCCGAACGGCTCGAAGCGGACCGGGACGCGGTGCGGGACGGGCTGGACGAGGCGTTCGCCACCGGCGCCGACATCGCACCGGCCCGGGCGGCCGCCGCCGAGCTGGCGCTGCGCGCCGCCGGAGCGCTGGTGACCGCGGCGGGCAGTTCCGCGCTGCTGCTCGGCGAGCACGGGCAGCGGCTGGTGCGGGAGGCGACGTTCACCCTCGTCGCCGCGTCCCGGCCCCCCATCAAGGACGGCATCCTCGCGCTGCTGGCGGGAGGCGCGCGGTGAAGCGGATCGCGGCCGCCGTCCTGCTGCTCGGACTCCTCGCCGGGTGTTCGCCCGCCCCGCAGGCCCCGGAGCGCACCGGGACCGAGGTGCGGCATGCGCTCGGCACCACGACGGCGCCCGCGCACCCGGCGCGGGTCGTCGCGCTGGGGCCCGCCGACGTGGACGCCGCGCTCGCCCTCGGCGTCGAACCGGTCGGCATCGGGTTGCCGCTGAGCGCGGAGGTCCAGCCGTGGCAGCGGCGGCCGGGCTGGGAACCGGTGACGCTGCGGCCCACCGACCAGGGCTACTCCACCGAGGCGATCGCCCAGCTGCACCCGGACCTGATCCTCGCGGGCAGCGACTACTACATCGACGGGGAGTACGCGGCGCTGTCCCGGCTCGCCCCGACCACCGCGTTCGAGACCACACCGGACGAGGAACCGTGGCAGACCACCACCCGCCAGGTGGGGCGCGCGCTCGGCGAGCCCGCGGAGGCGGACCGGCTCGTCGCCGACACCGAGCGGCGCGTCCGCGAGGCCGCCGCCGCGCACCCGCAGCTGGCGGGCGCCGAGGTCGCGGTCACCCTCGGGCACAGCCCCGGCGGCCTCGGGGTGATCCGCTCCGCGCAGGACGTCACGGTGCGCACCTTGACCGAGTTCGGCATGGCGCTGTCTCCCGCGGCGGCGAACCTGCCCGGTGCAGCGTTCAACGCGCAGGTCAGCGCGGAGAACCTGGCGCGGATCGACACCGACGTGCTCATCACCGCGTACCCGAACCCGGCGGTGCGGCCGCAGATCGAGTCGCTGCCGGTGTTCGAGTCGCTGGACGCGGTGCGGGACGGCGGCTACCTGCCGCTGGCGCAGGCGGACTGGCCGCTGCTGCGCCAGCCCGGTGTGCTCTCGCTGCCGTACCTCGTCGACCACCTGCTCCCCCGGATCGCGGACGCGGCCCGGCACCGCCGCTGAGCCCCGCCCGGGGCGTCGTGCGCGTCAGGAGCGGGACCAGGCCCCGGCGAGCAGTTCGTAGGAGCGCAGCCGGTCCTTCGGGTCGTGGGTGACGGTGGTGATGAGCAGTTCGTCGGCCCCGGTGACCCGCCGCAGCACCTCCAGCCGTTCCACGACGGTCTCCGGGGAGCCGACGATGCGGGTCTGCACCCGGTCGGCGACCCGGGCGCGTTCGGCCTCGGTCCAGTGGCGGCGGCGCGCTTCGTCCGGGCTCGGGTACGGCTGGGCGCCGTCGCCGTGGCGGATGTCGTGCACCCACCCGGCGAACGGGGTGGCGAGTTCCTGCGCGGTGGCGTCGTCCTCGGCGACGAGCACGTCGGCGGACACGACGAGGTGCGGCCGGTCCAGCCGCGGGGAGGGCGCGAACGAGTCGCGGTAGGACGCGGCGGAGTCGAGCACGGTGCTCGGGGTGACGTGGTAGTTCGACACGAACGGCAGGCCGAGCTCGCCCGCCGCGCGGGAGCTGGGGCCCGCGCTGGCGCCGAGCACCCACACCTGCAGCGCCGCGTGCTCGGCGGTGATCGCGTGCGCTTCGCGCCCACCGCCGTCGCGGAAGGTGCCGTCGAGGAAGGCCAGCACTTCCCGCACCTGATCCGCGTAGTCGGAGCGTCCGGTGTCGCCGAGCAGCAGGGCATGCCCTTCGAGCTGTTCCAACCGGGCCTTCGACAGGCTGCCGCCGCGGGCGGTGCGCGGCACCGGAAGTCCGTCCACGTAGGCGGGTTCGGGCGCGGTGACCGGTGCGCTGTCGCCGGTGGCGGCCTTGGCGAATTCGACGTACTTGGCGAGGCCGGAGCGGCCGAGCCCGAGGTCGATGCGGTCCGGGTGCAGCTGGGCGAGGGTGCCGAAGTCCTCGGCGACCTGCAGCGGGCTGTGCTGGCCGAGCAGCACCGCCCCGGATCCGACGCGGATGTGCCGGGTCGCGGCGGCCACCGCGGCGATGAGCACCGCAGGGGAGGACGAGGCGACGCCGGGCACCAGGTGGTGCTCGGCGAGCCAGAACCGCCGGTAGCCCCACTGCTCGGCGTTCCGGGCGAGTTCGACGGTGTCGCGCAGCGCGCCGCCCGCCGTGCCGCCGGTGGGGATCGGTGCGAGGTCGAGGATCGAGAGCGGTACCGCGGTCATCGCTTCCTCCAACGCACCGCCTCCCCTCGGGTTCGGGGGAGGCGGCCTGTCCACAGTGGATCGTGGAGGCGGAGGCGGGATTCGAACCCGCGTGCAGGGCTTTGCAGGCCCTTACCTGGCCTCTCGGTCACTCCGCCACGACCCGATCAGCGGCCGCAGCCGGGGATCGGGGACCAGAATCGTCCACATCGGACCCGAGTCGGGTCCGGGAGGTCGCTGCTCAGGGCAGCGCAAGCGCACAGATCGAACTCGCGTGCCGCCGGAGGTCGACGTGCAGGCGAGCGAAGAAGAACCGCGCCTCGATGTCCACGCCACGATTCTTGCGCCGCACCCGCCGGGCGTCAACGGAGCCCGGCGGCATCCCACTGGCTGGACGATCTCGGCCGGAACCGCAGCGCACGGGCCGCGCCGTACGCTGGCCGGTGATGCGACGCAAGCTCCGATCCCCCCTGCCGCAGCGCGACGGCCTCGACGCCGCGCGGCTGCGCACCCCCGGTTCGGGGACGTGGGCGACGATGCGCGACCACCTGGTCGAGCGGTTGCCGATCCCGGCCGGCGAGGTGGACCGGATGCTGCGCGAGCAGCGCGTCGCCGATCGGCACGGCCGGTTCGTGGACGCCACCACGCCGTTCGCGCCCGGCGCCGTCCTGTGGGTGCAGCGGGAACTCCCGGCCGAGGTGCCGGTGCCGTTCGAGGTGGCCGTGCTGCACCGCGACGAGCACCTGCTGGTGGCGGACAAACCGCACTTCCTGGCCACCACGCCGCGCGGCGGGCACGTCGCCGAGACGGCGCTGGTGCGGTTGCGCCGCGCGCTGGAGCTGCCGGAGCTGAGCCCGGTGCACCGGCTCGACCGGCTGACGGCGGGCCTGGTGCTGTTCGCCGTGCACCGGGCCGCGCGGCGCGAGTACCAGCTGCTGTTCCAGGAGCGCGCGGTGCGCAAGGAGTACGAGGCGATCGCGCCGCACGACCCGGCCCTGGCGCTGCCGCGCGTGGTGCGCAGCAGGATCGAGAAGGAGCGCGGCGTGCTCCAGGCCCGCGAGGTGCCGGGCCCGGTGAACGCGGAGACGCGGGTGGAACTCGTGGAGCACCGGGGCGGGCTCGCCCGCTACCGGCTGCTGCCCGCCACCGGCCGCACCCACCAGCTGCGGGTGCACCTGGCCTCGCTGGGCGTGCCGATCCTCGGCGACGAGCTGTACCCGGAGGTCCGGGAGCGGGCCGCGGAGGACTTCACCGATCCGCTGCGGCTGCTGGCCAAGGAGCTCGCCTTCGACGACCCGATCACCGGGGCCCCGCGCCGCTTCACCAGCCACCGCGCGCTGGAACTCCCCTGACCCGACCACGCGGCGGCGCTCGCCCCGAAGCCGGGCGCGGCGCGGTCAGGCGAAGCCGCGGGACAGGTCGCGGAGGGCGTCGTCCAGGACCGCGCACAGGTCGACCCTCGGCGTCGAGAGCCAGTGCTCGTAGGCCGCGAGCGCCGCGCCGAGGGTGGAGTGCGCGATGACCTGCGGGCGCAGCGCGCTGACCGGTTCGCCGAGGCGGTCGGCGGCGAACTCGGCGACGACGGCGCGCCAGTCGGCGTAGCGCAACGTCGAGTGCGCCTGCAGCGCGGGCACCCGCAGGATCAGTTCGAGGCGGCGGCGGTGCCGCGCCGTCTCGGCCGGATCGACCCGGTTGAACTCGACGACGACCGCGCGGATCGCCGCCAGCGGCGGCTCGTCCGCGGGCCGGGCGCGGAACCGCTCCCGCATCACGTCGAGCCGTTCGGTGAACGCGCCCCACACCACGTCGTTCTTCGAGTCGAAGTAGCGGAAGAAGGTGCGCCGACCGATGCCGGCGGCCCGCGCGATGCGCTCCACGGTGGTGCGGTCGAAGCCGTCCGAGTCGAACAGCGCGAAGGCGACGCGTTCGAGTTCGGCGGGGCTGGTCGTGCGCCGCCGGCCGGGCCCCGTCGTTGGTCCGGAAGTGTGGTCGCGGGTCGGTCCGGTCATCGCCTCTTCCATTGTGACACCGGGTGCCCATATCGTGTGGCGGCCACCACATCGCAGTGAGTGATCGGGAGGAAGCATCCCATGAGCGAATCCCAGCACGACGCGACCGGCACCGCCCCGGCCGACGGGGTGGAGGACGACCTGCTCGTCGAGGAAGTGTCGATCGATGGCATGTGCGGCGTCTACTGAACCGGGCGGGGCGGCCGGGTTCGACCCCGGCCGCCCGCACCGGCTGAGCCCGACCGTCTCGCTGCGCCCGGAGCGCTTCGGGGCGCTCGTCTACGACTTCACCACGCGGCGGCTGTCGTTCCTGAAGACGCCGGAACTCGTCGCCGTGGTCCGCGAACTGGAGCACCAGCCGGACGTGCACGCCGCGCTCACCGCCGCCGGCGTGCCCGCCGAGCAGCACCCGCGCTACCTGACCGCCCTCGCCGGACTGCGCGAGGCGGGCACCATCCGGCCCCGCGACTGAACCGCCCCGCGAGGAGGCGCACATGCGGCTTGTCGAGCACTTCCAGCACGGCCTGGACTCCCCCATCTGCCTCACCTGGGAACTCACCTACGCGTGCAACCTGTCCTGCGTGCACTGCCTGTCCGCGTCCGGGCGGCGCGACCCGCGCGAGCTGTCCACCGCGGAGTGCAAGGCCGTCCTCGACGAGCTGCAGCGGATGCAGGTGTTCTACGTGAACATCGGCGGCGGCGAGCCGACCGTGCGCGCCGACTTCTGGGAACTCGTCGAGTACGCCGTGGATCAGCAGGTGGGGGTCAAGTTCTCCACGAACGGGGTGCGGTTGACGCCGGAGCGGGCGCGGTGGCTGGCGGGCACCGACTACGTGGACGTGCAGCTGTCCCTCGACGGGGCGACCGCGGAGGTCAACGACCGGGTGCGCGGGACGGGCTCCTACGACACGGCGATGGCGGCGATGCGCAACCTGCGCGATGCCGGGTTCCGCGACTTCAAGATCAGCGTCGTGCTGACCAGGGAGAACGTCGATCAGCTGGACCGGTTCAAGGAGATCGCGGACGAGCACGGCGCGCAGCTGCGCCTCACCCGGCTGCGGCCGTCCGGGCGCGGCGCCGACGTGTGGGACGAGCTGCACCCGACCGCCGGGCAGCAGCGGGAGATCTACGACTGGCTCATCGCGCACGGCGAGGGCGTGCTCACCGGAGATTCGTTCTTCCACCTCAACGCGCTCGGCTCCACGCCGCTGCCGGGGCTGAACCTGTGCGGCGCGGGCCGCGTGGTGTGCCTGATCGACCCGATCGGCGACGTCTACGCCTGCCCGTTCGCGATCCACTCCGAGTTCCTCGCGGGCAACGTGCGCGACGAGGGCGGATTCGGGGCGGTGTGGCGGGAATCGGAGTTGTTCGAGCGGTTGCGCGCGCCGCAGGCCGGCGGCGCGTGCACGTCCTGCACCGCCTACGACGCGTGCCAGGGCGGGTGCATGGCGGCGAAGTTCTTCACCGGCCTGCCGCTGGACGGGCCGGACCCGGAATGCGTGCTGGGCAACGGGGAACGCGCGCTGGCCGGGGTCGGGACCGCGGTGCCGAAACCGGACAAGGACCACTCGCACCGCACCGCGCCCCGGCGGCGGCCGGAACCGGTCGCGGTCGGCATCGGCTGGGGCCCGCCGGACGAGCAGCCGGTGCCGGACCGGGCCTGCGACACCAGTCCCCTCGCCGGTTTCCGCCCCTGACCCGAGCGGCCCGGACGAACCCGGCGGGTCCGGTCACCCGCTTCCCACGGAAGGCTCCCACCACATGAGCGGATCTGCGGTCGGGCTCACCGAGCCGGTGCGGCTCGCCGGGCGCGCGGCGCCGTCCCGGGTGCTGTTCGGGCCGCACGAGACGAACCTCGGCGACGGGCGCGCGCTGTCCGGCGCCCACGCCGTCCACTACGCCGAGCGGGCCGCGGGCGGCGCCGGAGTCGTGGTCACCGAGGTCGCGAGCGCGCACGGCTCGGACTGGCCCTACGAGCGCGCCCCGCTGGCCGCCGAGTGCGGTCCGGGCTGGGCGGCGGTCGTGGCGGCCTGCCGTCCGCACGGGACGCTGGTGCTGGCGGGCCTCGGGCACGCGGGCTCGCAGGGTTCGTCGGCGCGGTCGCAGTCGGCGCTGTGGGCGCCGTCGCGGGTCGCGGACGTGGCGAGCCGGGAACTGCCGATGGCGGTGGAGAACCGCGAGATCCGTTCTCTCGTCGGGGGTTTCGCCACCGCCGCCCGGATCGCCGTCGAGTCCGATGTGGACGGTGTGGAGATCGGCGCCGGGCAGTTCTCGCTGCTGCGCCAGTTCTTGTCCGGCCTGACGAACCAGCGCGCCGACGAGTACGGCACCGACCGGTCCCGGCTGCTGCGGGAAGTGCTCGCCGCGGTGCGCGCCGAGCTCGGCGCCGGCCGGGTGCTGGGCCTGCGGCTGTCCTGCGACGAGCTCGCGCCGTGGGCCGGCATCACCCCGGAGCAGGGCGCCGAGCTCGCCGCCGCGCTCGCCCCCGAGGTGGACTACCTGGCCGTGGTGCGCGGTTCCGCGATGGGCACCGCCGCGACCACGCCCGACGCGCACGCGGAACCCGGGTTCAACCGCGAGCTGTGCCGCGCGGTGCGCGAGGCCGTGGCCGGGGCGGCTCCGGTGGTGTTGCAGGGGTCCGTGGTCGATCCGGCGCAGGCGCAGGCCGCGCTGGACGACGGGACGGCGGACCTGGTGGAGATGACGCGCGCGCAGCTCGCCGACCCGGCCCTGGTGCGGAAGGTCCGGGCGGGGCGCCGGATCCGGCCGTGCGCGCTCACCAACCAGCAGTGCCGGGTGCGCGACGACCGCAACCCGCTGGTGAGCTGCCTCGGCGAGCCGCGCACCGGGCACGAGACCACGGACCCGGCCCCGGACGGGAGCGGGAACGGACGACCGGTGCTGGTGGCCGGTGGCGGGCCTGCCGGGCTGGAGGCCGCGCGGGTGCTGGCGCTGCGCGGGCACCCGGTGCGGCTGGTGGAGCGCACCGACCGGCTCGGCGGGATGCTGGCGCTCGCGGCGCTGCTGCCCGGCCGGGCGCGGCTCGGCGCGCTGGTCGACTGGCTCGTCGCGGAAGTCCGGGAGCTCGGCGTCCCGATTACCACCGGCGCGGACGCCCGACCCGAACCGGGGGAATTCCTCGTCGCCGCAACGGGTTCCGCACCCGGGCCGCGGCACTACGCGAGCGCCGGACCGGTGCTGGAGGCCGCCGGCCTGCTGCGCGCGGTCCGCGACGAGCGGCTCGACGAGGTGCTGCCGGACGGCCCGGTCGCCGTGTTCGACCCGGTCGGCGACGCCACCGGGGTCGCGGTCGCCGAACTGCTCGCCGCCACCGGGCGGGAGGTCTCGATCATCAGCCAGGACCAGGTGATCGGCACCCAGCTGGCCCGCACCGGCGACCTGGCGGACGCGAACGCCCGGTTGCAGCGCGCCGGGGTGGTGCTCGCCAAGCGCAGCCTGCTGCGCGCGGTGCGGCCCGGCGAAGTGCGGCTGGCCGACGTGTTCACCGGCGCCGAACGGACCCTGCCCGCCGAGCTCGTCGTGCACTGCGGGCACCGGCTGCCCGACCCCGCTCCGCCGCCGGACTTCGGCACGACCGTCGGCGACCGGGTGGCGCCGCGCACCGCGCACGAGGCCATCCGGGAGGGGCGCCGCGCCGCGCTCGCCCTCTCCCGCGACCTGGCGGTGACGGCATGAGCGCCACCGGCCGCTACCGGCACCTGTTCCGGCCGCTGCGGCTCGGACCGGTCACCGTCGCGAACCGCATCGTGTTCTCCGCGCACCTGACGAACTACGCCGAGGGCGGGCTGCCGACCGAGCAGCACGCCGCCTACTACGCGGCGCGGGCCGCGGGCGGCGCCGGGCTGATCATCACCGAGGAGCACTCCACCCACCCCACCGACTGGCCGTACGAGAAACTGATCCACGGCTTCCACCCCGAGGTCGTGCCCGGCTACCGGCGGATCACCGAGGCGGTGCACGCGCACGGGGTGCCGATCTTCGCCCAGCTCAACCACAACGGCGGGCAGGCGTCCGGGATGTACTCGCGGCTGCCGGTGTGGGCGCCGTCGCCGGTGCCGGACCCGCTGTTCCGCGAAGTGCCGAAGGCCGTGGACCACGCCGAGATCGACGAGGTCGTCGCCGGGTACGCGACCGTGGCGCGGCACTGCCGGGACGGCGGCTTCGACGGCGTGGAGCTGCAGTGCTCGCACTCGTCGATCGTGCGCGGTTTCCTGTCCCCGGCGACGAACGCGCGCACCGACGAGTACGGCGGCGCGCTGCCGAACCGGGCGCGGCTGCTGCTGCGGCTGGTCGCGGCGGTGCGGGAGGTGATCGGCCCCGATCTGGCGCTGGGCGTGCGGTTGTGCGGCGACGAGCTCATCGACGGCGGCACCACCATCGACGAGACGGTGGCGGTGGCGCGGCTGGTCGAGGCGACCGGCGCCGTGGACTACGTGAACACCTCGATCGGGGTCGCCACCGCCACGCTGCACATGATCGAGGCGTCGATGAGCGTGCCGCCCGGCTACGCCCTGTTCATCCCGAGCGCGCTGCGCAAGGCGGTGGAGCTGCCGGTGGTCGGGGTGGGCCGGTTCAAGGACCCGGTGCAGGCCGACCGCGCGCTGGCCGACGGGCACGCGGACCTGATCGGCGTGGTGCGCGGCCAGATCGCCGACGCGGAATTCGCCGCCAAGGCGCGCTCCGGGCACGCCGCCGACATCCGCACCTGCCTGTCCTGCAACCAGGAGTGCGTGGGCCGGATGGGCCTGAACCGCTGGCTCGGCTGCATCGAGAACCCCCGCACCGGCAAGGAATCCGTGCCGCTGCCGTCACCTCGCGCCGCGAAGCGGGTCGTGGTCGTCGGCGGTGGTCCGGGCGGGTTGCAGGCCGCGGCGACGGCCGCGCAGCGCGGGCACCGGGTGACGCTGCTGGAGCGCCGCGCCACCACCGGCGGGCAGGTCGCGGTGGCGGCGAGCGTGCCGCAGCGCGCCGAATTCCTCGACGTGGTGCGGAATTCGCTCGCCGAGTGCCGCCGGTACGGCGTCGAGGTCCGCACCGGGGAGCACGCCACCGCCGAGTCGCTGCGCGCGCGGCGACCCGACGTGGTGGTCCTGGCGACGGGCGCGCGGCCGCAGCGCCCGCACTGGGCCGGCGACCTGGCGCGCGTGGTGGACGTGCGGGACGTGCTGGAGGGACGCGCGGCGCCGTCCGGGCAGGTGCTGGTGGTGGACGAGCTCGGGTTCCACCAGGCGAGCTCGGTGGCCGAGCTGCTCGCGGACCGGGGCTGCGCGGTGCGGATCAGCACCCCCGGGATGGTCGTCGGCCAGGACCTCGGCATCACGCTGGACCTGGAGTCGTTCGCGGTGCGCGCCGCCGCCAAGAGCATCGAGCAGACCACCGACGAGGTGGTGCTCGACGCCTCCGCCGCGGACGACGGCCGGGTGCGGGTGCAGCTGCTCAAGCACACCACCGGCGCGAGCGGCACGGAGGTGTTCGACTGGGTGGTGTGCGCGACGCACCAGGAGCCCGAAGAGGAGCTGTGGCTGGAGCTGTCCGCTTCCGGCGAGCTGCCCGTCCACCGGGTCGGTGACTGCGTGGCGCCGCGGCGGGCGCACGCGGCGGTGCTGGAAGGACATCGGGCGGCGGTGGCGCTGTGAAGGGGGACGTGGTCGCGGTGCTGTTCGTGCGGGACGGCGTGCCGCCGGTGGGCGGGGACGAGGCGGTCGCGGAGGCCGGTGGCGCCGCGGTGCTGGTCGGTTCCGGCTGCCGCCGGGCGGTCGCGGAGCTGCCGCCGCTGCGCCGGGCGTGGTGCGCGGAGACCGGGAACTTCGCGCCGGGCGCGTACGCCGCCGCGCTCGCGCCGTTGCTGGCGGAGGTGCCGCGGGTGGTGCTGCCGGGTTCGCCGGACGGCCGGGACCTCGCGCCCCGGCTGGCGGCCGCGCTGGACCGGCCGCTGCTGGCGGGGGCGACCCGCACCGACGCGACGGGCACGGACCTGGTGCGCTGGGACGGCAGGCTCACCGCGGCCGTCCGCACCCCGGTGCGCTGCGTGGTGTCGCTGGTGCCAGGGGTGCGCGGGGCGCTGCCTGCGGGCGGACTCCCCGATGTGTCCGATGTGGACGTTTCGCTCCCGCCGGTTCCGGACGCGGAGGTGCTGGAAGTGCTGGAACCGGATCCGGCGACCGCCGAGCTCGGCGAGGCGCGCCGGTTGCTCGGCGCCGGGGCGGGGCTCGCCCGCGGGGACCTGACCGGGCCGGAATCGGTGGCGCTGCTGGAGGAACTCGCCGCCGCCCTCGGTGCCTCCGTCGGAGCGACCCGCGTGGTCACCGACGCCGGCTGGGCCGCGCCCGAGCGGCAGATCGGCACCACCGGTGCCGTGGTGTCCCCCGAGCTGTACCTGGCCTTCGGGGTGTCCGGCGCCGCCCAGCACCTCGGCGGGCTCGACGCATCCGGGCACGTGGTGTCGGTGAACACCGACGCCAGCTGCCCCATGACCGCGATGGCCGATCTCGGCCTCGTCACCGACGCGCAACGGCTGCTCGCCGAACTGGTGCGCAGGCTCGCCCGGATCGAGGAGGAGCACCATGTCTGACCGGGGTGCCGGACCGTCCACCGCCGCCGTGCCGATACCGCGGCCGCAGCGCTACGACTTCGACGCCATCGTCGTCGGCGCCGGACCGGCCGGATCGGCCGCCGCGCTGGAACTGGCCCGCGCCGGGCGGAGCGTGGCGCTGCTGGAGCGCGGACCGTTCCCCGGTTCGAAGAACGTCTACGGCGGCGTCGTCTACGGACGCGTCCTCGACGGGCTGATCCCCGGCTGGCAGCAGGAGATGCCGGTGCAGCGGTGGGTGACCCGCAGGCAGACGATGGTGCTGTCCGGGGCGCGCTCGCTGACCGTCGACTTCCGCAACGAGAACTGGGGCCGGGCACCGCACAACGGCGCCACCACGCACCGCGCCGAGTTCGACCCGTGGCTCGCCGAGCACGCGCAGCGGGCCGGGGCGGTGCTGGTGCCGTCCACGGTGGTGGTGGCGCTGCTGCGGACCGCCGACGGCGCCGTGCACGGGGTGCGCACCGACCGGCCGGACGGCGACCTCACCGCGCGGGTCGTGCTGGCCTGCGACGGGGTGAACTCGTTCCTGGCGAAGCAGGCCGGTCTGCTCGGCGGCGACCAGGCCTCGCACACCACCCTCGGCGTGAAGGAGACGCTGGCGCTGCCGCGCGGGGTCATCGACGAGCGCTTCGGCGTCACCGGCAGCGGCGGCGTGGACGTGGAGATGCTCGGGTGCACCGGGAAGGTGCCCGGCGGCGGATTCCTCTACACCAACGCGGAATCGGTGAGCATCGGCCTCGTCCTCGGCCTGCGCGGGCTCGCGCGGGCGAAGGTGCGCCCGGAGCACCTGCTGGCCGAGCTGAAGCGGCACCCGTCGATCGCGCCGCTGGTGCGCGGCGGCGAACTCGTCGAGTACTCCGCGCACCTCATCCCCGAAGGCGGCTACCGGACGATGCCGCCGCTGATCGCCGACGGGCTGCTGCTGGCCGGAGACGCGGCCGGGATGTGCCTGGCGGCGGGGATCTGGCTGGAGGGCGTGAACTTCGCGCTCGGCTCCGGCATGTGCGCGGGCCGCGCCGCGGCCACCGCGCTCGCCACCGGCGACACCTCGGCGGCCGGTCTCGCCGGGTACCGCTCCGCGCTGCGGAGCTCCTTCGTGCTCGCCGACCACGAGCGACTGCGCGACGCGCCGGGGCTCGTGCTCTCCGAGCGGATGCAGCAGCGGTATCCCGGCCTGCTGTGCGACTTCGCCGAGTCCGTGTTCGCAGTGGACAACCCGCGGCCGAAACCCGGATTCCGCGCGTTGTTGCGCCGGGCCGCGAAGCGCAACGGGGTGCGGATGCGGGACCTCGCCAAGGACGCCCTCACCGGCTTGCGGACCTTCGGCTGATCGGACGGGAAGGAAGGGACGGCGATGGTCGATCCGTACCACGACATCTCCTTCGAAGAGCGGATGTCCCACGTGGACTTCCGGGTGTCCGGGAAACCGCACATCGCGGTGGACACCGAGGTGTGCCGTTCCTGCACGACCCGCGCGTGCGTGACCGCGTGCCCGGCGAACCTGTTCGTGCCCACCGACGACGGCGGCATCCTGTTCAACTACGAGCAGTGCTTCGAGTGCGGCACCTGCTACCAGGTGTGCGACGAGAGCGGCGCCATCACCTGGGAGTACCCGGCGGGCGGGCACGGCGTCGTGTTCCGGAAGGGGTGAGCGGGATGTTCGTGGTGGTGGCGCTGCGCTGGGTGGACGAGCGGGCCGAGGTGGATCCGCTGTCCGGCCGGGTGCGGACGTCGGACCGGTCCGCGGGCGCCTCCGCCGCGGACGCGGCGGCGCTGGAGCTGGGGCTGCGGCTGGCCGGGTCCACCGGCGGCCGGTGCGCGGCGGTGAGCCTCGCCCCGGCGGGCGCGGACGAGCTGCTGCGCGGGGCACTGGCCTCCGGCACGGACGAGGTGCTGCGGGTCGAACCGGCCGGGGAACCCGATCCGCGGGCCGCCGATTCCGGCGCGGGCACGGCGGTGGCGCTCGCCGCCGCGGTCCGCGAGCGGTTCGGCGCGCCCGACCTGGTGCTCACCGGGGACCACTCGCCGGACCGCGGGACCGGTGCCACCCCGGCGCTGCTGGCCGCCGAGTTCGGCTGCGCGCAGGCGCTCGGCCTGGTGTCCCTCGACACCGAACCCGCCGCCGACGGCCGGTTGCGGGCGCTGCGCAGGCTGGACCGGGGGCGCCGGGAGCGGCTGGCGGTGCCGCTGCCCGCCGTGTGCTCGGTGGAGGCCGCCGGGGTGCGCCCGCGCACCGCCGCGCTCCCCGCCGTGCTGGCGGCGCGTTCCGCCGAGGTTCCGGTCGTCGCGGCCCGGGCCGCCCCGGATCCGCCACCGCTCACCGCCGCGCACGGCTACCGGCCGCGAGCCAAGGAACTGCCCGCGCCCGCCGGGGCCGATCCGCTGCGGCGGCTGCGGGAGCTCACCGGCGCCGGGCAGCGGTCCGACCCGCCACGCGTGGTGGTCACCGACGACCCGGCGGAAGCCGCCGACGAGCTGCTGGCCTTCCTGCGCGCCGAGGGTTACCTCGATGGCTGAGCGGGTGGCGGTGGTGACCGGCGCGGCCCGCGGCATCGGGGCGGCGGTGGTGCGGCGGCTCGCCGGGCACGGCTGGCGGGTGGTGGCGGTGGACCGCTGCGCCGACGACCCCCGGGTGCCCTACCCGCTGGGCACCGCCGAGCAGCTGGCCGAGCTCGCCGCCGAGCACCCGGGCGCCGTGCTCGACGTGGCCGCCGACGTGCAGGACCCGCGGGCGCTGCGCGATGCGGTCGCCCTCGCCGAGCAGCGCTTCGGCGGCCTGGACGCCGCCGTCGCCGCCGCGGCGCTGATGGCGGGCGGGCGCCCGTTCTGGGAGGCCGACGAGTCCGAGTGGGCGGCGTCGTTCTCCGTCGGCGTGGACGGCACCGCGCACCTGGCGCGCGCCGCCGTGCCCGCGCTGCTGCGCCGTCCCGAGCCGCGGACCGGGCGGTTCGTGGCGCTGGCCTCCGCGGCCGCGCACACCGGGCTGTGGCGGCTCACCTCCTACAACGCGGCCAAGCACGCCGTGCTGGGGCTCGTGCGGGGGCTGGCGACCGACCTGCGCGGCACCGGGATCTGCGCCACCGCCGTCTCCCCCGGCTCGACGCGCACCGAGATGCTGCGGGCCACCGCCGAGATCTACGGTCTGTCCGATGTGGACGCTTTCGCGGAGCACCAGCTCATCGAACGGATCTTGGAGCCCGACGAGGTGGCGGCCGTGGTGGAGTTCCTGTGCTCGCCCGCTTCGTCCGCGATCACCGGCACCGCGGTGCACGCCGACGGCGGGTTCACCGCATGAGCGCACCGGTCCCCCCGGGCACGCGGCTGGTGCCGGACCCGTCGCTGCGGCGCGCCCGCGACGGGCAGGTGCTGCTGGGCGGCTCCCCGGTGCGGCTGCTGCGGGTGGGGGCGCGCGCCGCGCGGCTGGTCGACCGGTGGTTCGCGGGCGAACCGGTGCGGGAGGGCGGCGCGCTGGCGCGGCGGCTGCTGGACTCCGGGCTCGCCCACCCGGAGCCGCCCGCGGGCGTGCTGGGGCCCGCCGACGTGACGCTGGTGGTGCCGGTGAAGGACGATCCGGCCGGCCTGGCGCGGGTGCTGGCCGCGACCGCCGACCTGCCGCACCGGATCGTCGTCGACGACGGCTCGCGGGAGCCCGCCGCCGAGCTCCGGCATCCGGTCGCGCGCGGGCCCGCGGCCGCCCGCAACACCGGCTGGCGGCGGGCGCGCACCGAACTCGTCGCGTTCCTCGACGCCGACGTGCTGCCCGAACCGGGGTGGCTCGCGCCGCTGCTGCGCCAGTTCACCGATCCCGCCGTGCACGCGGTGGCGCCCCGCGTCCGCAGCGCCGCGGGCGGTGGGGCGATCACCTGCTACGAGGCCGACCGCGGCGGGCTCGACCTCGGGGCGCTGCCCGCGGGCGTACGGCCGATGAGCCGGGTCGGCTACGTGCCCAGCGCCGCGCTCGTGGTGCGCCGGGCCGCGCTGGCCGAGCTCGGCGGGTTCGACGAGGCGCTGCGGTTCGGCGAGGACGTGGACCTGGTGTGGCGGATCGTCGACTCCGGCGCGGTGGTGCGCTACGCGCCCGGGTCGGTGGTGCGGCACCGGCCGCGCAGCGGGTTGCAGTCCTGGCTGCGGCAACGCTTCGACTACGGCACCTCCGCCGCCCCGCTGGCCCGCCGCCACCCGGGCAGGCTCTGCTGCGCCCGGCTGTCGCCGTGGAGCGCGGCGTCCTGGGCGGCGCTGGTGGCGGGGCGGCCGGTGCTGGCCGCGGGGCTCGCGACGGGCAGCGCCGCCGTGCTGCCGCGGAAGCTGCGGGCGCACGGCGTGCCGGACCGGGAGGCGTGGCGGCTGGCGGTGCGCGGGCACCTCGGCGCGGGGCGGCTGCTGGCGGAGGCGGTGCGGCGCGCCTGGTTCCCGCTGGCCGCGGCCTCCCGGCGGACCCGGCCGGTGCTGCTGCTGGCGGTGCTGCCCTGCGCGTGGGAGACGTTGCGGGCCCGGCGCGGGCCGCGCTGGTTCGCGCTGCGGGTGCTCGACGACCTCGCCTACGGGTGCGGGGTGTGGGCCGGGTGCGCGCGGGAGCGGTCGGCGGCGCCGCTGCTGCCGCGGTTCACCGGGAGGACGACGCGATGAGCCTGCACGCGCTGCGCTGGACCGAACTCGACGACGCCGCGCGGGTGCTGGCGATCCCGCTCGGTGCCACCGAGCAGCACGGGCCGCACCTGCCGCTGCGCACCGACACCGCCATCGCCGAAGCGCTCTGCGCCCGGCTGGCCCGGCGGCTGCCGGAGGTCGTCGTCGGCCCGGCCGTGCCCTACGGCGCCAGCGGGGAGCACGCCGCCTTCCCCGGCACGCTCTCCATCGGGCACGAGGCGCTGTGGCTGCTGCTGGTGGAACTGGTGCGGTCCGCGGACCGGTTCACCGGGGTGGTGCTGGTGAACGGGCACGGCGGCAACCTGCCCACCGTGCACCGGGCCGCCGAGCAGCTGCGCGGCGAGGGCAGGCGCGTGCTGGCGTGGTGCCCGGACGGGCCGGCCGACGACAGCCACGCCGGACGCACCGAGACCTCCGCGATGCTGCACCTGCACCCGGCCGAGGTCACCCTCCCGGACGCCGCCGCGGGCAACATCGAACCGCTGCCCCGGCTCATCGACCGGCTGCGCGCCGGTGGCGTCCGCGCCGTGAGCCCCAACGGCGTCCTAGGCGACCCGGCGGGCGCGACCGCCGCCGAGGGCGCGGTCCTCCTCGCCCGGTGGACCGAGGCCCTCACCACCGCGGTGACCCGCTGGCTGACCGGCTGAGCCCTCCGCTCGTCCGGACCGCCGGATGGACGTGCCACCCGGGCCGGCCCGACAGGTCGACGCCCACCCGCCCGGCGTGCGCGGGCTGGTGGGCGTCGACTCGTGGAGATCGTCCGGTGAGCGGGCCGCCCGCTCGGAGCGGCCCACCCGGATCAGCGCGGTGCGGGGACGGTGCGGCCGCGCCGGGGTTCGGGGTTCCCGCCGTGCAGGAAGCGGTGGCGGGCGTCGGCGATCCGGCGGGACTCGTCCCACATGGTGTGCAGGAATTCCGGGCGAACCCTCCTGGCGCGGACAGACGAACGAGTGGACATGGGACCCCCGGTTTCGATCAACGTGGCACGGTGCGGCGCCCGTCCGGTCACCCGGCGAGCGCCCCACCCGGGTGCCCGGTCACCCGGCGGAGCAAACCGCTCACTCCGCGGCGCGCCGGGCGAGCGCCTCCAGATCGGTGTGGCAGCGGCGGATCCAGTGCTCGTGCTCCGGTTTCAGCAGCACGCTGCGCAGCACCCGCGCGGTCGGCACGTCGGCGCGCAGCCGGTGGCCGCGCCGCGCCAGGTCGGCCGCGGTGACCTCCATCGCCGCCAAGTGCACGGCTTCGCCGGGCTCGGCGCGCATCCCGCCGTGCAGCACCCGCTGGGTGCGCTCGTCCAGCGCCGCCATGCCGGGCGCGGCGGGCACGATGCCGAGCACGTCGAGCTCCGGCCGCTGGTACGCGGACAGCACCGCCGAGTCCGCCAGCAGCTCCGCCCAGCCCAGCGCGGCCCGCCTGCCCGCGCGCAGCACCCGGCCGAGGCCGTCCGGCGTGGGCGGCAGCACCCGCAGCGTCAGCCACAGCGCGGCAGCGGCGGCCCCGGATCGGGAGCATTCCAGGGAGATCTCGCCCAGGTGCGGTTCCGCCGAGGTGAAGTACGTCCACGGCGACTCGTGCCGGTAGTACCGCTCCACCGCGGGGTCCGCGAACAGCACCGCCCCGCACCCGTAGGGCTGCAGGCCGTGCTTGTGCGGGTCCACTACCACCGAGTCGCACTCGGCGATGGCGCGGAACGGCGCGGCCGCCACCCCGTCCGGCGCGTCATCGGCGATGAGCGCGAAGAACCCGCCGCAGGCCGCGTCGACGTGGATCCGGAAGTCGTGCCGCCGCCGCAGCTCCAGCACCTCGTGGATCGGATCGACGGCACCGAGCCCGGTGGTCCCGGCGGTGAGCACCACGGTCCCGACGTCCTGCTCCCCCAGCAGCGAATCCAGCGCCGCCACGTCGATCCGCCCTACCGCGTCCACCGGGATCGGCACCGAGCGCACGCCCAGCAGATGGCACATCCGGGCGTGCGTGTAGTGCGCGTCCGCGCTGTGCGCGATGGCCGCTCCGGGCCGGGTTTCCCTTGCCACGTAGAGGGATTCGAGATTCGCGATGGTGCCGCTGCCGGTGAGGTGGCCCAGCGCGCCCGGCATCCCCAGCATCGCCGCGAGCCGGTCCACCGCCTCCCGCTCCAGCCCGGTGGTGGCCGGTCCGCCGTCGAGCGCGTGGTTGTTCGGGTTCAGCAGCATCGCCGCCAAGTAGCCGACGACGGCCGCCGGGTGCGGCGGCTTGATCAGCTGTCCGAGGTAGCGGGGGTGGTGGAACGGGTAGGTGCCGCGCAACCGGTCGAGCAGTTCGGCGAACGCGGGGCCGAACTCCTCGTCGGGCACGACGGCGTCCGGGTGCGGCGCGAACTCGCCGAATGCCCGTTGCCACGCACCGATCTCGGCCACCGCCCGGTCCGCCCACGCGCGCAGGTCCATCCGCTCCTCCTCGTGTCCGGCGCCCCCACAAGGAACCACGCGCGAGCGGGTGCGGCCAGCACCGCGGGAAAGCAGAACCCGTTGGTTCAGCGGGAAATCAGGGTCGATAGTCCTCTGTGCAAGCTCGGTGACATGGCGTTTACTCGTTGTCAGGTCGGGTTGTTCCGCCACATGGGGGGCACCTACCTTTCGGAAAGCCACTGGAGGAGTGCGCCGATCTCCGGGCCCGGCCCGGGCGGCATCACCAGCGGTCCGATGTCCAACGACGACACCGACCGACGAGCGGAATGTCGACGATGACGTTCTTCTCCGGGGGAAGTCGGCAATACGGAAAGGTGCATGGCGATGGGCAAAGGCAGCAGCGTTTTCGTGTACGTGAACAACAACCGCCGCCGCAAGCACGGCTGGGGCAACGGCTGGGGCCACGGCTGGGGCTGGGGCCACGGCTGGGGCTGGGGCCACGGTTGGGGACACGGCTGGGGCCACGGCTGCGGCTGCAAGTAACAGCTTGGCTCAACGTCCGGGTGACGCCCGCACCTTCCCTGGTGCGGGCGTCACGCCCGTCGGCAACAGGGGGTAAGTCGTGCGGGGACCGATTCGGTGGTTGTTCGACCCACCGGTCGCCGAAGAGGCGGGTTTGGTGGAGACCGCGCCATCGATCGGGGTGCGGGAGGTGTTCCGGCGGTTCTGGCCGGACGCGCGACCGTTCCGCTGGTACATGGTGCTCAGCTTGGGGTTGGTGCTGGTGTCGCCGCTGCTGGACGCGGCGGCGATCTGGTTGTTCAAGGTCCTCATCGACGACGTGCTGACGCCGCGGGACTTCTCGCTGTTCCCGCTGGTGGCCGTCGCGTACGCGGGGATCACGATCGTGATGGGCGTCGTCGGGTTCGGCGAGAGCTACCTGACGGTGTGGATCGGTGAGCACTTCCTGAACCGCTTGCGGATCCGGGTGTTCACCCACCTGCACACGTTGTCGGTGGACTTCTTCGACCGGCGCAGGCTCGGCGACACGCTGAGCAGGCTCACCACCGACGTGGCCTCCATCGAGAGCCTGGTGCTGTCGGGCATCACGCAGACGGTGGCGTCGCTGGTGAAGATCGTGGTGTTCGCCGGGGTGCTGTTCTACCTGGACTGGCGGCTCACGGTGGTGGCGCTGCTGGTGGTGCCGCTGTTCCTGGCGGTGGCGCGGTTCTTCGCGATGCGCATCAAGTCGGCGTCCCGGGAGGTCGCCGGCCGCACCGGGTCGATCGGCACCGTCGCGGAGGAGAGCCTCGGCAACGCCCCGCTGATCCAGGCCTACGGCCGCGAGTCCGCGGAGGTGCGGCGGTTCACCCGGCAGAGCCGGTCCAGCCTGTCCGCGGAGCTGTCCGCGGCCCGCATCGGCGGCCTGTTCGAGCCGCTGGTGGACCTGCTGGAAGTGCTGGCGATCATGGCGATCGTCGGCGTCGGCATCTGGGAGCTGGCGTCCGGCCGGATCACCCTCGGCGGGCTGCTGGCGTTCCTGGTGTACCTGTCGCAGCTGTACTCGCCGGTGAGCAACCTCGGCCAGCTGTCGAACGTGATCTACGGGGCGGCGGCGAGCGCGGAACGCATCCTGGAGCTGTTCGACCAGCGCCCGCACGTGCCCGCCCCGCGGAACCCGAAGCGGCTGGACCGGGTGCGCGGTGCGGTGCGGCTGGACCGGGTCGGGTTCCACTACCCGGACACCGCCGACGAGGTGCTGCACGACGTGGACCTCACCGCGGAGCCCGGGGAACGCGTCGCCGTCGTCGGCGCCAGCGGCGCGGGGAAGTCGACGTTGACGAAGCTGCTGCTGCGGTTCTACGACCCGGACCGCGGCAGCATCTCGCTGGACGGCGCGGACCTGCGCGAGCTGGATCCGAAGGAGCTGCGCTCGCACATCGCGATCGTGCTGCAGGAGACGCTGCTGCTGGACGGCACGATCGAGGACAACATCCGCGCGGGCAAACCGGATGCGGACCGCGCGGAACTGGTGGACGCCGCGCGCGCCGCCGACGCGCACGACTTCATCGTCGCGCTGCCCGACGGCTACGAGACCCGCGTCGGCCAGCGCGGCCGGTTGCTCTCCGGCGGGCAGCGCCAGCGCATCGCGATCGCCCGCGCGATGATCCGGGACGCGCCGATCCTGCTGCTGGACGAGCCGACCGCGAGCCTGGACGCCGAGGCGGGGCAACGGATCCTCGGTCCGCTGAACCGGTTGATGGCGGGGCGGACCACGATCGTCATCTCGCACAACCTGCTCACCGTCACCGACGCGGACAAGATCCTCTACTTGGACCACGGGCGGGTCACCGGCCTCGGCACGCATTCGGAGCTGCTGGCGGGCAACAACGGCTACGCGCACCTGTACCACCTGCACCACCCGTCGGAGGAAGTGGTGCACGGCGCGCCCGCGCAGCGCAACGGCGGCACGCGGGAGCACACGTGACAGCGCAACGACAACCGGGCGGCACACCGCCGTCCTCGTCCAGGAGGTGCCCATGAAGATCACGTGCGTAGGTGCTGGACCGGCCGGGCTGTACTTCGCGATCTCCGCGAAGCTGCGCGACGCCGGGCACGACATCACCGTCATCGAGCGTGATCCGCCGGGCGCCACCTACGGGTGGGGCGTCGTGTACTGGGACAACCTGCTGGATCCGCTGTACGCCAACGATGCGGAGAGCGCGCAGCAGATCCGGTCCGCGTCCACGCTGTGGCAGGAGCAGCAGGTGGTGCTCGGCGGCACCGATTTCGGCTTCCTCGGCGGCTACGGGTTCAGCGTGAACCGGGCGACGCTGCTGGACGTGCTGGCCGAGCGCGCCACCGACCTGGGCGTGGACATCCGCTACGAGCACGACGTGCAGAGCCTCGACGAGCTCGCCGACAGCGATCTGATCATCGGCGCGGACGGAGCGGGCAGCAAGGTGCGCTCGCTGCACGAGGACGAGTTCGGCACCCGGGTGGAGACGGGCAACAACCCCTACATCTGGCTGGGCACGGACAAGGTCTTCGACCGGTTCACGTTCGCGTTCGAGCGGACCTCGGCGGGCTGGATCTGGTTCCACGCCTACCCGTCCAGCGCCGGCGTGAGCACCTGCATCGTGGAGACCACCGAGCAGACCTGGAAGGCGCTCGGCTTCGACGAGCGCAGCGACGAGGACGCCGTGCGGCTGCTGGAGAAGATCTTCGAGAAGCCCCTCGAAGGGCATTCGCTGATCAGCCGCTCCCGGGGCCAACCGGCGCGGTGGCAGCGGTTCACCCAGGTGCTCAACCGGAGCTGGCGCTACGAGAACGTGATGCTGCTCGGCGATGCCGCGCACACCACGCACTTCAGCATCGGTTCCGGCACCCGGCTGGCCATCATGGACGCGATGATCCTGGCGCAGAAGCTGCACGACCACGAGCACCTGGACACCGCGCTGCGCGACTTCGACCAGCAGGGCCGCAGCGCGCTGCGCCCGCTGCAGGCGGCCGGGCGCACCAGCATGGCCTGGTTCGAGCGGGCGGACCGCTATCTCGACCGGGAGGCGGTGGACGTGGCGTACGCGATGGCCGCGCGCGGCGGCGCCCAGTCGCCGTGGCAGTACCGGATGCACCAGGCGACGCAGGTTCCGGCCGTGCGCAAGGGAATGCGCTGGTACGACAACGGGCACCGCTGGTACCTGGCCTGCCGCCGCGGCGAAGCCCTCGGCAGCCGCCCGGAGAAGTCCACCTCTCGCTGACGCACCGCGGGTGAACGGCCCGTTCGTCCGATCCGCTCGGCCGAACGGGCCGTTCACCGTGCTTCAGCGGCGAGGCGACCCGACTTGAGCGCCGCCAGGAACTCCGACCACCGCGGTCGCGGCACGGCGAAGTACCCGGCGGCCCGGTCCTTCGTGTCCCGCACCGCGGCACCGCCCGCCGACCGCCCGACTTCGACGCAGTTGTCCGTGTTGACGCTGCGGCTGGACTTGCGCCAACCAAGTGCACTCACGACGCCTCCCGCTGGTCGAGGATGTCCGCGACGAGCCGGATCTCGCCTCACACGCCAAGTCCTCGATCGTAGCGACCGCACCGACACATGCGGACACATCGGCAAGTTCGTGCAAGAACTGCCCACCCTCCTGTTCTCGGGCCCGAAGAGTTCGCGACGACCGGGGTGCGGCCGCAGTGCGTGCGGTGGACGAGCTATCGCGCGGCGATGCAGGCGGTGCCCGAGGAAGGAACGATCACGCCGGAGCTGCTGCGCGCCGTGCTCGGCGATGTCGAGGGCGAGCGGTGACCTGGACGCGGCCGGGACGGCCGCCACTCCATCGGGGGACGGATCGGGCGGGTGAGCGGCGTGGTGATCGGGTGGTCGTGCTGGTGAGCGGCGCAGGACCGACCGACGACCACGGTGTGGGAGCGGTTGACCTGCGCGATCTTGCGTCCTAGCGTCATCCGCCGTGCGCAGAACGACTTCGGGGGTGTCCTCGGCGCGGCTCGGCGGACCGGGGTTCACCCGGCGGTCGCTGCTGGCCGGCATCGGCTTGGGCGCGGTGGGCTTGACCGCCGCCGCCTGCGGCTCCAACACGGGGCGCGGTGGCTCGGCGCCCGGCTCGCTGCAGCAGTGGTACCACGCCTACGGCGAGGACGGCGTGCACGAGGCCGTGCAGCGCTACGCCGCCGAGTACCCGCAGGGCGAGGTCTCGGTGCAGTGGAACCCCGGCGACTACGACTCGAAGATCGTCACCGCGTTGCAGAACAGCGCGGTCCCCGACGTGTTCGAGGCGCAGGTCAAGGTGGACTGGGTGCGCCAGAACCAGGTGGTACCGCTGGACGACGTGCTCGGCGACGCCCGCGACGACTTCCCGGAGCAGGTGCTGGCGACCGCCACCGTCGACGGGCGGCTGTACGCGATCCCGCAGGCCGTGGACACGCAGGTGCTGTTCTACCGCAAGAGCAGGCTCGCCGACGCGGGCGTGCGCCCGCCGCGGACCGTGGACGAGCTGATCGACGCGGCGAAGCGCCTCGACTCCCCCACCTCCCGCGGCCTGTTCGTCGGCAACGACGGCGGCGTCGGCGTGCTCGCCGGGCCGCTGCTGTGGTCCGCGGGCCTGGACTACCTCACCCCCGATCAGCGGAGCACCGGGTTCGACGATCCGCGAGCCGCCGTCGCGTTCGGCAAGCTCGCCGAACTGGGCGACTCCGGCCTGCTGCTCGGCGCGCCCGCCGACTGGTCCGATCCGAGCGCGTTCATCGACGGGCTCGCCGCCATGCAGTGGACCGGGCTGTGGAACATCCCGAAGGTCGCGGCCGCTCTCGGCGACGACTTCGGCGTGCTGCCGTTCCCGCGCCTCGACGACCAGGGCGCGCCGTCGGTGCCGATCGGCGCGTACGGCGCGATGGTCAACGCCCGCAGCTCGGACGTGGCCGCCGCGAAGGACTTCGTGCGCTGGCTGTGGGTCGACCGCACCGATCACCAGCTGGAGTTCGCCGCCGCGTTCGGCTTCCACCTGCCCGCGCGCGACAGCCTCACCGGACGGGCGTCCGCCCTGCGCACCGGTCCGGCCGCCGACGCGGTGCGCTACACCCGGGAGCACGCCCACCTCGTCGGAGGTCCGATGTGGACTTCGGCGGCGGGTTCGGCGTTGTCCGACGCGCTGTTCCGCATCGCCCGCCAAGGCGCCGATCCCGTGGCGGAGACCCGGCAGGTCGTGTCCACTTCGGACGCCGAGTTGAAGCGCCTGCACGGGTGAGCGC
Organism: Saccharopolyspora gregorii; assembly: GCF_024734405.1. NCBI lineage: Bacteria > Bacillati > Actinomycetota > Actinomycetes > Pseudonocardiales > Pseudonocardiaceae > Saccharopolyspora > Saccharopolyspora gregorii. Next base: position 2,315,324 of record NZ_CP059556.1, on the reverse strand, counting down.
CCGCACCCGCCGCGATGCCCGCGACTTCTGGCTGTTCGTCGGCCCGCTGCTGCTCGGGCTCGTCGTGTTCGCCTACGTGCCGATCGGGTGGAGCCTGTACCTGAGCTTCTTCGACGCCCGCAACACCGTCACGCCCGAGGTGTTCGTGGGCGTCGACAACTACACCGCGATGCTGGGCAACGAGGCGTTCCTCGCCAGCCTCGGCACGTTCACCGCGTTCGCCGCGGGCATCGTGCCGCTCACCTACGCGGCCGCGCTCGCCCTCGCGCTCGCCGTGGACCGGTTGCCGATCGCGAAGGCGTTCTTCCGGTCCGTGTTCTTCCTGCCGTTCGCCTGCTCCTACGTGGTGGCCGCGCTGATCTGGAAGACCTCGCTGTTCCCGGGGGTGAGCTCCGGGCTGGTCAACAGCGCGCTCGGCGCGCTCGGCGTCGCACCGGTGGCCTGGACCGGCACCGCCGACCCGCCGCTGTACTGGATCGTGCTCATCACCGCGCGGCTGTGGTTGCAGCTGGGCTTCTACATGCTGCTGTTCATCGCGGCGCTGCAACGTATCCCGCGGCACCTGTACGAGGCGGCGTGGCTGGACGGGGCGAAACCGGGCTGGCAGGTGTTCCGGCACATCACGCTGCCGCAGCTGCGCGGCACCAGCGTCGCCGTGCTCCTGTTGCTGCTCATCGGCGCGTTCCAGGCGTTCGACGAGTTCTACAACATCCTCGGTGACGCCCGCGGTTACCCGCCGTACGGTCGGCCGCCGCTGGTGTACCTGTACTACACGGCGCTCGGCTCCGGCGGCCAGGACCTCGGCCGCGGCAGCGCCGGTGCGGTGATCCTGTCCGCGCTGATCGCGTGGTGACCCTGGTGCAGGGCAAGGTGTTCGGCTTCGGCACCGGGCGGCAGCGGTGAGGCGCGGTGCGGCCGCCGCCGTCCGCTGGAGCGCGCTGCTGCTCGCGGCGGCGCTGTTCCTGCTGCCGTTCTACCTGCTGGTGCGCAACGGGCTCGCCACCCGCGAGGAGATCACCTCCCCGCACTGGACGTTCTGGCCCGCCCACCCGCGCTGGGAGAACATCACCGAACTGCTGTCGGCCAGCGACGTGCCGTTCGCGCGCAGCCTGCTGAACTCGCTGGTGATCGCCGTGCTGCAGACCGCCGGATCGCTGGTGCTCTGCGCCGCCGCCGGGTACGGGCTGGCGCGCATCCCCTACCGGCATTCCGGGAAGGTGCTGGGCGCGGTGGTGGCCACGCTGCTGGTGCCGACCTCGGTGACGTTCGTGCCGAGCTTCGTGCTCGTGTCCAGCCTCGGCTGGCTCTCCGACCTGCGCGGGCTCGTGGTCCCCGGCCTGTTCAGCGCGTTGAACACGGTGCTGTTCCGGCAGTTCTTCCTCGACTTCCCCGCCGATCTGGAAGACGCGGGGCGCATCGACGGGCTCGGGCGGTGGGGCGTGTTCCGGCGGATCGTGCTGCCGAACTCGACGGGGTTCCTGGCGGCCATCGGGGCGATCACGTTCATCGGCAGCTGGAACTCGTTCCTGTGGCCGCTGGTCATCGCGCAGGACTCGTCGTCGTGGACGGTGCAGGTGGCGCTGTCCGCGCTGCTCACCGCGCAGAACCCGCAGCTGAACCTGCTGTTCGCGGCGGCGGCGCTGTCCATCCTGCCGATCGTGCTGCTGTTCGCCGGGTTGCAGCGCTACCTGGTGCGCGGCGTCACCGAGACCGGCGTCAACGGCTGACCCGAGCGGGAAACCGGCCCGTCACGGCGGTGACATGCGGCGGGCCGAGACTGGACGTCCACCCCTTCCGCGGAGAGGACCGGACATGCCGCACCTCGTGGGAATCGCCGCCCTGATCACCGCCGGGCTCGCCGGGTTCTGGGCCGGGTACCGGTTCGACGCGGACCTCGCGGTCAGCGCCCGTCCAGGATCCCCGCCTCGTGCGCGACGATCGCGGCCTGGACGCGGTTGGTGCAGTCCAGCTTGGTGAGCAGCCTGCTCAGGTGCGCTTTCACCGTGCCCACCGCCATGTGCCGCCGCGTCGCGATCTCCGCGTTGGACAGGCCCGCCCCGACCTCGCGCAGCACTTCCAGCTCGGTCTCGGTGAGCTCGGCGAGCCGCCGCCGCGCCGGTTCGCCCGCGTCCGGGGTGAGCAGGTGCCGTTCGATGAGGCCGCGGGTGATCTGCGGCGCGAGGATCGGCTCCCCCGCCGCGACCTCGCGCACCGCGTGGATCAGCTGTGCCGGGCCGGTGTCCTTGAGCAGGAACCCGCTCGCCCCCGACCGCAGCGCCCGCGCCACGTTGCGGTCGTCGCCGAACGCGGTGAGCACGACGCTGCGGGTGCGCGGCGATTCCCGCGCGATCCCGGCGACCGCGGTGATGCCGTCCCCGCCGGGCATCTGCACGTCCAGCAGCGCCACGTCCACCTCCTGCCTGCGGCAGGCGGCGACGGCGGCGGGCCCGTCGGAGACCTCCGCGACCACCTCGACGTCGTCGGCGTTGTCCAGGATCAGCCGGATCCCCGCGCGCATCAACGTCTCGTCGTCGGCGATGAGCACTCTGATCATGCGCCTACGGTAGCGGCACGCCGCCAGAGCTGAACATCAGCGCGAACACCAGCACGCACACCAGCAGCAGCATCGGCACCGCCAGCACGAACAGCAGCACCCCGGCGCCGACCATCCGCGGCTTGGTGAGCACTTCCGCTTCCCGCACCGGCGGCCGTTCCCGCACCGGCGCTTCCGGTGGCGGCGCCGCGGGCGGGTGCGCGGGCAGCTCCGCGCGCACCGCGAAGCCGCCGTCCGCGCCCGGACCGCCGGTGAACGTGCCGCCGAGCATCCGGGCCCGTTCCTCCAGCCCGGCGAGACCGCTGCGCAGCCCGCGCGCCGGCGAATCAGGAGCGGCCACCGGCGCGTTGCGCACCCGCACCGACACGGGGTCCGCGGCCGACACCTCGACGACCACCGCGGCGCCCGGCGCGTGCTTGTGCGCGTTGGTGAGCGCCTCCCGGACAATGCGGTGCACCGCGTGCCGCACGCGAGGATCCACCTCGTCCAAGTCGGGGCCGTGCCAGTGCAGCTGCACCGCCATCCCGGCGGTGCGCGACTCGGCCACGAGCCGTTCCACGTCGGCCCGGCGGCCGCTGCTGTCGTCGCGGCCCGCGTCGGCGGCACCGGAACGCAGCACGCCGAGGATGCCGCGCAGCTCGGTGAGCGCCTCTTTCGCGGTGGCGCGCACGAACTCGGCCTGCTCGCTGACCTCGGGCGCCTTCTTCGCCGCCGACAGCTCCAGCGCACCGGCGTGCAGCGACAACAACGACAACCGGTGGCCGAGCATGTCGTGCATCTCGCCCGCGATGTCGGCGCGTTCGGCGCTGCGGGCCTGCTCGGCGGTGAGGTGGCGGACGCTCTCCAAATAGTCGTTGCGCTCCCGCAGCAGCCGCACCAGCGGTTGCCGGGTGCCGAGCAGCTGCCCGGCGACGGCCGGCACCCCCAGCAGCACCGCGGAGCCGACCAGAGTGAGCGCGAAGTCCGCGCCGCTCATCGGGACGGCCGGGCGCAGCAGCGCGTCGTAGGCCGCCCCCAGCACCACCGTGCCCAGCACCGCCGTCCACAGCAGGGCCGGGCTGCGGGTCCGCCTGCCCGCGGAGAACGCCAGCACCGGCAGCAGCAGCATGCTGAGCACCGCCTCGCCGAACACCAGCGCGGGCAGCACCGCGACGGGCCAGCGGCGCCGCGCCGGGACGAGCACCGCCGCCCACAGCGCGGAGAGCACGGCTACCGGCACCGGCGGTCGCGGCGCCGGGACCAGTTCCGGCGGCATGTTCAGCTGGATCGTCAGCCCGGCGGCGACCAGCAGCACGAAGCACACCGACTCCGCCAGCCGCACGCGGCGCGGCGCCGCCCGCACCGCCTCCCGCACGAGCCGCGGTTCCGCGGCGACCCGTGCCGCCAGCTCGCGCGGCGACGGCACCCTCTTCCCCGATGACACCACCCGATCATCGTGCCCGACGCCCGGCGGCCGGAAGCACCGGATGGCCACGACTTCGTGGCCGATCGACCGGCACGAGCATCCGGTCGGCCGACGATCGGGTGCGGGAGCAGCGCATAGCTTCGAGCCGGTTCCCGTGCCGGTGCCCCGCTCGGTGGCGACGCCGAGGACGGGCGATCACCGGAGCGGCTCGCACCGCCGCGGGGCCGCGGCGCCACCGATCCCGCGGCGCGGCGAGCGCCGAGGTTCCGAGCAACAGCCGACGAGACTTCCCCAGGAGGGGATCCGCATGGTCCCGACCACCCAGGACACCAGGACGCCCCGCCCCGGCAGCGGGATCCCGTACCACCTGCTGCAGCGCGGCTCGCGGCACCGCTGGTGGCGCACCCTGCTCGGCTTCCCGCTGCTGGGCCTGCTCGCGCTGGTGTGCATGGGGCTGGTGACCGGCGCCGTCTTCGGGCTGGCCGCCTTGGCGGGTGTGGAGCAGCACGACGGCACCTTCGCCGACCCGGTGTGGGAGTACACCGCGGGATTCCTGGTCGTCGCGGCGCTGCTGCCCGCGGTGCTGCTCACCGCGAGGTGGGCCCACGGCCGACCCGCCGGAACTCTGTCCAGTGTGGATGGACGACTGCGCCTGCGGTGGCTGGCGCACTGCACCGGCTGGGCGTTGGGCGGTTTCGCACTGGTCACGGCGTTCGGCCTGACCCGGGGCGAGCCGTGGCTCGCGGCGCAGTGGCCGGGGTTCGCCCGGTACGCGCTGCTGGCGCTGATCACGCTGGCGGTGGTGCCGTTGCAGGCCGCCGCCGAGGAGTACCTGTGCCGCGGGTTCCTGCTGCAGTCCTTCGCCTCCTGGTGGCGCACCCCGTGGCCCGGTGCCGTGCTCACCTCGGTGCTGTTCGTCGCGCTGCACGGGTACGACGACCCGCTGGTGCTGGCCGACATGTTCGTGTTCGCGCTGGCGATGAGCTGGCTGACCGTGCGCACCGGCGGCCTGGAGGCGGCGATCGCGCTGCACGTGGTGAACAACGCGTTCGGGATGCTGGTCGCCTGCACGCAGGGCGTGCCGAGCCTGGAGCAGTCCGGGGACTTCGCCGCCTGGGACGTGCTGCCGACGACCGCGCTGACCGTGGTCTACGCGTGGTGGATCGACCGGCTGGCGCGGCGCCGCGGCATCGCCAGGGCGGCGTGACTCCGGCGGGCCCACCGGGAGCCCGCCGGAGTCCCCCGCGTCAGGAGAACTGCACGCCGCCGTCGATCATCACCGACTGCCCGGTCATGTAGTCCGAGTCCGGGGATGCCAGGTACGACACGAACTTCGCCACGTCCTCCGGCACCGACACCCGGCCGAGGTGGATCAGTTCGGAGTACTTCTCGATCGCCGCGCCCTTGCGCAGCCCCTCGTTCTCGGCGAGCTTCTCGTCGATGTGGTCCCACATGGCGGTGCCCACGATGCCCGGGCAGTAGGCGTTCACGGTGATGCCGTACTGCGCCCACTCCATCGCCGCCGCCTGGGTGAGCCCGCGCACCGCCCACTTCGACGCCGAATACGGTCCGAGCAGCGGGAACGGGCGGTAGCCGACGATCGAACACGCACCGATGATCTTCCCGCCGCCGCCCTGCTCGATCATGCGCCGGGCGGCGGCGCCGTAGCACAGGTGCACCCCGCGCAGGTTGATCGACATCAGGTGGTCGAACTCCTCCGGGGTGACCTCCAGCAGCGGTTTGACGTGCGCGATCCCCGCGTTGGCGACCATCACGTCGAGGGAGCCGAGGTCGGCGGCGACCTGCGCCACCATGCCGTCCACGGCCTGCGCGTCGGACACGTCGGCGAGGGCGACCGTCGCACGGCGGCCCAGGGACTCGACCTCCGCCGCCACCGCCCGCGCGGCCTCGCCGTTCGCCGGGATGTCGTTGATCGCGACGTCCAGCCCGTCGGCGGCGAGCCGCAGCGCGATGCTCTTGCCGATCCCCTGCCCGGCGCCGGTCACCAGTGCGTTCCGCGGCGTCGTTGCCTGGTCGCTCATGTGCAGACCTCCGTGTTCGTGTCCCAGGTCACTCGACCCGGCGAACCGAATGCTGCGCGACCGACCGCCACCGCCCAAGGCCCGTTCTCACATGCTGACAACGGCACCGTCCGCGGCCGGGTCGCGCGGGGCCGGTAGGTTCGCGGCGGACGGACGCGGAGGAGGTCGATGCCGGTGGCGGGCGGGCGGATCCCGGTGGTGCTGGTCGCGGGCTACCTGGGCTCGGGCAAGACGACCCTGCTCAACCACCTGCTGGCGACCGCGGGCGGCACCCGGATCGGGGTCGTGGTCAACGACTTCGGCAGCATCGGCATCGACGCGATGAACGTCGCCGGGCAGGTCGATTCGATGGTCTCGCTCAGCAACGGCTGCCTGTGCTGCGCGGTCGACGCGAGCGGGCTGGACGCGATGCTGGAGCGGCTGGCCGAGCCGGGCGCGGGCATCGACGTGATCGTCGTGGAGTGCAGCGGGCTGGCCGATCCGCGCGAGCTGATCCGGATGCTGCTGGCGGGCGAGAACCCGCGCACCGGCTACGGCGGGCTCGTCGAGGTGGTCGACGCCGCCGAGTTCGACGGCACCGTCCGGCGCCACCCCGAGTTCGCCACCCACCTGCGGTTCGCCGACGCGGTGGTGCTGAACAAGGCCGACCGGGTCGGCGCGGGCGAGCTCGCCGCGCTGCGCGAGCGGATCACCGCCGAGGCGCCGGGAATCCCGCTGCTGGAGGCCGAACGCGGCCAGGTCGATCCGGCGTTCCTGTTCGACCGCCCGGAACGGCCCGCCGACACCGGGCCGCGCCAGCTGTCGTTCACCGACCTGCTCGCCGAGCACGACTGCGCCGAGCACGCGCACGCCGCCTACCGGAGCGTGGCCGTGGAGTTCGACGATCCGGTGGATCCGGGGGCCCTGATGGCGTTCCTGGACTCGCGCCCCGCCGGGCTGTACCGGATGAAGGGGACCGTCCACTTCGGAATTCCGGGGTACCGGCAGCCGTACCTGCTCCAGACGGTGGGCAACTACGTGCGCTTCCACCGGACGCAGTGGCCCGCGGGGGAAGCGCCGCGCACCGCGCTGGTGCTCATCGGCACCGAGCTGGACGAAGCCGACCTACGCGCCCGGCTCGCGGCCTGCGCGGCCGGGTCTCCCGCCGAGCACGGCGACTACGCGATGCTGCCCGTCCTCCGCTACGTCAGCTGATCCACCGCGGCTTCCGCGCGCGGTCCGCCGACCGCGCCGCGCACGCAGCCGGGGGGTGCGGACTCGGCCGGTCAGCGGAGGGTGCGGGCGGCGTTCTCGCGGGCCTCGCCGAGCGCCCTGTTCAACGATCCGGTGCGCATCGGGCCGTGGCCGGGCAGCAGGACGTCCGCGCCCAGCCCTTCCAGCGCGTCCAGCGACTGCACGGCGCGGGCGCCGTCGTGGTGGAACATCGGCAGCAGCAGCTGCGGCCCCTCGACCCGCGACGTGGGATGCCCGGTGATCACGGTGTCGCCGCTGATCACCACGCCGCGCTGCGGCAGGTGGAACGCGCTGTGCCCGGAGGTGTGGCCGTGCGTCGGCACCGGCACCGGCCGCCCCGGCAGGTCCAGCGCGCCCTCCCGCGGGAACGGTTCGGCGGACGGGACGGCGCACGGCTTCAAGGCCCCGGCCCGCACCACGTGCGCCGCCCACGGCAGCACGCCGGGCCGCCACGCGTTCGCCAGGATCTGCTTCGGCGACACCTGCTGCAGGTATTCGCGCTTCGCGTGCGCGACCTCGACCCGGTCCAGGTAGACGGGGAAGCCGTACTTGCGGGCCAGGTGCGGCAGCGATCCGATGTGGTCGACGTGCGCGTGGGTGACGAGCACCGCCTCCACGTCCCGCATCCGGTGGCCGACCTCGCGGACGGAGGCCTCCACCGCGTCGGCGTCGTCCGGGTAGCCGCCGTCGATCAGCGTCACCGAGTCGTCCTCGACGAGGATCACCCAGTTGCTGCTGCTCCCGCGGACCAGGTACGTGCCTTCGGCGGCCTGCACGACGCGGCTCTCGCTCATCAGGATCCCCTCCCGGGACGATCATGCCGCATCGACGTCCGGGCGGGACAGCGCGGTCGGGGCGCCGGTTGCGGACCGGCGCCCCGCGGGCACTAGTTCGCGACGAGGTGCTCGCCGAGCTCGCCGTGCGCGGCCACCAGGCGCACCGTGCCCTCGTGCAGGCGGTAGGACAGCCCGGCCACGGCGCAGCTGCCGTCGGCGACCTTCGCGGCCAGCACCGCCGAGCGCTCCACCAGGAACTCGGTGGTCTTGCGGATGTGCTCGTCGACGATGTCGTCGATCTCGGTGGTGCCCGCGGCGCGGGCGCTGAGCACGCTCGGGTAGACGCGCTCCACCACGTCACGCACGAAACCGGTGGGCGAGTTCCCGTCGACGTAGGCCTGCGAGGCGGCGGTGACGGCGCCGCACGAGTCGTGGCCGAGCACCACGACGAGCGGGGCGCCGAGCACGCCGACGCCGTACTCGATGCTGCCGAGCGCCTCGGCGCCCGCGACGTGCCCCGCGGTGCGCACCACGAACAGGTCGCCGAGCCCGCGGTCGAAGATGATCTCGGCGGCGAGCCGGGAGTCGGAGCAGCCGAACATGACGGCGAACGGCGTCTGGCCGGGAGCCAGCGCGGCGCGGTGATCGGCGTCCTGGTTCGGGTGCAGCCGCTCCCCGCCGACGAAGCGGGCGTTGCCCTGGATCAGCAGATCGAGGGCCTGGGACGGGGAGTCCGGATCGTTGAAGGGCATGTGCAGCAAGCTACCCGAGGTCAGGCGCGCACCGCGGTGGGCGCGATCACGATCGGGCGGGACGTGGCGGCCGCGCGCGGTTGCGGAGCGCGACGGGCCTGCCGCCGTTCGGACCAGCGCACGGCCCGCCCCTCCGGCCTGGCCAGCACATCCGATCGCGGATCAGCAATGCGCCGAACGGGCGGATCCCGCCTGCCACGACGGGGTTCCACTCACCCAACGAAGTCAGCGCTGACCGGTTGACCTGCCACTACGACCCATGACACGGTCTGCATGAGATTCAGGTCACCCGTGGTCGGCGCGCACCGTCCTGCGCCGGCCCGATGCCGACGACGCCATCGCATTCCGGCGGAGCAGCGCTGTCCGCCGACGCCCCGCGGGAGGAACGAATCGTGCAGACCAAGGCCGCTCTTCTCCACGAACCGGGCCAGGACTGGGCCATCGACGAGATCGAGGTGGGTGATCCGGTCGCCGGGGAGGTGCAGTTGCGGCTCGCGGCGACCGGACTCTGCCACTCCGACGAGCACCTGCGCACCAACGCGATGCCGGTGCCGGTGTACCCGGTGCTCGGCGGGCACGAGGGCGCCGGGGTGGTCACGAAGGTCGGGGCCGGGGTCACCGGCCTGCGGGAGGGCGATCACGCGGTGCTCGGGTTCATCCCGGCCTGCGGGGTGTGCCGGCCGTGCTCGGCGGGCATGCAGAACCTCTGCGACCAGGGCGCCGGCCTGCTCACCGGGCAGGCCATCTCCGATGGCACCCACCGGGTGACGCACCAGGGGCGGCCGGTGGCGCCGATGTGCCTGCTGGGCACGTTCGCCCCGTACGTGACGGTCAACCAGTCCAGCGTCATCCGGATCGAGGACGACATCCCGCTGGAGACCGCGGCGCTGCTGGGTTGCGGCGTGTCCACCGGCTGGGGGTCGGCGACGGAGATCGGCGCCACGCGCCCCGGCGACACCGTGGTGATCGTCGGCGCGGGCGGCATCGGCATCAACGCCGTGCAGGGCGCCGCCGCCGCGGGCGCGCGGTTCGTCGTCGCGGTCGACCCGGTGGAGTTCAAGCGGCAGAAGGCCGTCGAGTTCGGCGCCACGCACACCTTCGCCTCGATGGCGGAGGCGCTGGAGCCGCTGCGGGACATCACCTGGGGCAGCCTCGCGCACACCACGATCCTCACCGTCGGCGAGCTGCAGGGCGATCAGCTGGCCGAGGCGCTGGCGATCACCGGCAAGGGCGGGCAGGTCGTGGTGACCGCGCTCGCCGACATGACCGCGACCGACGCGAAGATCGGCATGTTCGAGCTGACGCTGCTGCAGAAGCGCATCCAGGGCGCGATCTTCGGCGGCGCGAGCCCGCGCACCCAGGTGCCGCGGCTGCTGGAGCTGTACCGGCAGGGGCGGTTGAAGCTGGACGAGCTGGTGACGCGCACCTACTCGCTGGACGAGATCAACAAGGGCTACCAGGACATGCGGGAGGGCAAGAACCTGCGCGGCATCGTCCGCTACACCGACGCGGACTGGTGAGGCGCCGCACGGCGAACCGATGAGCCGCCGGCACCGGGCCTGCCGCACCCGCGCGGCAGGCCCGGGCCGCGTCGCGGGCCGCTCGCGCTACTCCGGGTCGCCCGCCCACCGGTGCAGCGCTTCCGGCAGGCCGGGTGCCCCGGCGTCGTCCGCGGCCCAGACGACGATCCCGTCCGGACGCACCAGCGCGCCGGCGGGCGCACCGGGACCGTCCGGGACCGCGCGCACCCGCCCCGGCCAGCGTTCGGCGCTGCGGCGCAGGCTCACCGCGCTGCCCGCCGCCGCATTCCCGCACACCACCCGGCACGCGGCCGAGCTCACCGCCGGCACGGGGCACGAGCGGTTCGACTTCGCCGTGCGGTTGCTGATCGACGGCCTCGCGCGGCGCTGAACGCGCTCCCCCGTCCGGTCGTCGAGGCCCGCCGCGATCGGCCCAGCGGCCGGGACCCGTTCCGCCGTCGCGGAGCGCGCTCGGGCATGATCCCGGCCATGCCGATCTTCCTCGCGCCCGGCGTGCTCGCCGGTGCGCCGCCCGCGGTCGCGCAGGCCGCGCCGATCGATCCGATGCGCGTCGTGTTCGTGCTCGTGCTGGTGCTGCTGGGGATCGCCCTGGTGCTCGTGGTGCTGAGCAAGTGGCTGCGGTGGCGGCAGGGGTTCAGCGCGCCGCGCCAGCGCGAGCTGCTGTGGGCGATCCCGGTCGCGCCGGACATCCAGCAGGCGGTGCGGGAACTGGTGCGCGCCGACGACCGGGTGCGGGCGGTGAAGGTGCTGCGCGAGGCGATCCCCGCGGTGTCGCTGCTGCAGGGCAAGCTGCTGGTGGACCGGCTCGCCGAGCACGAGCACCCCACGAGCTACGCCGAGGTGGTGCGGGACCTGCGCGAGCGCGAACCGGAGCTCGCCCAGCGGTTGCGGCCGCTGATCGAGCACAAGGCGGAGATCGAAGTGGTGCGGCTGCTGCGCGAGCGGCTGGGGCTGGACCTGCGCATCGCGGGCGAACTCGCCAAGTCCATGCAGGAGTGATCTCCCCGCGGTGGTGCGGGAATCCGGCGCGAACCGGGTTCCCGCACCCCGCTCAGCCGGCGCTCACCTCGCGAGGATGGCGCGCAGCGCGTCCCGCAGCGCGGCCTCCGGGTCGGCGGGAAGCCGGTGCGCGCGCCAGCCGATGTGCTTGTCCGGCCGCACGAGCAGCACCCCGTCCTCGGCGACCTCCCGCAGCCGCGCCCAGTCGAAGTACAGGTCGGTGACCTCGCGCCCGGGCCCGATCACCACCGCCTCGACCGGCACGCCCAGCTCGTGCCCGACCTTGTCCGCGGCGTCCTTCCACGCCTGCCCGGTGATGCCGGTGAGCAGCGTGAAACGGCCGGCGGGCGCGAGGTCGTGGGTGGAGTACCGGCGGGACCGGTCCCCGACCCACGCGTGCGGCAGCCGGGATCCGGGCACGGTCGAGGGCTGGTAGTACAGCTCCGGGTCGCGGTCCGGTTCGGGCCGCGGGGAACCGTCCGGGACCACGGCGCCGGATTCGTAGAACTGGCCCATCTCCACGCCGTGCGCGTTGAACTCGTAGTCCTTGACCTCCATCGCGCGCCGCAGGGCTTCGCGCTTGGCGGCGCCGTCCGGGGTGGCGTCCTTGCGCTGCTCCATGTTGGCGAGCAGCTGCTCCTCCGGACCGGGTTCGGCGATGTCGAGCGCTTCGAAGAACTGCGCGAACTCGCGGCCGGACTTGTTGGCGCGCAGCACGATCTGCTCGGCGACGGGAGCGCGCTCGGCGGTGTAGCTGTCCAGCAGCCGCTCCCCCGCCTGCCCGCGCAGCACGGCGGCGAGCTTCCAGGCGAGGTTGTAGGAGTCCTGCACGGAGGTGTTGGAGCCGAGCCCGTTGCTCGGCGGGTGCTTGTGCACCGAGTCCCCGGCGCAGAACACCCGGCCGGACTGCAACCGGGTCGCGTACTGCTCGTTGTTGCCCCACAACGAGGTTCCGGTGATCTCGACGTCCAGCTCGGGCAGCCCGAGCAGCTTGCGCACGATGGCGGTGGCGCCGGCGTCGTCGAGCACCGGTGGTTCGCCGCGCACGTCGTAGCCGCTGACGATCATCCACTGGTTCCAGGGCCGCACCATCCGCACCGCGCCGGTGCCGATGCCGCCGACGTTGGTGCCGGGCTGCACCACCCAGTACAGCACCGAGGGGCGGTGCGCGACGTGCTCGGCGAGGTCGGCGGTGAAGGTGATGTTCAGCGATCCGGCGATGTCGAGCTCGCCGCGCATCGGCAGCTCGACGTCGGCGGCGACCCGGGACCGCGCGCCGTCGGCGCCGATCAGGTACTGGGCCCGGATGTCGTACTCCTGGCCGGTGAACCGGTCGCGGACGCGCGCCGTGACCCCGTCGGCGTCCTGCCGCAGCGACAGGTACTCGGTGGCGAACCGGGTCTGGGTGCCGCGCTTGGTCGCGTTCTCCACGAGGATCGGTTCGAGGTAGTTCTGCGGGATGTCGCAGTTCCACGACGCGGAGGCGAGTTCGTAGTCGGCGTGCCGGGCGGGATGGGTGCCCCAGGTGCGGATGCGGCCGAGCTCCTCGCCCGCGATGGCGGTGCAGAAGACGGTGTCGCCCATCAGCTCGTGCGGCGTGGCCTCGGCGATCACCTGCTCCTCGATGCCGACGTCGCGGAAGATCTCCATCGTGCGCTGGTTGGTGATGTGAGCGCGCGGGGTGTTCGCGGTCCACCGGTGCTTGGTCACCATCACGTTGTCCACCCCGAGGGTGGACAGGAACAGCGCCGCGGACGCGCCCGCGGGGCCGGATCCGATGATGAGCACCTCGGTCTGCACCGGGTCCGTCCGGGTGGCCGACTGCTGGTCGGGAACCGTCATCTGCTTCCTTCGCACTGGACGCGGGCACGCGCTCGGTCCGCCGGTACCTGCTCGCGGCTGGCCGGCGACCCGAGTTCGCGGCTGATTACAGCCGCAGCCCGCCAGTCGATCAAGGCTTCGGCGGCGGCGGTCGAGCTGGCATCCACTGTGGACTCGAAGCGGACATCTTTCGAGGAAGCAATTTCTGCACGAAGTGACCGCGCGGCCGGATCTCCCCCGCGGCACCGGCCGACGACCGTGATCCTGAACACGGCGCACGACGAGGACCACCTTGACCGGCCTTCCGCGGCGCTGCTACACATGAATCAGGAACCCTGATTCATGTGAGGTGGCGGATGAGCGCAGCGGTGGACGACGAACAGCGGCCGGGCACCCCCGAACCCTGGGGCGACACCGTCCTGGTGGAGTTCGACGAAGGCATCGCCTGGGTGACGCTCAACCGGCCGGACAAGCGCAACGCGATGAACCCGGCGCTCAACGACGAGATGGTGCGGGTGCTCGACCACCTCGAAGGCGACGAGCGCTGCCGCGTGCTGGTGCTGACCGGCGCCGGGGAATCCTTCTCCGCCGGCATGGACCTCAAGGAGTACTTCCGCGAGGTCGACGCCACCGGCAGCACCGCCATGCAGACCAAGGTCCGCCGCGCCAGCGCCGAATGGCAGTGGAAGCGGCTCGCGCACTGGATCAAGCCGACCATCGCGATGGTCAACGGCTGGTGCTTCGGCGGCGCCTTCACGCCGCTCGTCGCCTGCGACCTCGCCATCGCCGACGAACGGGCGAAGTTCGGGCTTTCCGAGGTGAACTGGGGAATTCCGCCCGGCGGCGTCGTCAGCAGGGCGCTCGCGGCCACCGTCAGCCAGCGCGACGCGCTGTACCACATCCTCACCGGCGAACCCTTCGACGGCACCGAGGCGGCGCGGATGCGGCTCGTCAACGAGGCGGTGCCCGCGGAACGCCTGCGGGAGCGGACGCGGGAGCTCGCGCTCAAGCTCGCCTCGATGAACCAGGTGGTGCTGCACGCCGCGAAGGTCGGCTACAAGGTCGCCGCGGACATGCCGTGGGACCAGGCCGAGGACTACCTCTACGCCAAGCTCGACCAGTCCCAGTTCGCCGACCAGGCCGGGGCGCGCGCGCAGGGGCTCAGCCAGTTCCTGGACGAGAAGGCGTACCGGCCGGGCCTGGGCGCCTTCGACTCGAACAGGTAGCACTCGCCCACCGCGGCGCGAGATCCTCCTCCCGCGTCCGGTGGGCGCTCGGCGAAAGGTGCACCGTTGCGAAACCAGGGGCTCGGGTCCTGGCCCGACCGGCGGGCCAGGATGACACCGCACCGGATCGCCCTGCGCCACGGCGACCGGACCACCACGTACGCCGAACTCGCCGAGCGGGTGCGGCGACTCGCGGACGGCCTGCGCCGCGCCGGCGTGCGCCAGGGCGACCGGGTCGCCTACCTGGGGCCGAACCACCCGGCGTACCTGGAGGTCCTGTTCGCCTGCGGACGGATCGGCGCGGTGTTCGTCCCGCTGAACTTCCGGCTCACCGCACCGGAACTGGACGTCGTCCTCGACGACGCGGGGGCGGTGCTGCTCGTGCACACCGCCGAGCACGCCGCCACCGCCGCCGCGCTCGGCACCCGCGCCCGCCGCGTTCCCGTCGACGCCGACGGGAACGTCGAGCACGCGGGCGGCACCGACGCGGTCGACCAACCGGTGCGCCCGGACGACCCGTGCCTGATCATGTACACCTCCGGTTCCACCGGGCGCCCCAAGGGCGTGGTGCTCACGCACGGGAACCTCACCTGGAACTGCGTCAACGTGCTCGTGGAGACCGACCTGGCCGCCGACGAGCGCGCGCTGGTCGCCGCTCCCCTGTTCCACGCCGCCGCGCTCGGCATGGTGTGCCTGCCGACGCTGCTCAAGGGCGGGACGGTCGTGCTGCACTCGTCCTTCGATCCGGCGGCGGCGCTGGCCGCGATCGAGCGCGAGCGGGTGACGTTGATGTTCGGCGTGCCCGCCATGTACGACGCGCTCGCCGCCCACGAGCGGTGGGACGCGACCGACCTGTCCGGGGTGCGGACGCTGCTGTGCGGCGGATCCCCGGTGCCCACCAGGACGATCGAGCGGTACCTGGCGCGGGGGCTGAGCTTCGTGCAGGGCTACGGCATGACCGAGACCGCGCCCGGCGCGCTGCTGCTGGACCGCGAGCACCTGACCACCAAGATCGGCTCGGCCGGGGTGCCGTCGTTCTTCACCGACGTGCGCGTGGTGGACGGCGACGGGACCGAGGTCGGGCCCGGCGAGCGCGGCGAGGTCGTGGTGAGCGGGCCGAACGTGATGCCCGGGTACTGGGGACTGCCCGCGGAGACGGGCGAAGTGCTGCGCGACGGCTGGTTCCACTCCGGCGACGTGGCGACCGTGGACGAGGACGGCTGCGTGCGGATCGTGGACCGGCTCAAGGACGTGTACATCTCCGGCGGGGAGAACGTGCACCCGGCCGAGGTGGAGAACGAGATCCACGCCTTCCCGGGCGTCGCCGCCTGCGCGGTGATCGGCGTCCCGGACGAGCGGTGGGGCGAAGTGGGCCGCGCCGTGGTCGTGCCCGAGGAGGGCGCCTCGGTCGATCCGGCGGAACTGCTGGCGCACCTGCGCGGGCGGCTCGCCGGGTACAAGGTGCCGCGGTCGGTGCGCTTCGCCGCCGAACTCCCCACCACCGGGTCCGGCAAGGTCCGCAAGGCGGAGGTCCGCGCCCGCCACGGCGGCTGAACCGCGCGGGCGGGCGGGCCGCACACCCCGGCGGAACGCCGGATCGCGATCGGAACGGGTGGGCCGGGGTCAGAACGGGTAGGTCGGGGCCTGGCGGCGGAGGGTGAGCCACTGGGTCTCGGTGAACGCCTCGGCGTTGGCGCGGGCGCCGCCGACGCGCGAGGAGCCGGACGCCCCGACCCCGCCGAAGGGCGCGCCCGCGTCGTCGTTGAACGTCTGGTCGTTGATGTGCACCTGGCCGGACGGGATGCGGCCCGCGATGGCCATCGCCTCCCCCAGATCGGCGCCGAGCACGCCGAGGCTGAGCCCGAACTCGCTGTCCGCGGCGAGCGCCACCGCCTCGTCCACGTCGGAGAACGGGCGGACGCAGGCGACCGGCCCGAACACCTCCTCCGCGTAGGCGGGGGTGTCGCCGGTGCAGTCGGCGAGGACCGTGGGCCGGTGGAACAGCCCCTCGTGCGTGCCGCCCGCGACCAGCCGGGCCCCGGATCCGGCGCTGCGCCGCACCAGGTCCTGGGCGTGGTCCAGCTGCCCGCGATCGACGATCGGCCCGAGCTGCACGTCCTCCCGGTACCCGTCGCCGACCCGCAGCGCGTCGGCCTTCGCCGCGAGCACCTCGACGTACTCCTGGTAGACGGATTCGTGCACCAGGTGCCTGCCGATGGCCATGCACACCTGTCCGGAGTGGATGAAGTTCCCGAACGCGCCGCAGGAGGCCGCCGCGGGCACGTCGACGTCGCCGAGCACGACGAGCGCGCTGTTCCCGCCGAGCTCCAGGTGGGTGCGGGTGAAGGTCCGCGCGGCGCGCGCCCCGATCGCCCGGCCGGCCGGGGTGGACCCGGTGAACGACACGATCCGCACTTCGGGCGCGTCGATCAGGGCGCCGCCGACGTCCGCGTCGCCCGGCAGCAGCTGCAGCACGCCCGGCGGCAGCCCGGCCTCCTCGAAGATCCGCGCGATCACCACGCCGCCGCAGATCGCGGTGCGCGGGTCCGGCTTGAGCAGCACGGCGTTGCCGAGCGCCAGCGCGGGCGCGACGGAGCGGATGGACAGGATCAGCGGGAAGTTGAACGGGGAGATGACGGCGACGACCCCCGCGGGCACCCGGCGCTGCACGCTGACCCGCGGCATCGGCGAGTGCAGCAGTTCGCCGTGCGGCGCGGTGGCGAGGGCGGCGGCCTCGGTGCACTCGGCGGTGGCGGCGGCGGTCTCGATGCCGGATTTGAACCGGGTGGAGCCGGATTCGCGCACGATCCAGTCGCCGATCTCGGCGGCGTGCCGCTCGAACAGCGCGGCGGCGCGGGAGAGCACCGCGGCGCGTTCGAACGGGGAGGTGGCGGCCCAGTCGCGTTGCGCTCGGGCGGCGCGGCTCGCCGCTTCGGCGGCGTCCTCGGGCGCGGCCCGGCCGACTTCGCCGAGGACGTCGCCGGTCGCGGGTTCGACGGCCTGCCGCGGTTCTCCTCCGGTTCCGGTGGTCCAGCTACCGGTGAAGATCCGGCCGGTCCAGTCCGCGTCGTCCAGCAGTGCCATGGTCCGCTCCCGTCCGCTTCGTTGCTCAGGGTTCCTGATAATCGTACTAGTCGGCCCGCGGAACGAGGAGCGCTCGGCGCAACCTCCGGCACCCGACCGCGGCACACCTAGGCGCGGCGCACCTCGGACACCGCCGCGAGCGCGGTGATCCCGTGCTCCAAGCCCTCGCGGAACGTTTCGCGCTGCCCGGGACTGAGATCGGCGAGCAGCTCGTCCTCCAGCTTCAGCACGGCCGGCGCGCACTCGGCCAGCAGCTCCGAGCCGGCTTCGGTGAGCGAGGCCAGCAGCACCCGCTTGTTGTGCACGTCCGGACCGCGCGTGATCAGGCCGCGCTTCTCCAGCGTCAGCACCATTTCGTGCATCGTCTGCGGCCGCAGGAACGAGCGGCGCGCCAGCTGCGCCGAGGACAGCGCGCCCCGGTTCTGCAGCACGGTCAGCGCGGTGTACTGCAGCGTGGTGAGCCCGAGCGGGCGCAGCACGTCGTCCAGCAGCGCCCGGATCACCAGTTCGAGGCGCTTGACCAGGTACAACGTCAACGGTGGACGCGGGATCGCGGCGTCGGCCCCGTCGGCCGCACCGGATCGCTCTGCTCGGCTGCTCACCCGCGTCATGATGTCACCTCCGCGGCAGTTCCGTCCGCGCCGCCCGCGCGATCGCGAGCCCTGATATCGAATCAGCAATGCTGATCTCCATCGAGCAGGGCCCGTCCCAGCAAGTCTACTGTGGACTGATGTGGTCCCGCGTCTGCCGCGAGAACCATCCGCGGCGGCCGATCGGCGGAGCCGGTTCCGGCCGCTCGCGTCGCCGTCACTACTATGCGAGCCGCACCAGCTCCGCTCAGCACTCGACTCCCGGGGGTCCACTCGATGGTGAACGGCAAGGTCGTCCGGTTCGACGACGATCGCGGCTACGGCTTCCTCGCGCCCGACGACGGCGGCGAGGACGTCTTCGTGCACGCGAACGACATCCAGGACTCCAAGCAGCAGTTCCGGCCGGGCGCCCGCGTCGAGTTCGCCATCGAAGCGGGCGATCGCGGCCTGAAGGCCTCGCAGGTGCGGCTGCTCGAACCGGCGGCCGACGCGGAATCCCGCGCGCCGCGCCGCGAGCAGGAGGACGACGGGCTGTGCGACGTGCTGTCCGTGCCCGAGTTCCGCACCGAACTCACCGAGGCGCTGCTGGAAGCCGCCCCCACCCTCACCGCCGCGCAGATCGTCCAGGTGCGCCGCAAGGTGACCGACATCGCGCGCAGGCACAACTGGATCGAAGCCTGACCTCACCGCCGCCCGCGTCCCCGGGCTGGGCAGGAGCAACGGCGCTGCCCGGCCTCGACGAGCACGTGCGCGGGTAGCGGCCCGATCACCGAACCCGGCCCGGAAGACGCCTGCTGCAGCGGCGCGAAGAACCCGGGAAGTCGCGCGCAATCGGGCACTTCCGCACTCCGCCGCCGCGCCAGGGGTCCCGGCGGCTCGCGGTGCGCGGCGCCCCGGACGTCGTGCACGCGAGGCCACCGTCGGCTTCGGCCGAACCGAGGACGATACTGCGGGCATGCCCGAACTCGACTTCGCCGACGCCCGCCTGCACTACCGGCTCGCCGGGAACCCCGGCGGACCGGCGCTGCTCCTGCTGCAGGGCCAGGCGAACTCGCAGCGGTGGTGGAACGAGGTGCGCACCGACTTCGAGGACACCTACCGGACGATCACCGTCGACTACCGGGGAACCGGGGATACCGCCGCACCCGATGCGGACTGGACGACCCGCTCGTTCGCCGCCGACGCCGCCGAGGTGCTGCGCGCCGCCGGGGTCGCCCGCGCGCACGTGTACGGCACGTCGATGGGCGGCCGGATCGCGCAGTGGCTCGCCATCGACCGGCCCGAGCTGGTGGACCGGCTGGTGCTCGGCTGCACCACGCCCGGCGGCGAGCACGCGGTCGAGCGCGACCAGCAGGTGCGGCGCTCGCTGCTGAACCCGGACCCGGCGCAGCGGCGGCGCGCGCTGTTCGAGCTGATGTACACCGGCGCGTGGACGGGTTCCCCGGAGGACAGCACCGTGCTCGGCGACCCGACCATGACGGCCGCCGCCGCGCGACGGCACCTGCGGATGAGCGCGCGGCACGACGCGTGGGACCGGCTCCCCGAGATCCAGGCGCCCACCCTCGTCCTGCACGGCGACGAGGACCTGCTGGCCCCGGTCGTCAACGCGGAACTGCTGGCGCAGCGCATCCCGCACGCCGCGCTGCACGTGCTGCCCGGCGCCCGGCACGCCTACTTCGACGAGTTCCGCGCGGAGGCGTCCCGGTCGGTCCGCGACTTCCTCGCCGCGGCGGGTTCCTAGCGCACGCTGCGGAAGTTGTCGGCGGGCACCTCCAGGGACTCGCCCGATTCGAAGCGCACCACCACCCGGTCCGGTAGCCAGCCGACGTCGCGGACCCGCGGTTCCCGGCCCGCGCCGAGTTCGAGCAGCACCGGGTAGTAGTAGTCCGTGACGTGCGGCCCGAGGCGCAGTTCGTGCGCCACCCCGGTCGGGCGCACGACCCGCAACAGCCGCAGGTCGCTGGAGTAGTGCTCGCCGCCGTACACGTAGGTCATCCCGGAGTCCTGGGACCGCTCCTCGTGCAGGACCTCCTCCTGCAAGGAGATCGACGACGGTCCGATGAGGACCACCGCCAGCACCACCAGCAGCGCTCCGGCCAGGAGCACGACGAGGGCGGTGCGGAAGCTCTTGCGCAGCACGACGGGGACTCCTCCAGCGGACGGCGGGCCGCGCGGTTCCCGGCCCCTCGGCGGCTCAGCCTGCCGGAGCGGACCGGCCGCGGGCCTCGGCCGATCGGCCACCCGGCCCCGGCCGAACGTTCACCGCTCCGGGCGCCGGGTCAGCCCTGGCGGTCCGCCCGGTAGCCGCCGCTGAACCGGACGTGTTCGATCATGATCCGCTCGGCGGTCGCGCCGTCCTGGGCCGCCAGCGCGTCGATGATCCGCCGGTGCGCGTCGAGGTGGCCGCGCGCGCGTTCCGGTTCCAGCCACAGCGAGGCGTTCGCCGGCACCGGGTAGCTGTTGCGGATGGCGCGGGCCTGCCTGCCGAGGAACGCCGGGCCGCCGATGTCGGTGATCAGCAGGTGGAACCGGCGGCTCTGCTCGCCCAGCAGCTCGTGGCCGCCCCGCTCGGCGTCCTCGACCATCGAGCGGTGGATCCGGCGGAGCTCGTCGAGCTGGTCGGCGGTGATCCGCTCGGCGGCGAGCTTGGCGCCGAGGCCTTCGACGACGGCCCGCACGTCGTAGAACTCCCGACAAGATCGAGCACCCGACCCGCGGTGACCCGGCGCGCGGCCACGGAGCTTCCGCCGACGGCGTCGGCCTCTGGTGGAAGACCCTGGCGCGCGGCAAGCGGACCGCCGCCGTGAACCTCTCCACCCCCGAGGGCCAGCGGATCATCCGCGAGCTCTGCGCCGACGCCGACGTGCTCGTCGAGAACTTCCGGCCCGGAACCCTCGAACGGTGGGGGCTCTCCCCCGACGACCTCCGAGCGATCAACCCGCGGCTGGTGGTCGCCCGGATGACCGGGTTCGGCCAGCACGGCCCGATGTCGCGGCAGCCCGGCTTCGGCACGCTCGCCGAGGCGATGAGCGGGTTCGCCGCGTCCACCGGTGAACCGGACGGGCCACCGGTGCTGCCGCCGCTGGCGATGGCCGACGGCATCGCGGGGCTCGCCATGGCCTACGCGATCATGGTGGCGCTGCGGGCCAGGGACGAGACCGGGCACGGCCAGGTCATCGACATGGCCATCATCGAGCCGATCGTGAGCATCCTCGGCCCGCAGATGACCGCGTACAAGATGCTCGGCACCATCCCGCCGCGGACCGGCAACCGATCCAGCAGCAACGCTCCGCGCAACACCTACCGCACCCGCGACGGCCGCTGGGTCGCGGTCTCCACCAGCGCGCAGGCCATCGCCGAACGCGTCATGCACCTGGTCGGGCGGCCGGACCTGGCGGAACAACCGTGGTTCCAGCACGGACGCGGGCGGGTGGAGCACGTCGACGAGCTGGACTCCGCCGTCGCCACCTGGATCGCCGAACGGGACGCGGGCGAGGTGATCGACGCGTTCGAGCAGGCCCAAGCGGCGATCGCGCTCGTCTACGACGTCTCCGACATCGCGCAGGACCCGCAGTACGCGGCGCTGGAGACCTTCGTCGAGCTCGACGACGAGGAACTCGGCGCCACCACCGTGCAGAACGTGCTGTTCCGGCTGTCCGACACGCCCGGCGAAGTGCGCTGGCTCGGCCCACCGCTGGGCAAGCACACCGACGACGTGCTCGCCGAACTGTCCTACTCGCCCGAGCGGATCGCCGAGCTGCGGGAGAGCGGGGTCGTGGCATGACGCCGCCGGTGTGCTCCCTCTACGTGCCCGGCGATCGTCCGGAGCGGTTCGGCAAGGCCGCGGCCAGCGGCGCCGACGTGGTGATCCTCGACCTGGAGGACGCGGTCGGCGCGGAACACAAGGACGTCGCGCGCGAGCACGTCCGCGCGCACCTGGCCGAGCGCAGGCCGGGTCCGGAGCTGCACGTGCGGATCAACGATCCCGCCACGGAACGCGGTCGCGCGGACCTCGCCGCGCTCGCCGAGTGCCCGGGCCTGGACGCGGTGCGGGTCCCGAAGATCCACGGCGCCCGGGACCTCGCCGTCGTCGACGAGGCCTTCGGCACCCGGCCGACACCGGTGCAGGCGCTGCTGGAATCCGCGCGCGGCCTCGCCGACGCGGCGGCGATCTGCGCGCACCCCAGGGTCGCCGGGGTCGGGCTGGGCGAGCAGGACCTCGCGGCGGAGCTGTCCATCACCGACGAACGCGCCTTCGACCACCTCCGGCTCCAGCTGGTGCTGGCCGCCGCGGCGGCCGGCCTGCCCCCGGTGGCGATGTCGGTGCACGCGGACGTCCACGACGAGGCGGGGCTGCGGGCGTCCTGCGCGCACGGCAGATCCCTCGGCATGTTCGGGCGTTCCGCCATCCACCCCCGCCAGGTCTCCGTCATCCGGGACGCGTTCCGGCCGACGCCCGAGGAGGTCGCCCGTGCCGGTGAGGTCGTCGCGGCGGCCGAGCACCACGGCGGCGAGGGCGCGCTGGCGCTGCCCGACGGCCGGTTCGTCGACGCGCCCGTCATCGCCAAGGCCCGCAGCGTCCTCGCGCTGGCGGACCGGCTCGGCGAACGCGGCTGAGAAGCCGGAGCCGGCCACCGAAGTCCGGCGCCGCCGTCGCAGGTCCCGACGACGCGCCCGTCCGATCAGCTCACCGTCCCGGTGACCCGCAACGGTTCGAAGGAGCTCGTCGTGGGCGTAGCAGTGTGGGCACTCATCACCTACATCGCGATCATCGTCGTCTGGAACACCGTCCTGAAGCGCAACATCGGCGAAGCGATGCTCGTCGGATTCGTCGCCGTGTGCCTGTTCGGCGGCGGTGACGCGCTGGAACTCGCTCGCGCGGGGCTGGACGAAGCGCTCTCCGAGGAGGTCGTGTTCGCCGCGCTGGCGTTCGTGTTCATGGGCTACCTGATGACCGAGCTCGGCCTCATCGACCGGCAGGTCACGTTGCTCAACTCCGTGTTCGGCAGGCTCCGGGGAGGTTCCGCGTACGTGTCGACCTCGGCGGCGGCCCTGCTCGGCGGCCCCGCCGGCTCCGGCTCCGGTATCGCCGCCTCCGTCGGATCGGTGACGATCCCGTGGATGATCCGGTCGCGCTGGCGGCCCGACCTGGCGGCGTCGCTGGTGGCGGGCAACGCCGGGCTGGGGATCTCCATCCCGCCGAGCTCGTCGATGTTCCTGCTGCTGGGCTCGGCGGCGGTGGCGCCGGTGCTCAGCGCGGACCAGCTCATCGTCGCGGCGTTCGCCGGTGGGCTGTGGACGGTGCTGTACCGGTTCGTCGTGGTGTTCATCTGGGTCCGCCGGTTCCGGATCGAGAAGATCTCCGGGGAGGACATCGCGCCGTTGCGGATCGCGTTGAAGGAGGGGTTCAGCTCGCTGCTGGTGTACGCGG
Organism: Saccharopolyspora gregorii; assembly: GCF_024734405.1. Classification (NCBI taxonomy): domain Bacteria; kingdom Bacillati; phylum Actinomycetota; class Actinomycetes; order Pseudonocardiales; family Pseudonocardiaceae; genus Saccharopolyspora; species Saccharopolyspora gregorii. The sequence goes on along the minus strand of NZ_CP059556.1, from coordinate 2,291,870 downwards.
GCATCGCGATCCCGGTCGTGCTGACGCTCGACTTCGGCGTGCGGTTCCTGGAATCCCGCGTCGGCGACGCGGCGGGCGACATCAGCGTGATCGTGTGGATCCCGGTGCTCACCATCCTCGCGACGCTGCTCGTGGCGTGGCGGCGGTTGCCCCGCACGGGACGCGAGTGGAGCGCGCACCTCGGGAACATGGCTTCGCGCTACGCCGTCATCGGCGCCACCCTGCTGTTCGCCTTCGCGGCGTCGGCCAGCCTGGGCGAGCTGGGACTGGTCGAGCAGCTCACCGCGATCATGGAAGGGTTCGAGGCTCCACTGTGGATCGTCGCCTCGGTCGTCGGGCTGCTGCTGGTGGTGATCGCGGCACCGCTGACCGGCACCGCCACCATCGCCGCGGTCGGCGGCGTCGCCTTCAGCGCTCTGACCGCCGCCGGAGCACCCCCGGCCGCCGCGGCCACCGCCGTCCTCATCTTCGCCTCGACCGAGGGGGCGTCGCCGCCCGGTGCCGCGCCGATCTACATCGCCACCGGCATCGCAGGCGTCGACCCGTCCCGCACGTTCCTGCGGCTCATCCTCTGGTTCGTGCTGCCCGTCCTGGCCATCGGCGTGCTCGTCGCGACCGGCCTGCTCCCCGTTCCCGCATGAGCGAAAGGGAAACCATGTCGACCGAATCCCACCAGCCCCGCACCGCCCACGTGCTAGCGCAGCGGATCAGCATGCCGGTGTTCAAGGTCTGCCTCGTCGTGTTCCTGGTGCTCGGTGTCGCGCTGGTGCTCGCCCAGGCCGTCGGCATCGTCGTCGGGAACGCCGCGCTGGTGTCCGGCGCGGTCGACGTGCTGGGCGCGCCGACGACCATCGCGGCCGGAGTCACCGGACTGCTCGGGTTCGCAATGTCCTACGTGTTCCCGTGGAAGTCGGGCGAGGACTGAGGCGGTGCGCCCGGAACCCGCGGTCGGTTCCGGGCGCTCGCCCCTGGTCACCGCCGGTCGAAGCGACCTCGCTTGACCGCCTCCGTGAACGCGGGCACGTCGACCTGTAAGAACGGCCCCGCCGGGTCCTTCGAATCCCGCACCCGACGAAGATCCGCCGACACCTCAACACAGTCCGAACCGTTCTGACTCCGGCTGGACTTCAACCAACGCCGCTGCTCACTCATCACATTCGCTCCAGACTCTGGATCCGTCGGGTCATGGCCCTGCTCGTTTCCGCCGCACCGAGGGCGATGTCGTCCAGGTGGTCAACGGCCTGACGGTACGCCCTGATGTCGTCGTCCTCGTGCAGGAACAAGGTGGAACGGCGGTTCTCCAACTGCACGATCGGCGTGGACACCTCCGATTCGAGCAGTGTGAACGCGCCTTCCAGCGCCGGTTGCCAGCCGCTGCGGAACGGAACCACGCGCAGCTCGACGTTCGGACGCCGTGCGCTGTCGACGAGATGCCGCAGCTGCGCCGCCATGGTCCCGGCGTCGCCGACGATCTGGTGCAGCACCGCCTCGCCGAGGAAAGCCCGCATGGCCACCGGATCCGTGCGGGTGAGGACTTCGCGGCGCCCCAGCCGCAGCGCCACCCGCGCGGACACCTCGCTCGACGGCACTCCGCCCGCGCCCATGATCGCCCGGATGTAGCCCGTGTCCTGCAACAGACCCGGCACCAACAACGGAGACACCGCAGTGATCCGGGTCGCGGCCTGTTCGAAGTCGATCAAAGCCGACAGCTGCTGCTCCCGCTCGGGCAACGCCGTCGCCACCCACGGCGGATTCTTCGTCTCGTAAGCCAGCGACACGATCTCCTGGAACCGCGTCCCGTTGACGTCCAACGCCCCGAGGATCTGCGCAACCCGCTCCGGGGTGAACGGGCGCTCCCCGTTCTCCCAGCGCGAGATCTCGCCGGAGTGGCGTCCGATCCGCTCCCCTAACTCGCGCAACGTCACCTGGCGTTCGTTGCGGATCTTGCGCACGGCGATGCCCAGCGCACGTGCTTTCGGAGTCGCTGCCACCTGCTCACTCCCCGGTTCTCGTCCGCACGGCGCTCGCCCGACGTTCACCCGCTGCGCAGCCGGCAACTCGGTTGAGGCGATCACCATGCTCCTACGAAGATCGCCATTACCAAAACGGAGCGAAGCTACCAGCGGATTCGGCAACGGCCCGGTCGCAGCGGAAGTGGCGTCGCGGATTCACCTGACCGAGCAGGGGGCTGAGCAATGCAGCGTCACGACCCACCCGAATCAATGATCGAACACCGCGCGGACGCGGCGGAGACGTCCGACTGGACACCGCTGGAACGGACGATCCGCACCTGCTACTACTGCCGCCAGCCGTACCGGGCCGCCGTGGACGCGACCAAGTGCGAACGAATCCACGAGGCGCTCGCCGCCCTCGCCCGGAGCGACGGCGATGCCGGTTCATGACCGGTGCGGATCAGTCGTCCCGCTCCCCGACCACCACCCGGTAGCGGGCTGCACGTGGATGACCTCGGTCCTGGAAACCGGATGGCACCTGGTGCCCGCGCACTACGAAACGTTCCGAATCCCCTGCGCCTGCGGCCGCTTCCTCACCGGCCCGGTACACCGCCGCCTCCTCAACAACCCACCCACCGAACACCGCTGCACCAGGTGCGTGGCAGCGGTGTCCCACGATCACCCCTGCACATCGACCGACAGGTCGGGCCGCCCGAACTTCATCAGGCCGACCCTTCATCAACGGACACGGGACGAAATCTGACCGAATCAGCATCGGCGTATACCGTAAAACCCGCGGTCGAGGTAAACCCGACCACGCCGTCGCGAACTTCGATATCCCGAAATGGATTACCTTCTTCAAAATAGGCAACCCACATCAGTTCACCATCGGATGTTTCTCGCCCGAAAAATCCTTCCGACCCGTACGACCCTTCCCCCGCGAAGAAGTACGCCCCAGACCACTCCACCTTATTGGTAATATCGATAGAGGTCACCTCCTCGGGGTCGTTCTCCATCATCTCATCGAGACTAAACTCCTCCAGCACCTCAACTTTCGAACCCCCCGAGAAGCTCAACCTTGCAGCGAAGCTTTCACCACTGGCACCATAGATGCCATCTCTAATCGGAAGCATCCACTGGTTCCACAGATCTTGAATCTTGGTCACTTGTTACACCCCGGCTTCGCTGGCCTTTCCCGAAGGCCCGTGTCAGGAACCACGCCACCAGCCTTCTTGTTTCTTCGATCGTTGAATCGCTGCTCAAACTTTTCTTGCCAAGTCATCCCCTTACTGCTGTCAGGATGAGGAGCATTGGGGTTGACCTGCTGCACTGGAACAAGTGGAGTGCCCACCTCACGAGCAGCATCAAGCCTTCGATTGTCATACGTTACCAGCTGCCCGTCCACCTCAAGCACATGCAGCGCAGCATCAGACCGATTCCAATCCCACTTATTCTGCCGCATCAGTTCAGCGTAGTCATTGCCGGAAATGGTGCGCTGGGAAAAGTTAATCGTGTTTGGGTCAACCCACCTAGTAGAATCCTCCGCCGTCAACCCCAAGGGGTCAACGAGGGCCTGAGGATTGAATACATAACCGTGGGGCCTAGGCCCCGCCGCCAACCCCAGCGGGTCCCCACTGCCGTACCGCCCCGTGCTCGGGTCGTAGTGGCGGTGGAAGTTGTAGTTGAGGCCGGTTTCCGGGTCGGCGTACTGGCCCGGGAAGCGCAAGGGCGTGTAGGCGCCGGTGCGGCTGTGGTCGAGGGTGTTGCCCCACAACGTCGTCCGGTGGAACCACGCCACTCCACCCTGATCGTTGATCAGCTCCGCGGGTGAACCGACCAGGTCCGTGATGATCGAGTAGAACTGCTGGTCCACCCACTGCTGCGGCGCGTGGCGCAGCGGCGCCCGTTCGCGCTGGGCCAGCGGGCGGAACGTGCCGGGCTCGTAGTCCCAGACCGTCACGTGCAGGTCGGCGAACCGAGGACCGCCGGGCACACCACCGCTGTGCGCCTGCTCGGCCAACACCACCCCGTCCCAGGTGAAGTCGACCTGCTCCAGCACCCGGTCGCCGGGCCCGAGGCGTTGCTTGGCGACGCGGCGGCCCAGCGGGTCGTAGCGGTAGCGCCAGCGGGAGCCGTCGGGGGTGAGCACTCCGGTCAGCCGGTCGTCGGCGTCCCAGAAGTACCGCCAGGTGTCGGGTTTGTGCGACAGCCGCCTGCGCTGGCGGAGGATCATGCGGCCCTGGTCGTCGTGCTCGTAGCGCACCGCACCCGCTCGGCGCACCAGGGTGCCGGAGTACTCGCGATCGCCGACGGCATCGGCGTCCGGCGAACCCGCGGGCACCGGCCACGCCGCGTCGGTGACGTTCCCGGCGGCGTCGTAGGTGTAGCGCTCGGTCCAGCCGCCGGCCTGCACGGCGGTGACGCGGCCCGCGCGGTCCAGCTCGAAGGTGCGGGGGCCGGTGAGGGTGTCGTTGACGCCGGTGAGCAGGCCGTCGGCCCGGTAGCGGTAGGAGCGCTGCTGGACCTGGTGCCCGGTGGCTCCGGTGATGTGCTGCGACAGCAGCTGGTGGTTGGCGTCCCAGTCCTGGGTGAGCACGGCGTTCGCGCCGAGCGCGCGGGAGGTCTCGTGCCCGGCGGCGTCGTAGTCGAAGCGCAGCGTCCGGCCGCCCGCGTGCAGCGCGGTGGGCTGGTGGGCGGCGTTGAACTCCCACGCGCTCTCCGCCCCGGACGGCGTCCTCCGCCGCACCCGCCGGCCGAGGGCGTCGTAGGCGGAGTGCACGGTGCGGCCGTTGACGCTCTCCGCGAGCACCCGCCCAGTCGCGTCGCGCTGGAAGCGGATCTGGGTGTCGCCGTCCATCGCCTCGGCGAGGCGCCCGGCCAGGTCGTAGGTGAACGTGGTCGTGGCGCCGGGGGTGCGGCGTTCGATGACGTCGCCGAGGACGTTGCGCACGAACGTGGTGGTCTCGCCGACGCCGTTGGTGCGTTCCAGCAGCTGCCCGGCCGCGTCGTGCCGGTAGGCGACCTGGCGGCCGTTGAAGTCGGTCTCGCGCACGAGGTTCCCGGCCTCGTCGTAGTCGTAGCGCCAGACGAGCCCCTGCTCGTTGGTGACGCTGGTCAGCCGCAGTTCGGTGTCGTAGCCGAACTCCAGGCGAGTGCCGTCGGGACGCACCTCCGCCGAGGGCAGGTCGAAGTGGGTGACCTCGGTGTGGGTGGCTTGGCCGAGCGCGTCGACGTGGGTGCGGAGGTTGCCCTCACCGTCGTAGATCCAGCGCTCCGTGGCGCCGTCCGGCAGGGTGCGCCACGCGGGTTTGCCGTCGACGGTCCAGCCGAACCGGGTCGTGCCGCCGAGCGGATCGACCACGGCCGACGCGCGGCCGAAGCCGTCCCGCTCGTACCGGGTCGTCGCCCCCGCGGCATCGATGATCGAGAGCGGCAGCCCGGCCGCGTCCGTTTCAACGCGCCGCACCCCGCCCAGCGCGTCGGTGATCGCGGTGAGGTGGCCGTGCTCGTCGTAGGCGTAGGTCGTCACCGCGCCCATCGGGTCCAGCACCCGCGTGAGGTTTCCGCGCTCGTCGTACTCGCGGCGGGACACGGTGCCGTCCGGGGCGATCACCGTGGTCGGCAGCCGCAGCTCGTTGTACTCGAAGCGGGTCTGCGAACCGTCGGGGCGGGTCGCGGCCAGCAGGTTGCCGACCTCGTCGTACTCGTAGCGCACGGTGCGTCCGAGCGGATCGGTCCGGGACAGCAGCCGGTCGAACTCGTCCCACTCGGAGCGGACCTCGTGGCCGGCGGGATTGATCTCGCGGAGCGTCTGGCCGCGTTCGTTGAGGTGGTAGGTGGTCTGCTGCCCCAGCGAGTTCGTCCAGCGGGTCACCCCGTCCTCGTAGGACATCGTGCCGCTGAAGAAGCCGCCGGAACCGTCGGCCTGCACGACCCGGCCCTCGTGGTCGTAGCCGTAGCGGTACCAGGCGCCGTTGCGGTCGGTCCAGCTCGTGATCCGGCCCGCGTCGTCGTAGGTGAACGTCAGCGGCACGCCGGAGGCGTTGGTGATCTCGGTGAGCCTGCGGCCGGTGTAGCCGTAGCGCACCAGCTGGAGGTCGTCGCCGTCAGCCGCCTCCCGCAGGTGCAGCGCGGTGATCAGGCCGTCCTCGGAGTCGACCCGGATGCGGTAGCCGCCGCTGTGGCGGATCTCCAGCGGAGTTCCGGCCGCGTCCCGGTCGACGTCGATGCGGTGCCCGTTGCGGTCGGTGATCGCCAGCAGCGGCAGCACCGCGCGCCCGAGGCCGACGCCGAAGTGCAGCGTGCGGCCCTGCTCGACATCGGTGATCGTGAAGCCGTCCGCGGTGCGGGTCAACGCGCGGCGCGGGCCGGTGCGCGGCAGCACCGGCGAATCGTCGGCGGGCAGCGGGTAGAACAGCAGCGTGCCGTCGTCGGCGGCGAACGACACCTCGTTCCCCTCGACCTCCAAGCGCTGGTCCAGCGTGGACGACCAGCTCGGGCCGAAGTGCCGCCCCACCCGGTACGACGACAGGTGCGTCCGGTGCAGCACCAGCGGCAGCACGCCCGCCAGCTCCACGTCGGTCTGCGCGAGCACCATGTCGCCGCTGGCGATGTCGATCGGGTCGCCGCAGGTGTTCTTCTGGTCCGCGGGAACCCGTTCCCGGTCGGCGCCGCGGTTGTTGCCGTTGATCGACGAGTCGTCCGGGGCGCCGTTGCGGCCCGCCGGGGACGTGCCGTTCGGCGAGTCGACGTCGGATCCGCCGAGCTCCGGCCCGGTCGGGCGGCCCGAGGTGGGCGGCGCGCTCGTGCTCGACGTCGACGCCGGGCCCGAACCCCCACCGGGCCGTCCGGCCTGCGCCGTCTGCCGGATGCTGTCCTGCGCGCCGGAGACGCTGCTGCTCGCGTCGATGTTCCCGTGCCGCTGCGACGGCCTGCTCGGCGCATCACCACCACCATCGCCGTTCCCACCGCGAGGTCTCCTGGCCACAATCCCGCCTTAACGTAGGTCCGGTGCGAATCCCGGTCAGCCGTCGATGAGCTTGGTGAGGTTGGTGAGGCTGTCGATCAGGTCGCCGATGTAGCCGGTGATCTTCCCGACCCACTTGACCACGGCGGACGCGATCTGCGCGGCCACGACCGGGATGGTCACGACGAAGATCGCCTCGGCCGCCCACACGATGACCCGCGCCACCAGGTCCGCGATCAGGTCCCGCACCATGTCGCGGGTCATCTGCACCAGGCCGCCGGCGCCCTCGGTCGCGGCGGCCATCGCGGCGGACGTGGCGCCGAGACCGCCGATCGCGTCCACGTTCGCGCCCATCATCTCGCGGTAGGCGTCGGCGGCCTCCCCTTCCCAGCCGGGCAGGTCGCGTTCCAGGTCCGCCTTCAGGTCTTCGGACATCGACGCCAGTTCCGCGGCCATGTTCGTCCACGTGTTCGCGTGCGAGGTGACGACGTCGGGCATGCCGGTGAGTTCGTCGAGCATTTCCCGCAGGGGCTCGAAGTGCTCCATCGCCCAGCCCAAGCCGTTGGACAGCAAGGTGCCGAACGGGTCGAGCACGGCGGAGGCGACCTCCAGCCCGACTCCGACGCCCGACAGCACCCCGCTGGTCCAGTCGCCGCTCTGGATCGAGGTGACCAGGCCCTCGATGCTGTCGGCCGTCCCGGCCCCGGTCCACGCCTTCTGCGTCGATTCGACCGGGGCGACCAGCGAATCGTCGCTCACAGGCCACCTCCGGCGGCCTCGAAGCCCTCGCCCGCTTCGACTTCGCGGCGGTCGTAGTCCTCCGCGGTCGCGCGCAGCGCCTGCGCGGCCTGCGCCAAGTTCTCCTCCACGAACGCGAGCAGCTCGTCCTGCTTGGTGTGCCGGCCTTCCAGCACGCCGGGGATCCACGAGCACAGCACGCCGTAGGCCTGGTCGTCCTGCGCGATGTTCGCGCTCGCCGACTTCACCGCGCCGAACCGCGCCTGGAGCGCCTCGACCTTCTGCGCGTGCGCCCGCAGCTGGTCGGCTTCAACACCGAACCCGTCCGCCATGGTCAGCTCCGGAAGTCCTTCGTCACGTCGTAGTCGTCGTACTCGTCGCGCGGCGGCCGGGCGGGCCGCTCGGCGGGTTCGGCCGGGTCCGGTCCGCTGCGCAGCCGGTCGCCGAGGCGCTGCGCGATCTCCTGCCCGGCCGCGGAATCGGCGCCGAGGGTGTCGGTGACGATCTCCTGCGACCGGTCCGCGGCCTGGTTGCGCGCGGCGGCCAGCGCGGCGAGCACGGCCCGGGACACGACGTCCGGGGACTTGCGCTTGATCTCGTCGGTCAGGCGCAGGTCCACCATCGACCCGGTGGAGTCGACGGTGACCTGCGCCAGGCCCTGCGGATCGCCCGCGGTCACCCGGATCTCGCCGATCCGCTCGCTCATCGCCTGCGTGTTGGCCGCGACCTGCTCGGCGCGCTGCCGCCAGGCGGCGAGGCGTTCGCGGGCGGCGTCGGGGTCGAGGACGTCCCCGTTCACCTTCCGGCTCCTTCGATCACCACGGCCACTCCTCCGACCAGCTCGACACGTCCGCTCGACCAGCCTTCCAGGCACATCCGCCGGACGGCCCGGAACGCCGGTCGATCACTCGATCAGCCTAGCGGCCGGCGAGCGCGGCGCGGACCAGTTCCAGCGGGTGGTGCGCGGCGCGCGGGGTGCCGTGCGCGATCTGCTGGCGGCAGGACACCCCGGTCGCGGCGATGAGCGTGGTGCCCGGTTCGGCGCGCACCGCGGGGAACAACCGGTCGGAACCGATCGCCATCGACAGCTCGTAGTGCTCGGCCTCGAAGCCGAACGAGCCCGCCATGCCGCAGCACCCGGCGTCGAGCTCCGCCACCTCGGCGCCGGGGATGCGGCGCAGCAGGCCGACGGTGGCGGCGGTGCCGACCTCGGCCTTCTGGTGGCAGTGCCCGTGGAACAGCACCCGCCGTCCCGCGGGCCAGGTGTCGGCGGAGAGCTCCAGGTCGCCCGCGTCGATCGCCTCCGACAGCAGTTCCTCCAGCTGGCGCACCCGGCCGGCGACGTCGCGGGCCGCCGGGTCGTCCGGCAGCAGCGACAGCGACTCGTCCCGCAGCGTCAGCACGCAGGACGGTTCGCACCCGACGATCGGCGCGTCCGAAGTGGACAGCCGGGCGACGAGGTCGCGGGCCTTCGCCTTCGCGTCGTCCACCAGCCCCTTCGACAGGCTGGAGCGTCCGCAGCAGCCCCGGTTCACCAGCCGCACCTCGTAGCCCGCGCGCTCCAGCAGCTCCACCGCCGCCCGGCCGATGCCCGGCTCGGTGAACGTGGTGAACGAGTCCGCCAGGAACAGCACCGGTCCGCGCGGCGCCGGACCCGCCGCACCGCGACCCCGGAACCAGGAGGCGAGGTGGCGGCGCTGGAACCGCGGCAGCGGCCGGTGCTCGGTGATGCCCAGCGCGCGCCGGGCCAGCCTGCGCAGCAGCGGGATCCGTCCCGGCAGGTTCGACAGCGGCGCCGTCGCCGCCCCCAGCCGGTTCAACGCCCGGATCGCGCCGAACACCCGCGAGCGCAGCGGCACGCCGTGCAGGTCGTGGTGGTGCGACAGGGTCTCGCTCTTGAGCTTCGCCATGTCCACGCCCAGCGGGCACTCGCTCTTGCACGCCTTGCACATCAGGCACAGGTCCAGCACCTCGTGCAGCCGCTCGTCGCCCAGCGCCCGCTTCGGATCCGGCTCGGACAGCGCCTTCACCAGGGCGTTCGCCCGGCCGCGGGTGGCGTCCTGCTCGCGGGTGGTGGCCATGTACGACGGGCACATCACGCCGGTGGCGCTCTTGCGGCACAGGCCGATGTTCATGCACCGGTCGGCGGCGCCGCGCATGCCGCCGACGACCTCGAAGGACAACCTGGTGCGGAACGGGCCCGGCACCGGCTGCTCGGCGTCGCGCAGGTGCTCGGTCATCGGCGGCGCCTCGACGATCTTGCCGGGGTTGAGGGTGCCCGCCGGGTCGAACAGGTGCTTCACCCGGCACATCGCCGCGTACAGCTCCTCCCCGAACAGCTCGCGGTTGAACTCGCTGCGGGCCAGCCCGTCGCCGTGCTCGCTGGAGTTCACCCCGCCGTACTCGGCGACCAGCGACTTCACCTCCTCGGCGACCGCGCGCATCGTCGCCACCTGGGCGGGTTCGGCGAGGTCGACGAACGGCCGGATGTGCAGGCAGCCCACCGAGCAGTGCCCGTAGAACCCGGCGGTCAGGCCGTGCCGGTCGAGGATCTTCGCGAACTTCGCGGTGTACTCCGGCAAGTGCTCCGGATCCACGGCGGTGTCCTCCACGAACGCCAGCGGCCGCCGGGTGCCCTCGCCCGCGGCCATCAGCAGGCCGAGGCTGGACTTGCGGACCTTCAGCAGCGACTCCTGCTGGGCCGGGGTGACCGCCTCCAGCGTGTGGTAGCCGTGCCCGTGCCTGCGCCACAGCGCGCCGAGCCGCCGCAGCCTGCCCACCAGCTCGTCCTCGTCGTCGCCGGTGAAGCTGACGAACAGCAGCGCATCCGGGTCGCCTTCGAGGATGGTGCCCAGCGATGCGTACTCGATGCGCTGCCGGGACAGGTCCAGGATCGTGCGGTCCATCAGCTCCACCCCGGACGGGTCGCAGGACAGCGCGTCGCCGGTGGCGGCGATCGCGGCCTGCGTGGAGGTGAAGTGCCCGACGGCGATCACCGTGCGGCGCGGTTTCGGCACCAGGCCCACCACCGCCTCGGTGGCGATCACCAGCGTGCCCTCCGAACCGACCACGAACTCGGCGAGGTCGAACGGTCCCGGCGCGGCCAGCCGGTCCAGCCGGTACCCGCCCGCGCGCCGCCAGAAGTCCGGGAAGCCGTCGGTGATCGCGCCGTCGGCGACGAGTCCGGGCAGCTCCCGGTGCAGCCGCGCCTCCAGTCCGGAACCCGCCGCGCGCCGCAGCCGCTCCGCTTCGTCGACCGGGCCGAACCGGGTGGTGGAGGCGTCGGCGAGCACCACCGAGAGCTCCCGCACGTGGTCGATCGTCATGCCGTGGCGCACCGAACCGCTGCCCGCCGAGTTGTTGCCGATCATCCCGCCGAGCGTGGCGCGGTTGCTGGTGGAGGTGTCCGGCCCGAACATCAGCCCGTGCGGGGCGGCGGCCCGGTTCAGCTGGTCCTGCACCACGCCCGGCTGCACCCGCGCGAGGCGCGCCTCCGGGTCCAGCTCCACGATCCGGTGCAGGTGGCGGGAGAAGTCGAGCACGATGCCCGGCCCCACCGTCTGCCCGGCGAGGCTGGTCCCCGCGCCGCGCGGCACCACCGGCACGCCGTGCTCGGCGGCCGCCGCCACCGTCGCCGCCACGTCCGCCGCTTCGCGCGGGAACACCACGCCCAGCGGGGTGATCGAATACATGCTGGCGTCGCGGGAGTACAGGTGCCGCGTGTAGTCGTCGAACTCCACCTCACCGGCCAGGTCCGCCCGCAACCGCCGTTCCAGGTCACCCATCACGCCTCCCCGAGCTCGGCCAGCGCGGCGGTGATGCCGCGCTCGTCGAACGGGACGCCCGCCGCGGCCAGCCCCAGCTGCACCCCGGACAACGCCGCGGCCAGGCCCACGTCGTTGAGGTGTCCCAGGTGGCCGATGCGGAACAGGCGCCCCGCGAGCTTGCCCAGCCCCGCGCCCAGCGAGGTGTTGCACCGCTCCAGCACCACCCGCCGGAACTCGTCGGCGTCGTGCCCGTCGGGCAGCAGCACCGCGGTCAGCGCCGGGGAGTGCTCCCGCTCGTCCAGGCACAGCACCTCCAGCCCCCAGCCGCGCACCGCCGCCCGCGTCGCCGCCGCGTGCCGCAGGTGCCGCCGGAACACCGCGGGCAAGCCCTCCTCGTCGAGCAGCGCCAGCGCTTCGCGGAGGCCGAACAGCAGGTTCGTCGCCGGAGTGCTCGGGAAGAACCCGCGCTCGTTCGCCGCCAGCTGCGGCCGCCAGTCCCAGTAGGACCGCGGCAGCCGCGCCGATTCGGTGGCGCGCAGCGCCTTCGCGCTGATCGCGTTGAAGCCGAGCCCCGGCGGCAGCATCAACCCCTTCTGCGAGCAGGCGATCGTCACGTCCACGCCCCACTCGTCGTGCCGGTAGTCCACCGAGCCCAGCGAGGAGATGGTGTCCACCAGCAGCAGCGCCGGATGCCCCACCGCGTCGAGCGCCCGCCGCACCTCGGCGATCCGGCTGGTCACGCCGGTGGAGGTCTCGTTGTGCACCGCGCACACCGCCCGGATCTCGCCGTCCGGGTCGGCGGCCAGCCGCTCCCGCACCACCTCCGGGTCGATCCCGTGCCGCCAGTCGCCGGGCACGAAGTCGACGCGCAGGCCGAGCTTCTCCGCCATCTCCCGCCACAGCGCGGCGAAGTGCCCGGTCTCGAAGGCCAGCACCCGGTCGCCGGGGCTGAGCGTGTTCACCAGCGCCGCCTCCCACGCCCCGGTGCCCGAGGACGGGTGGACCACCACCGGGCCGGTGGTGCCGAACAGCGGCCGCAACCCCGCCAGCACCTCCGCGGCGAGGGCGGCGAACTCGGGGCCGCGGTGGTCGATGGTGGGTGCGGACATGGCCCGCAGAACGCGGTCCGGAACGTTGGTGGGGCCGGGAACGTGCAGGAAGTGCCGGCCGATCGGCTGCGCCATCGGAATCTCCCGTGTTCTATTCAGAAGCCTTGACCGTGAAATGTGCGCGGGGTCATACTTCCCCGGCACGAGACGTTGATCTCGCATCACGGAAATGAATTCCGCTCCCTTCCCGAGCCGACGACCGCCTCGAATCCAGGAGCACCATGTCCGTACAGATCTGGTCCATCATCGGGCTCGTCCTCATATTCCTCCTCGCCACGCTGCGCTCGGTGAACATGGGAGCCGTGGCATTTCTCGGAACATTCCTCATCGGCACGTTCCTGGTCGGCGACAGCGCCGACGAGCTGTTCGGCGGATTCCCCGGAGACCTCTTCGCGGTCCTCGTCGGGGTCACCATGCTGTTCGCCATCGCCAAGGCGAACGGCACCGTCGACTGGATGATCCACGCCGGAGTCCGCGCCGTACGCGGCCGCATCGCCCTCGTTCCGTGGGTGATGTTCCTGGTCACGAGCCTGCTGACGATGGTGGGCGCGGTGGTGCCCGGCGCGGTCGCGATCATGGCTCCGATCGGGCTGAACTTCGCCGCGCGGTACCGGATCAACCCGATGCTGATGGGGCTGCTCATCATCAACGGCGCCACCGCGGGCGGGTTCTCCCCGATCAGCATCTTCGGCGGAATCACCAACGGAGTCGTCGAACGCAGCGGACTCCCGGGAAATCCGCTGCTGCTGTGGGCGAGCCAATTCGCGTTCAACCTGGCGCTGAGCGTCGTCGTGTTCTTCCTCTTCGGCGGACGCGAACTCCTCGGCCGAACAGCCGAACCAGAATCCGCGGAATTGTCCAACGGCGGGACCACCGGGACCACGGTTCGGCTCGATGCGCAACGAATCCTCACGCTCGCCGGATTGCTCGTCCTCGCCGTCGGCGCCCTCGCCCTCGAATTCGACGTGGGCCTGCTGGCGCTGAGCATCGCGACCGTGCTGTGCGTGCTGCACCCGGGCACCGCGAAGTCCTGCGTCGCCGAGGTCGCGTGGCCGACGGTGCTGCTGATCTGCGGCGTGGTGACCTACGTGAGCATGATGGAGCGGATCGGCACCATCGAGTTCCTCGGCGACGGCGTGGCCGGGATCGGCGTTCCGCTGCTGGCGGCGTTCGTGATCTGCCTGATCGGCGCGGCGGTGTCCGCGTTCGCCTCCACCACCGGGATCCTCGGCGCGCTCATCCCGCTCGCGGTGCCGTTCCTGCTCACCGGACAGGTCGGCGCCATCGGCATGATCATCGCGCTGACGGTGTCGGCGTCCGTCGTGGACTCCTCGCCGTTCTCCACCAGCGGTGCGCTGGTCGTGGCGGGCGCTCCGCCGGAGCTGCGCGAGGGCGTGTTCCGGCGGCTGATGGTCTGGGGCCTGAGCATGATCGCGGTCGGGCCGGTGGTGTCCTGCGCGCTGTTCGTGCTGCCGGGGTGGCTGTGAGCGCCGGCCGCGGCGAGCACCGGATCGGCGCGGCGGACCGGTTAGGCTTCCGGGATGAGCGAAGGAATGCGCACCGTGCTCTCCGCTTTCCGGGTGCTCGAAGAGGTCGCGCACACCCAGCCGGCCGGGGTCGGCGACCTCGCCCGCAGGCTGCGGATGCCGAAGAGCACCGTGCAGCGGGCGCTGCGGACGATGTGGACGGCGGGCTGGATCTGCCCGGACGGCGCGGACGTCACCCGCTGGGTGCTCACCACCCGCGCCTTCCAGGTGGGCCAGCGCGCCATCGCCGACATCGGCGTGCGGGACGCGGCGGCGGCCGTCATGCACGAGCTGCGCCGGGAGACCGGCGAGACGGCGCACCTGATGGTCCGCGAGGGCGACCACGCGGTGCTCATCGAGCGGGTCGAGACCGAGCACCCGATCCGCGCGGTGGTGCCGCTGGGCAGCACGGTGCCGCTGCACGGTTCGTCGAACGGCAAGGCGATGCTGGCGGCGATGCCCCGGGAAGCGGTGCGCCCCATCCTCGGCGAGGAACTGGTCCGCTACACCGACAACACGATCGTGGACTGGGCGGAGTTCTTCGCGGAGCTCGACCGGGTCGCCGAGCTCGGCTACGCCGCGAACACCGGCGAGTGGCGCGCCGACATCGCCGCGGTCGCCGCGCCGATCTTCGACGACACCGGGGAGCCGGTCGCGGGCCTGTCGATCTCCGCACCGGCCGGCCGCATCACCCCGGAGCTGCGGGAACGCTACGGCGCGCTGGTAGCCGAGGCCGCCGCCCGGGTGAGCGCCACGCTGGGCCACCGCCCCGCGGTCCTGCCCGGCTGAGCCGCCCATACGGCATCACCGGCCGAGCCACTGCGGGCGGCGCTTCTCGGTGAACGCGCGCACGCCCTCCTGGAAGTCCGCGCTGCCGTAGCAGGACTCCACCAGGTCGTCCCCCGGTGGCAGCGCGTGCTCCCGCAGCCTGCGCACCGCCTCCTTGCCGGCGCGCATGGTCAGCGGCGCGTGCCCGGCGATCCGCTCGCACAGCTCCGCGACCCGCGCGTCGACCCGGGATTCCGGGAGCACCTCGGAGGCCAGCCCGGCGCGTTCGGCCGCCTCGGCGTCGAGGAAACCGGCCGTGCAGATCAGGTGCATCGTGCGCCCCGCGCCGATCAGCGAGACCAGCAGCGCGTGGTTGCGCATCGACAGGCAGTTGCCGACGGTGCGCGCGATGGGCATCCCGAACTTCGCCCGCTCCGAGCAGATCCGCAGGTCGCAAGCCGCGGCGATGGTGAGTCCGCCGCCGGTGGCGTAGCCGTCGACGACGGCGATCGTCGGCACGGGGATCCGCTCCACCGCGTCCAGCACGGCTTCCACCCGCCGCTCGTAGTCGTGCCCGGCGGCGGCGCCGTCGAAGTCCCGGAACTGGCCGATGTCGGTGCCCGCGACGAACGCCTCGCCCCCGGCGCCGCGCAGCACCGCGACCCGCACCTGCGGTTCGGCGGCGACGCGCGCGCAGAACGCGGCGAGCTCGTCGTACATCCGCCAGGTCATGGCGTTGCGGGCTTCGGGCCGGTCGAAGGTGGCGGTGGCGACGGCGCCGTCGATCTCGACGCGCACCCGCCCGCTCATGCGACGGCTCCGTCGGCCCGCAGGGCGCGGATCTCCTCGTCGGTGCGGCCGGTGGCGCGTAGCAGTTCGTCGGTGTGCTCGCCGAGCGCGGGCGCGGGCCTGCGGATCCGCCCGGGGGTGCCGCTGAGCTTCACCGGGACGCCGAGCGCGCGGACCGGGCCTTCGTCGGGATGGTCGACCTCGACGACCATCTCGCGGGCGAGGGTGTGCGGGTCGGCGCAGGACTGCGCGTAGTCCCGGATGGGTCCGGCGGGCACCCCCGCCGCCAGCAGCAGCCCGGTCCACTCCTCGGTGTCCCTGGTGCGCAGGGTCGTCGCGAGTTCGGCGGCGAGCTCGGCGCGGTGGCGGACCCGGTCGGTGTTGGTGGCGAACCGCTCGTCGGCGGGCAGTTCGGGCCGGTCGAGCACGGTGCAGAGCCGCTGCCACAGCCGTTCGTTGTTGGCGCCGACGGTGAGGTGCCCGTCGCGGGTCGGCAGCGCCTCGTAGGGCGCGTTGACCCGGTGCGCGGAGCCGAGCCTGCCAGGTGCCTCGCCGGTGGCCCACAACTCGGAGGTCTCCCAGATCGACAAGGCGAGGGCCGCGTCGTACAGCGAGGTGTCCACGGCCTGCCCGCGCCCGGTGGCGGCCCGGGACAGGCAGGCGCTGAGGATGCCGACGGCGCAGAACAGCCCGGCGGACAGGTCGGCGACGGGCACCCCGGACTTGGTGGGTGGGCCGCCGGGTTCGCCGGTGACGCTCATGATCCCGCTCATGGCCTGGGCGATGAGGTCGTAGCCGGGGCGCCCCGCGTACGGCCCGGTCTGCCCGAATCCGGACAGGGAGGCGTGCACGATCCGCTCGTTGCGCTCGCGCAGCGCCGGGTAGTCCACGCCGAGCCGGGCGGCGACGCCGGGCCGGAAGCTCTCCACCACGACGTCGGCGTCCCGGACCAGCCGGTAGAAGGTGTCGAGCCCGGCATCGGTCTTGAGGTCGAGCGCGATGCTGCGCTTGTTCCGGTTCACCGCGAGGAAGGCGGCGCTGGTGCCGCGGGGCAGCCGGTGCCCGGTGGCCTGGCGGGTGGCGTCGCCGCCGCCGACCGGTTCGACCTTGATCACGTCGGCGCCGAGGTCGCCGAGCAGTTGGCAGCAGTAGGGCCCGGCCATGACCTGGGTCAGGTCGAGCACGGTCAGGTTCTCCAGCGCGAACGTCATCGTTGCCCGCCGATCTGTGCCGCCGCACGGCACGACCTGTCTGTGACGGCATAACCGTACGAGCACGGCGGAGCCGCGGTCAAGGTTCCGGAGAACCGCAGGTCGGAGCGCATGTCGTTCTGTGCCGCACATCACAGAACGACTTCGAGGCCACGTGAAATACACAGCTCCGGTGTGGCGATTCACCGGGCGGGAGAAGGTCAAGCAGTGGCAACGAGAGGCCGGTTCGGAGCCTTGATCAGCCTCCAGCGACGTTCCCCCGGACAAGAATCACGTCGCGTTGTCACAGGAGACTCGGATGAGCCACATCATCGTCGCGCTGTCGGTCGAAGCCGTCGGACTGTTCGCCATCGCCGGGGCGATCACCGCGTGGACCCGCTCGGTCCTGCGGGCCGGCCCCCGCTGAAACCCCGTCCGCGAACGCAGAAGAGCCCCGCTGCCGAGAACGGCGACGGGGCTCTTCCGCGTCCGAGGTCAGTTCCGAGGTCAGTCCTTGGCGCCGACCAGCACCTTCGCTTCCTCGTGGTCCACCGCGGCCGGCGGCGAACCGGGCAGCCGCTTGCCCGCGGACTCCTTCGCGAAGTACACCGCGACCGCACCGATCACACCCGCACCCATCAGGTAGTAGGCGGGGATGTCCAGGTTCCCGGTGAGCGCGATCAGCGCCGCGATCACCGTCGCGGTCGTGCCGCCGAACAGCGACACCGAGATGTTGAACGCGATCGACAGCCCGCCGTAGCGGATATCGGTCGGGAACAGCGCGGGCAGCACCGACGGCGAGGTGGAGTTGAAGCACAGCAGCATCAACCCCATCAGCATCAGGCCGCTGAACGTGGCGAACGTGCCGCCCGCCTTCAGCAGCATGACCGACGGGATGGCCAGCACCACCAGCAGCACGCACCCGGTGTACATGACCGGCTTGCGGCCGATCTTGTCGCTGAGCCGCCCGATGAACGTGATCAGCACCATCGACACCAGCAGCACCACGATCTGCAGCACCTGGGACGTCGTGGAGTCCGTGCCCGCGTGCCCGTTGTCCGGCAGCGTCTGGGTGAGGTAGGTGGGCATGTAGCTGGTCAGCACGTAGTTGGTGACGTTGAAGACCAGCACGATGCCACCGCACACCAGCATCGCCGGCCAGTGGTTGACGAAGATCTTGCGGAACTCCGCCAGCGTCTGGTTGCCCTCGCGCCCCTCGGACTCCGCCGCGATCTTCGCGAACGCCGGGGTCTCCTCCAGCTTCATCCGGAGGTACAACCCGATGCCGCCGATCGGACCGGCGATCAGGAACGGGATGCGCCAACCCCAGGCCAGCAGGTCCTCTTCGCTGAGCAGCAGCTCCAGACCGGTCGCGAAGCTGGCACCCAGCGCGTAGCCGGTGAGCGTGCCGAACTCCAGGAAGCTGCACAGGAAACCGCGCTTGCGGTCCGGCGCGTACTCCGCGATGAACGCCATCGCGCCGCCGTACTCACCACCGGTGGAGAAGCCCTGCAGCAGCCTGGCCAGCAACAACAGCATCGGCGCCGCGACGCCGATGGCGTGGTAATCGGGCAGGATGCCGATGATGAACGTGCTGATCGCCATCATGATGACGGTCAGCGACAGGACCTTCTGCCTGCCGATCCGGTCGCCGAGCGGCCCGAAGAACAGCCCGCCGAAGGGCCGCACCAGGAACGCCGCGGCGAAGGTGCCGAGCGTGGCGATGGTGCCCATCGTCGGCGAGAGGCCGGCGAAGAACACGCTCTCGATCTTCACGGCCAGGTAGGAGTAGACGCCGAAGTCGAACCACTCCGTGACGTTGCCGATCGCGGCCGCACCGACGGCTCGGCGAATCACGCCCGGCTCGGTGACCGTCACATCCGATACCGAGAAGTCGTCCGATTCCGCGTTGGACGAGCTTGCCCCTGACAAGGAGAACACCCCTCTTATCCATTCTCGGCCACCCACCCCCGGGGCGGCCCGTCGAGGCTCCTGCTCGACAACTCTTTTTCGACCTTGGGCAGACACCTTAGTGCCCCGAACGGGTCAACCGAAATCCACCGACCGAAATCCATCCGCGCATTCGTTCGAATAGTCCGATTTGCACTTTACTCGCCGCCACCTGGGGACTCGGACATTCGAACCGAGATTCGCATAGCGGTCACCCACCGGCGGAGCCGGTTGCACGGACAGTGATTGAGCGAACCGTGGTCGAAGTCTCCGCACAGCGGTTCGACCCGTTAACACGATTATCGAAAAATTGCGCGCGCAGTTCCGCCGATCCGGGGAAAAACCCCCGATCCGGGGACGCCCACCTACTTTCGTAAGACCCCGTACGCAGCATTGCCGGCCGTTGAAGATCGATGCTAAAAAGTGAAAATCAACTCCCGGGCCGGCCGCTCGCGCGCCGCCGATGACTCGGGAATCCCGGCCGCGATCTGGGGAATCGCCGCGCCGACCGCCGGTCGAACGCGACCCAGCCCGCGCACCGCCGGGAGCCGACCGGCATGCCGGGACCGCACCGCACAACTGGGGGCTCCACGTGACGAAACCGCTGTCGTTCCACGTCCTCGGCCCGCTCACCGTCGGGAGCGGCGGGCGATGTCTCGACGTACCCGGATCCAGGCAGCGCATCCTGCTCGCCGCGCTGCTGGTCAAGTTCAACCAGGTGGTGTGCGTCGACGAGCTCGTGGACCGGATCTGGGACTCCCGGCCGCCCTGCCGGCCGCGCCGGGCGCTGCACACCTGCCTGACCCGGCTCCGGCACGCCATCGCGGACGCGTCCGGCGCGCCGGACCTCATCCGCACCTCCAGCGCCGGGTACACGCTCCAGGCGTCCCCGGAGACCCTCGACTTCGCCCGCTTCACCGAGCTGCTGGAGCAGGCGCGCGCCGCGGAGGCCGCCCACGACCGGGTCCGCGAATCCGCCGCCCTCGGCGAGGCGCTGGCGCTGTGGCGCGGGGAGCGCGCGCTACCGGACGTGGCCTCGGACTCGCTGCACCGCGACGTGGTGCCCGGGATCCACCAGCAGCGCATCGAAGCGCTGGAGCGGCGCGGCGAACTGGAGCTGGAACTGGGCCACCACCGCGAGCTCATCGGCGAACTGCGGGCGTTGACCTCCGCACATCCGTTCCACGAGCGGTTCTGGCAGCAGCTGCTCCTCGCGCTCTACCGCTGCGGGCGGAAGGTGGAGGCGCTGCTGGCCTACGCCGAGCTGACCTCGCGCATCCGCGACGGCCTCGGCGTGGAGCCCGGACCGCAGCTGCGCGACCTGCACCTGGCGATCCTGCGCGACGACCAGGTGCCGCCGCTTCACACCGCGTCGTAGCGGCCGGGACGCCGCTGCGCGCGGTACCGCGGCTCCGCGCGGCCGGGCCGGTCCGCTCCCCCCGCGTCCGCGACGCCCGGTTCCACGGCCCCGGTGCCCGCTCCGACCGGATCGGCCCGGTCCGGGCGCGTGCCCGCCGGCCCAGCGCCTTCCGGATCAGCGTCCTCCGGACCCGCACGGTCCGGAGCCGCGCCTTCCGAACCCGCGCCCTCCGGACCCGCGCCTTTCGGTTCCGCGCCTTCCGGAGCCGCGCGGTCCGCCGCATCGGCCGACCGGTCCGAGCCGTCCGCCCCACCGGAGCCGCGCCGTCGCCAGTACACGACCCCCAGCACCACCAGCACGAGCACCGCCACGGCCGGGATCGCGCCGAACGCCCCGGCCAGCCGCGAGTACGACGCCCCGGCCAGGTAGCCCACGCTGCCTTCCCCGCACGCCCACACCACCCCGGCGAGCGCGCTCCACGGCGCCATCCGGCGGTAGGGCAGGCCGGACGCGCCGATCAGGTGCGGGGCCGCGGACCGCACCAGCGGCACGAACCGGCACGGCACCAGCGCGGGCCCGCCGCTGCGGCGGAACAGCTCGCTCGCGCGGTCCCACGCGCGCGGGACGCGACGCGCGAACCGGGTCTCCCGCAGCCGGGGGCCGAGGTGGCGCCCGGTCCAGTGGCCGAGCGCGTCCCCGCACACCGCGCCGGCGGAAGCGGCCAGCACCACCGCCCACGGTTCCAGCACCCCCGCGTAGACGAGCGCGCCCGCGACGAGCAGCGGCCCCAGCGTGGGCACGAACGGGCTGATCACCAGGATCCCTTCGGTGAACACCAGCCCGGCGAGCAACCCGTAGGCGGCCAGCGGCGGCAGTTGCGCCAGCCAGTCGGCCGGTGACGGCATCAGCGGTCCTCCGCCGCGGGTGCGCGCAGGTGCCAGACGTGCGCGGGCGGCAGGTTCCACCACACCGTCGAGCGGCCGAGGCCGTAGCGCTCGACGAACTCGCGCTCCACCTCCATCGCGGCCCGGTGCCGCCGCGACTCGGTCGGGCCGCTCACCAGGGCGCGGGCCCGTTGGGTGCCGAGGTAGCCGAAGAAGGTGAGGTGCCCGCCCGGAACGAGCAGTTCGAGGTGCCGGTCCAGCAGCGCCCGCACCTGCTCGGGTTCGAAGTTGGTGAACGGCATCCCGGAGACGACCACGTCGTAGCGCGGTTCCAGCGGCGCGTCCAGCACCGAGACCTCGTGCAGCGCGATCCGGTCGGCGACGGCGGAGAGCGCGAACTCGGTGCGCAGCGCGGTGTCGAGCATCCGCACGTAGTGCGGGTTGATCTCCACGACGTCCAGCCGGTCGGCGGGGCCGATCCGGTCGGCGAGCTCCCGCGTCACCACCCCGCTGCCCGCCCCGACTTCGAGCACCCTGGCCGGTGGCCGGTGCTGCGGCGGCAGCAGCGGCGCGGCGAGCCGGGCGGCGAGCCGTCTGCTGCTGGGGGCGATCGCCCCGGTGACGCGGAAGCTGCGGAACGCCTCGCGGGAGAAGGCGAACCGTCCGGGCGACGTGCTGCTGCTGGTCTGCACTGGGTCCACGTCGTTGCACGCTACTGGCGGGATCAACGGGCACCATCGGTCTCATGGCCACGGAGATCCGGTACGAAAGTAGGGGGGCGGCGGCTCCCTATGCTCGTCCGTCGTGGCGACGAGGAGCAACCCGGTGACCGCGGTACAGCCGCGCACGCGATGGTGGGTGGAGGCGGCGCTGCTCGTCGCGGTCTCGCTGCTGTCCGGGCAGGAGGCCTACGTCCGCGCCGGCGGCGTGGTGCTGAGCCCGCAGGTCGGCGCGGTGCTGCTGGCCGGGATCGCGCTCGCGTGGCGCGGGCGGAACCTGGCGGTCGCGGCGGTACCCGCGGTCCTGGTGGCCGCGGTGCTGGGGACGGTGCTGCCGCTGCTGGTGGTGCTGTACTCCTGCGCGAAGCGCGGCAGGCTGGTGGTGGCGGCGGTGTGCGCGGTCGCGGCGATGGGCGGGAACCTGCTGCAGCCGCAGCACTCGCTGTGGGGCACCCGGGTGTACGGGCCGCTGCTGCTGCTGGTCGCGGTGGTGGCGCTGGGCATGTGGGCGGGCGGGCACCGGCGGCTGGTGGCGAGCCTGGCCGCGCAGGTCGACCAGCTGCGGGTGGAGCGGGAGCTGCGCGCGGAGCAGGCGCGGTTGACCGAGCGCGGCCGGGTCGCGGCCGAGCTGCACGACTCGCTGGCGCACTCGTTGAGCGTGCTGGCGCTGCACACCGGTGCGCTGCAACGGCATTCGGCCGAGCTGCCCCCGCAGGTCGCGGACCGCATCGACCTGCTGCGGGCGACGTCGACGGAGGCGCTGCGCGACCTGCGGGACGTGCTGGCGGGACTGCGCTCGCCGGACGGCGGCGGGGTTCCGGAGCCGCGCCGGATGCGCGATCTGGAGGCGCTGTTCGCGGAGGCGCGGGCGGCCGGGCAGCCGGTGGCGGCCGAGGTCTCCGGTGACGCGGCGGAGCTGCCGTTCAGCCACCGGCTGGCCATCTACCGGCTGGTGCAGGAAGCGCTGACGAACGCGCGCAAGCACGCACCGGGCTCGGCCGTGCGGGTCCGGGTCCGGCACGGTCCGCCGGAGTCCACCGTGGACGTGGAGAACGACGTGGGCGCGCCGGTGGAGCGGGACTCGCCCAGCGGCTACGGCCTGGTGGGGCTGGCCGAACGGGTCGACGCGCTGCACGGCACCCTGGAACACGGCCCTTCGGGCACCGGCGGCTGGCGGCTGTCGGCGCGCATCCCGGCACCCGCCCACTCCTCGGGAGCAGCATGATCCGCACGCTGATCGTGGACGACGACACGCTGGTCCGCCTGGCGCTCGCCGACATCCTCGCCGACGCACCGGGGATCACCGTGGTCGGGCAGGCCGGGGACGGGCTGAGCGCGGTCCGGGAGGCCGCGGCCGGCCAGGTCGACGTGGTGCTGATGGACGTGCGGATGCCGGAGCTGGACGGCATCCAGGCCACCGAGCGCCTGCGCGCGCTGCCGAACCCGCCGCAGGTCGTCACGCTCACCACCTTCGACCTCGACGAGTACGTGTACGGCTCGCTGACCGCAGGCGCCGCCGGGTTCCTGCTCAAGGACAGCGAACCCGCCGAGATCGTGCGCGCCGTGCAGGTCGTCGCGAGCGGGCAGGCGATGCTGCACCCGGCGGCGGCGCGGCGGCTCGTCGACCACTACCACCGGGGCAGCGGACCGGATTCCGCCGCGGCGCGCGCGAAGATCGAACGCCTCACCCCCCGGGAGCGGGACGTGCTCGGCCGGTTGGCGACGGGCGACGGCAACGCCGAGATCGCGAGCGCGCTCGGCATGCGGGAGAGCACGGTGAAGGCGCACGTGAGCCGCATCCTCGCCGCGCTCGACGTGGGCAACCGGGTGCAGGCCGCCCTCTGCGCCTGGGCGGCCGACCAGTCCGGCTGACGGAACCGCGAGCCTCCTGCCGCGGCGGCGGATCCCGCTGCCGCCACGCCGGTTCTCCTGCGGTGAAACAGCTTTGAAGGCGGACTGAAACCACCGCCCCCTAGCGTCGGTCGCGTTGGGCCTCCGACGGATTGGGAGCGGTCGATGCAGCACTCGGATGTTCCGGTCATCTACCCGGACGTGGACGTGATCCGGCGAATCCAGGAACTCGTGGTCCTGTGCTCGCTGCTGCCGCCGGACGGCAAGCTGCGCGAGGTGCTGCAGCTCGCCCTCGCGCTGAACGAGGAGCCCACCTTGGCCCGGCTCACGCCGGTCACCGACCTGCACCCCTTCGCGACCCACAAGTGGCTGGAGCAGCTGTGGTCGCCGGAGGGACTACCGGAGCAGGAGAAGGAGGTCGTCGCCTGGCAGAACGAGAACGACAACATGGGCCGAGCGCTCGTGGAGTTGAAGAACGCGGAGGCGCAGCTGGGTTTCGCCCTCGTGGCGCAGCTGCCCGCCGAGAAGTCCGAATGATCCGAACGCACACCAGCATCCAGGAGGAGATCATGTCCGACACCATTCTTCGCCAAGCCGTCATCGACGCCGAGTTCCGCTCCGCGCTCATCGCGGACCCCGCCGCCTTCGGCGTGGAGCCTGCCGAGCTGCCCGACGCGGTCGAGGCCGTCGACCAGGAGTCCCTGGACTTCTGGACCAAGGGGATCGCGGCCAACGAGGTCGTCGCCTGCGCCAGCACCTGCAGCGCCGGCCCGTTCACGTTCGCGTGCGACGGCTCGACCAAGTGAGCTGAGCATCGACGCGGTGAGCCTTCGGGCTCGCCGCGTTCCTCGCCCACCACCGACCGGGACAGGTGTTGATGCAGACCGACCGAGCACTCGATCTGGCCGCCCGCGCGAGCAACCTGGACGAGCGGCTGCACGTCGTCACCGCGCTGCGCGACTCGGGGCGGCCGCTCGCGGCGGCACCGCCCGACGCGGTCGAGCGGTGGCGGCTGGACCGCGTCGCCGGACGGCTCGCCGGGAAGTTCGCGCAGGAGGCCGAGAACCGGGCGCGGCCCGCCCGGCACACCGCCGAGGAGCTCGCCGCGGTGCTCACCGCCTACCGCGCCGTCGAGCTGGACCCGGCCGGCCCCGGCCTGCCGGAGCTGCTGGAGGAGCTGCACGCGGCCTGGTTGCCGACCTACCGCGACGCGGTGCTCGGCTGGGACCCGGCGCATTCCGACCCGCGCGCGACGTGGCGGGAGACCGACGTCTACTACGGCGAGCTGGCCACCGCCTGCGAACCGTTCCTGGTGGAGCTGGGGCGCAGGCTGGAGAAGGTGCGCGCGGAGCTGCCGGAGTCGATCGGGCCGGACCTGGTCGACGACCTCCAGCGCCACCTGCACGGGAGGTTCGCGCTGGCGCTGGCCTGGGTGGTGGAGGCCGAGGCGAACCTGCACCGGGCGCGGCGCGGGATCGACCGGGAGCGGGCGGGCGAGGACGACTACCTCGCCTACCTGGACGCGACGTTCGCCGATTCCGCCGCCTACCACGAGTTCTTCCTGGAGTACCCGGTGCTGGGGCGCTGGCTGGCCCACCTGACCGGGCTGATCGCCGGCTACGGCGCGGACCTGCTGCGCAACCTGGCGGCCGACGCGGCGCGGCTCGGGCCGGAGCTGTTCGGCCGGTCGATCGTCGCGTTCCGCTCGCTGCGGCTCGGCACCGGCGACTACCACGCGGGCGGGCGCAGCGTCGCGGTGGTGACCGCCGAGCTCGACGACGGCGGGACCGGGACGTTCTACTGCAAGCCGCGCTGCCTGCGTTCCGAGGCGGGGGTGCAGGCCGTGCTGGACCGGTTGCGCGAGCGGGGTGTCGTGGAGTTCGCCTCCCGGCCCGTGCTGGTGCGCGACGGCTACGGCTACGAGGCCGCGATCCCGACCGGGCGCAACGAGACCGGCACCGCCGAAGCGGCCGCGCACGTGTACCGGGAGCTCGGCGGCCACCTGGCCCTGTTCTACGTGCTCGGCGGCAGCGACCTGCACTTCGAGAACATCATCGTCGCCGACGGCCACGTCCACGTGTGCGACGGGGAGACGGTGTTCGACGCGTCGCCGCTGGGCCGCGGCGGCAGTGGAACGGTGCAGGACTCGGTGTTCAAGACGGGCCTGCTGGAGTGGCCGCGCGCCGGAACCGCGGACGGCCCGGAGCAGATGCGGCTGAGCGGGTGCAGCGGCGGCGAGAGCTACGAGATCCCGATGCCGGTGCCGCAGATCGTCGGCGGGCGCCTCGGCTTCGGCGCTGCGGTGCGGAACCGGTCGGGCGTGCGGGTGGAGCTCGACGCCACCAACCGGGTCTTCCTGCACGGGGAGCTCGTCCACCCGCAGGACCACCTGGAGTCCATCGTGGACGGTTTCGACCGGGTGCACGAGTGGCTGGAGCGCAACGCCGACGAGGCGGTCGCCCTGGTCTCGGAGGCGTTCCGCGGCGCCTCCGCCCGGTTCCTGAACTGGAGCACCCAGATCTACGCGCAGCTGATCGCGTCCGCGCGGCACCCGAAGTGCCTGGCCGACCCGCTGGAGGTCGACCTGCTGCTGAACACGGTGCGCACCTTCCCCCGCGAATGGGACCGCGACGCCGTGCTCTCGGCGCGGGAGACGGCGTCGATGTGGCGGCTGGACGTGCCGGTCTTCACCGTCGAGGTGGGCGACGACCACCTCGTGCACGACCGCGCGGAACGGCTGCCGACCGCGCTGGACGGTTCCCCGCTGGAGCGCGCCGCGGAGCGGATCCGCTCGCTCACCGCGAAGAACCGCGCGCAGCAGGCCCGCTACATCGCCGCCAGCCTGTCGAGCGACGAGATCAGCAGCCCCGCGTTCGTGGCCACCGCGCTGGACTACGCGGTGCGGGCCGGCGAGCGGTTGTGCTCGATGGAGCTGGAACCGCCGGCTCCGGCGCCGTGGAAGTCGTTCGGTCGGGTCGACGGCGTGCTGGAGTCCGTCGACATCGACGCGGACCTCTACACCGGCACCGCGGGGGTGGCGCTGTTCCTCGCCTACCTGGACGACGTGGTGCCGCGCCCCGAGTTCCGGCGGGCCGCGCGGCGCGCGCTGCGGCACGTCCTCGACACCCCGCCGCAGCGCACCGGAGCGTTCGCCGACGTCGGCGGGCGGCTGTACCTGCTCACCCACCTGCACCGGTTGTGGGGCGAGCAGGAACTGGTGGACGAGGCCGTGCGGGCGTGCGACGGCCTGGCCGAGCTCATCGACGCCGACACCCACCTGGACCTGCTGCACGGGGCCGCCGGGATGATCCCGGTGCTGCTGGCGCTGGAGCCGCTGCTCGGGGATCAGGCGCTGGACCTGGCGCACCGCTGCGCGGACCACCTGCTGCGGCGCGCCCGCGATCGGGACGGCGCGGTGAGCTGGCCGTCCAACACCCCGGAACACGCCCGGGACGACATGACCGGGTTCGCGCACGGCGCCGCCGGGATCGGCTGGGCGCTGGTCCTGCTGGGCACCCGCACCGGCCGGGACGAGTGCGTCGCGGCGGGCAGGAGCGCCTTCGCCTACGAGGCGCGGCACTTCGACCTCGACGAGCAGGACTGGTACGACCTGCGCTACGACACGGGTCAGGTCGCGAAGAACGGCCACCACTACTCCAACGCGTGGTGCAACGGGGCCGCCGGGATCGGGTTGAGCCGCATCGCCGCCTGGTCGTTGCTGGGCGCGGACGACGAGGAGCTGCTGCGGGAGGCGCGGCACGCGCTGGGGGCGACCGTGCGCAACTTCTCCCGGCTGAAGAACCACACGCTGTGCCACGGCACCTCCGGCAACTCGGAGCTGCTGCTGCGCTACGCGCTGCTGCGCGACGAACCCGCGTTCCGGCTGGAGGCGAACGTGCAGGTGCGCGAGATGTGGCGCTCGCTGGACGACGCCGAGCACGGCCTCGGCGAGCAGAGCGCCGACTTCTTCCCCGGGCTGATGATGGGGATCTCCGGCTACGGCATGCACTTCCTGCGGCTCGCGCACCCGGAACGGGTGCCCTCGGTGCTGATGCTCGACCCGCCGCGACCGTGAGCACCGCCCGCCGCTTCCCCGAACCTCCCGCCCCACCACCGAATCCCGGCATCCCAGCGACCCGGCGGGCAGCGACCCGCCACCCGCACCGGACGAAGGAGACCGCCATGACCGTCGAAGCCTGCAAGAGCTTCCTGCGCGCGACCAGGCAGCAGCCGGAACTCGGCCAGCAGCTCAAGGCCGTCACCGGGATGGAGGAGATGATCGCGCTCGGCGGCAGGCACGGGTTCGACTTCACCGCCCAGGAACTGGCCGCGGGATCCGCCGAGCTCGGCGCGGAGACCACGCCCGAACCGGCCGCCGACGAACCGGCGCCGCCACGGGGAACGGCCTTCTACCACCACGAGTACGACCTGGCGGACGTGCCGGAGCTGGCGCCGCTGATCGACGAGCTGCCGCTGCTGAAGGTCCGTCCCCCGGTGGACCTGGCGGCGTTCCGCGCCCGGTTCCGCGCCGACGACCTGGAATCGACCTCGAAGTCCCCGTCCGATCCCGAGTTCCAGGAGTGGAACCGCCGGATGATGGCCGCGCACTGGCAGGACCCGGCCGGCGGTGGCGCGCGGCGGGACTTCCACCTGGTGAACCTGGACGAGCACGTCGAGCACCCCGGCTACCCCGCGTACTTCGCCGCCAAGACGCGGGCGATCCGGTTGCTGGAAGGCGTGTTCGGCGACGAGATCCGGTTGTCCGGCTCGATGTGGTACCCGCCGAACAGCTACCGGCTGTGGCACACCAACGAGAACCAGCCGGGCTGGCGGATGTACGTGGTGGACCTCGACGACGACTTCCCCGAAGGCGGCGGCACCTCCTTCTTCCGCTACCAGAACCCGGGCACCGGCGAGATCGTGACGCTGCCGGAGCGCCGGAGGATCGTGCGGTTCTTCAAGGCCGAGCAGGACCCGGCGAGGTTGTTCTGGCACTGCATCGTGAACCCGACCGAACGGCACCGCTGGAGCTTCGGCTTCGTGGTGCCGGAGGACTGGCAGGACCACCTGGGCAGCCTGCGCGCCGCGTGACGGGATCGCCGCGCACCCCGGCCGTTCGACAGCAGCGAGGAGCACCCGTGCGACGACTCCGGCGAGGCGACGACCACCACCGCCCCGAGGACGCACCCGCGATCGTGGCCCGCGACGTGCACAAGTCCTACCGCGGGACGCACGCGGTGCGCGGCGTCGACATCACCGTGGCCCGCGGCGAGACGTTCGGCTTCCTCGGGCCGAACGGCGCGGGCAAGTCCACCACGATCGCGATGATGTGCACCTTGGCGCTGCCCGATGCGGGGCGCATCGAGATCGCCGGGTACGACGTGGTGCGCGACGCGCACCAGGTGCGGCGCAGGCTCGGCCTGGTGTTCCAGGAATCGACGCTCGATCCGGACCTGACCACCGCGGAGAACCTGGGTTTCCACGCCGACCTGTACGCGATGCCCCGGGCGCTGGTCGCCGAGCGCGTCGACTCGATGCTCGACCTGGTCGGGTTGCGGGAGCGGCGCGCGGACCGGGTCGCGACGTTCTCCGGCGGGATGCGGCGGCGGCTGGAGATCGCGCGCGGCCTGCTGCACCGGCCGAGCGTGCTGTTCCTCGACGAGCCGACCGTGGGCCTCGATCCGCAGACCCGCGCGGAGATCTGGACCTACCTGCACCGGATCGCCGAGCAGGAGGAGACCACGGTCTTCCTCACCACGCACTACCTCGACGAGGCGGAGCGGTGCGACCGGATCGCGATCATCGACGCGGGCCGGATCGTCGCGCAGGGCACCCCGGCGGAGCTCAAGTCGGTGATCGGCGCGGACCGCATCGCGCTGCACACCGGCGACGACGACGCGGCCGTGCGGGTGCTGCGCGAGCGCTTCGACCTGGAGGCCACCACCGCGGACGGCGGCGTGCAGGTGCAGGTGTCCGACGGAGCGCGGTTCGTGCCGGTGCTCTGCTCCGGCCTGGACGTGCCGATCTTCGAGGTGACGGTGACCCGGCCGAGCCTGGACGAGGTGTTCCTGCACTACACCGGCCGCGCCATCCGGGACGTCCCCGGCGTGCCCGCCCCCTGATCCCCACGGCCGTTGAGGAGACCGCGTGACCAGCACCGCACCGCCCCGGACCGCAGCACCGTCCGAACAGGACGCCGAACGGAGCGGCCGGCTCGCGCGGGAGTGGCGGGCCGGGAGCATGGTGTGGCGCCGGGAACTGCTGCACTTCCTGCGGGACCGCACCCGGGTCGCGGTGTCGCTGCTGCCGCCGTTCCTGTTCCTGTACGTGCTCGGCATCGGCCTGTCCCGGCTGCTGGCCGACGGGGCGGGCGGGGCGCGGACGGCGGAGGACTACCTGGTGTTCCTGTTCCCCGGTGTGCTGGTGATGGCGGCGCAGGCGCCGGCGATCTCGGTGGGGGCGTCGATCGTGTGGGACCGGCAGACCGGGTTCATGCGGGAGATGCTGGCGGCGCCGGTGTTCCGCGGCACGCTGCTGCTCGGCAAGTGCCTCGGCGGTGCGACGGTGGCGACGGCGCAGAGCGCGGTCGTGCTGCTCACCGCCGGGCTGGTCGGAGTGCCCTACGACCCGGTGCTGTTCGCGGTGCTGCTGGCCGAGATCGCGATCGCCGCGCTGTCGCTGACGGTGCTCGCCGCCGGGGTGGCCGTCGCGATCAAGCGGGTGCAGACGTTCAACACCGTGCTGTCCGTGCTGATCACACCGCTGGTGTTCCTGTCCGGGATGATGTTCCCGATCAGCGCGATGCCCGGGTGGATGGTGGCGTTGACGGTGGTGAACCCGCTGACCTACGCGGTGGACGCGATGCGCCACGCCGTCCTCGGGCGGCTCGGGCAGGAGCACTCCTCGGTGATCTTCTCGCCGGTGGAGTGGGCGGGCTGGGAAGTCCCGCCACCGGTGGAGATCGCCGTGGTGCTCGGGTTCTCGGTGCTGGCGCTGGTCGCCATCAGCCGCCGGTTCGCCCGCACCGGCTGACCGGAGGTTGACGTCCGCGCCCGCCGTCGGCTTGGGTGACCGGGGACCGACGTCGAGCGGAGGGGGCCGCGTTGCCGGACGCCGCAGCACTGGCCCTGTACGCGGTGACGCTCGTGTTCACCGGTTGGGCGATGCACCTGATCCAGCGACTGAGCTCGCGCGGAACGTTGCGCCGCAACCACTTCGTCGGCATCCGGACGCGGGCGACGCAAGCCTCGGACGCCGCGTGGGCGGCGGGGCACCGAGCCGCGGAGCCGCGGCTGCTGCAGGCGGCGCGCACCGGTTACGCCGCCGGACTGCTCACCGCGATGAGCACGATCGCGCACGTCCAGGGCGTTCTCCCGCTGCCGGTGGCGCTGGTGGCGCCGAACGCGGGTCTGGTGCTGCTGCTGGTGTTCGCGCTGCACGGCGCGGTGCTCGCGAACCGGGCCGCACGGGCGGCCGACGGCGACTAGCTCCGCGCTCGGCGGCAGGCGTCAGCGCGCGTCCAGGCCGACGAACATGTCCCGGTGCAACGCGGTGACGTGGCGGTGTGCGACGTCGGCGGCGGCCGCGGCGTCGCGGGCGCGCAGGGCGGCGACGAGCTCGTGGTGCTCCCGGTTCGACTCGCGCAGCCGCTCCACCGGGTAGGGCAGGTAGTAGCGGTACAGGTCGCGCAGCACCGGCTCGTAGTCCGCGGCGGCGGCGGGGACGCCGGTGGCGGCGGCGACGGTGCGGTGGAAGACCTCGTCGAGCCGGTGGAACTCCGCCCAGTCCGCGGCCCGCTCCATCCGCTCGGCGAGTTCCCGGAGTTCGGCGAGCCGGTCGGCATCGGCGGCGCGCGCCGCCAGGTGGGCGAGGCCGCACTCCAGCACCAGCCGCTGGTCGACCAGCCGGTGGACCTCGTCGGCAGCGGCCCGGTAGGCGTCGGTTTCGCGGACGGCGCTGCGGGCCGGTTCCGCCACGACGCGGGTACCACCGCCCCGGCCCGGTCGCCGTTCCAGCACGCCGTCCCGGCCCAGCGCGACCAGCGCCCGCCGCACCGTGATCTGGGACACGTCGAGGGCGGCGGCGATCGCGGCGTTGCCCGGCAGCCACTCCCCCGGCGCGAGCAGCCCGAGGTCGACGGCGAGGGAGATCCGGGCGCGCACCGTGTCCACGGCGGACAGCCTGCGGATTCCGGACAGCGCGGGCGAGATTAGCGCCGCGCCGGGGTCCGCGGTCTCGTCCGGGTCAGAACTCGCCATGAACCACAGCGTAATCGCACGTCAAGCACAAAGTGGTCAAATTGAGCACTCTTGCCCGCGGGGAGGGGGCTGACCTATTTTCTTCCAGTCGTCCCGGCCACCGTCCGCCGACGCCGCCCCGCCACCCGGAAACGAGACCCGATGCCCCGACCACTGCCGCTCGCGCTGGCGCAGGAACCGCCGCTGCCCGCGACCGCGTCCCCCGACGCGTTCACCGCCCAGGTCGAGGCGCTGCTCGCCGAGCACCCCGGGACCCGGCTGGTGGCCTACCCGGAGCTGCACCTGTGCGGCGTCACCGGCCCGGACCGCGACGCGGAGCTCGCCGACGCCGCCGAACCGCTGCACGGCCCCCGCACCCGGCGGCTCGCCGAGCTCGCCGGGGACCTCGGCGTGTGGCTCGCGCCCGGCACCGTCTGCGAACGCGGCGAGGGCGGGGAGCTGTTCAACACGGCGCTGGTGTTCTCGCCCGCGGGCGAACTGGTCTCCTGGTACCGCAAGGTCTTCCCGTGGCGGCCCTACGAGCCCTACGACCCCGGCGACCGGTTCGTCGTGTTCGACGCCCCCGGGATCGGCCGGATCGGGTTCAGCATCTGCTACGACGCCTGGTTCCCCGAAGTGGCGCGGCACCTGGCGTGGATGGGCGCCGAGCTCGTGCTCAACCCGGTGCAGACCACCACCCCGGACCGGGCGCAGGAACTGGTGCTGGCCCGGGCGAACGCCATCACCAACCAGGTCTTCGTGGCGAGCGTCAACGCCGCCGCCCCCGTCGGCACCGGCGACGGCCTGCTCGTCGGCCCGGAAGGGCAGGTGCTCGCGCACGCCGAAGGCCCCGCCCCCGGAGCGCTCGCCGCGACGGTCGACCTGGACGAGGTGCGGCGGGTGCGGACCGAGGGCACCGCGGGCCTCAACCGCGTCTGGGACCAGTTCACCGCCGCCGACTCCCCCATCGCGCTGCCGCTCTACGACGGCCGCATCGACCCGCACCGCTGGCACCCCGCCGCGCACGACTAGGAGCAACGCACATGTCCGGAAACGCACCGGTGCTGAACCGGTCGCTGCGACTGCACTCGGTCGTGCTGTTCGGCGTCGCCTACATGGCGCCGATGATCGTGCTCGGCACCTTCGGCGTCGTCGCCGAGGAGACCAGCGGATCGGTGCCGACGGCGTACCTGCTGGCGATGGTGGCGATGCTGTTCACCGCGCACAGCTACGGAAGGATGGCCGCCGCCTTCCCGGTCGCCGGGTCCGCCTACACCTACGCCCGGCGCACGCTCGACTCCCGCGCCGGGTTCCTGGTGGGCTGGGTGGTGCTGCTGGACTACTTCTTCCTGCCGATGGTGATCTGGCTGCTCGGCGCCACCTACCTGCGCGCGCAGTTCCCGGACGTGCCGTTCTGGCTGTGGATCGTGCTGTTCATCGCCGCCACCACCGCGCTGAACGTGCTGGGGATCAAGGTCGCGGACAAGACGAACTCGGTGCTGATGTCGTTCCAGGTGCTGGTGATCGCGATCTTCGTGGTGCTGTCGCTGCGGCACGTGTTCACCACCTCCGGGGCAGGCGCACTGCTGAGCGCGGAACCGTTCCTGAACCCGAGCACCACCGCGGCGGGCGTGTCGGCGGGAGCCGCGCTGGCCGCGTACTCGTTCCTCGGGTTCGACGCCGTCACCACGCTCACCGAGGAGACGGTGGAGCCGCGGCTCACCATGCCGCGCGCGATCCTGCTCATCACGCTGATCGGCGGCGGCATCTTCGTCGTCGTCTCCTGGGCGACGCAGCTGGCGCACCCCGGTGCCGCGTTCGCCGATCCGGACTCCGCGGTGTTCGAGATCGCCCGCACCATCGCGGGGGACGCGGTCGCCGCGCTGCTGCTGGCCGGGTTGATCGTCGCCCAGTTCGCCTCGGGGCTCGCCGCGCAGGCCGGGGCGGCGCGGCTGCTGTTCGCGATGGGCCGGGACGACGTGCTGCCGCGCAGGCTGTTCGGCCGGGTGCACCCGAAGTTCCGGACACCCGCGGTGAACATCGCGCTGACCGGCGCGATCGGGCTGATCGCCATGTTCCTCGACGTGTCCACGTCCACCTCGTTCATCAACTTCGGCGCGTTCGTCGCGTTCACCTCGGTGAACCTGAGCGTGATCGGGCTGTTCGTGCGGCGGCGCAAGGCCGGCGAGGCGCCGTCCCCGTGGACGTTCCTGCTGCTGCCCGCGATCGGCGCGCTGATCGACCTGTGGCTGCTGGTGAACCTGGACCCGGCGGCGCTGCTGCTCGGCGGCTGCTGGCTGGTGCTCGGCGTCGGCTACCTCGCCTACCGCACCCGCCTGTTCCGCGATCCGCCGCCCGAGATGCAGCCGGAGGACCCGTCCCCCGCACCCGCCGGAGCCTCCTGACGACCGCCGCTCGCCGAGGGGCCGGGATCATGGGGTGATGGGCTTCGATTCCGCGCCCGAGCTGGTCTGGTACGCGAGCTACGGCTCGAACATGCACGCCGACCGGTTCCGGCACTACCTGGAAGGCGGCACGCCGCCGGGTGGCCGCCGCGCCTGCCCGGGGTGCCGCGATCCGCGCCCGCCGCGGCGCACCACCGGGCACCGGGTGCCGGGCGGCGTGTACTTCGCCACCGAGTCGCGGGTGTGGGGCGGCGGCCGCGCGTTCCTCGATCCGGAGCTGCCCGGTTCGGCGGCGTTGCGCGCCTACCTGGTGACGCCCGGGCAGTTCGCGGACGTCGTGGCCCAGGAGATGTACCGGGAGCCGGGCGGCGACCTGGACCTGCGGGAGGTGCTGCGCACCGGGCGGCAGGTGCTCGGGCCGGGCCGCTACGAGACGCTGCTGCACGTCGGCGAGCGGGACGGGCACCCGGTGCTGACCTTCACCGCGCCGTGGTCCGCGGCAGAGGTGCCGCTGCTGGCGCCGTCGGCGGAGTACCTGCGGATGCTGCTCGGCGGGCTGCGCGCCGGCCAGGGCTGGGACGTGCGCACCGCGGCCGAGCACCTGGCGCGACTGCCCGGCGCCCGCGGGGCCTGGAGCGCGGCGGACATCGCCCGGCTCGCCGGGTGATCCGGCGCTAGCCGCGCTCGAAGAGCTCCGCCAGGTCGGCGCCGGAGAGCACCCCGGCCGCGTCGGGGAACGTGCCGGACGCGATCTCCCGGGACTCGTGCACCAGGGCGCTCAGCGCGGCGCGGGCCAACGTGGAACCGAGGCTGATCCGCCGCACCCCGAGCTCCGCCAGCTCGGCCACCGACAGCGCGCGGGCCGCACCGACCGCGAGCACGTTCACCGGTGCCGTGACGGCGGAGCACACGGCGCGGATCGCGTCGGCGTCCGGCAGCGCCGGCGCGTACAGCACGTCGGCCCCGGCCTCCTCGTAGGCCCGCAACCGGCGGATCGTGTCGGCCAGGTCGGCGCGGCCGTGCAGGAAGTTCTCGGCGCGGGCGGTGAGGGTGAACGGGAACGGCAGCTCCCGCGCCGCTTCCGCGGCCGCCGCGATCCGCTCGACCGCGCGGTCGTGCTCGTAGATCGGGTCGTCGGCGCGCCCGGTGGCGTCCTCGACGGACCCGCCGACGGCACCGGCGAGCGCCGCCGCCCGCACCGCGTCGGCGGCATCGCGCGGCTCGTCGCCGTAGCCGTTCTCCAGGTCCGCGGACACGGGCAGCCCGGTGGCCTCGGCGATCTCCCGCACGTTGTCCACCGCCTCGTCCAAGCCCACCTGGCGGGCCGCGTCGCGGCGGCCCAACCGGCTCGCGAGCCCACCGCTGGTGGTGCCCAGCGCGGGGTAGCCGAGCCCGGCCAGGATCCGCGCGGTGCCCGCATCCCACGGGTTGGGGAGCACGAACGCCCCCGGTCCGCGGTGCAGCTCGGCGAACGTGGTGGCGCGGCGGTGCTGTTCAGCGGCGGTGAGTTCCACGGGCGTCCTCTGCATCGGGTTCGGGTCCACCCGCATTCTGACCCGGTACCCCGACGACGACGCTGCGAACCGGCCGTCCCCTCCTGTCTCGGGGCGGCGAGGCCTCGGCGGCGTCCTCACCGCGGGGTCGTCGTCACCGGGAAGGAGCTGCGCTGCGCCGGGGTCGTGGGTGGCCGCTGCACGGCGCCGCCGCCGGGCGGGCGGGGCCTCGGCGTTCTCGTCCGTCGCCGGGAGCGGAACGCCGAGCCCCCGCAGCGGCCCGGGCGGACGAGCTCACATCCCCGCGCACTCCCGGCACGGGCAGTGCGGGCAGCCCACCGAGTGCAGGTACTCCGGTGCCCCCGCCGTCTTCTCGCACAGCAGGCAGGTGAGCTCCCCGTCATCGGCGATGATCTCCTCGTACGGCACCGGCGTCATCCGGTCCGTCGAGTCGATGCGCTTGTGCGGGGCGCCGACGGCGACGATGAGGTGGTCGGTGACGGCGCCGACCGCGTGCGGCACCTCCCCTTCGACGAGGAACGTCTGCCCCGCGCGGGTCTCGTGGATGCGCCCGCCGTAGGTGATGGTGCCGATGCCCGCGACGACGGTGAGCACGTGGTGCCCGGGATGGGTGTGCGGCACGAATCCCTGCCCGGCGGGCAACCGGATCAGGTCGGCACCGATGTCGCCGTTGGTGGCCAGCTCGCGTCCGCTGGCGGCGGCGGTGCCGTGCATGGGGACTTCGAGCTCGGCGTGCTCCACGCGCAACTCGGTGTGGTCGTCGTTGATGGAGTTCTTCGCCCAGTCGGTGATCTGCAGCGGGTGTTCCACGTTCACTCCTCGTCCTTCGGGCGGGCCCAGACGACGCCGCCGAGATCGTGCCGTCCGGCGCGCAGCACGGAGCAGCCCACGAGGGCGTGCCCGTCGTGCCGCAGCCGGCGCATCCGGTTCCACCGGTCCACCCGGTGGCGGGTGCCACCGGTGAGGAACGTCCACACCGGACCGAGCGCCCAGGGCGTCGCGGCGGTGGTGGCCGGGCTCGCGTGCGGGAGCAGCAGCAGCCGGCCGTCCTCGACGGTGGTCTCCTCGCCGAACGGGACGGCGACGGCGGGGGCGCCTTCGGCGGCGGCCACGGCGGCGGCGAGGTCGACGTGCGCGGACAGCGGCCAGGAGCCGGTGAGGCGGGCGCGCCATCCGGACTTCGCGGCCGCCCCGTCGTCCTCGTCGAGCCAGTGCTCCCGCAGGAAGTCCCAGGCCGCGAACGCGTCGTCGTCGCCGAGCACCGGGGTCCGCGGCGCGTGCGCGACGAGCCTGCGCAGTTCCTCGTCGGCCGAGCGGGGTGCTTCCCGCAGCATCGCGCGGGCGGTGGCGCCCGCGTGCGCGAGCAGCCGCGCGTAGCGGTCCGGGGGCTGCCGCCGCGCGGCCAGCGTCGCGCCCATCGCGGAGCGGCGGGGTTTGCCGGTGGCGGTGGCGCGGTAGCCGCCCAGCCGCAGCACGGCGGGCCGCAGTGCGGTGCGGGCGCACAGGTCCCGCACCTCGTCCACGCCGGCGTCGGCGGTGACGAGTCCGATCTCCTGCCCCAGCGCGGGTTCGGCCACGCCGACGGCGGCGAACCTGCCGGTGAACCCGTCGGCGCGCCAGCCGCGCTCGACCTCCAGCGGGTAGTGCTTCTCGCCGCCGCGGTCGATGCGCTCCTTGGTGCGTCCGCGCAGCACGAGCAGCCGGTCGTCCCGGAGTTCGCCGAGGTCGCCGGTGCGCAGCCAGCCGTCGGGGGTGAGCGCTTCCGCGGTGGCGGCCGGGTCCTCCCAGTAGCCGTCCATCAGATCGGGGGTGCGGATCTGCACCTCGCCCGCGTCGAGCCGCAGTTCGGTGCCGGGCAGCGCTTCGCCGACGGGCGGGAACCGGTCCAGGTAGTGCGCGGTGAAGTCCGCACCGCCGAACCTCGGTGCGGTGCAGCTGAAGTTGACGGCTTCGGTGAGCCCGTAGCCCTGCCGCAGCCGCGGCCCGTAGCGCCGGTGGAACCGGTGCGCGAGGTCGCCGGTGAGCGGGGCCGCCGCGGTGATCAGGTACTCCAGCTCCGGCGGCCACTCCGGTGCGGCGTCGACCAGGTCGGACAGCAGCGCCGGAACGATCGAGGCGGTCCGGGCTCCCGCGGCGGCGAGGTCGGCGAAGTACCCGGCCGGGTCGAACCGGGGGTGCAGCACGAGCGGTGCCCCGGTGAGGTGGGTGCCGAGCAGCGACAGCACCAAGGCGTTGCAGTGGTACAGCGGCAGGCACGTCCCATGTGGACGGTCCGGGGCGATTCCGTGCAGCGCGGCGGTCTTCGCCGCGTTGCCGAGCACGGCGGCCCGCCCGAGCCGCACGCCCTTCGGCCGCCCGGTGGAACCGGAGGTGAACATGATGAACGCGAGCCCGGCGGCTTCCGGGTGCTCGGCGGCGAACCCGGTGGTCCGGACGGTGGTGGTGCCCGCGTGCTGCTCGACGACGGCGCTCGCCCGCACGCGCCGCACGATCTCGGGCAGATCGGTGCCGCGCGGTGCCAGCGGCACGGCGACCAGTTCGCGGTCGAAGCAGTCCAGCAGCACGGCGGCGAGCTCGGGCCCGTTGGGCAGCCGGATCACGACGCGCGCACCGACGGGCAGCTCGGCCAGTTCGGGCCGGGCGTTCATCGCGCGGGCTCCGTTCCGCCGCGCAGCGAGGCGGGACGCAGGTCGGTCCAGTGCTGCTCGACGTACTCCAGCGCCGCGTCCCGGCTGGTCGCGCCGAGCACCACGTCCCAGCCCGCGGGCACCGCGGCGAACGCGGGCCACAGCGAGTGCTGGAGTTCTTCGTTGCGCAGCACCAGGAAAGTGCCGTCCTCGTCGTCGAACGGGTTGGTCATGGCCGCCGTTCCTCCTCGGTCGCGGTGTGGTGGCGCAGGTGGTCGCGCAGCAAGACGCCGATCTCGCCGACGTGGCGCGGCTGCATGATCCGGTGGTGCGGGTGGTCCAGCTGGTAGCCGGTGAACGGCCCGTCGAGGTGGGCGCGCCAGCGCAGCGGGCCGGGCCCCTCGGGTGTTCCGATGTGGACGGTGTCGCCGCTGCGGTGGCCGATCCGGTGGTCGCGCAGCAGCGCCGCGTTGTGCCGGGAGCATGTGACGACGTCGGCGACGTCCTGCTCGGTGAGGGCGGCGAGCGCGCTGTCCTCCCGGCGCAGCGCGGCGGACACCTCGGCGAAGGTCGGTTCACCGGTGACGTCCTGGTCGACGGAGGTGAGCAGCACGCGGTGGATGCGCGCCGGGTCGATCATGTCCGCCGCGCCACCGGGTTCGGGCAGCGGCGGGTCGATGAGGCACAGCAGTCCGGCGTCGGCGCCGAGCCGGGCCGCCATCGCGTGCGCCACCACGCCGCCGAACGACCAGCCCACCAGGTGGTACGGCCCGCGCGGGTGCGCGGCGCGGAGCTCGGCGAGGTAGCGCTCGGCCATCTCGTCGATGCTGCCGGGCAGGTCGGTGACGCCGCCCGCGCCGATGCCCTGCACGCCGAGCACCGGGTGCGCCGGGTCGAGGTGGGCGAGCAGTCCCGCGTAGAGCCAGGCGAGCCCGCTGAGCGGGTGCACGCACACCACGGGCGCGGCCGTGCCGCCCGGCCGCAGCGGCACCAGGTGCCCGGCGGCTTCGGGGCCGGTGTGCAGCACGCGTTCCAGCGCGGCGGGGGTGGGTGCGGCGAACACGTCGCGCAGCTTCGGCCGGGTGCCGAGCCGCTCCGCTACCCGGTCCACGAGCCGCACCGCGAGCAGCGAATGCCCGCCGAGCTCGAAGAAGTTCTCCTCCGGCCCGACGTGCGCCACGCCGAGCACCTCGGCGAACACCGCGCTCAGCGCGGTCCCGGAGCCGCCGGTGCGCGCGGCGCGCTCGGGCGCGGGCAGCCGGTCGCGGAGCAGCTTCCCGTTGGGCGACAGCGGAAGCCGGTCGATGAGCAGCAGCCGGGACGGGATCATGTGCGCGGGCAGCCGCCCGGTGAGGTGCGCGCGCACCGAGCCGAGGTCGGCGCCGGGGGCGACCAGGTGCGCGACGAGCCTGCGGTCCTGCTCGTCGTGGTCGTGCACGGCGACGGCGGCGGCGCTCACCTGCGGATGCCCGGCGAGCACCGCTTCGATCTCGCCGAGTTCCACCCGGTGCCCGCGGATCTTGATCTGGTCGTCCTCGCGGCCGTGGAAGCGCAGCGTTCCGGCGGTGTCCCTGGAGGCGAGGTCACCGGTGCGGTACATCCGGCCGCCGGGCGGCCCGAACGGGTCGGCGACGAAGCGCTGCGCGGTGCGGGCGGTGCGGTGCAGGTAGCCGGTGGCCACACCGCGCCCGGCGAGGTAGAGCTCACCGACCACGCCCGGCGGCACCGGTTCGAGCCGGGAGTCCAGCACCAGGCAGCGGGTGCCGCGCAGCGGTGCCCCCAGCGGCACGCCCGCGGGCTGCGGGCCGGTGACCTGGTGCGCGGTGGACCAGACGGTGGTCTCGGTGGGCCCGTAGCAGGCGTGCACCTCGCAGCCGAGCGCGCGCAGCCGCTCGGCGAGCGGACCGGGCACGAACTCGCCACCGATCACGGCCCGCAGCCCGTCGAGGGCGGGCGCGGCGCCGTCGGTGGCCAGCAGCGCGTGCCACAGCGACGGCGTGGCCTGCACGATCGTCACCCGCTGCCGCGTCAGGAGTTCGAGCAGCAGCCGCGGGTCGCGGACGGTGTCACGCCCGGCGAGCACCACGGCGGCTCCGGTGGCCGGGGCGAGCAGCAGTTCGGGCACGGACATGTCGAACCCGGCGGGCGCGGCGGCGAGGACCCGCTCCCCCGGTCCGGAGCGCAGCCGGTCGCGCAGCTCGGCGAGCAGGTTGCGCACCGCGTCCTGCGGCACCACCACGCCCTTGGGCCTGCCGGTGGAGCCGGAGGTGTGCAGCACGTACGCGGTGCCGAGCGGCACCTGGGCGGGCGTGCCGGCCAGGCGGGAGCAGCGCACCGCGCCGGTCCCGTCGTGGTCGAGCAGCAGCCCCGGCCGGGCGTCGGCGAGCAGGTCCGCGGCGCGCCGCGGCGGCAGGTCCGGGTCGCAGGGCAGGTAAGCGGCCCCGGTCGCGTGCACCGCGAGCACCGCCGCGACCAGCTCCGGTCCGCGGTGCAGCCGCAGCGCGACGAGCTCGCCCGGGCCGGCTCCGGCGGCGGTGAGGTCGGCGGCGATCCGCTCGACGAGCTCGGACAGGTCATGGCGGGTGAGCTCGCGGCCCTCGTGGATCAGGGCGAGGGCGGCCGGGTTCCGGGCGGTGTGCTCGGCGAACAGCTCGTGCGCCGCCGCTCGCAGCGCTTCGCCACCCGGCCCTGCGCCGGTGCGCAGCAGGGCGGCGCGTTCCGGTTCGGCGAGCACGGCGAGCGCAGCGACCTCCTGCCCCGGGTCGGCCGCGGCGGACAGCAGCAGCCGTTCCAGCCTGCCGATGAGCGCTCGCGCGGTGTCCGGGGTGAACAGCTCGGTGTCGTACTCGAGCACGCCGCCGATGCCCGCGGGATCACCCGCCGCGTCGTGCCGGGTGCGCAGGCTGAACAGCAGGTCCATCCGCGAGGAACCGCCGTGCAGGTCCAGCGGTGCGACCTCGGCGCCGGGCAGGTCGAACTCGGCGGGCGGGGTGTCCTGGAAGGCGAGCATCACCTGGAACAGCGGGTGGTGGGCCAGCGAGCGCGGCGGCCGCAGCGCTTCGACGAGCCGCTCGAACGGCAGGTCCTGGTGGTCGAAGGCGTCCAGGTCGACCGCCCGGACCCGCCGCAGCAGGTCGCGGAAGGTGGGCCGCCCGGTCAGGTCGGTGCGCAGCACGACGGTGTTCACGAAGCAGCCGACCGCGTCGTGCAGCGCGGCGTCCCCGCGCCCGGCGACGGGGGTCCCGATGGGGATGTCCGCGCCGGCGCCGTGCCGGTGCAGCAGGGCGGCGAGCGCGGCGTGCAGCACCATGAAAGGGCTGACGTCGTGGTCGCGGGCGAGCCGGGCGGCGGCCTGGTGCGTCGTGGCGGCGAACTCGGCCTCGATGGTCTCGCCGCGGTGCGCGGAGACCGCGGGGCGCGGGTGGTCGGTGGGCAGCGGCAGCAGCTGCGGTGCGCCGCGCAGCGCCTCGGTCCAGTGCTCCAGGTCGGAGTCGGTGTCGAGTTCTCGTTGCCACACCGCGAAGTCCGCGTACTGCACTGGTTCGCGGTCCCACTGCGGAGCCCGACCGCCGAGCCGGGCGCGGTAGGCGGTGGACAGGTCGCGACTCAGCGGTGCGAAGGACCAGCCGTCGGCGGCGATGTGGTGCAGCAGCACCAGCAGCGCGTGCTGCTCGGGCCCGGTCTCGTACAGGGTGACGCGCAGCGGTGCCTCGGCGGCCAGGTCGAAGCGGTGCGCCGCGTCCGCGGCCATCCGCTCGCGAATGTCTACTTCGGACAGCCGGACGTGCTCGAAGTGCACCGCACCGGGCGGCAGGACGTGCTGCCACGGGCCGTCGTCCGCCTCGGCGATCGTGGTGCGCAGCACCTCGTGGCGGGTCACCACGTCCTGCCAGGCCGCGCGCAGCGCCGCCACGTCGAGCCGTCCGCGCAGCCGGTGCGCGAACCGCAGGTTGTAGGTGTCGTCGAACTCGTCGAAGCCGCTGGTGAACCACAACCGGCGCTGCGCGGGCGACAGCGGCACCCGCTCGGGGCGGCGTCCCGGGCGCAACCGGGGCCGGGCGGTCTCGCCGCGCTCGGCGAGGTGCCGGGCGATGCCCTCGACGGTGGGCACGTCGAACAGGGTCCGCACGTCGAGCTCCACGCCCAGCCCGGAGCGCACCCGGTTGATCAGCTGGGTGGCCAGCAGCGAATGCCCGCCGCAGTCGAAGAAGCTCTCGTCCACCCCGATCTCCGGCACGTCCAGCACCGCCGCGAACGCCTCCCGCAGGAACCGCTCGACGGGGGTGGCCGGAGCCCGCCCCGGTGCGCGGCCGGACTCCGGGGCGGGCAGCACCCGCCGATCCAGCTTCCCGTTGGGGGTCAACGGGATCTCGTCGACCGGCAGCAGGAACGACGGCACCATGTAGCGGGGCAGCGCGGCGGCGGTGTGCGCCAGCAGCTCGTTCGGCGCCGCGTCGCCGGCGAGCCGGACGTAGGCCACCAGCCGCGGACCGCCGGGGCCGGCCTGCGGCAGCACGACGGCGCGCTCCACGGCGTCGTGGCGTTCCAGCACGTGCTCGACCTCGGCCGGCTCGATGCGGAAACCGCGCACCTGCACCTGCTGGTCGGTGCGGCCGAGGTGCTCCAGCGACCCGTCCGGCAGCTCCCGGCCCAGGTCGCCGGAGCGGTACATCCGGGAACCTGGCGGGCCGAACGGATCGGCGACGAACCGGCTCGCGCTCAACCCCGGCCGGTCCAGGTAGCCGAGCGCCACGCCGCGCCCGGCCACGTAGA
Organism: Saccharopolyspora gregorii; assembly: GCF_024734405.1. NCBI lineage: Bacteria > Bacillati > Actinomycetota > Actinomycetes > Pseudonocardiales > Pseudonocardiaceae > Saccharopolyspora > Saccharopolyspora gregorii. The sequence continues at coordinate 2,248,745 of NZ_CP059556.1, read as the reverse complement.
TCTCGCCGGGGCAGCCCGGTGGCACCGGGCGCAGCGCGTGGTCCAGCAGGTGCAGCCGCACGTCGTCCAACCCGGCGCCGACGACGCCGCGGGTCTCCGCCGGGTCGGTGAGCTCGGCGAACGTGCTGTGCACGGTGGTCTCGGTGATCCCGTACATGTTGATGACGCGGAGACCGTCGGTGGCGATGCGCCCGGCGATGCGCGCCGGGTCGAGCGGTTCGCCGCCGAGCACGACGCTGCGCACCGACGGCGGTTCGGCCCCGGCCTCGACCAGCTGGTAGTAGGCCGAGGGCGTCTGGGACAGCGCGGTGACCCGCTCGCGCCGCAGCAGCTCGCGGAACTCGCGGGGCGACCGGCTCACGTCGAACGGGACCACGACGAGCCGCCCGCCGCGCCCGAGCGCGGTCCACAGCTCCCACACCGACATGTCGAAGGCGCAGGAGTGGAACAGCGCGTGCACGTCGTCCGGCCCGAACCCGAAGTGCCGGTCGCCCGCGGCCAGCAACCGGTGCACGTTGTCGTGCGCGACCAGCACGCCCTTCGGCCTGCCGGTGGAACCGGAGGTGTAGATCGCGTAGGCCGGGTCGCCGGGGCGGATCGGCACGCCCAGGTCGGCGCCGGAGAACTCCGCGTCGTCGACGTCGTCGAGCACCAGCACCGCGAGGTCCCCGGCGGGCGCCGTGGCTCGGGAGGCGACCACCAGGGCCGGTGCCGCGTCCGCGAGCACCTCGCGGTGCCGTTCGGCCGGGTGGTCGGGGTCCAGCGGCAGGTAGGCCGCGCCGGTCTTGAGCACCGCCAGCAGCGCCACCACCTGGTCGATGCCGCGAGGCAGTGCCAGGGCCACCACCCGCCCGCGCCCGGCACCTCGATCGGCCAGCAGCCGGGCCAGCCGGTTGGCCCGCGCGTTCAGCTCGCCGTAGCTGAGGCGCTGCTCGCCGCAGGACACCGCCGGGGCGCCGGGCCGGGCCGCGGCGTGCCGCTCGAACAGCTCCGTTAGGGTCCCGGCACCGTGGTCCGGCAGCGGCGCCGGGATGCCGCGCTCGCCGGGCAGCAGCAGGTCCACGGTGCCGAGCGGCGCGTCCGGCGCGGCGCAGATCCGGTCCAGCACCGCGGCGAGCCGGTCCAGCAGCAGCCGCGCCGCCGCCTCGTCGGCGACGTCGGTGCGGTGGTCCAGCCGGAACCCGAGCCGCTCGCCGGGCAACACGATCAGCGACAGCGGGTAGTGCGTGCCGTCGTGCACCCGCATCCCGGTGATCCGCGGCCCGTGCGGCGCGTCCTCCCGTTCCGGCGGGTAGTTCTCGAACACGACGACGGTGTCGAACAGTTCGCCGCGCCCGGCGATGGCCTGCAGCCGGGTGAGGTCCACGTGCTGGTGCGCCAGTACGTCCGACTGCTGCGCGCGCAGCGCGGCGAGCGCGTCGGCGGTGCCGCGGCGCGGGTCGAGCCGCACCCGCACCGGCACCGTGTTGATCAGCAGTCCGACGATCTCCTCCACGCCGGGCAGTTCGGCGGGCCTGCCGGAGACGGTGGCGCCGAAGACCACGTCGTCCCGTCCGGTCAGCGCGCCCAGCAGCACGCCCCAGCCGAGTTGGACCAGCGCGTTGGTGGTGACGCCGTGGGCGCGGGCGGTCGCGCGGAGCCGTTCGGTGGCGGCTTCGTCCAGTTCGCGGTGCGTCCGCCGGTGCGGCGCGGTGCTCGGGCCGGGTGCGGCGACCAGCGCCGGTTCGTCCACATCGGACAGCAAGGTTCGCCAGGTCGCTTCGTGGGCGTCCAAGTCCTGGGCGGACAACCAGTCGAGGAAGTCGCGGTACGGCACCGGTTCCGGCAGCGGCTCGCCCGCGTACAGCGCGAACAGGTCGCGGATCAGCACCGGCATCGACCAGCCGTCGAGCAGCACGTGGTGCGTGGTCAGCACGAACACGTGCCGGTCCGGCCCGGTGCGCAGCAGCGCGGCCCGCAGCAGCGGCGGCTCGGCCAGGTCGAAGCGGCGCACCCGGTCGGCTTCCAGGTAGCGGGTGACGTCGGCTTCGGCGGGCGCGTCCCGCTCCGTCCAGCCGACCTCGAACCGGTGCGGCCACAGCTGCACCGGGACGCCGTCGGCCCCGTGCCGGAAACCGGCGCTGAGCTGCGGGTGCCTGCGCAGCAGCGCGTGCACCGCACCGCGCAGCGCCGCCGCGTCCAGCGCACCGGTGAGCTCGAAGGCGAACTGCACCAGGTACGGGTCGGTGCCCGCGCGGTCGAACAGCGAGTGGAACAGCAGCCCCTGCGCCAGCGGCGGCACCGGCAGCAGCTCGCCGCCGTCCTGCTCGCGGCGCCGGCGGGATTCGGCGGCGAACTCGGCGAGCAGCGCGCACCACCGGTCCGCGAGCTCCGCCACCTGCCGCCGCGGCACGAGTTCGCCCGCCCACGACCAGTTCGCGGTCAGCTCCGGTCCGCCGTCCCCGTCGGTGATCAGCGCGTCCAGTTCGACGGCGTGGCTCAGCGGCAGGTCGGCGGGCATCGCGGACCCCAGCACGCCCGCTTCGGGGCGCGGCGCCCAGTCCCGGTCGCCCGCGGTGTCGAACCGGCCGAGGTAGTTGAACCCGAGCAGCGGCCGGGTGCCGGCGGCCAGCACCGGCGCGGTCTGCGGGTTCAGGTACCGCAGCAGCCCGTGCCCGATCCCGTTGCGCGGCACCCGGTCCAGTGCCGCGCGCACCCGGTCCGGCAGCTCGTCGAGTCCGGCGCCGCGCACGTCGAGGCGCAGCGGGAACGCGGTGGTGAACCAGCCGACGGTGCGCGCCAGGTCCTGCCCGGGTTCGAACTCCTCGCGCCCGTGCCGCTCGACGTCGACCAGCACCGGCCCGTCGCCGCCGAGCCCGGCCGCGGCCTGCGCGAACGCCGCCAGCAGCAGGGTGTCCAGCGGGCAGCCGAAGGCGGTGGCGGCGTGGCGCACCAGCTCCCCGGTGACCTCGACCGGCAACGCGTGCGAGCGGTGCGCCCGGGTGGATTCCCGGTCCCGTTCCGCGTCCAGCCGCAGCGGCAGCGGTTGCGCGGTGGACGCGATCTCCCGCCACAGCGGGAATTCCGCCTGCACCTCGGGATGCCGGGCGCGGCGTTCCAGCGCGTGCGCCCAGTCGGCGAACGAGGTGCCTACCGGTGCGACCTCCGGTTCCCGGCCCGCGGCGAGCGCGGTTCCCGCCGCGCGCAGGTCGTCGAGCAGGATGCGCCAGGACACGCCGTCCACCGCCAGGTGGTGCGCGGCGAGCACGAGGGTACCGGGTTCCGCACCGGCGTCGAGCCACACCGCACGCACCGCGATGCCGGACTCGGGGTCGAGTTCTCGTTGCACCGCAGCGGAGTTCTCCACGGCGAGCGCGGTCCGCTCCGATGCGGGGAGCTCTCGCACGTCCACGCGCCGCGGCTCGCACCGGGCCGGGCCGTCGACCTCCCACGACCAGATCCCGTCCGTTGTGGACAGCCGCATGCCCAGCGCTTCGTGCCGGGCGAGCACCGCGTCCAGCACGGCCCGCAGCCGCTGCTCGTCGAGCCCGGCCGGGGTGCGCAGCACCGCGCACTGCGCGAACCCGGCGACCGCACCGCCCAGCTCCCGGAACCAGTGCATGATCGGTGTCAGCGGCAGCGGCCCGCGCTCCGCGGCCGGGCGCGCCGGTGCGGGTGCCGCTGCCGGAGCTCCCGCGTGCCGCGCGAGCTCCGCGACGGACGGGTGGCGGAACACGTCGGCGGTGCCGAGCTCGAACCCGGCGCGGCGGGCGCGGCTGGCGAACTGGATCGCGGTGATGCTGTCGCCGCCGAGCGCGAAGAAGTCGGCGTCCGGCGGCACCTCCGCCACCCCGAGGACGTCGCCGAGCAGGCCGCGCAGCACCCGCCCCGCCGACTCGTCCGGCGCCACGGGCTCGGACGGAACCGGGACCACGTCCGGCGGTGCGGGCAGCGCGGCCCGGTCCAGCTTCCCGTTGCGGGTCAACGGCAACTCCGGAACCGGCACGACCACCGCGGGAACCATGAACGGCGGCAGCAGCTCGGCCGCGCGGGCGGCGACCTCGGCCGCGTCCGGCTCCGCGCCCACGACGTAGCCCACCAGCCGCCGCCTGCCGGGCCGGTCCTCGCGCAGCACCGCCGCCGCTCGCCGCACCCGGGGCGCGGCGAGCAGCGCGGCCTCGACCTCGCCGAGCTCGATGCGGAATCCGCGCAGCTTCACCTGCCCGTCCGCGCGGCCCGCGAACTCCAGCAGCCCGTCCGCGTTCCACCGCGCCAGATCCCCGGTGCGGTACATCCGCTCCCCCGGCTTGCCCGCCGGGCAGGCCACGAACCGGTGCGCCGTCCCCGCCGGATCGCCGACGTAGCCGCGGGCCAGCCCGGCACCGCTCAGGTAGATCTCACCGACCACACCGGGTGGAACCGGGCGCAACGCGTCGTCGAGCAGGTGCACCCGCTTGCCGTCCAGCGGCGCACCGATCGGCAGCACCGCGGGCGGATCGGCGGGCACCGGGTAGCGGGTGGCGAACACGGTGGTCTCGGTCGGCCCGTACCCGTTGATCACGGTCAGGCCGGGCACCGCCTGCCGCACCCGCCGCGCCGCCTCCGGCGAGACGACGTCGCCGCCGGTCCACACCTGCCGCACCCCGTTCAGGCAGCCCGGGTTCTCCGCGGCGAGCGCGCCGAACAGGCCCGCGGTGAGCCACAACCCGGTGATGCGATGCGCGGCGATCGTCTCGGCCAGCACGCCGAGGTCGGTGGTGCCGGGTGGCGCGGTGACCACTTCCCCGCCGGTGAGCAGCGGCACCCACAGCTCCAGGGTGAGCGCGTCGAACGCGTGCGGGGAGTGCAGCAGCACCCGCCGCGCCGCGCCTTCCGCCCACCAGCGGTCCGCGGCCAGCCGCACCAGGTCGCCGCGGGTGATCGCGACGCCCTTCGGCTGCCCGGTCGAGCCGGAGGTGAACATGACGCAGGCCAGGTGCTCCGGTTCCAGCCTGAGGGGTTCCAGCCTGGTGGGTTCCAGCCTCGGCGGTTCGGCGCCGGTCGCGCCGGAGCCCGGGGCGAGCACCGGGCCGATGTCCCGGAACCACGCGGAGAACTCGTCCGCGGCGTCGGCGACGAGCACCGCCAGGCCCGCCCGCTCCGCGATGCCCCGCAACCGGCCGGGCGCGTCACCGCGGTGCAGCGGCACGTACAGCGCACCCGCCCGCACCACGGCCAGCACCGCCACCACCAGGTCCGCCGAGCGCTCCAGCAGCAGCCCCACCGGCGTCGCCACGCCCGCCCCGGCTTCGACCAGGCGCGTCGCGAGCCCGGCGGCGCGCGCGTCCAGTTCGCGGTAGGTCAACGCCCGGCCGGTGGCCGCCTCGCGCACCGCGATCGCGTCCGGGGCGCTGCGCACCCGCGCGGCGAACACGTCCAGCACGTCCTCGATCGGCGCCGCAGGCGGTGCTCCGGCGCCCGCGGCCGCGACCTGCGCGCGCTGCCCCTCGGACAGCGGGTCCAGCCGCGCCAGCGGCAGCTCCGCCGGGGCGGCCGCCAGCTGCCGCAACAACCGCAGGTAACGGTCCCGCGCGGCCGCCAGCAGCGGTTCGTCGTGGTTGGCGGGGTTGGCGTCGAAGTCGAACCGCAGCCCACCGTCGCCGCGGTCGTAGGCCACGACCGAGAAGTCCTCGGACGGCGGCGCCTGCAGGTTGTGCACGGTCGCGGTGCACGCGCCGAACTCCAGTCCGTAGGCGAACTTCTGCACGTTCACCACCGGCCCGAAGAAGGCCCGCCCGTCCTCCGGGTAGTCCAGTTCGCGGCGCAGCCGCTCGCCGCGGTACCGCTGGTGGCGCTGCACCTCGGCGATCGCGGCGGCGACGTGCGCGGTGAACTCGCCGGTGGTGGTGGCCGGGTCCACCCGCACCCGCAGCGGCAGCACGTTCGCCGACATCGACGGCGTGCTGCGGGCGAGCTCGGTGGTGCGGCCGGGAACCGGCAGGCTCAGCACCACGTCCCGGCTCCCGGTGACGGCGTGCGCGTGCAGCGCGGCGGCGGCCACGACCAGCCGGGACCAGCGCTGCCCCAGCCGGTCGGCACCGGCCCGCAACTCCGCGAACCCCGATTCGTCCACAGTGGAGGTCAGCCGCAGCGACCGTTCCGCCGCGGCCTCCGGTCGCGCCGCCATGCTCAGGAACCCGGGCCCGCCCGCGAGGTTCTCCAGCCACCACCGGCGATCGGCCTCGAACTCGGCCGAACCGCGGTAACCGTCCTCTTCGGACCGCAGCGCGTCCGGCTCCGACCAGCCGTGCTCCGGGACCGGCTCCGCGGCGACGAGGTGCCCGTAGACCTGCGCGATCCGCTGCGACAGCAGGGTCATCCCGACCCCGTCCAGCGCGATGTGGTGCACCCGCTGGAACAGCAGGTGCCGGTCGTCGGCGACGCGCAGCACCGCGGCACCGAACAGCGGCCCGGCACCCAGGTCCACCGGCCGGTCCAGCTCGGCGCGCGTCCACGCCGCCGCGGCGGCGGACGGGTCGGGCTCAGCGCGCAGGTCGAGCACCGGAACCGCGAAGTCGACGGCCTGCGACCGGCGGCGCGGCAGCCCGTCGGCGTCGGCGGTGAACGTCGCGCGCAGCGCGCTCACCTCACCCGCGGCGCGGCGCACCGCCGCCGCCAGCAGCTCCGCGTCCAGCGGCCCGGTGAGGTCGGTGCACTCGCCCCACAGGTACCGGGAGCGGGTGCCGGTCGCGGCGCGTTCGGCGATCCAGATGCCCAGTTCGGCTTCGGACAACGGCGGCTCGGCGGAGTTCTGGCCCAGGTTCATCGGTCGTTCCTCACGGGAATGGCCTGCGTGCGCCGGCCTCGGCTCGCCGCGCCGGTCACCGGGGCGGCCCAGGGGTCATCGCCCGCGGGGCGCGCGGGTCGACGGATCTCGGTCCACTGCGGGGGAAGTGGTGTCAGTCGCGGCGGGGTGCGGCGGTGCCGCGCTCCCCGTACCTGGTCCGGCCGCAGCTCCCGCTGCGCGGACGGCGATCTCCCTCGCTCACGTCCCCGACCCTTGCACGCGGCACGCCGGACAGTCGACACAAAGCACCTATTCAGACCAATTCGGACACCGCGTCCGATGTCGCTGCCCACAGAGGGGTTGCGCCCACCCGACACGGGGCGACCTCCGGCGCGATCACGGATCGCGGCGTGTCGGCCGGTTCACCGCAACGGAGCGTGCTCGTCCAGGAAGCGCAGCAGTTCCGCGCGGCTCACCGCGCCACCGATGCTGTGGAAGTCGGCGTCGAAGGCGTGCTCGCCGAACGGGAACGCCGCGTACACCACCTGGTCGCCCGCCGCGCGCAGCCGCTCGGCGAAGCCGTGCACCCGGTCCTCGAAGATCAGGTGGTCGGAGGTACCGGTGACCAGCAACGTCGGCATCAGCCCCGGCCGCACCCGGTCCAGCGCCGAGGCGTACTCGTAGCGCTGCGGGTACCGCTCCGGGGAGCCGCCGAGGTAGCTGATCGCCACCCGCCGCGCGTACCCGGCGACCCCGTTGTCGTCGTAGGCGCCCGCGAGGTCCACGGCCGGGTAGAAACCGGCCACGGCGATCGGCGGCGCGGGCGGCGCTCCCCCGCAGCTGCTCACCGCGTCGTGGTCGGCCAGCGCGTAGCCGGCGTTGATGCTGAGGCTGCCCCCGGCGGATCCGCCCGCCAGCACCACGCGGGACGGGTCGACGCCGAGCTCCCCGGCGTGCCCGGTGACCCAGTTCAGCGCGCACACCACGTCCGAGGTCGCGTCGCGCCAGCGCACCGGCGGCGCCAGCCGGTAGTCGATGGAGATCACCGGGTAGCCGTGGTCGGCGAGGTTCCGGTAGAGGGCGCGCTGCTCGTAGCGGCTGCCCGTGATGAACCCGCCCCCGTGCACCCACAGCACGGCGGGCCGGTCGGCCCCCGGAGTCGGCGGGGACCAGATCGAGGCCCGCAGCGGGGTCCCGCCCACCTCGGCGTACACCTCGGTGCGGTCCGGTGGTGCGGCGGGCGTGCCGGTGCCGATGAGCTCGGCGGGGCCGAGGTCCGCCCCGCGGTCGTGCGCGAAGGACAGCTGCGCGCCCAGCACCACCAGCGAACCGAGCAGCGCGAACGCGCCGCCACCGCCGAGGGCCGTCGCCCCGCGCCGCGACCCGCACCGCCGGGCGAGCACCGCGAGCAGGCAGCACAGCAGCCCCAGCAGCACGAACCGCAGCGCCCACTGGCCGACGTACCGCGAACCGAGCGCGCCCACCACCGGCACCGCGGGGACGAGGGCGCCGAGCACGAGCAGCGCCAGGACCAGCGCGCACGCGATCAGCGGCAGCACCGCGGCCTTGGCGAGCTGCGCGGCGGAATCGGGCCGGGCGGAGAGCGGTCCGGGCTCAGCAGGCATGCCACACGTCTACCGGGCGCGCCGCGGCGTCGCCCGTTGGGGCGACATCAGGCGGGGACGCGGCCGGTCCGACGAGCCGGTGCCACGAGCTCGACCCACCCGCCAACCGCCCGCGGGTGGGGAGCCGGGGCGCGGGCCGGAACGACCCGCGCGACCGGTGCGTCAGTCGTGCTGCTTGCTCTTGCGGCCGGTGACCTTGTTGTAGATGACCAGCACGATGATCGCGCCGATGACGGAGCCGATCCAGCCGAGGGGCTGGAACCCGCGGAGGCCGAAGGTCAGCGCCCCGAGCAAGAAGCCGCCCACGACGGACCCCACGATGCCGAGCACGATCGTCCGCAGCACCCCGATGTCGTCCTTGCCGGGCACGACCGCCCTGGCGATGAACCCGGCGATCAGGCCGAGCACGATCCAGCCGATGATGTTGCCGATCATCGCTTCCTCCTTCTGTAGGTGCCCCTCCCGAGCGGTGACCCTACTTGGCCGAGGTGGTCCGGGCCGAGCCTGCGCACGGGTGTGTTCGGCCGCCGCGTTGACAACTCCCGTTGCCGATCCTGCAATGGCGGGATGACCGAAACCCCGTCCGCGGAGATGAACGCGACGCTGGCCCAGGTGGGTCCGCGGCTGCGGGCGCTGCGCAAGCGCGGCCGCCTGACGCTGGCCGCGCTGTCCGAGACCACCGGCATCTCGGTGAGCACGCTGTCCCGGCTCGAATCCGGCAGCCGCCGCCCCAGCCTCGAACTGCTGCTGCCGCTGGCGAAGGCGCACCAGGTGCAGCTGGACGAGCTGGTCGGCGCGCCCGCCACCGGGGATCCGCGGATCCACGCGAAGCCGATCGTGCGCCACGGCCGGACCTTCATCCCGCTGACCAGGCGTCCCGGCGGCGTCCAGGCGTTCAAGATGATCATCCCGGGCGGGCCGCGCGCCGAACCGGACCCGCAGACCCACGAGGGCTACGAGTGGTTCTACGTGCTCAACGGCGCGGTGCGGCTGGTGCTGGGCGACCAGGACCTGACCTTGCGGGCCGGGGAGGCCGCCGAGTTCGACACCCGGGTGCCGCACTGGTTCGGCCCCGCCACCGGCGACCCGGTGGAGCTGCTGGTGCTGTTCGGGCCGCAGGGCGAGCGGATGCACGTGAAGTCGAGACCGGTCGCGTGACGCCGCCGCCCGGGACCGGGCGGCGGCGCACGATCAGTGCGAGCCCGGGGTGTGGTGCCCGGGCACGTTGCGGCTGGTGACCGCGAACCGGTTCCACGCGTTGATCACGGTGATGGCGGCGATGAGGTGCGCCAGCTCGGTCTCGTCGAACTGCGCGGCGGCCCGCCCGTACACCTCGTCGGGCACGAAGCCGTCGGTGAGCACGGTGATCGCCTCGGTGAGCTCGATCGCGGCGATCTCCCGCGCGGTGTAGAAGTGCCGCGATTCCTCCCACGCCGAGAGCTGGATGATCCGCTGCACCGATTCGCCCGCGGCCAGCGCGTCCTTGCTGTGCATGTCCAGGCAGAACGCGCAGTGGTTGAGCTGCGAGGCGCGGATCTTGACCAGTTCCAGCAGCGTCGGGTCGAGGCCCTTCCGGGCCGCGGCGTCGAGCCGGAGCATGCTCTTGTAGACGTCGGGGACGAGTTCGGCCAGGTTCAGCCGCGGGGTGTGCTCGGGTTCGTAGGACATGCCTCCGACGCTAGTGCCGCGACGCCCCGCGCTCCTGGTCCGGTTCGCGCCCGATCGGCTGGTCCGGTGGCCGCCGGGGCCGGTCCTCACTCCTCGATGCTGAAGTCCTGGCCGTAGACGGCCCAGTGCAGCGGCGTGGTCAGCGCCAGGTTGCCCTCGTCGAGGAAGCGGCGCTGCGCGGTGTCGACGCGGCTGGTGTCGCTGTGCGCCTCCTCCTCGTTCATCGCCTCCACGCGGGCGTCCAGGAACGCGTGCAGGTACGCGGTCTCGTCGCCGCCGCCGGACGGCGGGGTCGCGCGGTCCAGGGCGGCCTGGCGGATGGCGCCGAAGCTCGGCCAGTCCTGGCCGGGGCCGTGCATCACGATCGCGTCGTAGTAGGCGAACTGGCCGAGCGCGCCGAGCCCGTCCTCCTTCGCCTGCCGCACGGCCGGGTCGAAGTACACCCGGTCGCGCTCGGACTCCTGCGCCTGCTGGAAGTCGGGGTCCTCCGCGGCCTCCGCCCAGGCGTCGGTGAACCCGGGGTCCAGCCCTTCGAGCGAGTCGGTGCCGTCGACCGCGCGCAGCGCGGGCAGGTACTCGGCCAGCGGGTTGTCCGGCTTCGCCGCGGTGTAGGCCTCGACGAGCGCGAGCATGTCACCGGTGCCGGAGCAGAAGCCGATGATCCCGGCGGTGTAGCCGCGGCCGTCGCCGATGTCCTCGATGTAGCCGAACTGGGCGCGCCAGTCCAGCGAGGAGTTCTCCGCGCTCGACACCAGCTGCATCGCGATGTCCTTGGTGCGCGGGTCGGCGAGGTCGCCGTCGGCGGCGGGCGCGGCCCGCAGCACCGCGGGAGCGGTCGCCGGGGCCGCCGCGGGAGCCGCCGACAGCGCGGGCAGCGCGGTGGCGCCCAGGGCGCCCGCGGCGACACCGGTGGCGACCAGCAGCCGGAGCAGCGGCTTCGCGGTGGTGGCCATGTCCTCGGCTCCTTCTCGGGGTTCGGTGCCGGTGAGCGTCGGGGGGGCTCACCGGCACCGATGAGCCAACCGGGACCTGCCGAGGGGGTCAAGCCGCGGACGCCGGCGGGAGCGGGCGCGCACCCCCGCTGCCCTGGTCAGGACCGCGGAGGCACCGGACAAGTGGGAATTTCCCCCGATCCCGGGCGCGACCGCGCGTGGCGGCGGCTCGGCCGGTCGCCGAGTTCCGCTCCACCGCGCGGAGCAGTCCTCCCCCGGCGCACCGGGAGGCGGAGAACACGTTCGGGCCGCCCGGCGTGGTTCCGGCGCCGTTGTCCGTGCAAAGATCCGCAGCGGTCTGTTGCAAGGAGCTTGCTGTTGCGAAGTGCTGGTGGATTCCTGGTGCTCGGGCTCGCGCTGCTGCTGGGCGGGTGCGGTTTCACCGGAGGCGGCGCGGACGAGGACGCGCTGGAGGTGGCGGTGACGATCCCGCCCCGGGCGGCCTGGTCGCCCGCCTCCGACGACGCGCTGCTGCTGCAGCGCCTCGGCGTCACCGAAACCCTCGTGCACGCCGGAGCCGACGGCGGCGCCCGCCCCGGGCTCGCGGAGAGCTGGCAACGCACCGCGCCGACCGAGTGGCGGTTCACCCTCGCCGCGGGCCTGCGTTTCCAGTCCGGTGAGCCGGTGACCGCGCAGGCCGCCGCCGACTCGATCGAACGCGTCGTGCACGCCCCCGCGCCGCCGCGCGCGCTGAACGGCACCGTCGAACGCGCCACCGCGCTCGACGAGCGCACCCTGGCGGTCCGCACCACCGGCCCCGACCCGATCCTGCCGCAGCGGCTGGGCGCCGCGAACGCCGCCGTGCTCGCGCCCGCCGCGATCCGCCCCGACGGCTCGGTCGATCCCGCGAAGGGCGTGGGCACCGGCCCGTTCGAGATCACCGCCGTCGACGGCGACCGGAGCGCGCAGCTGCGCCGCTACGACGGCCACCGCGGCGGACCGGCGAAGCTCGCCCGCGTCGAGGTGCGCTTCGTCCCCGACGCCTCCGCCCGGGTCAACGGGCTGCGCAGCGGCGAGTTCGACCTGATCGACAAGGTGCCGGTCGCGCAGCTCGGCGAGATCCGCGCCGACCCGGCGCTGCGGGCCGACGCGGTGGACCTGCCGCGCACCACGGCGCTGCACCTGAACACCGCGGGCGGCCCGTTCGCGGATCCGCGGCTGCGCGCCGCCGCCCGCGCCGCCATCGACCGGGCCGGACTGGTCAGCGGCGTCCTGCAAGGCCAGGGCGTCGCCGCGAGCCGCTACTTCGGCCCCGCCGTGCCGTGGAGCTCCCAGCACCCGCCGCCCGCGCCCGACCCGGCCGCCGCGCGCCGGGCGGTCACCGAGGTCGGCGGCGGCGCGCCGATCCCGATCACCATCGGCACCTACCCGGACCGGCCCGAGCTGCCCGCGCTGACCACCGTCGTCGCCGACGAGCTCGGCCGCGCCGGGTTCGCGGTGCGGATCGTGCAGGAACCGGCCGGGAGCATCGAGCCGCGGATCCTGTCCGGGGAGCTCGACGCCGCGGTGTACTCGCGCAACCAGCTCGTCGACGTGCCCGACGCCGCCGCCCACCTGGCCAGCGACTTCAGCTGCCGCGGCGGGTTCGGCCTGGACCACTTCTGCTCGCCCGAGCTGGACGCGCTGCTCGCCGAACTGCCCGCGATCAGCGATCCGGCGCGGCGCGCCGAGGTGTTCCGCCGCGCCGACGACCTGCTCGCCGACCGGATCGCCGGCATCCCGCTGGTGCACGAGCAGCAGCGCTTCGCCTACCGGGACGCGGTGCGCGGGGTGCCCGCCGACCCGCTGGAACGGGAATTCCTCACCAAGGAGGTCGAGCTCGGATGAGCGCGCCGATCGTCGACTACTGGAACGACCGCGCCCGCCGCGGCTACGACCAGCAGCCCGGGCAGGACCCGGCGCTGGACCTGTGGGCGAAGCGGATCTGCCCGCTCGTCGCGGACGCCGCCGGGCCGGGCGCCCGGGTGCTGGATTCGGGCTGCGGCACCGGATTCCTGGCGCGCATCCTCGCCGCCGACGGGCACCGCGTCACCGGGCAGGACGCCTCCCCGGGCATGCTCGCGGTCGCCGCCGAACGCGCCGCAGCCGACGGCCTCGCCGTCGACTGGCTCACCGGCGTCGCCGAAGAACCGCCCGCCGGGCCGTTCGACGTGGTCGTGACCCGCAACGTGCTGTGGACGCTGCCGGAACCGCAGCGCGCCGTAAACGCGTGGGCGCGGGTGCTGCGCCCCGGCGGGCTGCTGCTGATCAGCGACGGCCGGTGGGACGCGGCCTCGGTCGGCGACGACGCGACCGAGGAGCGGTTCAGCTCGTCCTACTCGGACGCGGCGCCGGAACTGCCGATGGGCGTGGACTTCGCGGGCTGCGCCGACCTCGTCGAGGGCGCCGGTTTCGTCGACCGCACCGACCGCACGGCGCTGTTCGACGGCGCCCCCTACCCGAGCGCCCCCGGGTTCTTCCTGCTGTCCGCCCGCGCCCCACGGCGGTGACCGGCGGTCGCGGCCTGCTGCTGCGGCTGGGCGTGGCGCCGGTGGTGGCGGCGCTGGTCGTGCTGGTCGCGGTGCTGCTGCCGGAGCTGACCGGGGTCGACGCGGCCCGCACCGTGCTCGCCGCCCGCTACGCCGACGCCGACCCGGATCCGGCGCTGCTGGCGGGGATCCGCGCCGAGCTGGGCCTGGACCTGCCGCTGCCGCAGCGGATCGCGGCGCGGTTCGGCGCGCTGCTCGGCGGCGATCCGGGCACCTCGTGGGTGTCCGGCGAACCGGTCGCGGCGCTGGTCGGGCCCGCGCTGCGGGTGTCGGTGGGCATCATGCTCGGCGCCGCGGTCCTCTCGTTCCTGGTCGGCCACCTGGCGGGGTTGGTGGCCGCGCGCCGGCCCGGTTCGGTGCTGGACCGGGCGATCTCGGGGCTGGTGCGGGTGTTCTCGGCGGTGCCGGAGTTCGCGCTCGCGCCGCTGCTGGTGCTGGTGTTCGCGGTCGGGCTGCACGCGCTGCCCAGTTCGGGCTGGCGCGGGCCGGAGTACGCGGTGCTGCCGCTGCTGTCGCTGGTCCCGTCGCTGGCGGTGCCGATCGCGGCCGTCACCCGGGAGCAGGTGGTGGCGCTGCGGCGGGAGAACTTCGCGGTCGCCGCCCGAGCCCGCGGGCTCGGCGAGACCCGGATCTGGGCGGTGCACCTGGCGCGGCCCGCGCTGCCCGCGGCGCTGTCGCTGCTCACCTACAACGCGGCCGGGGCGATCTCCGGCACCACCGCCATCGAGGTCGTCTTCGACATCCCCGGGCTCGGCAGCACCGTGGTGGAGGCGGTGCGGGCGCAGGACGTGCCGGTCGTGCAGGCCGGTCTGGTGGTGGCGGCGCTGGCCGCGCTGGCCGTCGGCGCGGTCGGCGACCTGCTCGGGCTGGCCGCCGAACCCCGCGCGCGGCGGGAGGCCCGGACGTGAGGGCGCGGCGCCGGGCCGCGCTCGTCGCCGCCGGGATCGGCGTGGCGGTGCTGGGCGTCGGGCTGACCGGCGATCCGCTGGTGACGGACATGGGCGCGGTGCTGCGGGCGCCGTCGCTCGCGCACCCGCTGGGCACCGACGAGCTCGGGCGGGACGTGCTGGCGCGGCTGGCGCACGGCGCGCTGCTCACCCTCGGCACCGCGGGGTCCGCGCTGGTCGTGGCGGTGCTGCTGGGACTGCTCGCCGGGTGCGCGACCGGGTGGAGCTCCTCGCCGGTGGCCGCGCTGGTGCGGGCCGGGGTGGACGTGGCCACCGCGCTGCCGCCGCTGATCGTCGCGCTGGTGACGACGCTGATCGCCGGGCCGAGCACGGCGGCGCTGCTGCTGGCGCTGGCCGGGGTGAGCTGGCTGCCGTTCGCGCGGCAGGCCGACGCGATGACCGCGCAGCTGCGGACCCGGAACTGGGTGCTGGCGCACCGGGCGCTCGGCGCGGGCCGGCTGCTGATCTGGCGGCGGTCGCTGCTGCCGTTCCTGGCTCCGGCGGCGGGGGCGCTGGCCGCGGTGCGGCTGCCCGCGCTGGTGAACACGGTGGCGGCGCTGGGTTTCCTCGGCCTCGGGCCACCGCCGCCGCGGCCGGAGTGGGGCGCGATGATCGCCGAATCGGTGGACCACCTGGGCACCGCCCCGTGGCTGCTGGCGGCGCCGGTGCTCGCCCTGGTGGCGGTGCAGACGATCGTGGCGGCCCTGGCTGCGGAGCGCTAGCGGCCGCTGCTCACCGGCCGTGGAAGCGGGGCGCGCGGCGTTCGGCGCGGGCCCGGCTCGCCTCGGCGGCGTCCTCGCTGGCCCAGCAGGCGTCGTAGGCCCGTTCCAGGTCGGCGTCCGGCACCTCGGTGTCGAGGGAGTTCAGCGCGAGCTTCGCGTAGCGCAGCGACAGCGGTGCCAGCTCGGCGATCTCCCGCGCCCAGCTCACCGCGTCCGCGTGCGACCCGATCCGGTCCACCAGGCCGCGCTCGTGGGCGGTGGTGGCGGCGAGGCGTTCCCCGGCGAGCAGCAGCGCGCGGGCGGGCCCGCCACCGGCGAGCAGCGACAGCCGCCGCACGGTCCACGGGTCCACGGCGAGGCCGTTGCGCGCGGTGGGCACCGCGAAGTAGGCCTCGGGGCCGGCGACCCGGAGGTCGGCGGCGAGCGAGAGCTGCGCGCCGGCGCCGACGGCGGGCCCGTTGATCGCGGCGAGCACCGGCACCGGCGCATCGAGCACGGACCGCAGCGCGGTGTAGAGCGCGTCCCGGAACTCGTCGCCGTACACGCCGTCCAGGTCGGCGCCCGCGCAGAACGTGCTGCCCTCGCCGGTGAGCACGAGCGCGCGGGCGCCCTGCTCGACCTGCTCGGCGACGGCGGCGGCGAGCCCGCGGCAGTGCTCCAGGTCGAGGGCGTTGCGCCGTTCGTGCCGGTCGAGCGCGATCAGCCCGACCGTCCCGTCCCACCCGGTGCTGATCATCGCGCGCGTCCTCCCCGAAGCGGTGGTCCTGCACCGGCCAGTGCACCACTCCCGCTCCGCGGACGGTCCCCTCCCCGCACCAGATCACATCCGCCCGCTCCCCCGGTGGGCCGTGCCCCGCGGGACTGCGCGGCGGGACCAGCTCAGGGGGTGCGGACCGCGGGCAGTACGGTTCCGGGGTGCGCGTCGAGGTGCTCTCCGATCATCCGCGGTCCGAGGCCCGCCGGACCGAACAGGCCGCGCGGGAGCGGCACGCCCGCTACGAGCAGGAGGTGGCGCGGACGCGGGAGCGCCACGCCCGCCGCCGCTGGTGGCAGGTCTGGAAGCTGCCCGCCCAGTGGCGGGAACTGCGGCGGCTGCGGGAGCTGCGCCCCACCGACGACGCGGCGGTCCAGAACCGGCTCGCCCAGCAGGAAGCGGGCATCGAGGCGGAGGACGCGGTGGCCACCGCGCTGGAACGCCTCTCCGACGACTGGGTCCTGTTCCGCGGCTACCGCAACCGACGCGGCGAGGTGGACCACCTGGTGGTCGGCCCCGGCGGGGTGTGGGCGGTCGAGGTGAAGAACCACTCGGGCCGGGTGCACGCCGACGGCGATTCCTGGCGTTCGGAGGTGTTCGACCGCTACGGCAACCACGTGGAGGACCGCACCCTCGCGGACCGCAGTGGCCGCAGCTGGGGCCGCCAGGTCCGCGACGTGTCGAAGGCGCTCGCCGACTTCCTGCGCCAGCGGGGCCGCCAGGTGCTGGTGCGGCCGGTGCTGGTGGTGGTGAACCCGCGCGCGGAGATCGGTTCGGTGCGGCGCAGCGGGCTGGCGCTGGTCACCGCGAGCCTCGACGAGCTGGTGCGCACCCTGCGGCAGGCACCACCGACGCTCGGCCCGGCGTCCGCGGAGGAGGTGGCGCGGCTGGTGCGCCGCGATCACGCGTTCCACGAGAAGCGCCGGGCCCAGCGCGACGGCTAGCGGCCGATCCGGGCGGCGGGCGCCGCCGAGACCAGGTGCAGCACCCGTTCCAGCGGTCCGCGCCCGAGCAGCGCCCGCCACACCACGGCGAACACCACGACGATCGCGGTCAGCAGCAGCCACGTCAGGTGCGGCCCGGTCCGCTGCATCGCCGTCAGGCCGTCGGTCCCGATGGCGGCCAGCAGCACGATGTGCCCGGCGTAGGCGGTGAGCGCGAGCGCACCCACGGCCGCGATCGGCGCCAGCACCCGCGCCCGCTCCACGAACATGCACAGCCCGATGACCAGCAACGCCGCCCCGGTGGCCCCGACGACCTCGAACGGGCTGCCGCTGTGCGCGCCCGCCGAGAGCAGCATGACCGGGCTGCCCGTCGGGACCGCACCGAAACCCCTGCTCAGCAGCACGTCCACCAGCTCCGGCGGCAGCGCGTCGCCGTAGGACGCCAGCACCTGCTCGCGGCCGCCGAACACGTTCATCGCCAGCCACGACCCGCCGTAGCCGGCCAGCGCCAACCCGGCCCCGAGCAGCGCGACCGGTCCGCGCGCGGCGCGCAGGTCGATCCGGCCCAGCGCCATCCCGGCCAGCACGAACGGCAGCCAGGTCAGCACCGGGTAGCCGCCGTCCAGCAGCACGTGCTGGAACGCGGCAGCCGCCCCCGACCAGGACGTGAAGTCGCCGAGGTGCGGGATCGCACCGAATTCGCCCGCGGGCGGCATCGCGTCCCGGATCAGGTAGGACGCCAGCGGGGCCGCGATCGCCAGCACCCCGGCCAGCACGCCCAGCGTCCTGGCGCGCAGCCGCAGCAGCGGCAGGGCCAGCAGGAACAGCACGCCGTACGAGGTGAGGATCACCATCACCGGCGCGTCGAGCATGCTCAGCACCAGTCCCAGCCCGAACAGCACGACCGCGCGCACCGCGATCCGCACCGCCACCTGCCGCCGCCGGACGCCTTCCACCGGCGCCGTCCCGCCGCTGAGCAGGGCGATCGACAGCCCGGCCAGCACCGCGAACAGGGCGGCGGACCGGCCGGACACGAGTCCGAACAGCCAGCTCTGCGGTGGCCCCGTGTGCGCGACGAACATGCCGAGCACGGCGAGCCCCCGCGCGATGTCCACTCCGATCAGCCGCCCGGTCCCGGGCCGGCTGATCCGTTCCGTCTTCTGGGATGAAATTTCTGTCGTGCTCACCCGATCATGCTCGCCGGGCGGGGCCGATCGCCGAATCGTCCTCCAGGCCACCGCGCCTACGACTTCGGGCCGACGATGGGCTCCGAGGCCTTGCCTGATCGGTCTACGCGGGGTCCCCGATGCGCGCCAGGCCCGCGCGGTACACGATCCGTTCCGGCGGCAGCTGCGGTTCCGCTTCGGGGCGCCAGTGCGAGGGCGCGACGACGCCCGGCGGCACGAGTTCCATGCCGGCGAACAACCGGCCGATCTGCTCGGGCGACCGCCAGTAGCTGGGCGGGTTCACGTCCCGGTACAGCTCGGCGATGCGGGCGGCGGTCTCCGGCGCCAGCCACTGCGCGGTGGAGTGCGAGACGGCGAGGTAGCTGCCGGGGGCGAGCTGGGCGACGTAGCGGCGCACGAGCTCGGCGACCTCGGCGTCGTCCTCGATGAAGTTGAGCACCGACACCATCAGCAGGCCCAAGGGGCGGCTGAAGTCGAGCAGCCTGGTCTCCTCGGCCCGTTCGAACACGGTCTCCGGGTCCCGCAGGTCGGCGTCGACGATCTCGACCTGCTTCACGTCGGTGATCAGCTGCCGGGCGTGCGCGACCGTCACCGGCTCGTTGTCGACGTAGACGACGCGGACGGCCGGGTCGAGCCGGTGCGCGATGTCGTGCACGTTGCCCGCGGTCGGGATGCCGGAACCGAGGTCGAGGAACTGGTCGATGCCCTGGTCGACGAGGTACCGCACGACGCGGCCGAGGAAGCCCCGGTTGGCGCGGATCGAGGGCACCACGTCGGGATTGGCGGCGAGGGCCCGGTCCGCGGCCTCCCGATCCGCTTCGAAGTTGGTGGATCCGCCGAGGTAGTAGTCGTACATGCGGGCCGAGTTGGGGCGCCGCAGGTCGATGCCCTCGGTGTCGGCGGGACGTCCTCCCGGCCACCGGTCCATGGACCCACCTCCGACTCACCCGCACCGGAGTCGCCGGCGGCGGTCGGCCGCGACGGTCCGGCCGCGGTTTCAGCTACCGAGCGACCGCAGTCCGGCGAGCGCCGTCCTGATGCGCTCGGGCACGCGGACCGGGCGTCGCGTCTCACGGTCGACGTACACGTGCACGAACCGGCCCACCGAGGCCGGTTCGTCGGCTCCCCCGCCGAAGACGGCGAGGCGGTACACGACACTGGTATTGCCCACCCGCTCCAGGCCCACACCCACTTCGACGTCCTCGGGGAAGCCGAGCTCGGCGAGGTAGCGGCAGTTGGTCTCGACGACGAGCCCGATCTCGGGGAAGTCGCGGATGTCGGCACCGGTGGCGCGGATCAGCCAGCCGTTGACCGCGGTGTCGAACCAGGAGTAGTGCACGACGTTGTTGACGTGGCCGTAGACGTCGTTGTCCGCCCACCTGGTGGTGATGGGCCACAGCACGGTGAAGTCGCCGCGGCGGGGAAGTCCTTCGGCGGGTTCGGCCATGCCGCGCAGCCTACTCGCCGGTAACGGCGGGCTGCTCCGGCCGGTCGGCGACCTCGGCGCGCACGCGTTCCTCGATCTCGGGCTTGCGCAGCCCGAGGGCGGTGAGCACGCCGGCGCCGCCCTCGTGCTCCAGCAGGGCCAGCAGCAGGTGTCCGGTGCCGAC
Source organism: Saccharopolyspora gregorii (assembly GCF_024734405.1). Taxonomy (NCBI): domain Bacteria; kingdom Bacillati; phylum Actinomycetota; class Actinomycetes; order Pseudonocardiales; family Pseudonocardiaceae; genus Saccharopolyspora; species Saccharopolyspora gregorii. The sequence goes on along the minus strand of NZ_CP059556.1, from coordinate 2,229,023 downwards.
GTGCTGGTGGCCGAGGCGCAGCGCTTCCCGGAAGGTCAGTTCCAGCGCCTTCTTGGCGCCCGCGTCGAACGGGATCAGGGCCGGGACGTCGGTTCCGCCGGGCGGCAGCGGCGCGGTGGCGGCGCGGCGCAGCGCTTCCGGGGTGACGCCGTCGGCGGCCAGCACCCGGGCGGCGGTCGCGTCGGGCGCGGCGAGCAGGCCGAGCAGCAGGTGCTCGGTGCGGATCTCGACGTGCCCCGCGGCGTGCGCCTCGTTCTGCGCGGCGACGACGGCGCTGCGCGCGGGGCCGGTGAACCGGCTGAAGCCCTGCTCCGAGGAGAGGTCGGGGCCTTTGAAGCGCTTCTGCGCAGCCTGCTTGGTGACGCCCATGCCGACGCCGATGTCCTTCCAGGACGCGCCGGAGCGGCGGGCCTGGTCGACGAAGTGGCCGATGAGGTGGTCGGAGATCTCGCCGAGGTGGTCGGCGGTGAGGACGGCGGCGGAGAGCCGGTCGAGCGCGTCGGTGTGCACGCTCGTGATCGCCGCGATCAGGTCGTCGAGCCGGACGGGAGGGGACAGCTGGAGGGGTTCGCTCATGCGTCAACCCTAGGTTGACCGAATGCCAATCGTCAACCTCCAGTTGACGGCAGCTCGGCGATCCGCTGCGCGGCCACCACCGCGGCCCGCCGGATCCCCGCGGCGTCCCGGCCGCGCGCCCCGCCGTCCAGCTTCCCGATCGCCAGCGCGGACAGCGCCATCGACCGCGCGATGCCCAGCAGCACGATCAGCAGGTCCGCCGGGTGCCAGGACGGGTCGACGTGCCCCTCGGCCTGGCCGCGCCGGATCTCGTCGATCTTCGGCCGCAGCGCGGTGAGCCGCAGGTCGTCGGCACCCAGCCGCTTCGGTTCGTCCAGGTCGATCCACGCCTGCAACCGGGCGCTCTGCGGGTGGTCCAGGTAGTGGTCGAACAGCCGGCCCACGTAGCCCGGGACGTCCTCGCCGCGCAGCGCCGTGCGCTCGTCGATCTCGGCGACCCAGCGGCGCACGACCGCCCGACGAACTCGACGAGATCTGGGCGGCGCTGCCCACCGTCGCCGCCGCGGACGTGCTGGGCGCGTGGCGCGGCGCGGACTTCGCCACCGGGCACCGACTCTCCCGGTAACTGGTCGCCGCGCGCTGGCACGGCAAGACCTTCCGCTCGGCGCTGGACGCGAAACCGCTCATCTGCCGCGACGAATCCGGCGAGCTGTTCTCCGACGTCCGGCTCGGCGGCGGGGAGGCCACGCTGTGGAACGTCGAGTTCCGCGGCGAGGTGACCGCGACGATGGTCTACGACGGGCGCCCCGTGCTCGACCACTTCAAGCAGGTCGACCCGGCCACGCTGATGGGGATCATGAACGGCAGGCCGGAGCAGGTGCTCGACGACGGCCGCCACTACTACTTCCTGCTCGAACGCGACTGACCCCGGCAGCGCAGGAGATCCCCGTGCAGATCACCGCGGCGGTCGCCCCGGAACCGGGCGCCGAGTTCGTGCTGGAGACCGTCGAGCTCGACGAGCCGCGCGCCGACGAGATCCTGGTCCGCGTCACCGCCTCCGGCCTGTGCCACACGGATCTGATCACCAAGGACGATCCGCGCCGGCGCGAACCGGTCGTGCTCGGCCACGAGAGCACCGGGACCGTCGAGCGGGTCGGCGCCGAGATCACCGGCATCCGGCCGGGCGACCGGGTGGCGCTGAGCTACCGCAGCTGCGGCGCGTGCCGCCGGTGCGCGGCGGGCGACCGGGCCTACTGCGCGCGGGCGCGGCGGCTCAACGGATCCGGCAGGCGGCCCGACGGCTCCCCCACCCTGACCTGGCGCGGCGCACCGCTCGGCGGCTCGTTCTTCGGGCAGTCCGGTTTCGCCACCTACGCGCTGGCGACCGCGGACAACGCGGTGGTGCTGCCGGACGCGGTGGACCCGCTGGTGGCGGCGCCGCTGGGCTGCGGGTTCCAGACCGGGGCCGGGGCGGTGCTCAACGTGCTGCGGCCCGCGCCCGAGGACTCCCTGGTGGTTTTCGGCGCCGGCGGAGTGGGCCTGGCCGCGCTGCTCGCCGCCCGAGCGGCCGGGGTGCGCACCACGATCGCCGTGGACGTGCTGCCCGAACGCCGCGCGCTGGCGCTGCGGCTCGGTGCCGGTGCGGCGCTGGACCCGGGCGCGGACGACCTGGTCGCGCGGGTGCGGGAACTCACCGGCGGCGGCGCCACGCACGCGCTGGAGGCGACCGGGCTGGCCCCGGTGTTCGAGCAGGCGCTGGCCGCGCTGGGCGCCACCGGAGCGCTGACCGTGGTCGGGCTCGGCGCGGCGTCGGCCCGGCTGGACCTGCGCGACCTGCTGCACCGGGGCAAGACCGTGCGCGGCTGCATCGAAGGCGACGCGGTGCCGCAGCGGTTCATCCCGGAGCTGCTGGCGCTGCACGCGGCCGGGCGGTTCCCGGTGGCCGAGCTCGTCACCGCCTACGCCTTCGCGGACATCAACCGGGCCGTCGCCGACCAGCGCGCGGGACGGGTGCTCAAACCGGTGCTCACCTGGTGATCCGGTCCGGCTTCACCGCGGCGCCGCGACGGGTTCCGCGCCCGGACCGCGCGTCCCGGTTCCGCCCCCCGGGGTTGCACCGGCAGGTAGCGTGGGAATCGGTTGAGCCCACAGCCGCGACAAGTTTTTCGCCACCGAGGGCGTGCGCTCGGCCATCACCGCCCGCTGCTGCCGTCCGCTCTCGGTTTCCCCCAGGAGGCGGCATGCCTGTGACTCCCGTACGCACCACCACCACCGACGCGCCGGCGCTGGACGTCCCGGTCGGCGCCGGCCCCGGCATCCCGGACCGACGCCCGCCCGAGGCCTCCCCGCCGCCGCGCGCCGGGGGTGGGGCGCTGGAGCTGGAGCTGCACCGCCCCGACCCGCGCACGATCCTGCTCTCCGCCCGCGGCGAGATCGACGCGGGCAGCGCGGGGCGGCTGCGCGAACTGCTGTGGCACCGGCTCTCGTCGTGCACCGGGACCGTGGTGCTGGACCTGGCCGCGATCACCTTCGTCGACACGGCCTGCCTGCACCTGCTGGACCAGTGCCAGCGCCGGGCGGACCAGCACGACATCTCGTTCCGGGTGGTGCTCGACGAGCGCGGCCTGCTGGACCGGCTGCTGGAGCTGGCGGACGCGCGGGTGCGGTTCCTGACCTTCGCGGACCTGCCGAGCGCGCTGCGCTGACGTCCGGGCCGCTCAACCAGCCCGGTCGAGCAGGCGGCCGGTCGAGCAGGCCGTCGGTCGAGCAGGCGGCTCGGTGAAGCAGGTGGCCGACGGGTGGCCTGGTGGAGCAGGCGGCCGGCCGGGTGGCCTGGTGGAGCAGGCCGCCCGGTCGGTCAGGCCGCCCAGTCGATGCCGATCGGCCCGTCGGAGACGAGCAGGAATTCGCAGCCCTCGGCGGGATCGGCTTCCTCCGGTCCGTACACGTGCCCGGCCCGGACGCCGCGCACCGAGCCCGCGCGGACCCAGCCCTCGTCGCCGAACCGCAGCGCGCCCTTGACCAGGTGGTAGGTCGTGTTGAACGGGTGGCTGTGCTCGGGCGCGGCGTAGCCGGGCGGGAACCAGGCGTAGAAGACGTTCGGCGCGAGGATCTTCACCTGGGCGGCCTGGTCGCCGCCGGGCAGGTGCGGGTCCTCGTACGGAACCCACGGTTCCTCGTCGAGGACCTTCGCCCACACGGCAGGGGCGTCGTCGATGCTCATCGTGGTGGATCTCCAGTCGGGAACCGGGTCGGCACGCTTCGTTCGACGGACAGTGTGCCCCGCCGCGACCACCGGAGATCCACCCACCCCGCGTCGTTTTTCGGAATATACCTGCGGTTTTATGCCTCGGCCGAGATCATCTCACCGTCGGAACCGGAGAACTCGCGGACGGCGCCGATTCACGGTCCACATAGGACCAACGGACGCCGGTTCGCACCGCACGGTCCCGGATCTTCGCGATCAGTCCACAATGGCCACCGCGAGCTCCCCGCGGAACTCCGCCCCCGAACCGGTGAACCGCGTTCCACCGACGGGCGGAACCGCCGTACCGGCGGGTGGCCGCCGCGCCGGGCGACCACCCGCGGGCACGATCAGCGGCCGAGACCGCCGCGCAGGTTCGCGGTGTACCGCTCCCCCGCCGTGGAACCGGGCGGGAAGATCTCGGACAGCTCGGCGACCACCTCGGCGGGCAGCACCAGCCGGGCCGCCTCCAGGTTCGCGTCGAGGTTCGCCGCGCGCCGCGTCCCCGGGATCGGCACCACGTCCTCGCCCTGGGCGATCAGCCAGCCCAGCGCCAGCGCGGCCGGGGTGGTGCCGAGCTCCTCGGCGCGGGCGCGCAACCGGTCCACCCTGGTCAGGTTCTGCTCCAGCGCGTCCGCGGCGAACCGCGGGTAGCGCGCCTGCCTGCCCTCCAGGTTCTCCACGTCGGCGGCGCTGCGGATGGACCCGCCGAGCACGCCGCGCCCCAGCGGCGAGTACGCCACCAGGCCCACGCCCAGCTCCCGCGCGGCGGGCAGCAGTTCCGCCTCCACGTCCCGGGTGAACAGCGAGTACTCCTCCTGCGTGACGGCGATCGGATGCACCGAGTGCGCCCGCCGCAGCGTGTCCGCGGAGACCTCGGAGACCCCGATGTGCCCGACCTTGCCCTGCTGCACCGCCTCCGCGATCGCGCCGACGCTGTCCTCGATCGGAGTGGACGGGTCCACCCGGTGCAGGTAGTACAGGTCGATCCGGTCGGTGCCGAGCCGCTTCAGGCTGGAGTCGATCGCCTGGTGGATCCGCTCCGGACGCCCCAGCCCTTCGCCGCCGCCCGCGCCGGTCTTGGTGGCCAGCACCACCCGGTCCCGCAGCCCGCCGGACAGCGCCCGGCCGATCAGCTGCTCGTTGTGCCCGTTCCCGTAGACGTCGGCGGTGTCGATCAGCGTGATCCCGGCCTCGACGAGGTGGTGGATGAGCCGTTCGGACTCCGCGTCGTCGGCCGCGCCGTACACCCCGGACAGCCCCATCGCCCCGTACCCGAGGGCACTGACCGCGGGACCGCCCGCGCCGAGCCGGTGCTGCGGGATGTCGTCTCGTCGAGCCACAGTCATCAGTCGGTGACCTTCCTCGTCGCCGTCGTCCGCGCCCGCTGCGCGGACACCCGTTCGTCCGGCGCAACGACGCGACGGCCCCGACCGTTCCCGCTCGGCCCGATGTTCCCGGATCGTGGGCCCCACCGGGCCGGCGGCGCCCCCGCCAGGTGGGAGTCCGCCACCTGCCGGATCGGCTGCCCGCCCGGCCACGCACCTGCCGGAGACCACCGGGCGCGCGGGCCGTTCAGCCGGGCCCGGAGCGGTGTCCGCCGAGGTCAGCTGTGCCAGTTGCGGTAGAGCCGCACCGCGTTGCGCAACGCCATCGTCACCGTCATCGGGCCGATGCGCGGGACGAACACCCCGGCCGCGTCCACGACGTCCTCGTCGTAGTTCTTCAACGTGGAGAAGTTGATGCAGGTCGCGCCCGGCTTGATCTCGGCGGCGCGCACCACGGGGAACTCGCGGGAGGGCACCCCGGTCACCACCACGTCCGCCTCAGCGAGGGCGGTGGCGCGGTCCACGCCGGTCGGCCGGACCTGGAAGGCGCCCTCCTCCCGCGCGGGCAGGTAGGACAGCGGGCCGTCGATGTCGAACGAGGTGACCTCGGCGCCGTCGTTGGCCATCATCGCCGCCAGCGGCTGGCCCACGATCTCGCTGCGGTTGAACACGCAGGCCTTCAGCCCGGCCAGCGGCTGCGCGGCACCGGTGCGGGTGATCCCGGCCTGCTCGACGAGCTTGAGCACCGCGAGCGGGGTGCACGGCAGCACGGCGCGCTTGGTGCGCTCGGCGTCGATGTAGCGGCGGTTCTCGTAGAGGCAGCGGCTCCAGAAGGAGTGCAGGCCCTCCACGTCCTTGCGAGGGTCGACGAGCTCGCGCAACCAGCGGTCCTGCGCCAGCCCCATGATCGGGTAGTACAGGAAGATGCCGTGCACGCCCGGGTCGCTGCCCGCCTCGTGCACCGCGCGCTCGACCTCGCCCGCGGGCAGCACCCGCTGGTCGAAGCGGATCCCGACGCTCTCGCAGCCGCGCCGGGTGTACTCGGCGTAGGTCTGGGTGGGGCCGTCCCCTTCGACGCGGAAACCGGTCAGCGTCAGCGGTTCCGGCAGCGCGGCCACCTCGGCGCGGATCTCCGCGCGGAAGGTGTCGGCGAGGGCACTGGGATTGAGGAGTCGAGCGGCCACGGGTAGTTCTCTAGCACAGCGGCCGGTGCTCGGCGACGCCGCCCCGGAGTGGCCCGCAGCGCGCTGACCTCCTGTTCCACCGATCTTCCTGGTGCCGCGGGCGGCATCGGCCAGCGGTGGTGTGTCGGATGTCAACCGCCGGAAGCGCGAGATCGGGTGGTGCGCGCGGGGTCAGCGGAGCTCGGCGAGCTTCCGGAAGTCCCAGCTGCTGATCTTCGTCGGCGTGACGCGCAGCCAGCCGTGCCTGCCGTCGTGGATCATCTCGTCGCCGCCGAGGTACTTGCGGGCGAACAGCGGCTCGATCTCGGCGAGGGCCGGTTCGGGTTCGCCGGTGCGCGGCGCCTCGCCGACGACCTCGGCGGTGCCGCTGATCTCCACGCCGCGCAGCTGCTGGTACTCGGTGCCCGCGTCGACGACGACGCTGATCCGCGGATCGCGCCGCAGGTCCGCCCAGCGCTTGCTGCGGGTGAGGGAGTTCAGCCACAGCGCGGAACCGTCCCAGCCGAACCAGAGCGGCGTGGCGTGCGGTCCGTCGGGCCCGATGGTCGCGACCCGGCAGGTGCGTTCGGCGGCGAGGAACGCGTCGAGCTCCTCGCGGCTCATGGCGATGCGGCGGCCGCGCTTCTGCGGCCGGAGTTCGTCGGTCATCCCCGCTCCCCTTCCGGTCCCAAGTGCTCCGCGAAGAACGACAGGACCCGGCGCCACGCGTCCTCGTCGGCTTCCCGGTCGTAGCCGATGCCGGCGACCCGCAGCAGCGGGCCGAACGGGCCGACCTTCAGCTTGTTGGCGAAACCGTGCCCGGCGTCGGGGTACTCCTCGACGTCGTGCGGCACGCCGAGCTCGGTGAGGTGCGATTCGAGCAGGTCCGCCGCGCCCCGGAGCGCGCGGTCCTTCCCGCCGAAGCTGGCCACGACGGGGCAGGCGCCGTCGAGCACGGACCGGTCGTGCGGGACCTGCCCGTAGTAGGGCGCGGCGGCGTCGAACCCGCGCGGCGCGGCGAGCAGCGCGAAGCCACCGCCCATGCAGAAACCGACGACGCCGACCTTCCCGGTGCAGTCCTCGCGGTCGGCGAGCGCGCGCCGGGCGGCTTCGACGTCCTCGAAGGCCTGGCCGCTGCCGGTGCTGAGCTGGCGGAAGACGGTGCGCACGCAGCGCGCGAACCCGCCGCGGGTGTAGAGGTCGGGTGCGATGGCGAGGAAGCCCTCGGCGGCGAACCGGTCGGTGATGGCCCGCGCGTCCTCGGTCATGCCGAACGCGTCGTGCACCACGACCACGCCGGGCCACGGTGGTGCCCCGGAGATCGAGGGGTAGGGCGCCGCGAGGTGGACGCGGAGGTCGCCGTCCGAGGTGGGCACGGTCGTGGTCACGGGATCGAACCTAACTCCTCGTCGCGGTGCTGTCACTCGTCCGCCCGCCCCGGACAGGTGTGGCGCGGCCCCGGGAGGGACCGCGCCACACGTCCGCAGTGGACTTCAGCGGATCACGCCTCCGCCGTCCGCGCGGTGAACCCGGTGAGCCGGGTGGCCCGCACGGTGCGCCCGCGCTCGACGGCCAGGTACGTCACCACCAGACCGGCGAGCCCCCAGATCACCAGCAGCACCACGGTGCCGCCGCCCGGCGCGGAGCCGTCCACCACGGCACGCAGCGCGTCCTGCGCGGGCCCGACCGGCAGCGCCGCGAGCACCGAGTTCAACGCGGAGGGCACCGCGGTGATGAACCCGGTCGCCAGCAGCACCACCGCGACGAGCATCGCCAGGAACCGGCCGGTGCCGCGCAGCGCGCCCGCCAGCGCCTGGTTCACCGCGGTGAACGCGACGGCGGTGAGCATCGCCAGACCGGCGCAGCCGAACCAGCCGCCCACCGACAGGTCCTGCGCGATGCCGACGACGACCGCGACCAGCAGCCCCTGCGCGAGCCCGACCACCGCGGGCAGCCGGAACTGCCGCAGCGCCAACGAGAACGAAGACCGGGTGGATTCCAGCGCCCGGCGCGGCACCGCGCGCAGCACCAGGAACGTGGCGACCGCACCGACCCACAGCGCCAGCACCGCGTACAGCGCGATCCCGGAGGAACCGAACCCGAGGCTGCTGCCCTCCGCGGTGGTGATCGGGTTGGCGACGGTCTTGGCGAGCTTGTCGCGGTCGCCGTCGGGGTAGCTGGGCAGCTGGTCCACGGCCTGGTCGAGGCCGGAGGACAGCTGCCCGGTGCCGTCGCCGAGCTGGTGCGCGCCGTCGGAGAGCCCGCGCACGCCCTGGGCGAGCTGGTCGGCGCCGTCGGCGAGCTGCCCGGCACCGCCCCCGGTCTGCGAGATCCCGTCGGCGAGCTGGCCCACGCCGCCGTCGAGCTGCTGGGCACCGTCGTGGAGCTGGTCGATGCCGCCGGACAGGGCGACGAGCCCGCCACCGGACTCGGGGGTCTTCCCGGCGAGCGCGGCGAGCCCGCCGGACACGCCGGTGCTGGCCTGCTGCAGCTGCCCGGCACCGTCGCCGAGCGCCTTCGCGGTGGCCGCCTGGATGGCGATCTTGTTACAGATGGGCAGCGTGCCGGGCGGGCACTCCTTGCTCATCTCGGCGAGGCTTTCGGACATGCCCTGGAGACCACCGGAGAGCTGCTGCACGCCCTGGGCCTCCTGCGCGGACACGTCGGCGAGCTGGCCGACCTGGCCGGGCAGCTGCGCGGTCTGCTCCTTGAGCTGGCCGATGCCGTCGGCGAGCCCGCCCATCCCGGTCTTGAGCTGCTGCGCGCCGCCTTCGAGCGCGCCGATGCCGTCGGCGAGCGCCCGCGAACCGTCCGCGAGCTGGTCGGCGCCACCGGCGAGCTGGTCGGTGCCGCCCGCGAGCTGCTGCGCGCCGTCGGCGAGCGAGGTCGCCCCGTCGGAGGCCTCGCCGAGCTTGTCGCCGAGCGTGTTGAACCCGACGAACACGTTGTCCAGGTAGGTCGTGGTCAGCTGCCTGCCGAGCAGGTCAGCGGCCGTGTTGGTGACGACCCGGCTGATCGCCTCGTCCGCGAACTTGCTGCGGCCGCCGGTGCTGACGTCGATGGTGGCCTTCTTCGCCTGCGCCGGGTCGCCGGAGAAGGAGGTGGCGGCGGCGGAGAAGTTCTCCGGGATCGTCACGACCGCGGCGTAGCTGCCGTCCGCCAGGCCGTCGGCGGCGGTCTGCGGGGTGGCGAACTCCCAGCTGTAGTTGCTCTCGATCTCGCCGCCGACGAGCTTCGCGGACAGCTGCCGCCCGAGCGGGGTGAGCTGGCCGTTCACCTCGACCGGTTCGTCGTTGTTCACGACGGCGGCCTTGACGTCCTTCAACCGGTCCTCGGGTTTGCCCAGCGACCAGATCAGCAGGCCCGCGATCGCCAGCGGTACCAGCAGCAGGCCGATCAGGGGGAGGATCAAGCGGCGCTTCGCCATCGTCTGATTACCTCTGCTTTCTAGCGGATCGCGGCGGAGAGGACGTCGGGCATCGCGGCGTCGTCGCGCAGTTCGGTGAGGGTGGCGGGGGCACCGGCGGGCAGCACGTCGCGCGCCTCGGCCAGCCCGGTGGTGCCGGCGATGACGGTGGTCCCGGCGCCGGTGAGCAGTTCGCGGATGCGGCCGCGCTCGCCGGGGTCGGAGGCCCGGTCGGTGCGGTCGAGCACCAGGACCTCCGGTTCTTCGCGCAGCGCCGCCCGCACCGCGTCCGCGCCGCCCGCACCGGCGTCGACGTAGGCGACCCGGGACCGCACGGCCGAGCCGCGGGCGGGGAGCACGTAGCCGAGGACCTTGAGCCGCCCGGAGTCGGGCTGGAGCCTGCCGGACAGCGTCAGCAGCACCGCGGTGATCGCGGATTCGTGCACGCCGCGCACCACGTGGGTGCCGCCGCGCTCCACCAGGAAGCCCACGTCCCGGTAGACGGGTGCGCCGGTGGACGGGTCGTCGAGCCGCAGCCCGGCGCAGGCGATGGCCTCGTTCGAACCGGGGCGCGGCCAGTCGGCGAGCTCGATCTCCTCGCGCAGGTTCTCCCCTTCGACGTCGAAGGCGGGCAGCACCCGGTCCAGCTTCCGCGGCATCCACCACGCCTTCTCGCCGAGCAGCGCGAGCACCGCGGGCACCAGCGTCATGCGCACGATGAACGCGTCGACGAACACGCCGACCGCGAGCCCCAGCGCGATGGGCTTGAGGTTGGCGTCGCCGTCGGGGACGAACGCGGCGAACACCGCGAACATGATCACCGCGGCCGCGGTGACGACCTTGCCGGAGGAGACGAAGCCGGTGTGGATCGCGGCCTGGGCGTCCTTGGTGTGCACGTACTCCTCGCGCATCCGGGACACCAGGAAGACCTCGTAGTCCATGGCGAGGCCGAACAGGATGCCCATCAGCACGATCGGCATGAAGCTGATCACCGGCCCGGTGCGGGCGACGTTGAGCGCCTCGGCGCCCCAGCCGTCCTGGAAGATCAGCGTCACGATGCCCATCGAGGCGCCGATGCTGAGCAGGTAGCCCAGCGTCGCCTTGATCGGCACGGCGATGGAGCGGAACACCATCGTCAGCAGCACCAGCGACAACCCGACCACGACGACGCCGAACGGCAGCAGCGCCTCACCGAGCTTGTCGGAGACGTCGATGCCGACGGCGGTGAAGCCGGTGACGGAGATGTCGATGCCGTAGGCCTCCTGGAAGTGCCCGCGCAGCGAGCGGATCTCCTCGACGAGGTCCTTGGTCTGCTGCGAGTCCGGGGCGCCCTCCGGGATCACCTGCACGATGCCGGTGTCCGCGGTCGGGTTCGGCACGGCCATCGGCACGTCGGCGACGCCGGGCAGCCGTTCGATCTCGGCCTTGAGGTCGTTCATCAGGCCGAGCGGGTCTTCGCTGGTGACGATGCTGCCGGTGACGATCAGCGGCCCGTTGAAGCCCTGCGGGAAGTGCTCGTCGGTGAGGTCGTAGGTGACCCGCGCCGGGTCGCCGTGCGGCAGCGCGCCCGCGTCGGGGAGCCCGAGGCGGAGCCCGGCGGCGGGCACGGTCGCGATGCCGAGGACGCCGACGACGATGAGCACGGTGACGATCGGGAAGCGGGTCGCGGCGCGGACCCAGCCGGCGAAGAACCGCTCGCCCACCGGCGGCTTGGCGCGGTCGGCGCGGGCGCGCTTGCCCGCCCTCGCCGACCGCGGGGTGAGCCGGGCCCCGGCGAAGCCGAGCAGCGCCGGGATGAGGGTGAGCGAGACGAGCACGGCGATGGCGACGGCGACGGCACCGGCGACGCCCATCGTGGTGAGGAACGGGATGCCCGCGACGCCGAGGCCGACGAGCGCGATCACCACGGTCAGCCCGGCGAAGATCACCGCGGAGCCCGCGGTGGCGGTGGACCGCGCCGCGGCCTCCTGCGGCGACACGCCCTGGGCGAGTTCCTGCTGGTGCCGGGAGACGATGAACAGCGCGTAGTCGATGCCGACGGCGAGGCCGAGCATCAGCGACAGCAGCGGCGTGGTCGCGGTGACGGAGCCGAACGCGGTCGAGACGAGGATGAGCGCGGTGGAGACGCCGACGCCGATCAGCGCGTTCACCAGCGGCATGCCCGCGGCGAGGAACGAGCCCAGCGTGATCATCAGCACCACGATGGCGATCACCAGGCCGAGCGCTTCGACGATGCTGATGCCGGGGAAGCTCTGCGCGAACAGCGGCCCGCCGTAGGAGGACTGGGAGCCCTCCGGGAGCCGCTGCTGGAGGTCGGCGGTGATCTGGGCGATGTGGTCCTTGGTGGGCTGACCGATCTCCATGGTCTGCCCCTCCAGCTGGATCATGATCAGGGCGGCTTCGCCGTCCTCGCTGATCGATCCGCCGAGGTCCGCGTTGTAGGGCGAGACGATGGAGGCGGCCTCGTCCATGCCTTCGAGCTCGTCCACGGACCGCTCGACCTCGCGCTGCACGGCCGGGGCGCGCACGTCGTCGGCGACCACGATGATCTGCGCGGAGGCGCCGCTGGTCTGCGGGAAGGTCACCGACAGCCGGTCGAGGGCGTTCTGCGCCTCGGTGCCGGGGATCGTGACGTTGTTGTCCATTCCTTTGAACAGGAGACCGGCCGCGCCGCCGGTCACGACGAGCACGAGGAGCCAGATCACGAGGACGGTCTTGCGGGCCGCGTAGGCCCTCCGCCCCAGTGTGTAGAGGAACGAGGACACGCCACACTCCTGTCGCCGGGAAGGTTCTCGCCGGACGGCGGATCACCAGATCAGGGGAAGTGGATACAACGCTGTATCCGATACATGAGCGTATCGGATACGATGGGACGGTTCCACGCGGGCCGCGATCGGCGGGAAATCCGCAGGTGCACACCGCAGGAAGGAAGGTTCGTGATGAGCGCGAACAAGCTCGTCGCACCCGAGGGGCGCGCGGACGCGCCCGCGCGCGAGACCGCCCGGCGCGCCCGGACCCGGGAACGGCTGCTGGACGCCGCCTACCGGCAGTTCAGCGAGCACGGCATCAACGGCGCCTCCATCGAGGCCATCGCCGACGACGCGGGCTTCACCCGCGGCGCGTTCTACTCCAACTTCGGCAGCAAGGAGGAGCTGTTCTTCGCGCTCACCGAGCGGGAGAACCGGGCCCGGCTGGAGACGCTGCGCGAACACTTCTCCCGGCTGGTGGCGCCGCTCGGGGAGACCGGCGGCAAACCGGCGCCCGCCCACATCGAAGGCATCATCGCCGACGTCATGTCGTTCCAGCCGGACATCCGGCAGTGGTGCCTGATGCAGAGCGAGTTCCGGCTGCTGGCGCTGCGCGACCCGGACGTGGCCCCGCGGTTCCTGGCCGCCGCGCAGTCCTTCCAGCGCGAGCTCGCCACGATGATCGACACCGCGGTGCGGGCCGTCGGCGTCCGCTTCCGGATCGACGCGCTCGACCTCACCCGGCTGCTGGTCGACCAGTTCGACTCGGCCATGCAGGAGGCGATCCTCGCCGGGGACGAGGACCCCGACCGCAGCGTGCGCGAGAAGGTGATGCGGACGCTCCCCCTCCTGGTGCACAGCCTCACCACCACGCTGGACGGGGACTGACGAGCGTCTTTTCATTGCGGGGCGGGTCGGGTAGCGGAACCTCAGCGGCTTCCTCGCTGCCCGCTTTTCGGTGCGGCCGCGATTTCTGATGCACGTCCACGTGGACGTCCCCGGAAGAAGTTCGGAGCCGGGGTGGGTGGGGGCCGGTCGGGGGGTGGGTGGGATTCCGCACGGCGTGGGAGTGGAAGCTCTGCGAAGGTCGGGACGTTCTTGATCCCGGGTGCGCCACCGCGCGCACCCGACGACACCGACGCAGAAGGAGAGGTCATGGCCGACCGCAACGCCACGACTAGCTGGACCGGCGACCTGGGCTCGGGTTCGGGCCTCGTCACCCTGGACTCCTCGAACGCGGGGCAGTTCCCCGTGTCGTTCGCGACCCGCGCCGAGGACCCGGCCGGGCAGACCAGCCCCGAAGAGCTCATCGCCGCCGCGCACTCGTCCTGCTTCAGCATGCAGCTGTCCGGGTTGCTCAGCGAAGCCGGCCTCACCCCGGAACGGATCGACACCAGCGCCGAGGTCACCCTCGGCAAGTCCGGCGGCGGCTTCGCCATCACCGGCATCGCGCTGACCGTGCAGGCGACCGTGCCCGGCGCCGACGACGCCACCTTCCAGCAGGCCGCGCAGAAGGCCAAGGAGATCTGCCCGGTCTCCGCCGCCCTGACCGGCACCACCATCACCCTGGAAGCCACCCTGTCCTGACGCTCCCCGGGAGCAACGGCCCGTTCGACCGGTGGGACCGGGCGGACGGGCCGTTCACGTGAGGGGCGGCCCGGCGGCTTCGGGGAACCCGGCGACCCGGGCGCTGCGGAGCCGCACGGCGACCGGTGCTCCGGGAGCCCGGGGCGCCGGTCACTCCGGGATCGCCCGGCACCCCGGTCGCGTCCGGAACCCGCGGCAGACCGGCCACTCCGGACGACCACATCGGACGGAACGGACGATCCGCCCGCGGGCCGCTCCGGACGGACGAGCCGACTGCTCCGGCCGCGCGAGCGCGACGGGCCGCGGGCGGGGCAGGATCGGGACGCGGTCCGATTCAGGGAGGCGGCCATCGGCGTCGACGTGGTGCTCGCCGTGCTCGGCGCGGCGCTGCTGCACGCCACCTGGAACGCCCTCGCGCACGGCATGGACGACCGGCTCGCCGGATTCACCCTCATGTCGCTGGTCTACGCCGCGATCGGCGGCGCCGCCGCCCTGGTCACCGGGTTCCCCACGGCCGCCGCGTGGCCGTACGTGCTCGCCTCCGCCGCGGCGCACGTGCTCTACCAGGTGGGGCTGATGCTCAGCTACCGCCTCGGCCAGTTCGGCCAGGTCTACCCGCTCGCGCGCGGCACCGCGCCGTGGGTGGTGGCGCTGACCTCCGCCGCGCTGCTCGGACAGCGGATCTCGGTGCCCGAGCTCGCCGGGGTGCTGGTGATCTCGGCCGGGCTGACCAGCCTGGTGCTCGTCGGCGGGCGGCCCACCGCCGCGCGGTTCCCGGCGCTGGCCGCCGCGTTCGGCACCGGGCTGGTGATCGCGCTCTACACCGTGCTCGACGGCGTCGGCGTGCACCGTACCGACGTGCTCACCTACGCCGCCTGGCTGTTCCTGCTGCAAGGGCTCGCGCTGCCACCGCTGGCGCTGGCGGTGCGCGGCCGGGCGCTGCCCGCCCAGCTGCGGTCCGCATCCGGCGGCGCGCTGCTCGGCGGGGTGCTGTCGCTGGCCGCCTACGGCATCGTGCTGTGGGCGCAGACCCGCGGCGCGCTCGCGCCCATCGCCGCGCTGCGCGAGACCAGCATCGTGTTCGGCGCGCTGATCGGGGCGGTGCTGTTCCGCGAACGCCTCGGCCGGGGGCGCGTGCTCGCGAGCGCCGTCGTGCTCGCCGGGATCGTGCTGCTCAACCTGCCCTGACCGCGACCGGGCGCCGCGCCGCCGCGGTGAGGACCGCGACGAGCCGGGCGCGGAACCCGCGCACCGCCGCCTCCGCCGCCGGCGTCCCGGGGAAGCGGGCGCGCAGGAACAACCCGTCGTCGGTGCGCGAGACCCACAGCTGCACGTCGTCGGCCACCGTCTCGCTGCTGATGTGCCGCGGCCGGGATTCCGGGAACTCCAGCGACACCGGCATCGCCCGGTAGTCCACGTAGGACAGCATGAAGACGTCGCGGCGCTCCCGCCGGTAGTCCTCGGCGACCGCGGCCAGCACGTTCGGCAGCGGCACCCCCAGCGTGCCCAACGCCTCCCGGAACGCGACCTTCGCGTGCGTGTGGGTCTCCGCGAACCGGCCCTCCACCACGTTGAACGCGATCGGCGCGTTCGTGGTGAACCAGCCGACCGCGTGCCGCCACCGCGGTTCGTGGCGGGTGTGCAGCGGGACGAGCAGCCCGATCCGGTCCGCGGCGCCCAGCTCGCGCAGCGCCAGCCCGGCGGCGGCCAGCAGCCCGGTGAAGGCGCTGCCCGCCGCCGACCGGCAGGCCGCGTCGAACGCGTCCGCGCACTCCGCGTCCAGCAGCCGGCCCGTCGTCGAGCGCTGCGGCACCGGCTCGCCCGGCCGCACCCCGAGCTCCAGCGGGAAGCCGGGCGTCGTGCCACCGCGCTCCAGCAGGAAATCCCGCCAGTAGGTCACCGCCGGATGTTCGACCTCGGGGGCCGGCGGTGCGTCCAGCACCTCCGGGCCGGGCGCGTCCCACTCCGGCCCGGGTGCGGTGCGCACCGCGCCGACCCGGGCCGCGGTGACCGCCGCGTGCTCCGCCGCGCAGTGGTCCACGAAGTCGCCGACCGCGGGCAGCGCCGCCTGCTCGCCGCGGACCGCGGCGCGGTGCAGCACCTGGACCTCGTGCGCGACCACTGCCATCGACTGGGCGTCCGCGCAGGAGTGGTCGAACGCGGCGAACGCGGTCATCCCCCGCTCGTGCCGGATCGCGCCCAGCAGGAACGGCGGCCACCGCAGCGGGTGGCACCGCTCGGCGAACCGCCGCGCCAGGTGCGCGCGCACCGCCGCCGAACTCGGGAACGCACCCGCCTCGCGCCGCCGCAGCGCCACCGCATCGGGGGCGAGCACCGCGCGGTGGAACTCACCGCCGTGCTCGGCGAACCGGCTCAGCAACCCGGGATGCCGCCGGACCCAGCGCCCGAACGCCACCTCCAGCGCCGCGGTGTCGGGCTCCCCCGGCAGGTCGAACGCGACGGCCAGCCACTGCGGCGCCCCGCCCGCCCGGACCCCGTCCAGGTGGAAGCGCTGGTTCAGCGAGGGCGGCACCTCGCTGGGCGCGAACTCGTGGCCCGGCAACGGGAACGCGGTCCACTCCACGACCTCGCCGGGCGGCGGGTCGAACGCGCTGGTCGTCGTGACGTGCACCGCCGATCACTCCACGGCCGCGAGCGGCGCGGCGCCGCGGAACTCGTGGTCGCCCTCGGCGAGGACCCGGTGCAGCACGGCCTGCACGCGGTCCAGGTAGCGGGCCACGTTCTCCGCCGCGACCGGGGTGTCCGGGTAGCTGGCCTTCAAGTAGGTCAGCCCGCGCAACCGGTTGATCCACATCGGCACGTCGAAACCCTCCCCCGGACCGCTGAGCACTCGCGCGCCCGCCGCCTCCCACAGCTCGGAGCCGCGGACGCGGCGCAGGTCGATGAACGACACGATCGGCAGCACGGTGCGCGCGTCCTCCTGCAGCCGCAGCCGCGACCCCAGCATCTCCACCAACTTCACCACCGGCACGCCCGCGATCGCACGGGCCCGGACGAACGCCTCGTCGGCGGCGGCGAGCACCTCGCCGAAGGTGCGCAGCCCGGCCAGCGAGAAGTGCAGCGGCACCAGGTTCACGAACCAGCCCTGCGCGGCGGCCCACCGCGGCTCGTCGCGGGTCTGCACCGGAGTCAGCGTGCGGTACGACTCCGCGCCTGCCAGCTCGGCGGCGGCGATCGCGAGCGCCGCGAAGACCCCGGCCGGGAAGCTGCCGCGGTGCTCCCGGCAGCGCTTGCCGAACGCGGTGGCCTGCGCGGCGTCGAACAGCTCGCGCTCGGTGAGCAGCTTGCCGCGCGGTTCGTCGCCGAGCCCCAGCGGCAGCGGGAACGACGGCGGCCTGCTGCCGCCCTCCAGCCAGAACTCGCTCCAGGTCCGCACGGCCGCGGCCTGCTCCTCGGCACCGATCTCGCGGTCGCGCTCCAGCGCGGCGAAGTCGGCGTGGTCGCCGACCTCCGGGAGCTCTGCCGGTTCGCCCGTGATCTGCTCCCAGTAGAGGCGGCGCAGCTCGTCGAACACCAGGAAGATCGAGTAGCCGTCGGTGTGCGCGTGGTCGACGGCGAAGAACACGGTGGAGGACTCCGGCCGCAGCACCCCGCCGAGCACGAACGGCGGCCAGCTCAGCGCGCTGGTGGCGGTGGCGAACCGGTGCAGCAGGTGGTCCCGGATGTCGGCACCGCTGCCGTACTCGCCGACCTCGACGGGCGCGAACGCCACGTCCGCGGCGTCCAGCGCGCAGCGGCGCAGCTCGTCGCCGGTGTTCTCGAACCAGGTCAGCAAGGTGGCATGCCTGCGCACCCAGCGCTGCCAGGCACCGGCCATCGCCACCGGGTCCAGCTCACCCGGCAGGTCGAACGCGGTGGCCAGCCACGGCGAGTGCACCGCGCCCGCGGCGTCGTTGGCCAGCGCGCGGCGGAGGTGGTTCTCCTGGAACGAGGACGGTGGCGCCGGATGCTCCCGGGCCTCGCCCAACGAGTCCGAAGTGGACTCCGTCGGGTGCCATTCGACGAGCCTGCCCGGAGCGGGCTCGTACTCGCGGAGTGCGGTCATCCTCATGGGCGAGTTCCCTTCAGCACCACGTCGTGGTCCGGCCCGGCGCGCCGCGAACCGGCACCGACCGGCGTGCGCGCACCGGACCCTACTTGATCATGGAGTTCGACGTCCGTCCACAGTGGCGCGAACTCGGGCAGCAGCTCCGGATCCGCCGCCGAGGCCGCCGCGCGCACCAGGTACCGGATCCGCTCGACGTACTCGCGCACCGCGGCATCCGTCCGCGCCGCACCGGGGAACCTGCTCGTCACGTAGATCCCCTCCTCGCTGCGCATCACCCAGAGGTAGACCTCGTCGGCGGAGCTGGCCGGCGCGTGCAGCGCCCGCGCCTTCGACTCGGCCCAGCACCGCGCCCCTGGGCTGGAGCGCAAGTCCATGTAGGACACCACGAACCGCGGCGGCAGCTCGACGCCCAGCAGCTCCGCCACCTTCGGCACGGGCACCGTCGACAGCGGCTTCGCCCGCCGCAGCGCCGCCCCGGCCCCCGGCAGCAGGTCCAGCAGGTCCACGCCGTCCGGCACCCCGGCGGCACCCGCGGCGACCACCCCCACCGGCAGCGGCAGCGCCACCGGGGCGAGGCCGACGAACCAGCCCAGCGACCGCGCCCACCGGCGGGCGGACCTGGTGTGCAGCAGCAGCAACGCGCGGAACTGCTCCGGCGCGTCGGGGGCGCCCGGCCGGGCCGCGGCCAGCGCCAGCGCCGCCAGCGCCCCGGAGAACGCGCTGCCCCCGTTGCGGCGGCACGCCACCTCGAAGGCGGTGGCGCCGTCCGCGTCCACCAGCCACTCGCAGAGGCCGTGCTGGCGCGACCTCGGCTCGGCGGACGGCGCACCCGCGGGCAGCGGGAACCCGGGCGGCGCACCGCCGCAGTCGGCGAGGAACTCGGCCCACCGCTCGACCGGTTCGTCGGAGCGCTCGAAACCGTCGGTGTACTCCCGCTCCCGGGCGCAGAAGTCGACGTAGCTGCCGACCTCCTCCGCGGCGGGCAGGTCGGCGGGGCGACCGGCGCGGGCGGCGAGGTAGAGCTCGCG
Organism: Saccharopolyspora gregorii; assembly: GCF_024734405.1. Classification (NCBI taxonomy): domain Bacteria; kingdom Bacillati; phylum Actinomycetota; class Actinomycetes; order Pseudonocardiales; family Pseudonocardiaceae; genus Saccharopolyspora; species Saccharopolyspora gregorii. The sequence goes on along the minus strand of NZ_CP059556.1, from coordinate 2,209,935 downwards.
GACCTCCTGCAGCACCAGCAGGATCGAGTAGCCGTCCACGTTGCCGTGGTCGAACGCGAGGCACACCGTGCACGAGTCGGCGCGGGTGACGGTCGCGAACACGTACGAGGGCCAGCTCGTCGGGTCGGTGCGCGCGTTGAACAGCTCGCGCAACGCGTCGGAGATCTCCGCCGGTTCCCGGAAGGTACCCAGCCCGTCGCGGGAGATCACCGATCGACCGGGGGCCCAGGTGCGGCGCCGGACCTCGCCGCCGTCCGAGCGCAGGGCGCTGCGCAGGGTCTCGTGCCGGTCGACCCACCGCAGCAGCGCCGCGCGCCAGGCCGGCTCGTCCAGCGGGCCGTCCAGGTCGAAGCCGATCGCCAGCCAGCTCGGGTCGCTCGCCGCGCCCCGCTCGGCCCGGGCCCGCACGTGGGCCTGTTGCAGGTGCGACGGCGGGCGGGGGTCGGGCACGGGTTCCGCCCCTTCCGCGGGGGACACGCTCCACTGCGCCGCCTCGCCCGGCCGGACGCTGTAGTCCGCGATCTCCGTGAATCTCATGCCACCCAATCAGGTTGCCGATACCGCGCCCCGCTCGCGTCGGGTCGTCGCACTGGACCATTCCGATGCGCGGAGAGGTCATGATGCCGCAAGGCGACCGGAATGGGTTTCGGGGCCCCACCGGTCCAGCGCGCTAGGGCGGCCATTCAAAACCGGGGAACTGCGCGACCGCAAGACCCCGATGCGCGAGGAGAACGTTTCCGCAGCGCAGTGCGGTCGGAATTCACATCCGCGGGGCGGGATCGGGACGCGGCACGACCGATTCAGGAACGTTTCTCACGAATGCTGATATTTGTTCGAGTCATGAAAACTTTCCGGCCAAATGCGAGTTTCATCGCCCTTGCCGCACGATTCACCGCGCACTCGCATCACTGCACCACGCGAATCGGCGACCCCCGGAAAGCGAACGTGGCGGTGCCGAACGGATCGGCACCGCCACGCGAGCACGTCGAGGGCTAGATCTGCGGCGGCCGGTGCTCGTACGGGGTGGACAGCACCACCGTCGTCCGCGTCGACACCTTCGCCGCCTCCCGGATCTGCCGCAGCAGCTCCTCCAAGCCCAGCGGCGAGGCCACCCGCACCTGCAGGATGTAGGACTCGTCGCCCGCCACCGAGTAGCACGACTCGATCTCCGGCAGGTGCTCCAGCCGCTGCGGGTAGTCGTCCGGCGCGGCCGGATCGATCGGCGTCAACGAGATGAACGCCGTCAGCGGCAACCCGATCTGGTCACCGTCCACTTTGGCCACGTAGCCCTGCAGCGCGCCGCGCTGCTCCAGCCGCCGCACCCGCTGGTGCACCGCCGACACGCTCAACCCGACGCGCTCGGCCAGATCGGTGAAGCTGCACCGGCCGTCGTGCGCCAGCTCCCGCAGGATCGCGCGGTCCGTCGCTTCCAGTTCGCCCGTGTTCCGGTCGCTCACGCCGGCAGCACCACCAGGTCGTGCGGCTGCGAGTTCACGCTCAGCACCCCGTCCTCGGTGACCACCACGATGTCCTCGATGCGGGCGCCCCACCGGCCCGCGTGGTAGATGCCCGGTTCGATGCTGAACGCCATGCCCGGCTCCAGCTCCAGCGCGTTGCCGCCGACGATGTAGGGCTCCTCGTGCACGTCCAGGCCGATGCCGTGCCCGGTGCGGTGGATGAACTGCTCGCCGAAACCGGCCGCCGCGATCGGTTCCCGCGCCGCGGCGTCGATCGACTCGGCGGTGGCTCCGGGGCGCACCGCCCGCACCGCCGCGTCCTGCGCCGCCTGCAGCACCGCGTAGGTCTCCAGCACGTCCGGCTGGGCCGGCTCGCCCACCGCGTAGGTGCGGGTGCAGTCCGAGTTGTAGCCGGAGGCGATCGGACCGCCGATGTCCACCACCACCACGTCCCCGGCCTCGATCACCCGGTCCGACAGCGCGTGGTGCGGGCTGGCACCGTTCGCGGCGGAACCGACGATGACGAACTCCGCCTCGGTGTGCCCCTCCTCGACGATGGCCGCGGCGATGTCCGCGCCCACCTGCGCCTCGGTGCGCCCGGCGGTGAGGAACTCGCCCATCCGCGCGTGCACCCGGTCGATCGCGGCGCCCGCCGCGCGCAACGCGTCGATCTCGGCGGCGTCCTTGCGCATCCGCAGCTCGCGCAGCACCGAACCGGCCAGCACCTGCTCGGCACCCGTCGCCGAGCGCAGCGGCAGGCAGTGCAGCGCCGGCATCACGTCGGCGACGCCCAGCCGGGACGGGGCGCGACCGCCGCGGCGCAGCAGGTCCGCGACCAGCGCGTGCGGGTCCTCGCCGTCCACCCAGGTCACGACCTCGATGCCGAGCTCGTCGGCCGGGACGTCCGCGTAACCGGGAGCCTCCAGCTTCGGCAGCACCAGCACCGGGGCGGCACCGCCGGCGGCGGGCAGCACCAAGGTGCTGAGCCGCTCGAAGGACTCACCGCGGGCACCGAGCAGGTACCGCAAGTCCGAACCGGGGGTGATCAGCAGGGCGTCCAGGTCGGCGTGCGCCGCCGTCTCCGCGGCGCGGCGGAGCCGGGCGGAGAGCACCGCGGGATCCTGCTTGAGCGAGTCAGTGGCCATGGCCACCTAGCCTAACCGCCGGGCGCCGCGCTCCTCCGGCGGTGCGCGGGCCGAAGATCAGCACCGCGGTCCGCGGGCCGGAACCGGGCGGGACGCCGCTGACCCGCCCGGCCCGCCGCGCCCGGCCGGGCTGCGACGCCCCGGGGAGGACCGACGTGCCCGGCCGGAACGGCCCGCCCACCGGTCGGGGGTCGGCGACGGGCCGCTCCGCACCCCGGCCACGAGGACCGGGAAGCCGCGGTGCGCGGCGCGTGCGCACCGGGCTGCTGCGACTGTAGGACGTCCCCCGAGCGGCCTGGTGACAGTGATCTGACAGCCCTGCGGAACCCGGATCGGCCCCGCTCCGCCGGACGGCGTCGGCCGGTCGTGACAGAGTGTGCGCCGTGACGGGTTCTGTGATGCTGATCGACTCCGCCGGGTTGTGGTTCCGCTCCTACTACGCGCTGCCCGAATCGCTGACCGCCCCGGACGGGACGCCGGTGAACTCGGTGCGCGGGTTCTGCGACATGCTCGCGAAGCTCATCGGCGAACGGCGGCCGACCCGCGTGGTGGCCTGCCTGGACAACGACTGGCGGCCGCAGTTCCGGGTGGACGCGCTGCCGTCCTACAAGGCGCACCGGGTCGCCGAGGCGGACCCGGACGCCGAAGAGGTGCCGGACACCCTCGGCCCGCAGATCCCGATCATCCTGGACGTGCTGGACGCGCTCGGCGTGGCCACCGCGGAGGCCGAGGGCTACGAGGCCGACGACGTGATCGGCGTCCTCGCCGAACGCGAGACCACCGACCCGGTGGAGGTCGTCACCGGCGACCGCGACCTGTTCCAGCTGGTGCGCCGGGCACCGACACCGGTGCGCGTCCGCTACGTCGGGGCCGGGTTGGCGAAGGCGCAGGACTTCGGCCCGGACGAACTCGCCGAGCGCTACGCGCTGGACCCCGCTCGCGCGGGCGAGGCGTACGCGGAGATGGCCGTGCTGCGCGGCGACCCCTCGGACGGGCTGCCCGGGGTGGCCGGCATCGGGGAGAAGACGGCCGCGAAGCTGATCACCGAGTTCGGTTCGCTGGCGGCGCTGCTGGCCGCTTCCGAGCAGGGCGATCGGCGGCTCACGCCGCGGGTGCGCGGCAAGCTCGCCGACGCCGCCGACTACCTCGCCGCCGCGCCCGCCGTGGTGCGGGTCGTGCGGGACGCGCCCGTGGTGCTGGACCGGCCGGACACCGCTCCCGCCGCGCCGGCCGACCCGGACCGGTTGGCCGAGCTCGGCACCCGGTGGGGCCTCGGCGGGCCCTTGGACCGGCTCATCGCCGCGCTCTGACCCGGTGCCGCTCGACCGTCCCGGTCAGAACTGGGTGCCGCACCACGGCGGGCGCGCAGCGGCGAAGAGGCGGTCGGCGGCGGCGAGCGCCGACGGCTCGTGGACCTCGACGCGGTTCGCCGCGGCGAGGGTGCTCGGCCGGACGTCGCCCAGGTACAGCGAACCCAGCACGTCCACGTCCAGGCCCAGCTGCGGCGCGTCCGCGACCGGTTCCGCGCCACCCGGCCCGATCCGGTAGCGGCCCGAGTTCTGCGGCAGGAACGGGTCCCGCACCTCGACGACGACGGGCTCGGCCGCGCCGTAGGACCGCGCGGCCAGCGCCGCGGGCACGTCCACCAGCCGCACCCACAGGTCGTCGTCGACGCGGTCCACGCCGCAACCGCGCCGGTCCGCGAGCCACCACGGCAGCGGCTCGTCCAGCGGGCGGTCCACGGCGATCACCGAGGTCGCCAGGTCCAGGCCCAGCAGGAACCGCCACAGCGAAGCGGTGGCCGCGTCGTCCGCGCCGTGCATGTCGCTCACCAGGATGCGGATCGACCCGTCGCCGAAGTGGTGGTCGGTCTTCGACGGCTCCCAGAGCGCGAACCCGTCGTCGGTGCCGGAGTCGTCGGAGTGCACCGCGACCCGCAGCGCTCCCCCGTTCTCCACCGTCCCGGCCAGCCGGGTGGTCCACCAGCCCTCGCCGCGGGCGATGAGGCCGGGCCTGCCCGCGGCGATGCGGGAGTACAGCTCGGGCAGCAGCTTCTCCGCCGCGGGCCCGTCGACCAGCCGCACCTGCCCGCCGATCGGCGCGTCCGGGCGCAGCTCGGCGTGCGTGCGGGCCACCTGCACCCGTTGCGACCGGGTTCCGAGGCCGTAGCCGAAGCGCGGGTAGATCCGCGTCTCGGAGGCGTGCAGCACCGCCAGCGGCTCACCGCGCTCCCGCAGCTCGGTCAGCTGCGCGCGCATCAGCCCCCGCAGCAGGCCGCGCCGGGTGCGGTCCGCGCGCACCCCCACCCCGGTGACCGCGGCGGCGGGCAGCACCGCGCCGCCGGGCACCTCCAGGGCCGAGGTCATCGACAGGGCGGTACCGGCGAGCTCGCCGTCGAGGAACGCGCCGAACACCCGGCCCGGCTCGTACCTGGTCGACGAGCGCTGCCAGCGCTCGTCCCCGGGGCGCTGCGGTTCGTGCAGCGAGGCCAGGAACAGGTCGAAGCTCGGGCGGTACTCGGATTCGGCCAGCGGCCGCACGTCGACGTCGGTCACGCCTGCATCCTGCCCAGTGCCGGGCCGCGCGTCGAGCGAATTCCCGGCTCCCCTACCGCGGGTAGCCGACCTCGTAGGTGCCGCTCGCGTCCCGGACGGTCACCGACACCGGCTTCGTCCCGCCGCCGAGCGTCACCTGGCAGTCGAACCGGTTGCCCGGCACCACCTGCTGCTCGGCCGGGCAGCTCACCGATTCGACGGTGCCGAGGTGGTAGGAGTCGCGCAGCGTCTGCGCCACGCCCTGCTGCACGCTCTCCGGGTCGAAGCGGTCGTGCACCAGCACGCCGGGGTGCACGAAGCCGACGACGGCCAGCGACCCGGCGACGGTCACCAGGACCGCGCCGCCGAACACCCACGGCACCTTCGACCTCGTGCGCGGCGCGGGCGGCGGAGCGGAGCCGCGGCCGGGCGGGCCGACGACGATCGGCGGCAGGTTCGGGTGGGTGGATTCCGCGCCGGTGGCCCGCGGACGCCCGCCGGCGTCGCCGGTGCGGTGCTGCTGCCCCGGGTTCGCGGCGCCGGGCCTGCGGTCCGGTCCCGGTTGCTGCGCACCGGATTCCCCTTGCCGCGGGCGGGATTGCTGGTCCGGGCGCGGCGGGTGCTGGCCGGTCTGCTGGGTCCGGCCGGGGTGGGAGTGACCGGGCTGGGCCTGCCCCGGGTGGGAAAGCCCCGGCTGGGTCTGGGTCTGCTGCGTCTGGCCGGGCTGAGTCTGGCCGGATTGGGCTTGGCCGGGCTGGGCTTGGCCGGGCTGGGTGTGGCCCGGCTGCGCCTGACCCGGTTGGGTGTGGCCCGGCTGGGTGTGACCCGGCTGGGTCTGCCCCGGCTGCGTCGCCCTGCCCTGCTGCTCCGCGCCGCCCTGGCCGGTCCTGCCCTGGCCCGGTCGCCCGGGACGGCGCCCGGGAACCGGCAGACCCGGGTTGGTCCGCTGACCGGCACCGGCCGCGGAACCGGGGTGCCCTTGCGCCGGCCGACCGCCCTGCTGGGACGGGCCGTTGGGGCCGCTCATCCAGTACCTCCGGGAAAGCTGAAAGTTCCGGCGCGGCGCGCGACCCCCGACGCACCGCACCCCCGAATCCAATCACAGCGCGCCATCGCGCCATGACCCCGCCGGGTCGCGCGGCCGACGGCGATCAGCCGCCGCCGCAACCGATCCGGGCGCGGCGGCCGATCACACGGCGCCCGCGGCGACCACCCCGCGGCGGATCGCGGTGACGGCCTTCGCCGCCGCCGAACCCACCGGATCGGACTTGCCGGTGACGTCGCGGATCTGGTCGAGCAGGTCCACCACCTGGCGGCACCAGCGCACGAAGTCGCCCGCGGACAGCTCGTGACCGGTGGATTCGGCGGCGGTGAGCACCCGCTCCAGCGACTCGCCGCGCGCCCACCGGTACACCGGCCACGCGAACCCGGCGTCGGGTTCCCGGGTGCGGTCGAGCTTGTGCCTGCGCTCGTCCTCCTCCAGCTCGCCCCACACGTCCCAGGTCTTGTCCAGCACGTCGGCGACCGCCCCGGACGGCACCGGCGGCGAGACCGCGCCCTCCCGGCGGGACTCGTAGACCAGCGCGGACACCACGGCCGCGAGTTCCGCCGGCTGCAAGGACCGCCAGATCCCGGCGCGCAGGCATTCCGCGGCCAGCAGGTCCGATTCGCTGTAGAGCCGGGTGAGCCGCCTGCCGTTCTCGGTGACCGGCTGCTCCGGGTCGTCCGGCGTGACGTAGTCCCGTTCGGCGAGCAGGCCGATGATCCGGTCGAACGCGCGCGCCAGCGAATGCGTGGTGGTGGAGACCTTGCGCCGCAGGTGCTCGGTCTCGGACCGCAGCCGCTCGTACCGCTCGGCCCAGCGGGCGTGCTTCTCCCGCTCGTCGCAGCCGTGGCACGGGTGCGCCTTCAGCGCGCGGCGCAGGCTGGCCAGTTCGGCGTCGTCCCCGACGTCGGAGCGGCGCCCGCCGCGCCCGCCGCCCACCGAGATCCCGGTGTCCCGCAGGCTGGAGGCCAGGTCGCGGCGCGACTTCGGCGACCGGGTGTCCACGTGCTTGGGCAGCCGCATCCGGCCCAGCGCCTCCACCGGGGAGGTGAAGTCGGCGACGGACAACCGGCCGGACCAGCGGTCGTCGGTGACCACCAGCGGGCGCGGCTCCCCCATCGGCTCCAGGCCCGGGTCGATGACCACGGCCAGCCCGGAGCGGCGGCCCGCGGGCACCTGGATGACGTCGCCCTTGCGCAGCTTCTCCAGCGACTTCGCCGCCTCGGCCCGCTTCGACGCGCGGTTCTGCCTGGCCAGCACCTTCTCCCGTTCGGAGATTCGGCGGCGCAGTGAGAAGTACTCGGCGAAATCACCGAGGTGGCAGGTCATCGACTCCGCGTAGCCCTCCAGGGCGTCGGCGTTGCGGTCCACCCGCCGCGACATGCCGACCACCGAGCGGTCCGCCTGGAACTGCGCGAACGACTGCTCCAGCAGGTCGCGCGCCGCGTCCCGGCCCACCCGCTGCACCAGGTTCACGGCCATGTTGTAGCCGGGCCGGAACGAGGAGCGCAGCGGATAGGTGCGGGTGGAGGCGAGCCCCGCGACCTGCTTCGGGTCCACGCCCGGCTGCCACACCACGACGGCGTGGCCCTCCACGTCGATGCCGCGCCGACCCGCGCGCCCGGTGAGCTGCGTGTACTCGCCGGGCGTGAGGTCGACGTGCGATTCGCCGTTGAACTTGACCAGCCGCTCCAGCACCACGGTGCGGGCGGGCATGTTGATGCCGAGGGCGAGGGTCTCGGTGGCGAACACGGCCTTGACGAGGCCGCGGACGAACAGCTCCTCCACCGTCTCCTTGAACGCGGGCAGCAGACCGGCGTGGTGCGCGGCGATCCCGCGCTCCAGCGCGTCGCGCCACTCCCAGTAGCCGAGGACCGACAGGTCCGCCTCGGGCAGCGAGCTGGTGTGCTCCTCGATGACCTCGCGGATCTCGTCGACCTCGTGCTCGCCGGTGAGCCGCAGTCCCGCGCGCATGCACTGGCTCACGGCCGCGTCGCAGCCCGCGCGGCTGAAGATGAACACGATGGCGGGCAGCAGGCCCGCCGAGTTCAAGCTGTCCAGGACCTCCACCCGCGACGGTGCGAAGAACCGCGGCGGCCGGGGCCCCTTGCGCCTGCCGCCACCGGGACCGCCGCGGCCGCGGCCGTACGGCGAGTGCACCCGGGACAGCTCCTGGGTGTGGCGCAGCAGCCGCGGGTTCAGCGACAGCTCCCGCTCCGAGGTCTCGCCGCCGAACAGGTCGAACATCCGGGAGCCGACCTGCATGTGCTGCCACAGCGGCACCGGCCGGTGCTCGTCGACGACGACGGTGGTGTCGCCGCGGACCTCCACGAGCCATTCGCCGAACTCCTCGGCGTTGCTGACCGTCGCCGACAGGCTGGCCAGCTGCACGTGCTGCGGCAGGTGCAGGATCACCTCTTCCCACACGGCACCGCGGAACCGGTCGGCGAGGTAGTGCACCTCGTCCATCACCACGTAGCCGAGCTGGTCGATGCCGCGCGAGCCCGCGTACAGCATGTTGCGCAGCACCTCGGTGGTCATCACCACGACCTGCGCGTCCCCGTTGATAGAGGTGTCGCCGGTGAGCAGGCCCACCGCGTCCTCGCCGTAGCGCTCGCAGAGGTCGGCGAACTTCTGGTTGGACAGCGCCTTGATCGGGGTGGTGTAGAAGCAGCGGCGTCCCTCGGACAGCGCCAGGTGCACCGCGAACTCGCCGACCACGGTCTTGCCCGCGCCGGTCGGCGCGCACACCAGCACGCCGTGGCCGGATTCGAGGGCCTGGCAGGAGGTGCGCTGGAACGCGTCGAGCTCGAAGCTCAGCGAACCGGCGAACTCGGCGAACTTCGGGTGCGCGCTGCGGCGGCGGTGCGCGGCGTAGGACTCGGCGGGCGAGGCGGGGGCGTCGTCCGCGTCCGCGCCGCGGCGGGCCTGCTCGCCGGTGGGACGGCGGCGAGCGCCTTCCGCGGCGGAGCGGCCGTCCCGGTCCGGTTCGCCGGTGGGGGCGTCCCGGTCCTGCGCTTCCGCGGGCCGGTCCTCCCGGACGTGCTCGGCAGCGGGCCCGTCTTCCCGGTTCCGCTCGGCGGGCCGGTCGCCCCGGTCCCGCGCGCCGGCGGGCCGGTCGCCCTGGGCCTGCGCACCGGTGCGGCGGCCGCCCCGGGTCCGGTTGCGGCGCGGCGGGCCCGCGCTCCCGGAGGACGCGTCGGCGGAACCGGGCTCCACCGCGGGCGGGTCCTCGGCGGCCGGGTTCTGGGCCACCGGGTCACGGGGCGAACCGGGGTTCTTCTCATCCGATCCCGAGCGATCCGGATGCGACATGTCGGAGTGCGAACGGCTCACAGCCACCCTGACAGGCTTTCACATCGCACCGACCGTCGTCGCACGCGCAGTGCTCCGGACCCGCCGCGCAACCCCGCGGCCCGACGAGGTGGCTGGGCCGTTCGACCGGCGGGAACGGGGCGAACGGCCCAGCCACCCGAGATGAACGGGCAGCTCAGGCCGCGTCGCTCTTCGCCGCGGCCGGGGCGAGCACCTGGAGCGCGGCGGGCTGGCAGCGCAGGCTCACCGGCAGCCTGGCCTGCGGTTCGCCGTCGGCGAACGCGGTCCAGCCGTTGCCGCCGCCGAGCCGCACCGAGCGGGCCCGCAGCGTGCGCACCGCGGGGTGCTCGACGTGCTCGCCGGTGCGGATCGCGGGCAGCACCCGCAGCAGGTCGGCGCGCCCCACCTCCCCGACGACGGTCACGTCGAACAGGCCGTCGGCCGGGTCCGCGCCGGGGCAGATCGGCACCCCGCCGCCGTAGTAGGGCGTGTTGCCGACGGCCACGCAGGTCGCGGCCACGTCGAGCACCACGTTGTCCGCTTCGACCCGCAGCGGCATGGCCTGCAGCCGGGCGAGCTCGCGCAGCACGGCCACGTCGTAGCGGGCGCGCCCGATGGGTAACCGGGAGCGGTTCACCCTGCTGTTGACCTGGGCGTCGAACCCCGCGCACAGCACGGTCGCGAACCGCTGCCCGCCGACCACGCGGCCCAGGTCCAGCGCCCGCCGGTGCCCGCCCTGCACGGCGTCGGTGGCGGCGCGCACGGCCTCCAGCGGGTCGGCGGGCAGGCCGAGCGCGCGGGCCAAGTCGTTGCCGGTGCCCACCGGGATGATCGCCAGCGCGGTGCGCGCCCCGGCGCAGGCCTGCACGGCGGCGTGCGCGGCACCGTCCCCGCCGACCACGGCCAGCACGTCGACGTCGTCGCCCACCGCGGCGCGGGCGGCGGTGGCGAACTCGGCGGCGTCGGCGGCGATCACGACGCGGACCGCCGAGACCACGCGGAACCGCCGGACGGCCTGCGCGGCGACGGCCGCGCCGCGGCCCCGGCCGGAAGCTGGATTGATCAACACCACGGTGCGCATGGGGCAACATCGTGGCCCACGCCCCCGTCGCGTGACCAGCCACCACCGGGAACCCCCGGTCAGCGGCCGCCGTTCGCGCGGAAGTCCGGCCAGTGCGGAAGTCCGGCTAGTCCGGCCGGACGAACCCCTCGGGCAGGCGCAGCGCTCCCAGCAGCGGGGGCTCCGCGACGCGGCGTTGCTCGCGGCCCGCGACCTGCGGCAGGTGCTGCGGCCGGGCGCCCGCGGCAGGGCGCGACGGGACCGAGCAGGCGCGGTCGGCCGCCCGCACCGCCTCCTCCCGGCCCGATTCCTCCGCGCGAAGCCGTTCCTCGGCGAACAGCCGCGGCAGTTCGGGCAGGGCGTAGCGCCCGCCGCCCGCGACGCAGTCCAGCAGGCCGAGGTCCACCAGTTCCTCCAGCGCCCGTTCGACGGAGTCGACGTCGAGCTCCGCGAGCAGCGCGGCCCGCCGCACCGTGATCTCCCCGTCCCTGGCGAGCGCGAGCCGCCGGAACACGGTCCGGGCGAGCTCACCGCACCGCCGGTGGACCGCCGCGAGCACCGGCCGCACCGCCAGGTCGCCCGCGGTGAGCGCGTCGAGCCGCCCGCGCCGGTCCGCCAGCCGCCGCAGCAGGTCGGACACCAGCCAGGTGGGGCGCCCGGCGAGCCGGTTGCCCGCGATCCGCAGCGCCAGCGGCAGGTGCCCGCACAGCTCGGCCAGCGCCACGGCCGCCGACGGCTCGCGGCTCATCCGCTCGTCCCCGGCGATGGCGCCGAGCAGCCGCACCGAATCGGCCGGGGCGAGCACGTCCAGCGGGATCCGCGCCACCGATTCCAACCCGGCCAGCCCGCCGCGCCCGGCGACGAGCAGCAGGCAGTCCGGGTCGCTGGGCAGCAGCGGCCGCACCTGCGCCTCGTCGGTGACGTCGTCGAGGACCAGCAGCACCCGGCGGCCCTGCAACAGCGAGCGGTACAGGCTGGAGCGCGCGTCGGCGCCGGGCGGCAGCCGGTTCTCGGCGACGCCGAGCGCGCGCAGCACCACCCCGAGCGCGTTCTCCGGGCGCACCCGCCCGTACCGGTGCATCGGCAGGAAGAGGCAGCCGTCCGGGTAGTGCTCGGCGAGCCGGTGCGCGGTGTGCACCAGGAAGGTGGACTTGCCGACTCCGGGCGGACCGGTGACGGCCACGACGGGGGCGCTGCGGGGGCGGCGCTCCGCCGCGGCCACGGTCCGCAGCTCGGCGGCCGCCTGCTCGCGGCCGGTGAGGTCGGCGATCTCGGGCGGCAGCGCGCACAGCATCCCGCCCCAGCCCGGGTCCGGCGGAGCCGGTGCGGCCTCCGGCGTTCCGATCCCGGGGCGCGGCAACAGGTTCCGCAGCTCCCCCTCGTCGGTGGCGAGGGCCGCGGCCAGCGAACGCAGCGTCCGGGCCTGCGGGCGGGCCACCCGCCCGCGTTCCATGTCGCCGATGGCGCGGGCGCTGATGCCGGTGCGCCGGGCCAGTTCCTCCTGGGTGAGGCCGGCACGGGCGCGGCGCCGCCGGAGCGCGGTCCCGAAACCGGGGTGCGGGGTGTCGCCGGGACCGACCTGCGCCATGTACCCCACCACTTCTCCCGCAGCGGCGGACCGGGTCCGCCGACGTACCGCGCCGGAATTCAGGCCGCCACGCTGCGGTACCGACGTTCTCCCCGAGCCCCCGATGATCTCCGGACACCATTATCCGGAGATGCTTCGCACGGCACAACGTCCGCGATCGCGCCATTCCCCGTCCCGGTGGTCCCGCCGTCACCGGACGCATTCCCACTGCTCGAACGGACGCACCCGAATGGCAGCGGAAATGCACTCGATCAGCCGTGCACGGGTTCTGGACCGGAAGAAATGCGCGCGCCCGTTCTTCCTGTGGATCTTCCTGGCCGGGTTCGGCATTTCGTGCTTCGCTGGATCAGGGGACGCCGATCGGGCGGCGTGGGATCGATTCGGGGAGGGGTGCGCATGTCGGGGTACCGAGCGGGCCGCCGGAGCGCCCCGCGGCCGAGGTGCTCCGGGCGGCCGGGATCCGGGAACACCGGGTCACCGCGGCAGATCCCGCAGCACCCCGCTGACGTTGAGCACCTCCACGCACCGCGGCGCGCGCTGCCCCGACGGCGGAGTTCCGGGCAGGGCGCAATTCACCTCGCCGACGACGCGTCCGCCCGCGGGGACTTCGATCGGCGTGACCCAGTGGTAGTCCTGGTTCCGGAACGTTTCCAGCGCGATCGTGGTGACCATGCGACCGCCGAACCAAATGGTGAGCACTCCTTCATCGCCCTGGGAGTTCGCCAGCACCAAGTCGGTGATGTAGAACACCTTCCCCTCCGGGACGATGTAGGGCTGGGCACCGGCCTCTCCGCCATTCGTGGCCACTCGAATGGTCGTGGAGAACTGCCCGCCGCCCGGCACGGTGTTGCTCCCGGGCGGAACGGTTCCGGGCGGTCGGTCCTGCTGGTCCCCGCTTGGTTCCTCCGCCGGGGGCGGCGGTTCGGGCTGCGGCTGCGGAGCGGGGGCGAGTTCGCCGTTGCGCGCCATCTCCTGCGCCCGCTCCTCCGCGGCCTCCTTCGCCGCGGACTCCAGCGTCGGCTTCAGCAGCGCGAACCAGGCGATCAGCAGCGCCAGCAGCAGCGCCAGCAACGCCAGCAGCCACTTCGGCAGGATCGGCAGCTGGTGCAGCTCCCCGTCCAGCTGCTCCGGGTACGCCTCGAACCCCGTCGCCGGAAACGCACCGGCACCCGCGGGCGCCGCCACCGCGTCGTGGATCGCGACCGGCGAGGCGGTGACCACGAACGGCGTGCGCGCCGGGGCGCCGAACCAGATCAGCTTCGCGGCGCGCGCCCGCAGCCGCACCTCCACCTGCTCGTCCGGTTCGACCCGGGGCCGGGACTCCTCCAGCCGGAACCGCAGTTCCTCGGCGGCGTCCCCCGGTTCCAGCGGCACGTCGATCGGCGTGTTGCCCTGGTTGTGCAGCACCACGTGGAAGCGGCCGGTGCGCCAGGCCCGGCGGCGTTGCGGCGCCAGCCACGCGCGCAGCTGCTGGAACGGTTCGACGTGCACGGTCGTCTCGGGCACCGCCACCAGCTCGGGCCGTTCCACCGGGGTGACCCGCACCGCCAGCGGCACTTCCCCGGCGGGCACTTCGGGAGACCTCGGCGGGCGCAGCAGCAGCGTCACGCTGCCCCGCGTCCCCGGGTAGAGCGAGAGCCGCGCCGGTTCGACGACGGTCCACGGCGAGCAGCGACCGACGACCTCGAACTCGTAGGCCTCCACGATGTCGGTGCCGTTGTGCACGGTCAGGGTCGCGGTGGCCTCCCCGCCCGGGGCGACCACGATCGTCTCGTTCTCCCACACAGCTGAGGTGCTCACCCGACGAAAGCTAGGTGCCCCCGGCCGTCCGCGGCAGGGTCTCGGGGGCAGCGGGCGGGCAGGGCGGCTGCCCGCACCGACGCAACCCGACTGCCCGGACCTCCCGGCCACCACCCACGAGGTGAGGAGAGAGCGGACATGACCACGAGAGTGCCCGTCGCGGTGCACGCGGGCGACCCGCTGCTGCACGCGGGCGTGACCGCGCAGCTGCGCCCGCGACCCGAGGTGGACGTGCTGAAGCTCGACGAGCACGAGAAGGCGCAGGTGTCGCTGGTCGTGGTGGACCGGGTGGACGACGAGGCGGTGCTGCTGCTGCGGCGGTTGCAGCGGACGCCGAGCACCCGCACCGGCCTCATCGTCGGCGAGTTCGGGCAGAACGCGTTGCGCATCGTCATCGAGTGCGGGGTGTCCGCGGTGCTGCGGCGGGTCGAGGCCGAACAGGACCGGGTCGTCGGGCTGATCACGGCCCTGGTGCGCGGGGAGAGCGTGCTGCCCGGCGACATGCTCTCCCGGCTGCTGGACCACGTGGGCCGGTTGCAGCGCAGTTCCGCCGACGCGCAGGGCTTCAACCTGTCGACGTTGACGGCGCGGGAGGTGGAAGTGCTGCGGTTGATCTCGGAGGGCTTCGACACCGGGGAGATCGCGGGGAAGATGTCGTACTCGGAGCGCACGGTGAAGAACATCCTGCACGAGGTCACCACCCGCCTGCAGCTGCGCAACCGGGCGCACGCGGTCGGCCACGTGATGCGGCAGGGGTTGATCTGATTCCCCCCGCGTTGCCCGAAAGTCCCCTGCGGGCTTCCCGCCCCGGTGCCTGAGCGGACCTCCCCGGTGCCCCCGGCTGCGGACAGGATCGGACGGGGTTCCGAGCTCGGAGGTGGGGAATGCAGGTGTCGGGCGCGTTCCGGCGCGGGCGGGTGCGCGTCGGGGGCGCCCTGTTCGGCGTGCTCGTGGTGCTGTGCGGGCTGATCTGGTTGCCGCCCGCGACGGCGCAGCAGGAACCGCAGGATCCGCCGGCGGGCCGCATCGCGTTCTCCGGGCCGGGGCACCGCAGCATCGGCCTCGTCGACGACACCTCCGGGTCCGCGGACGGGAAGACCTCGGAACCGCTGCTGGACGAGCGGCCCGCGCACTTCGACGAGGACCCGGCGACCCGCGGCGACCTGGTGGTGTTCACCAGCCTCCGCGACGAGGCCACCGCGCAGGTGTACCTGCGCGACGGTTCCGGTGCGGTGCGCCGGTTGACCGAGGGCCGCGACGCCGCGCACCCGAAGCTGTCCCCGGACGGCCGGTGGGTGGTGTTCGACTCGGCGGAGCCCGCGGGCGGGCAGCGGACGCAGCGGGACCTGTGGCGGGTGCGCACCGACGGCACGCAGCTGACCCGGCTCACCACGTCCGCGTCGAACGAGACCTGGCCGTCGTTCTCCCCGGACGGGGAGCGGATCGCGTTCGCGGGCGACGCGACCGGGCGCTGGCAGATCTACACCCGCGAGGTCACCGGCGCGTTCGCGCAGCAGCGCACCCGGGAGCCGAGCGGAGCCGCGGTGCAACCCGCGTGGAACCCGGTGGACGAGGACCGGATCGCCTACACCTTCGACCCGGACGGGAACCTCGCGGACAGCTACGACCAGCAGGTGCGGGTGCTGTCGAGTCCGGGGCAGACCACCGGGGACGCGCTGCTCGGCGGCGACCGGGCCTCGTGGACGAGCTTCTGGCCGGTGTGGCGGGCGGACGGCGAGTGCCTGCTGTTCCTGAGCCACGACCTGCCGAGCGGGCGGTTCACCACGAACTACGTGTACCGGGTGGACGTCCCGGCGGCACCGACCACGAACACCCCGGTGCTGATGCTCGACGAGGTGCGGGAGGTCGACTCGCCCGCGCTGCTGCCCGGCGGCCGGCTGCTGGTGGCGCGCACGACGGCGTGCTGCTTCAACGTGGCCCAGCTGCAGGACATCCGGCCGGACGGCAGCGATCCGCGCAGCCTCGGCGTGGACGTGCTGCACGAGGACCCGGCCGCCGCCGAGGATTCCAGCAAGCTGTTCGAACCGGACCCGGACTACGACCCGTGGACGCAGCGGCAGTCCTACTCCCCCGACGGCGCGACGATCGCGGTGAGCGCGTTCAGCGGCCCGCAGGGGGATCGGCGGCAGCGCATCCAGCTGGTGGACGCGGACGGCTCGAACCGGCGGGAACTGCCCATCGCGGACCGCGGGCAGGACGACTGGGAGACCGACGCGGCCTGGTCCCCGGACGGCACGAAGCTGGCGGTGGCGCGCCGCTCCCCCGGCGGTCAGCCCGGCGATCAGGACCGCGGCAAGAGCCGGATCGTGATCGTGGAGGTGGCCACCGGCAAGGTCCTCGGCCGGGTGCCGCCGCGGAACCAGGCGGAGGACGACACCCAGCCGGTGTTCTCCCCCGACGGGGAACGGCTCGCGTTCAGCCGCGGGCAGCTGATCGTGCCGGAGGAGCAGCGCTACAACCACATCTGGTTCGCCCAGGTCGGGAAGCTGGAGCAGCAGCGCAACGTCACCGAGGAGCTCTGCGACTGCCCCGAGCTGGTGGTCGACGACAGCGCCGCGTTCTCCCCCGACGGCGCGAGCCTGGCGTTCAACCGGGAACCGCACGGGCTGTACCGCTACGAGATCGAGGACGAGTCGTGCTCGGTGGTGCTGCCGGAATCCGAGGACTCCTGCCGCGACAAGCCCGGCGACGGCGACGACCCGCCCGAGCACTACCAGCCGCGCGACCTCAGCTGGTCCCCGGACGGGAGCAGCGCGGTGTTCTCCGAGCGGGCGAGCGTGAACGCCCCCGAACACCTGTCCGCGGTGGACATGCGGACCGGCCGGATCACCCCGCTCACCCAGGGCTTCCCCGGCAGGCAGAAGGAAGCGACCTGGCAGGCCACCGTCGACGTGAGCGTGTCCGCGCCGGAGCGCACCGACGAGATCGACGTGGGCGACGAGGTGCGGGTCTCGGCGCAGATCACCAACAACGGCCCGGCCGCCGCCCCCGGCGCGACCGCCGAGCTCACCGTGCCGGACGGGGCACGGCTGACCGGGATCGACTCGACGGTCGGCACCTGCGGGCAGGACGGCCGGTGCGAACTCGGCCTGCTCGAACCGGGCCGGCAGGTGCGGGTGACCGCGACCGTCGTCGGAGTCGACGGCGGCGACCAGCGGCTCCGCTGGCAGGCGCGCAGCCGGATGCGGGACAGCAGGCCCGCCGACAACACCGCCACCACGATCGTGCCGGTCGTCGCGCCGGAACCGCCTGCGCCCCCACCACCGCCACCGCCGCCTCCGCCGCCCGCGGCCCCGGGGGTGACGGTGCGGGCCGAGCCGAACCCGTCCTACGTGGGTGGTCGCACCGACGTGACGTTCACGGTGCGCAACGCCGGCCCCTCCCCCGCGACCGGGTTGACGCTGGAGATGGCGCTACCACCGGGGATCCCGGTGACCGCGCTGCCGCCGGGATGCTCGGCGAGCCGATGCCTGCTGCCGGACCTGCCGCCGGGCGCGGAACGGCCGGTGGTGCTGGTGCTGGCGCCGAAGGCGGCGCTGGACGGCGAGATCACCGGCACGCTGCGCACCACCGGCACCGACACGACCCCGGCGGACAACGTGGCGCGCACCCCGTACCGGGTGCTGCAACCGCGGATCATCTCGGTCCCCGAGGTGGGCGAGCCGGGATTCGTGACCTCGGTGCGCGGCTTCGACTTCCCGCCGGGGGTGCCGGTGCGGCTGAACTGGACACCGGGCATCACCGCGGCCGCCGCGCCCACGATCCCCGGCCCGGACGGGAGGTTCGCGGCACAGCTGTTGATCCTGCCGAAGGACCGGCTCGGCCCGCGCGACATCACCGCCACCGGCGCGGGCTTCAGCCCGGTCCACGTCCCGGAACCGTTCCTGGTCGTCGCCCCGGCGGTCCCGCCGCCGCTGATGGGACGGCGGTGATCGAGCGGTGCGGGCGCGACGCCGAGGCCGCTGAGGTGCCGCCACCCGACCCGGCCTGCCGCAGGAACGCGAGGAGCGCGCAGTGATCCACGAAGTCGACGAGGGCCTGCGGTTGCTGCTGGCCGAGGAGGGCCTGCCCGGTTCGGGGGTGGAGCTGGCGTTCGACCCGCCCACCACGGACTGGGCGGCGAAGCGCAACGCCCCGACGGTGAACGTGTTCCTCTACGACCTCCGGGAGGAGCCGGCGCTGCGCCGGTCCGGTGCGGTGGACCGGTTCGACGAGTCCGGCGAGGTCGTCGGCCGCTTCGACCCGCCGCGCTGGTTCCAGCTGTCCTACCTGGTGACGGCGTGGACGAACCGTCCGCAGGACGAGCACCGGCTGCTGGCGCAGGCGCTGCGCGGCCTCATCCGGTACGAGGCGCTGGATCCGCGGTGGCGCACGGGTTCGCTGGGCGAGCTCGGGTTGGAGGTGTCGTTGGAGACGGGCGGGGAGCTGGCGGAGAACCGGTCGCCGACGGACGTGTGGTCGGCGCTGGGCGGGGAGCTGAAACCGTCGATCCCGCTGCGGGTGACCGCGCCGCTGGCGGGCGCGCTGCGCCCGGTCGGCCCGCCGGTCACGGAGGGCGTGGCGCTGCGCGGCCGGGCGTCGTTCCCGGAGGGGCCCGCCGACGAGCAGCGGCACCTGCGCTACGACGGGACCGCCGCCGAGGGCGACGGGTTCTCCTCGCCGAAGCCGCGCCCGCAGGGCCGCCGCCGGATGCGGGGCCCGTTGTGAGCGGCGAGCTGTGGGAGCGGCTGCGCGCGGTGGAACACCGGGTGCGGCTCGCGCTGGACGCCCGCGCCGATCCGGATCGCGACGACCCGTACCGCGGCCTGTACCTCACCGAGGAGATGGTGCGGCGGGTGCTGGAATCCCCGTCGGCGTCCTGGTCCGCGGAACCGGGCGAGGTCGCCGAACCGGGCGCGCGGCTGGCGCGGCTGGCCGCGGATTTCGGCTTGGACGCCTGGGACGTGGAGTTCCTGCTGATCGCGCTGGCCCCCGAGCTGGACGCCCGGTTCGAGCGGCTCTACGGCTACCTCAACGACGACGTGACGCGGCGGCGGGCGACACCCGGCATGGTGCTGGAGCTGTGCGGGATGCCGACGGCGGGCGCGGGCCGGTTCCGCTTCGTCCCGGAGGCGCCGCTGGTGGCGGGCGGTCTGCTGGAGGTGCAGGAGCCGGAGCGACCGCTGCTGACCAGGACGCTGCGGGTGCCGGACCGCGTGGTGGCGCACCTGCTCGGCGGGGACGAACCGGACCCGGCGGTGCGCGGCCTGGCGCGGGTGGTGGACGAGCCGGTCGCGGAACCGGCGGAACTGGTGAAGCGCCTGGCCACCGGCCTGGACGCGGGAATCGGCGCGGTCCACCTGCGCGGTGCGGCGGGCGCCGAGCAGCAGGCGGTGGACGCGTTGGCGGTGAGCGGGCGCGCGGCGCTGGTGCTGGACGCGGCGGCGCTGGACGCCGAAGCGGAACCCCCGGTGGCGGAACTGGTGCGGGAGGCGCGGCTGCGGCGAGCGGGCCTGGTGTTCGGGCCGCTGGAGTCGTCGTCGCGTCCCGAATCCGCGCGCCTCCTGCGGCGGCTGCTGGACGAGTCGGAGCGGATTCCGCTGCTGCTGCACGGTTCCGGCGGCTGGGACCCGGCCTGGGCGCGGCAGGCACCGCTGTCGCTGACCTCGCCCGAACCGGACCGCGCCGCGCTGTGGCACCGCGCGCTCGCCGAGGCCGGCGCCGGGGAGGTCGACGTCGAGCCGTTGAGCGCGTACCGGCTCGGCGCCGACCAGGTGCGCCGGGCCGCCTCGGTGGCGACCCGCCTGGCCCGCTTCGAAGGGCGGCCGCTCGACGCGGACCACCTGCGCGCCGGGGTGCGCGCGCAGAACGGCGCCGGGCTGGAACGCCTGGCCCGCCGCATCACACCCGGTGTCAGCTGGGAGGACCTGGTGCTGCCCGAGCGGACGACGCGGGCGCTGGCGGAGCTGTCGGTGCGCGCCCGGCACCGGGACCGGGTGCTCGGCGACTGGCGGATGCGCCCCGGCGGCGGTCGCGGGCGCGGTGTGGTCGCGCTGTTCGCCGGTGAATCCGGCACCGGCAAGACGATGTCCGCGGAAGTGGTCGCCGCCGACCTCGGCATGGAGCTCTACGTGGTCGATCTGTCCACGGTGGTCGACAAGTACGTGGGCGAGACGGAGAAGAACCTGGAGCGCATCTTCACCGAAGCGGCCGGGGTGAACGGGGTGCTGCTGTTCGACGAAGCGGACGCGATCTTCGGCAAGCGCTCTCAGGTGAAGGACGCGCACGACCGCTACGCCAACGTCGAATCGGCGTACCTGCTGCAGCGGATGGAGTCCTTCGACGGCATCGCGGTGCTCACCACGAACCTCCGCGCCAACCTCGACGAGGCCTTCACCCGCCGGCTGGACGTCATCGCCGACTTCCCCGTGCCCGGAGCGGAGCAGCGCCGCGCCCTCTGGGACCGCACCCTCGGCGCCGAACTCCCCCGCGCCGACGACCTCGACCTGGACCGCTGCGCCGAGCGCTTCGAACTCGCCGGGGGCTCCATCCGGGCCTGCGCCGTCACCGCCGCCTACCTCGCCGCCGAAGCCGACCGCCCGGTCACGACGGCCGATCTGCTCACCGCCGTCCGCCAGGAGTACGCCAAGCTCGGCCGCCTCACCCTCGACGCCGAATTCGAGTAGGGGCTGCCCTGTCATGACCTGGCCCGTGCGGCTCGGCCACCAGGCCGTGAGCACCGTTTGGTAGACATCCGGCATGGCGTTGCGGGAGGGCGGATCGGTGCTCTGGACGGTGTTCGTGTCGGACGCGTTGCAGGCGCGGCTGGACGCGTGCTGCGCGGACGGGCGCACGGCCACCGCGGTGGTGTTCGAGGCGATCGAGGCGGTGCGCGACCGGGTGCCGGACGTGGTGCGCGGCGCGCGGGCGCGGCTCCGGTCGCCGCACGCCAGGGACGAGGTGCACTACCTCGGCTCCGGTCCGGTGCAGGTCCGCATCCGCCCGAACGCCGAGCAGGCCGCGCTGCTGGAGCGGTGGTCCGCCGAACTCGGCGCACCGATCACGACCTGGCTGCCCCCGGTGCTCAACGCCCAGCTGCCCGGCCGGGCCGAACCGGAGAACATGCCCTGGATCGTCCAGGACGAGCAGCGGTAGCCGTGCTCAGCAGGTCCGGTCGGGCTGCTCGGTCGCAGCACCGCCGGACCGCCCGTCACCGCCGATGGCCCAGGCGACGTGGCCGTCCGGGCGGATGAGCACGGCCTCGGCGCTCGCCCAGGGTTCGGCGGCGCCGCGCAGCTCGGTCCGGTGCCGCCGCGTCCCGGGCGGCAGCGCGGTGTCGGCTCCGCCCGCGGTGAAGTCGAGCAGCACGTGATTCCCGCCGCGCAGCAGGGGGAACAGCTCGCCGCCGTCCGCGAACGCCAGGTTCGGCGCCCGCCGCCCGGTCAGCGGGTGCGCGGTGTCGGCGGCCGGGTAGCGGACGTCGAGCGCGCCGAGGCGTTCGGCGAGCGCGCGGGAGAACTCGGGGACCTCGCGGATCATGCCGGACAGGAATCCGCGCAGTGCCAGCCCTTCGACGGACCCGGTGGTCATGAGCGCGGTCTGCGCCCGGGTCGATTCGAGCAGGTCCGCACCGACCGGGTGCCGTTCGGCGTGGTAGCTGTCGAGCAGTCCGGGTTCGGCGGTGCCGCGGAGGGTGGCGGCGAGCTTCCAGCCGAGGTTGGTCGCGTCCTGGAACCCGACGTTGAGCCCGACGCCGCCGGTCGGGAAGTGCCTGTGCGCGGCGTCCCCGGCGAGCAGCACGCGCCCCCGCCGGTAGGCGTCGGCCTGCCGGGTGGCGTTGCCGAAACGGGAGCTCCAGCTCGGCGAGTGCAGCCCGAAGTCCGTGCCCAGCGCGCGCCGCAGCTTGTCCCGCACTTCCGCGGTGGTCAGCTCGCCGGGGTGCTCGGCCCGGTGGTCCTCCGGTGCGATGCCGACGAACCGGGTGCGGCCGCCGGGCATCGGGACGGCCATGACGCCGCCGTCGGGCCCGAACGCGCTGACCGCTCCGGCGGGCGGGTCGGCGAGGACGACGTCGGCGAGCCAGCCCCAGATCGTGCTGCCGGTGCCGGGGAATCCGATGCCGGCCGAGGTCCGCGCGGTGCTGCGGGTTCCGTCGCAGCCGACGACGTAGCGGGCCGCCAGCTCGTACGTCCCGGCGGGCCCCTCGACCGCGATGCGGACCGAATCCGGGCCCTGGTCGAGGCCGGTGACCTGGTGTCCGCGGTGGATCGGGACGCCCCGGTCGCTCGCGTGCGCCGCCAGGAGTTCCTCGGTGCGGACCTGCGGCAGGAACAGGGTGAACGGGTAGGGCGTGTCGAGCCCGCGGAAGTCGAGCCGCGCGTCCAGCGCGCCGAAGTGGCCGGTGGGCAGCGGGATCCCCGCGTCGACGAACTCGTCGGCGATGCCGCGCATCCCCAAGATCTCGATGGTCCGCGGGTGGAGGGTGAGCGCCTTGGAGTGCGGTTCGGGTTCGCGCTTCGCCTCCAGCACGGTCGCGGACACCCCTTGCAGCCGCAGCTCCGCGGCGAGCCAGAGCCCGGTGGGTCCGGCTCCGACGATCACGACGTCTTCCACGCGCGCTCCTTAGTCAGTGACCAATGGGCTCCTCCAGTAAACTAGGTCAATGACCAAGGCGCAACGAGCGGCGCTCACCCCGGCGGACGTCGTCGACGCGGCCATGCGGCTGCTGGCCGAGGAAGGACTCGACGCCGTGACGGTGCGCGCGGTCGCCGACCGGCTCGGCGTGCAGATGAACACCGTCCTGTGGCACGTCAAGACGAAGAAGCGGCTGCTGGAGCTGATGGCGGACGCGGTCGTCGGCACCATCGACCACACCGGCCTGCCGGACGCGGCCGACGAGCGGGCGGCCGAACTGATCCGCCGCTACCGGGGTGCACTCCTCGCCCACCGCGACGGCGCCGCCCTCGTGACCGGAACCCACGTCCCCGAACCGCACACGCTGCGCTTCGGCGAAGCGCTGCTCGCCGCCCTCCGCGCATCGCACGACGATCCCGTGGCCGCCACCCGGATCTTCTACGCGCTCGTCTACTTCACCCTCGGCCTCGCCCAGGAGCAGCAGACCACCGGCGACGCCGATCAGGACCGCCTCGCCCGCGCAGCGGACCCCGAGGCCCATCCGGCCCTGATCGCCTCGCTGCACGCCCTCGCCGCCGACACCTTCGACGACCGCTTCGAAGACGGCATCCGGCGGCTGCTGGGGAAGAACGCCGACCCGGACTGACCGGGGTCAGGAGGCTCGCAGCCGGGACAGGGCCAGGCGGGTCGGTTCGTCGGCCGGGCGGCAGATCATGAGGCGCTGGCCGGAGTCCTGCACCGGGACCAGGACTTCGAATTGCACCTCGATCGGGCCGAGTTCGGGATGCCGCATCGCCTTGCCACCGCGGCCGTTGAGCTTCACGTCGCGCTGCGACCACAGGCGCGCGAATTCCGCGTCGTGCTCGGTGATCGCGGCGATGAGGCCGGTGAGCGCCCGGTCCTCCGGGTGCGCGGCCCACGCGGTCCGCAGGTGCGCGACGCCGTCGCGGAGGACGCGGTCGCGGTCGACGTAGTACTCGCGGATCTCCGGGTGCGCCAGGCACAACCACATCGCGTTGCGGTGCGGCGCGGGCAACGTGCTGAAGTCCAGCAGCATCCCCGCCATCTCCGCGTTCCAGGCGAGGACGTCGAAGCGGTGGTTCACCAGCATCGCGGGCAGCGGCGAGAGGTCCTCGACCAACCCGGCCAGCGGCGGCGGCGCGGTGGTGGCGACGTCGTCGGACCCGCGCGGGTAGTGCCGGGTGAGGGCGAACAGGTAGGCGCGTTCGTCGGGGTTCAACCGCAGCGCCCTGGCCAGCGCCTCCACCACCGACACCGAGGGCCGGATCCCGCGCGCCTGCTCCAGCCGCACCACGTAGTCGATGCTGATCCCCGCCAGCTCGGCGACCTCCTCGCGGCGCAATCCCGGGGTGCGGCGGGACCGCCGCTTCGGCAGGCCGAAGTCGTCCGGGTCCAGGCGTTCGCGCCGGGACCGCAGGAACGCGGCCAGTTCCCGCGTCGGGTCCACCGTGCTGGTCGTCATGACAGCTCCAACAGCCGGGGGAGGACCGGTGTTCCCAGGAAGTGCCTTCCCTTACCGCCCGCCCCGCGTCGGCGCAGGCTCGCCGCAGCACGACGAACACGGGAGAGAACACGATGGGAACTCAGCAGGACGCGATGCCGCTCACCCTGGACACCTACCGGCCGCTGGGCCGCTCCGGGCTGCGGGTCTCGCCGCTGGCGCTGGGCGCGGCTACCTTCGGCACCGAATGGGGGTGGGGCGCCGGGCGGGACGAATCCCGCGCGCTGTTCGACACCTACGTCGAGCGCGGCGGCAACTTCATCGACACCGCCAACACCTACACCGACGGCAGCTCCGAACGGCTCCTCGGCGAATTCACCCGGCACGACCGCGAACGCCTGGTGCTGGCGACGAAGTACACGACGCTGCGCAGGCCCGGCGACCCGAACTCGCGCGGCGCGCACCGCAAGAGCCTCGTCGGCTCCGTCGAATCGAGCCTGCGGCAGCTCGGCACCGACCACCTCGACCTGCTGTACCTGCACGTCTGGGACTTCACGACGCCCGTCGAGGAGATCCTGCGCGGGCTCGACGACCTGGTGCGCAGCGGCAAGGTGCTGTACGTGGGGATCTCCAACGCCCCGGCCTGGCAGGTGTCGCGGATGCAGGCCATCGCCGACCTGCGCGGCTGGTCACCGCTGATCGCGCTGGAGATCGAGTACAACCTGGCCGAGCGCGGCGGGGAACGCGACCTGATCCCGATGGCCCGCGAGATGGGGCTCGGCGTGGTGCCGTACTCGCCGCTGGCCGGTGGCGTGCTCACCGGCAAGTACACCCGCGCGGACCTCACCGGGAACGGCACCGCCTCCGAGGGCAGCAACCGCAAGAGCTTCAACCACGCCCTCGGCACCGTCACCGAACGCAATCTCGCCGTCGCCGAGACCGTGCGGGAGGTCGCCGCCGAACTCGGGCACAGCCCCGCCCAGGTCGCGCTGGCCTGGACCCTGCGGAACCCGGCCGTGACGGCACCGATCATCGGCGCCCGCACGACCGCGCAGCTGGTGGACAACCTCGGCGCCCTCGACGTCGAGCTCACCGAAACCCAGCTGTCCCGCCTCGACGCGGCCAGCGCGATCGAACTCGGCCTGCCGCACGACATGCTCGCCGGCGACCACATCCGCCGAGCGACGGCGGGAGATCTGAAGCTCGAACCACGCTGACGAGCGCAGAGGCACGCGTTACGGGACGAGCCCCGGCGGATTCCTCCGCCAGGGCTCGTCCTCGCTCACGCGTCGAAGCGGCCGTGCCTGATCGCGCCCACGAACGCCGACCACTGCGCGTTGGTCGCCGTGAAGTGACCCGCAGCCCGGTCCTTCGTATCCCGGACCGCAGCACCACCGGTCACCCGGCCGACTTCGACGCAGCTGTCGGTCTGGCTGCTCCGGCTCGACTTCCGCCAGCCGCTGGGAATCTCCTGCCGCGCCGTCATACCGTCGCCTCCGTCTCCTCGATGATGCCGACGATGAACTTGGTCGACTCTGCCGGACTCAACGCCACTTCGTCCATCCTGCCAAGTGCTTCTTCGTAGGCGGAGACTTCGGCGGTCTCATGCAGGAACAACCCTGAGATCCGATTTTCCAGGTGCACCACGGGATCTCGGCCGTCACCGAACGAGGCGATCGAGAAGAGCCCTTCCAGCCCTGGATGCCAATCAGCGCGAAGCGGCACCACTTGGAGCTCGACGTTGTCCCACTGCCCGAGCTGCACCAACTGCTCCAGTTGGTAGGACATCGCCGCAGGGCCACCGATGATCGTGCGCAGCGCGGCTTCTCCCACGTACGCCCGAAACTGTGCGGGATTCCTCCCCGCGATGACATCGCGTCGCCCCACCCGCACTGCCACTCGGGTATCGATCTCGTCGGCCGGGACCCCGGCGAGGTTCATGATCGAACGCGCGTATTCAGCCGTTTGCAGAAGTCCCGGAATCAACAGTGGCGACACGGTCGTGAGTTGTTTGGCCTCGCGCTCGATCTCCAGCAGGGTCGCGACCTGCCGCTGCTGATCCGGCATGCCGACCGAGAGCCAGTGGGATCCGGTGGACCGCATCTTTCCCGTCGGCGCGGGCCTCCCTCGCGCAGGCGGCCAGTCGCAGGAGGTACCCGTGGACGTCTGCTACGAGCACTCCGCCCACCGGCTTCGGCGTCGCCGGAAAACCTTGCCACAACGGAGAACTCTGCCGTTCTGACCCGACTACGCGTTTCTCGTTCCACCCTCCGGCAGGTGGCGGTGAGACAACGGTCCCGGTCGCGCGCCGTGCCGATGCTCCGGTGGGTGATCGCCCCGTCGGCCGCCGACGCCCCGAACTCGGGCGGTCGGCGGGGTTCCACTGATCCACCGGTTCCCGGCGGGATGTCCACCGACGTCCCGCCGGGGTGGACCGGCACCTGACGACGCCCCTCGACCGGTGCCGGTCCCGGGCCGGACCGCGTCCTCCCCGAGCGCGGCCCGGAACGTCCGGCCGCACGACTTTCCCTCCCCCGGTCGTGCGGCCGGATTCCCGCTTCCCGCATCCCCGTGCGCGCCGCCCGGACTTCCCCTTCCGCCCGAGCAGAGGCCCGGACGGTCCCTCCCCCCAGGACGCCTCATGATTCCCAGGGCCTACGGGCTTCCCTGCGCCTGGCACTACGAGCCGGGCCGCGACATCACCGTGCGCTGGGGCCGGCCCGACCCGGTCTTCACGGTGCATTCCGGCGACCGGCGCGGAGACCGCGGCGACCACGCCCTCATCGACACCGTTCCCGTCGCACAGCCCTGGGTGAACGACCACGACGTCGCCCGAAAGGCCCACACCTGGGCCAAGAACAACCCCCGCGGCTGAGCCCCGCGATGCCCGAGCAGCCCCCGACCGACCCGGACTCGGCGACCCCGCCCGGCCGACGCCCCGGTCTCCTCTCCCGACCTGGGGCGACCGGGTACGTCCTCCACCTGACCGGTCACCTTCAGGCCGACACCACCCCGGATCGCACCATCACGCTCTACGAACGCGTGCTGCACGGCCTCAGAAAGCTCTGACCGTGCGCTGGGGCCGTCGCCGTCTGCGCAGGTCTGATACTTCTCGACCTGGCCTTTTACCCGGCGATCGGGCTGTTTTCGTTCAGCACGCGCAGCCTGCGCGAGCGGCCCGAGCGATCTCCGCCGAGGCTTCGATCGGCTGGTGACGGCCGTGTTCCGCGCCGAATCTCGGTGGTCGCCTCTACCGTCACCGGATGGCGACTCTGCGAATGGACCATGTCGGGGTGAACGTCGAGGATCTCGACGGTGCCGTCGCGTTCTTCACCGAGCTCGGGATGGAGGAGGCGGGCCGCACTCCCGTCGAGGGGCCGTGGGTGGACCGGGTCAACGGGATCGACGACGTCCGGGTCGACATCGTGATGATGCGAATCCCGGACGGGCACGGTCAGCTGGAACTGACGAACTTCCACAACCCGGCCGCGATCGGCGGGACCTCGCAACCGCCGAACGCGCTGGGCCTGCGCAGCGTGATGTTCGCGGTGGACCCCGCGGGCGGCCTCGTCGCCCTCGCCGAACCGCTCGGCTGACCGTCACCCGAATGCGCCCAGGTGGGTGTCCCGTTCGCCCGTGCTGCGTGGGCGGGTGGGCCAGGCCACTCACCTGGCGGTGGGATCAGGGGTCCTGATCTTCTAGGGGGATGCGCATCGCGCGGTGGGCGTTCTCCTCCGCCGCGCGCTCGAAGTGGTCGGAGGGGTCGGAGATCTTGAGGCCGCTGCCGTTGTCGGTGCCCGCGACGGGGCCGGAGCGCTGCTGGATGACGTGGGTGAGCTCGTGGGCGAGGGTGTGCTTGTCGGAGGCGCCCGAGCCGAGCACCACGTCGCTGCCGGAGGTGTAGGCCCGCGCGCCGATCTCGGACGCCGAGCGCTGCGCGGTGGCGCCGGTGTGCAGCCGCACGTCGGAGAAGTCCGCGCCCAGCCGGGTCTCCATCTCCTGGCGCACCGGCGCGTCCATCGGCTTCCCGGCCGACTTCAGCACGTCCTCCCCGGACCAGACCGGCTCCGGTGCCGGCTCCGGAGGCGCCATCCGCCGCTGGACCATCCGGCTGACGGCGGCGTTGCCGAGGGTCCGCTGCAGGTGCAGCAGCTCTTCGACCGGCCCGGAGTGGTCGGGGGTGCGCGCCGCTTGCTGGGGCCTCGCCTCGGACTTCGCCGCGTCGCGCTGCTCGCGGTCCCGCATGGTCCCTCCTCGGACACGGCAACGGCTCCAGACCTACCGGGAGCGCGGCCCGGCGGGGAATGCACGAAGGGGCAGAGCTCCGGGCAACGCCCACTTCCTGCCTGCGCAGGCAGTGCGGGATTGCCCCGGAAGGCAGCGGTGCTGCCCTCGGCGCAGGTCGGGCGGACATGGTGGCGCGGGCGGGCGGTGGCGAAAGCTCTGGGTGCACGAACGCCGCAGACGAAGGAGCGAGCATGCCGTCGTACCTGTCCCCTGGCGTGTACGTGGAGGAAGTCCAGAGCGGGGCCAGGCCGATCGAAGGGGTCGGGACCGCGGTGGCCGCCTTCGTCGGTTTCGCGCCGCAGGGGCCCTTCCACCAGCCGACGCTGGTCACGAACTGGAACCAGTACGTGCAGAACTTCGGCGGGTTCGACGACGGGTACCTCGCGCACGCCGTCTACGGCTACTTCGCCAACGGCGGCGGCTCCGCCTACGTGGTGCGCATCGGCGGCCCGTCCGAGGCCGCGGCACCCGCCGCTCCCGCGCCGAAGCCGGTGGAGCTGGGCGGGCTGCGGGTCTCCGCGCTGTCCGCGACCACCTCCGACGTGACCGTGGAGGTCGCCGACGCCGACGGCGAGAACCCGCCGGACGACCGGTTCAAGCTGGTGGTGCGCCAAGGCGGCAAGGTCGCCGAGACCCACGACGTCTCCACCCGCAAGAACGTCAAGAGCTACGTGGTGAACCAGGTCAAGGAGCACTCGAAGCTCATCGAGGTCACCGAGCCGTCCGGCGGTGCCCTCGCTCGCCCCGACAACCAGAGCGTCACCGTCCCCGGCACGCCGCCCAGCGCCACCACCCCGGCGAAGGTCGACGCGCAGGAGTACGTGGGCGATCTGGCCGCCCGCACCGGTTTCGGCGGCCTGGAGACCATCGACGAGATCACCATCGTCGCCGTCCCCGACCTGATGAGCGCCCACCAGCGCGGCCTCATCGACGCCGAAGGCGTGAAGACCGTGCAGCTGGCGGCGATCTCGCACTGCGAGCAGCTCGGTGACCGCGTCGCCCTGCTCGACGCCCCGCCCGGGCTGAACGCGCAGCAGGTGCGGACCTGGCGGATGGACGAAACCGGCTACGACTCGAACTACGCGGCGCTGTACTACCCGTGGATCAAGGTGTTCGACCCGTCCTCCGGCCGGAACAAGATGGTGCCGCCGAGCGGGCACATCGCCGGGGTGTGGGCGCGCAACGACACCGAGCGCGGGGTGCACAAGGCGCCCGCGAACGAGGTGATCCGCGGTGCCGTCGACCTGGAGACCACGCTCAGCAAGGGCGAGCAGGACCTGCTCAACCCGGTCGGGGTGAACTGCGTGCGCGCGTTCGCCGGCCGCGGCATCCGCATCTGGGGCGCCCGCACCCTGTCCTCCGACCCGGCGTGGCGCTACCTGAACGTGCGGCGGCTGTTCAACTACCTGGAGGAGTCGATCCTGCTCGGCACCCAGTGGGTGGTGTTCGAGCCGAACGACGACCGGCTGTGGTCCAGCATCCGGCGCAACATCGGCGCGTTCCTCACCCAGACCTGGCGGGACGGCGCCCTGTTCGGCCGCACCCCCGCCGAGGCCTTCTACGTGAAGTGCGACCGGGAGAACAACCCGCAGGAATCCATCGACCTCGGCCAGGTCGTCTGCGAGATCGGCGTGGCCCCGGTGAAGCCCGCCGAGTTCGTCATCTTCCGCCTCTCCCAGTTCTCCGACAGCTCCAGCCTCCTGAGCGAATGACTCCGCTCGCCCGTCCGGGTGGCGGAACCGCGGCGGTGCCGGTGGCTCGGGTGGTCGCCGCTGAGCGGCTTCGCCGCAGGCAAGACGAAGGCACGACACACTTCACCTCGAAGGGGTAGTCATGGCAGAAGGCGACAGCCTTTCCGTCCACCGGTTCGGTGTGCAGCTCGGCGGGGTCACCGTCGAGTCGATCAAAGAGGTCAGCGGCCTGACCGTCGAGCAGGACGTGGTCGAGACCCAGCAGGTCACCGACACCGGCAAGATGATGAACAAGAAGCAGCCCGGTGGGCACAAGGGCGGCGAGGTGACGATCACCCGCGGCATGACCGAGAGCCCCGAGTTCACCAAGTGGCTCAAGAAGACGGTGTCCGACGGCGAGGTCGAGGACGCGCGGGAGAACCTGACCATCGAGGTGATGGAACCGAACGGGACCGTCGTGCGGCGGATCCAGCTCTACGACGCGTGGGTGAGCAAGTGGGAAGGCCCCGGCCTCAACGCGGGCGAGTCCAACGCGGCGACCGAGAAGGCCACCATCACCTTCGAGCGGATCGAGGTCGAATGAGGCGGCGGGTCAACTCGCTCGACGACCTGGACCAGTTCAGAGCCCGCAAGCCCGACACCGCCACGGCCACCGCGGAACGCCCCGCACCGCAGGCGGCGCACGACGAGTTCGAGTTCGAGCTGCCGCGCGGCTACCGGCACACCGACGGCACGCTGCACCGGCACGGCCGGATGCGGCTGGCGACGGCGCGCGACGAGCTGCGCCCGCAGATCGACCTGCGGGTCAAGGAGAACCCGGCGTACCTGAGCGTGGTGCTGCTGAGCCAGGTGATCACGCGGCTCGGCGACATCACGGACGTGCACTCGGGCCTGGTGGAGAACATGTACGCCACCGACATCGCGTTCCTGCAGGACTTCTACCGCCGCATCAACAGCGAGGGGCACACCCGCGCCGGGGTCACCTGCCCGTCCTGCGGTTCGGGGTTCGAGATCGACCTGGCCGGTGACGGCCTGGGGGAATCGTGACGTACGCGGCCGACCGGCTGCACGAGGAGGTCGCGTACATCGCCTACCACTTCCACTGGACCCGCGAGGAGCTCTTGGACCTGGACCACCTGGAGCGCAGGCGCTGGGTGCGGGAGATCGCCCGCATCAACACGCGGGTGAACGAGAGCAGGTGAGCCGGATGAGCCGCTGGAACCCGCTGCGCCGCTTCTTCGGCCGGGACGCCCCGGAGCCGGAGACCGCACCCGCACCGGCCGCCCCCGCATCGGAACCGGACGGTGGCTGGCGTCGCACGGCGCCGATGCGCGGCGTGCTGCAGCGCGACTCGGGCGAGGTGATCCGGCCCGAGCGCTTCCGCGCGTCCGTCGCGTCGTTCCGGGACCACGGGGTCACCAGCGGCGGGCTCGGGCACCGGCTCTCCGGTGCAGCGCCGAGCGGCGTGATGCGCGGGCTGGCGCGCGCGGGAGGGCGACCGGTGCAGCGGTCGGACGGCGAGGAGTTCACCTGGGTGCGGCCGGAAGCGGAGTCCACTTCGGACTCGGACGCGCCGGTTCCGCATTCGGGGCGGCGGGCCGTGCAGCGGTCGGCGGGCCGGATCCTCGGGCGTGGCCGGGGTGCTGCGCGCGGAGCGGCGTCCGGGGGCGGGACGGCGGGAGCGGACAGCCACTCGGGTGGTTCGGCGCGTCCGGCCGGTTCGTCGTCCCGCGCGGGCGTGGTGTCCGGTGCGTCCGGCGCGGCGGGTTCTTCGGACTCGGCGAGTTCTTCGGGCGCGGCGGGTTCTTCGGGCTCGGCGAGTTCTTCGGGCTCGGCGAGGGCTGCGGGCGCGGCCGGTTCGTCCGGGAGCGGGCCGTCCGGACGCGCCGGTTCGCAGCGCACGGCAGCCACGTCGAGCACGCCGAGCTCGTCCGGCACGGCATCCTCCAGCGCGGCCGCGCCCGGCACGACCTCGGGCAGTACGACCTCGGGCGGTACGAGCTCGTCCGGTGAGCGGTCGTCCGGCGCGGGTTCGACCGCTTCGAGCGGAGACACCGACAGCGGTTCCCCCGGCTCGGCCGCGGTGCAGCGGGTCGCCCTGCGCAGGCTCGCCCCGCCGCTGACCAGGGCACGACCGATCACCCGCGCCACCCCGCGCCGGCTGCCCGCGATCACCGCGCCGGGCACGGACGCGGGGCAGGCGGACGCCGCACCGCCGGGGCCGGACGTGGATCTCGTGCTGCAGCGCCGCGCGGACGCCGACGCGCCACCGGAGCGGTCCGACGCGCCTCGGCCGACCGCCCCGAGCAGCCCTGGTACACCGGCGGACTCCGGCACCGCACCCAGCACGGCCGGGACCGGATCGACCGCACCGGGCGGACCGCCGGGCAGCCGCCCCACGTTGGGCGCGGACCGATCTCCCGAGCAGTCCGGTCTGGGCGGCCCGGTGCAGCGGATGCCCTCCGGAGCGGTGCCGCTGCACCACGAGTCGACGGGCTCCCCCGAACCACCGCCACTGGTGCAGCGCGCCGCGGAACCGGCGCCGGAGCAGCAGCCCGACCGCCCTTCCCGGGCCGGGCGCGGCCGGAAGCGCCCGCCCACCTCGAACCCCGAAGTGCGGCACAGCACGCCGAACTCCCGCGGTGGCCTCGGCGAACCGCTCGGTCGGCTGCCGGAGTCGGCGACCCCGCTGCGTCCCGGCGGCACCCCACCCACACCCGGGCCGGTCGTCCCCGGCGGTGCGGCGGAGGCCGCGCCGCTGCTCGGCGACGCCGCCCCGCAGGTCCAGCGCACCCCGAGCACGCGGACCGAACCGCGGGCGACGACGCCGGACGACCCCGCACCGGCGGATCCGGTCGCCACGCCGCTCGCCGGTTCGAGCTCCGAGCCCGCAGGCACCGGCCCGGCGACTCCGGTCCAGCGCAGCCGGATCCAGGACGCCGCCGGAGCACCGCCGCACGGCGGCGCGGACCACGGCACCGCACCCCTGCTCGGCGACACGACGATCCAGCGCTCGGCGAGCGGCACCCCCGCGCATCCCGCCGGGGCGCCGGGGCACTCGCCCAGCGCCGAACTGCCCACCGCACAGCGGAATCCGGCTACCCCGAGCAGCTCCGGCGCACGGCAACCGCCGATCTCCGCCACGCGGCACTCGCCCGGTCCTGCCTCGCAGCAGTCGTCCGGCCCCGCCACCGCACCGCACCGAGCGGCCACCCCGGTGCGGCGTTCGTCGAGCACCACCGCCCCGGAAGCGGCGGCACCGCACGGCACCCCGGTGCAGCGGCTCACCGCACCGAGCGGCGCGGACGCACCGGAGACGCCGCTCGCCGGCCCGCACGAGGTCTCCACCGGTACGCGTTCCGTCCAGCGCGCGCGGCCGGACTCGCCGGACGAACCCGACCTGGCCCTCCGGCCGCACCACGACCCGACGCACCTCTCCGCCCCGGTGCAGCGCGCCCGCCCGCTGCTCACCACGCGGCCGCTGACCACGCGAACCCGGCTGGACCAGCCGCGGCCGAACGCGACGGCGCCACCGGCCGAGCACCGGGCCGTGGCGCCGCTGCGCTGGACGCGCCGCGAGCCCGGGGACCGACCGGCCGACCCGGCACCGGTGCAGCGTTCGGCCACCCCGGCGGCCCTCCCCGCGGTGGCGGCCGAACCGCCCCCGCCGGACTCCGCGGCGGCCGAACCGGCGCCCGCCCCACCCGGCTCCGCGGCGGACGGCCCGGGTGCACGGCCGCCGATGCGCGCAGCCCGGCCGGTGCAGCGCCGCACCGCCCCGGAATCGCCGCCTGCCGCGCGGTCGGCGCCGACGCAGGACGAGCCCGCCCCGCAGGTCCCCGGCGTCCCGCCCGGTGTCCCCGTCACCGTCGTGCCCAAGCAGCACCAGGAGAGCGCCGACCCCGAACCCACCACCGGCACCGGCGGCGAGCAGGACATCGAGGAACTCGCCCGCCGCCTCATCGAACCCGTCGGACGGCTGCTGCGCACCGAGCTGCGCCACGGCCGCGAACGGTTCGGCCGCACCTACGACCGCAGGCGTTGAAGAGGAGCACACCGATGTCGTCGACGGACATCTTCGCCAGCAGCGTGTTCTTCCGGCTGGCCATCGCGGGCAACGACCTCGGCCGGTTCCACACCTGTTCCGGGCTCGGCGCGCAGGTCGAGGTGGAGCAGTTCGCCGAAGGCGGCAACAACTCGTTCTCCTGGCAGCTGCCCACCCGCATCACCTGGACCAACATCACGCTCACCCGCCCCGTCACCGGGGACACCACCAAGATCGCGAAGTGGCTGTCGGACACGATGCGCAAGGCCGAGCGCAAGAACGGCGAGATCGTGGCGCTGAAGCCGAACCTGACGCCGATCGCCCGCTGGCAGGTCATCGGCATCGTGCCCGTCAGCTGGCAGGGCCCGTCCTTCGACCCGTCGAACTCCCAGGCGGCGATCGAAACCCTGGAGATCGCCCACGAAGGCCTGCAACCGTCCTGAGAGGAGGAACCCGATGGCCGTCACCAGCGCCAAGAACCTCGCCCGCGCCGAAATCCTCATCATGGAACCGCCCGCCAAGGTCGGCGCGAAACCCGGGGCGACGCTCAAGCGCGTCAAGCTCCAGTTCAACCCGAACAAGCTCGCGCTGACCAAGAGCACCGAGTGGCGGCGCAAACCGGCCCGGATGGCCGCCGAATCGGCGCTGCCCGAGTTCGTCGGCAGCGGGCCCCGCTCGCTGCAGCTGGAGGTGTTCCTCGACGCCACCGAGAAGCACGACGACTCGGTGGAGAAGAAGGTCGAAGACCTCATGGTGGCCTGCGTGCCCACCCCGAAGAGCCTCGCTGCCAAGACCCCGGCCAGCCCGTGGGTCCGGTTCGAGTGGGGCACCGCCCGCACCACCTCGTTCGACGGGGTGCTCAACAGCTTCTCGGTGGACTACTCGCTGTTCGACGTCGACGGCAAACCGCTGCGCGCCACCTGCTCGCTGGGCATCGAGGAAGCCAGCGTCGACACCCCCGGGCAGAACTCCACCTCCGGCTCGGACTCCGCGCGCCGCACCCACCGGGTCATCGCCGGGGACAGCCTCCCGCAGATCGCCTGGAACGAGTACGGCGACGCGACGGCGTGGCGCTACGTGGCCGAAGCCAACGGGATCGACGACCCGATGGTCCTGGTGCCGGGCAGCGAACTGCTCGTCCCCGCCCTCGACGAGTCCGAACAGGACGGTGCGTGATGGGAAGTTCCGCAGAGCAGGACGGCAGGTCGTTCGCCGCCGATCCGATCATCAAGTGCCCCGGCAAGCTGCCCCCGCCCTGGCAGGAGCAGCTGGTGTCCTGCGTCGTCGATGAGAACGTCGGCCTGCCCGACGCGGCGACCCTCACCTTCCGGGACCCGGACCACGAACTGCTCACCGCCACCCCCATCACCATCGGCACCGCGCTGACCGTGTCCATGTCCACCGCGGGCGGCGGGACGCCGGAGAAGCTGTTCGCCGGCGAGGTCACCGCGCTGGAACTGGACTCCGACGGCACCGGCTCGTTCACCGTGGTGCGCGCGATGAACAAGGCGCACCGGCTGTTGCGCGGCCGGAAGGTGGTGGCGTACAAGAACATGAAGGCCGACGCCATCGTGAAGAAGGTCGCCACCGCAGCCGGGCTGACGGTCGGGGAGGTGCGGGCCAAACCGATCACCTACACCCAGCTGGCCCAGCCCAACATCTCCGACTGGGACTTCCTGCAGAACCTCGCCCAGGAGCACGGCGTCACGGTCCGCGTCGACGAGACCGGCAAGCTCGACTTCGCCCCGCTCGCCCCCGCCGCCTCGGCGCCCGCGCCCAGCACCTCCGCGGCGAAGAGCCCGTTCGTGCTGGAGTACGGGCGGAACCTGATGGCGCTGCGCGCCGTGCTCACCTCCACCGACCAGGTCGGCAAGGTCGAAGTCCGCGGCTGGGACGTGCAGGCGAAGAAACCCGTCGTCGCCGAGCAGACCGTCACCCGGAGCGGGACCACCGTTCCCGGCATGACCCCGGCCGAGGCGATCAAGGACTTCGGGAAGAAGAGCAGCACCACCGTCACCG
Source organism: Saccharopolyspora gregorii (assembly GCF_024734405.1). NCBI lineage: Bacteria > Bacillati > Actinomycetota > Actinomycetes > Pseudonocardiales > Pseudonocardiaceae > Saccharopolyspora > Saccharopolyspora gregorii. The sequence goes on along the minus strand of NZ_CP059556.1, from coordinate 2,173,853 downwards.
ACACGGCCTACGGCACCCGAGCCGAAGCCGACGCGCTGGCGGAGTCGCTGTCGGCCGCCACCAGCGCCGGGCTCGGCGAGGTCGAAGCGGTCGTCGAGGGCGATCCGAAGCTGCGCGCGGGCGTGCCGGTCGCGCTCGGCAACGCGGGCGACAAGTTCTCCGGCAAGTACACCGCCACCGCGGTGCACCACGTCATCGAACCGGGCCTCGGCTACCGCACCACCGTGCAGGTCAGCACCAGCCCGGACCGGTCGCTGGCCGGGCTCACCACCGGCGCCAACGCGCCCGACCGGGGGCCGCGCATCCCGGGCGTGGTCAACGCGATCGTCACCGACGTCAGCGAACCCGCCGGCGGCGGCCGCGGCTGGGTGAAGCTCACCTTCCCGTGGCTCGACGCCAAGTACGTCTCCGACTGGGCGCGCAGCGTGCAGCTCGGCGGGCAGGGCGGCGGCGTCATCAGCCCGAGCGTGAACGACGAAGTCCTCGTCGCCTTCGAACAGGGCTGCCTGGACAAGCCGTACGTGCTCGGCGGGCTCTACAACGGCAAGGACAAGCCGTCCGAGCACGACATCCCGCTGATCGAACGCGGCAAGGTCGCCCGGCGCTCGCTGGTCTCCCGCGACGGGCACCGGCTCGAACTGATCGACAGCAAGAAGGGGCCGCCGGGAGTGCGGATCGCCAGCGGCGACGACCGGCTGGAGGTCCGGCTCGACGAGAAGGCCAGGACCATCGAGATCGCGGTGAAGCGGCCCGGCGGCCGCGGCTCGCTCAGCTCGATCACGTTGGACGACGGGGGGATCACCCTCGACGCGGGCACGGGCGAGGTCAAGGTCAAGGGCCGCAACATCAACCTCGACGCCACCGCCGACGCCCGGATCAGCGCCCTGCAGAACGCCTCGCTGAAGGGCTCCCTGTCCGCCGACATCGACGGCGGCGGCACCGCCGCCCTGCACGCCATGCTCGTCCGGATCAACTGACCCACCCACAGCGAGAGGAGACCCCGATGCCACCAGCCGCCCGGATCGGCGACGCCACCAACCACGGGGGCGTGGTCGGTGCTCCGCCGGGACCCGCCGCCGCCAGGGTCGCGACCGTGCTCATCGGCGGGAAACCGGCCGCGGTCACCGGCAGCATCGTCGCCTGCCCCAAGGGACCGGACGCGCTGCTCGGGCCCGCGAACGTCCTGGTGCCCAGCCCACCGCGCGGCGGCGTCGTGCTGATCAGCGGGTTGCCCGCCGCGAAGATGAACGACAAGAGCAGCTGCGGCTCCCAGGTCCAGATCGGCGCGTTCAACGTCCTGATCGGGGGCCCGATGTGAGCGAGCGGTTCATCGGCCGCGGCTGGGGGTTCCCGCTTCGCGTCACCCCCACCGGCGGCATCGGGCTCGTCGGGCGCGAGCAGGAGATCGAGGAGGCCATCCGGCTCGTCCTGGGCACCGCACCCGGCGAACGCCCCATGCGGCCCGAGTTCGGCTGCGGCGTCCACGACTACGTCTTCTCCCCCACCGACGGCGCGACCGCCGGGCGCATCGCCCACGAGGTGCGGTCCGCGCTGCAGCGCTGGGAACCGCGCATCGAGGTCGAGGACGTCGTCGTCGCCCTGGACCCCGACGAGGAAGGCGTGCTCTACATCGACGTGCACTACGTGCTGCGGTCCACCAACGACCGCCGCAACCTCGTGTTCCCCTTCTACACCATCCCCGACGGCGGCGGCTCCGAGGCGGGAGGAGCGGCCTGATGGCGATCCCCACGCCCAACCTCGACGACCGGCGCTTCCAGCAGCTCGTCGACGAGGCGAAGCGCTACGTGCAGCAGCGCGCCCCCGAGTGGACCGACCACAACGTCTCCGACCCGGGCGTCACGCTCATCGAGACCTTCGCGCACATGGTCGACCAGCTCGTCTACCGGCTCAACCGGGTGCCGGAGAAGAACTACCTCGCGTTCCTGGACCTGATGGGCGTGCGCCTGTTCCCGCCCACCGCCGCCCGCGGCGACGTGACCTTCTGGCTCTCCACCGCACAACCCGACACCGTGCTGCTGCCGCGCGGCACCGAGGTCGCCACCGCCCACTCCGAAGCCGACCGGGAAGTCGTGTTCGCCACCGAGCACGAGCTGCCGATCGTGCCCTGCGAACTGCGCACCCTCGTCACGATCTCCGCCACCGGCACCATCGAGGACCGCACCGCCGACCTCGCCGCCGCCGAGGACGTGCCCTGCTTCCAGACCGAACCCGCCGTCGGCGACGCCATGCTGTTCGGGCTCAGCGGCGCCGTGCCGCGCTGCGTCATCGCCGTCGAGCTCGACAGCCGGGTCGAAGGCATCGGCGTCGACCCGCGCCAGCCGCCGCTGGTGTGGGAGGCGTGGGACGGCACCCGCTGGGCCGAGTGCGAGGCTTTCGAGGACACCACCGGCGGGCTCAACAAGCCCGGTGAGGTGCTGCTGCAGATCGGGCCCGGGCACACGCCCTCCACCGTCGCCGGGGTGCGCGCCGGGTGGTTGCGCTGCCGCGTCACCGCGCCCGTGCCGGACCAGCCGTTCTACTCCGAATCACCCACCGTCCGCGTCGCCGAGGTCTCCACCGTCGGCGGCACCACCGGCGTCGAGCACGCCGAGGCGCACACCGACGTGCCCCTCGGCGAATCCGCCGGGGTCCCCGGGCAGCGGTTCACCGCGGACGTCGCGCCGGTGCTCACCGACGGCGACCCCGTCGTCGTCCAGGTCTCCACCGAGGACGGCTGGGAGGACTGGACCGTCGTCGACCACTTCGGCCGCTCCGGCCCCACCGACCGGCACGTCACCCTCGACCCCACCACCGGCGAGTTCGGCTTCCCTCCGGCCGTGCGGCTGCCCGACGGTTCGCTGCGGTACTACGGCGCCGTCCCGGCGAAGGGCGCCCAGCTGCGCATCCCCCGCTACCGCACCGGAGGCGGCCGGGCCGGCAACGTCGCGCGCGGCGCCATCTCCGTGCTGCGCAGCTCCGAGCCCTACATCTCCGAGGTGGAGAACCGGGAAGCCGCCATCGGCGGCGTCGACGGCGAGACCATCGCCGAGGCGAAGATCCGCGCCCCGCACCAGCTGCAACTGCAGGAACGGGCCGTCACCGCCGCCGACCACGAGCAGATCGCCCGCCAAGCCGCACCCGCCGCCGCCCGCATCCGCTGCCTGCCCGCCGCGGCCGAGCAGGACCCCGGCGCGGCCCGGCTGCTCGTCGTGCCAGGCGCCGTCGCCGACACCGGTGATCGCATCCGCTTCGAGCAGCTCATCCCCTCCGAGCAGCTGCTGGCGACCATCGCCTCGCGGCTCGACGAACGCAGGCTGCTGGGGGCGCGGATCGTGGTGGAACCGCCGTTCTACCAGGGCATCACCGTGGTGGCCCGGCTCCGCTCCACCGGCGCCGACACCGGCCGGATCGACCGCGACGCCCTCGACGCGCTGTACGCGCACCTGAACCCGTTGCGCGGCGGCGCCGACGGCACCGGCTGGCCGTTCGGCCGGCCCGTGCAGGTCGGCGAGGTCTTCGCCGTCCTGCAACGCGTCGACGGCGTCGGGCTCGTCGAGGAGGTGCGGTTGTTCCCCGCCGACCCGATCACCGGCAGGCGCGGCACCCCGGCCGACCGCATCGACCTGCCCGCGCACGCCCTCGTGTTCTCCCACCAGCACCAGGTCGTGGTCGTCCCGCACGACGGCGCGGAGCCCAGGTGACGCGGCGGGCGGGGATCCCCGGACTGCGCAGCCGCTACCCGATGGGGGAACAGCTGCCCGGGATGTACGCGGACGACCACCTCGCGCAGCAGTTCACCGCCGGCCTCGACGACGTGCTCGCCCCGATCCTGTCCACTTTGGACAACCTGGCGCACTACTTCGACCCGGCGCTGGCACCGGAGGACTTCGTGGCCTGGCTCGGCACCTGGGTCGCCACCGAACTCGACCCGGACTGGCCGTTGGAGCTGCGCCGCGCCGTCGTCGCCCGCGCCGTCGAACTGCACCGCTGGAAGGGCACCGCGCGCGGGCTCGCCCACCGGCTCTGGCTGTGCCTCGGCGTGCACTCCCGCATCCTCGACGGACCCGGCGCCACCTGGTCCACCCGGCCGGGCAACACCCTCGGCGGCGAACCGAACAGCACCGTGCGCGTGCAGGTGTGGCCCGGCCGCGCCGCCGTGGACCACGCCCAGGTCACCGCGCTCGTCGACTCCGTCAGCCCGATCCACCTCACCTGCACCGTCGAGGTCCTGCCCGGACCACCACCGCGCGAACAGGGGCAACGCTGATGCGACCGTGTCCGAACTGCGGCGCCCGCACCGCCGAGACCGACGACTTCTGCGGCAACTGCGGCACCTACCTCGGCTGGGAGCGGTCGCACCCGCCCGCGGGGAGCGGTTCCGGGTCGGCTGGCGGCTCAGAACCGGCAGGTGGTTCCGGATCGGCAGGCGGCTCCGGATCGGCTAGCGGTTCCGGATCGGCTAGCGGTTCCGGATCAGCGACACCGTCCGCACCGGCACCGCGGCCAAATGCTCGCGGGCACGCGCCACCTCCCCCGCGAGCGGCACCCGGACAACCGCCACCGACCGCACGACCCGGCGGCAGCGGACAAGCGCCACCACCCCCGCAGGCCACGCCCGCGCCACCACCGGCACGGCCCGGCGGTTACCCGCAGCACGCCCCCGGACAGGCGCCGCCCGCGCGGCCCGGACCGGGACAGCCGGGCGGATCCGCACCACCGCCGAGACCACCGGGACCGCCCGCCGGACACCCGGGGCCGCACCCCGGCCCTCCCCCGCAACGGCCGCTCCCGCCACCCGCCACCCCCGCGCAGGCCGCGGAACCGGCCGAGCAGCCGGACGACGACGACCAACCCGCCGCCGTGCAACCGGCGAAACCCATCGCACCCCGCCCCGAACAGCAGGCCGTCCAGCCCACGCCCGTCACCGAGGACGGACCGCCCTGCCCGTCCTGCGGAACCCCGAACCCGACCACCCGGCGGTTCTGCGTCCGCTGCGCGACCGCGCTCAACCCCGACCCCGACGAACGGCCCACGAAGATCCGGTGGCGGAAGCGGCCGGACCGCGGACGGCTCCGCTGGCTCTGGCGCAGGCTCGCGATCCTCGGCACCGTGCTCGCCGTCGTCCTCGGCGGCTACCTGCTGTGGCCGTTCGGCACGTGGCTCGTGCAGGACGTGCTGGACAAGACGCTGGAGAAGGAGCAGATCACCCCGTCCAAGACCACGGCCAGCATCGAACTCCCCGGCCACCCCGCCGGGTTCGCCACCGACGGCATCACGAACCAGTACTGGGGCACGCCCGGCCCGGGCGAATGGATCGAGTTCGAGTTCGAGCGGCCGAGGCGCCTGCTCGGGACGGTCATCACCGTCGGACCGTCCACGGACGTCAAGAAGTTCCCGACCGAGGCCCACCCGTCCCTGGTCGAGATCACCACCACCGACTCGCGCGGCCGGACCGAGACCCGGCAGCAAGCCCTCCCCAGCACCACGGAGGCGACGCCCGTCGAGATCCGCCGCAGCGACGTCGTCCGGATCCGCCTGAAGGTCCTGGAAGCCCGGGGGCTCACCGCGGGCAAGCACGTCGCGCTGGCCGAGGTCGAGTTCTTCGTCCGGAAATGACCCCCGCGCACGACGACATCGGCGCGCCTCCCGCTGCGGGAGGCGCGCCGATGAAGATCACCGAAGGGTCGTGCGCGGCGCTACGTGGCGTCGTCGTTGCCGCCGGCCGGCGCCTGCGACGGCGTGGTGTCCAGCTTCGACGGGCGGTGGTCGATCTTCGACGCCTCGTCCAGGCCGACACCGTCCATGCCCTGCCCGGCGAGCTTCCGCGCCTTCGACCGGTCCTGCGCCCGGCAGATCACCAGCGCGATCACGAACAGCACCACCAGGCACGCGGCCAGCGCCAGCATCGAGAACGGGTCCTGGCCCGGGGTGGCGACGGCCGCCAGCACGAACAGGCCGAACACGATGCCCCGCCACCAGCTCTTCAGCTTCGCGTAGCTGACCACACCGGCCCGGTTCAGCATCACCAGCACCAGCGGCATCTCGAAGCTGATGCCGAACATCAGCAGCATCAGCAGCACGAAGTTGATGTACTCGCCACCGGTCAGCGCGGTGAAGAACGCGCCCCCGCCGAAGCCGGTCATGAAGGCCAGGCCCTCGGGCACCACGAAGTAGGCCAGCACGCCGCCCGCGACGAACAGCAGGCTGGCGATGCTCACGAACGTGCGGGCGAACTTGCGCTCGTTCGCGTGCAGGCCCGGCGTGATGAACGCCCACAGCTGGTACAGCCACAGCGGGCTGAACAGCAGCGAACCCACCGCGATGCCCACCTTCAGCTGCAGCATGAAGACTTCGAACGCCTTCGTCTGCAGCAGCTGGCACTCGCCGTTCGGGCTGAAGCGCACGCTGGCCGGCAGCTGGCAGTACGGGTGGATCAGGATGTCGCTGAGCTTCGGCAGTCCGAAGATCTCGTGCGAGAACCAGATGAAGCCGAGGATCGCGCCGACCAGAATGCCGAAGGCCGCCCAACCGAGCCGATACCTCAGTTCGTAGAGGTGATCGATGAGGGTCATGGTGCCGTCGGGGTTGTGCCGGCGACCCCAACGGCGGCGGTCACTGCGCCACGGGTTCAAACGGCGCAACGGGTTTGAACTCACCGTGCGTTCCGTCTCCGATCAGTTCTTGTTCTGGTTGCGCTGCGGCTCTTCCGCGTTGGTCGCGGTCACCGGCGCGCTCGGCTCACCGGCGGTGAGCTGCTGCGGCTCGGAGGCGGTTTCCTTCTCCCGCTTGGCAGCGGCTTCGTCTTCCTTCATGCCGCGCGCCTCGGCCTTGAACACGCGCGCGGACTGGCCGAGCGAACGCGCCATCTGCGGCAGCTTGGTGGCACCGAACAGCAACACCAGCACAGCGACGATGAGTACGAGTTCCCACCCACCTGGCAAACCCATCAGTGCACACCTTTCTCGGGGCTTCCTGCGACCGCAATGGTACGCGGGCGGATGACGCTCTCATAGGCCGTCACGTGGCACCTTTACGCCGCTCTGCGAGCGCCACCTGGAGTCCCGCGACTCGTGCTTTCAGCAGACCCGAGCGGTTCGACACGTCCGCGGTGACCTCGCGTTGCACCGCGCGCACCCTGCGCAGCAGCACGAAGAACCTGATCAGCAGGGCGAGCAGGAGCAGCACTCCCACCACGAACAGCACAAGACTCCACACGTACGGCACCGGATCACCGTAGCGCGCTCGGCGGCCGCCGCCGCAGCGGCGTGGCCGGGCCGTCGGCGGCCGCCGACGACTTCCGGAACCGCCACCCCGACGGACCCGGCACCCACCTGGGAACGCCCCGGGCACCGCCGGACGACGAGCCGCAGCTCACCCCGGCACCGAGCCGTCCGAGTCCCGCGACGAGCGGCTGTCGCCCCACCGGCGCACCGGGCGCCGTCGAGGACGAGCAGGTGCTCGTCGTCGGCAGCGGGACCGCGCACGCCCGGCCCGCTCCGGTCAGGCCGAGGGCAGGTGCCGCACCCGCGCCAGCGCCGCTTCCGCCCGCCCGCGCACGTCCTCGGCCAGGTCGCTCGGCTCCACCACGCGGCCCTGGCCGCCCAGCCCGAGCACGAGCCGCACCATCCACGAGCGGTCCGAGTACCGCATCCGCACCCGGATCCGCCCCTCCGGCAGCTCGGTGAGCTCGTCCACCGGGTAGTACTCGCTGACCCAGCGGGCGTCCCGGTCCAGCTCCAGCAGCGCGCTCGGCTGGTCCGGCATCGGCCGGAACAGCCCGGCGGAGAAGTCGGTGGGTTCGGCGTCCCGCGGCGGCCGGGCCGGTTCGTCGAGCACGTCGGCCGCGTCGATGCGGTCCAGCCGGAATCGGCGGACCGCCACGGCCGAGCGGCACCACGCCTCCAGGTAGCTGCGGCCGTCGACGATCACCAGCCGCATCGGGTCCACGGTGCGTTCGCTGATCTCGTCCCGGGACGCCGTGTAGTACCGCATCCACAGCGCGCGGTGCTCGGTCGCGGCGTGCTGCACGGCTTCCTGCACACCTGGCGCGATGGGGCCCTCCCGCCCGGTGAGCCCGACCACGACCCCGGTCGGGCCTGCCTGGCCGACGGCCTCCTCCACCTTCGACAACGCGCGCTGCACCGCCTCGGTGTCGGCGATGCCGGGCGTGTCGGCGAGTGCGCGCAGCGCCACCAGCAGCGAGGTCGCCTCCGAGGCCGTCATCCGCAGCGGGCGGCGCATCCCCGCGTCGTAGGTGACGGTGATGGTCTCGCTCTCGAAGGACAGGTCGATCAGGTCGCCCGGCCCGTAGCCGGGGAGGCCGCACATCCACAGCAGTTCCAGGTCCCGCCGCAGCTGCTGCTCCCCGACGCCGAAGTCCGCCGCCGCGTCGGCCACCGGGATGCCCGGCCTGCTCAGCAGGTACGGCACCAGTGCCAGCAGCCGTGGCAGCCGCTGCGTCGCCCCGGCCGTCATCCCCGCACCTCCCCCGCCTCGTCGCCGCGGGCTCCGGCGGCTGCCGCGGCCCCCAAGTGCGCTTCGTGCACCGACTTGCGCAGCACGTCCGGCTCCAGCACCACCACGTCCGGCCCGTACCCCGCGATCCAGGAGGCCGCCGAGTCCGGGTACGACAGCTCCAGCTCCAGCACGTCCCCCTCGATCCCGTCCAGCCGCATCGAGTCCACCACCGACGCCCGGCGGCGCAGGCCCTGGGCCCGCCCCGGCACGGCCCACAACCGCACCGGCGTGCTCGGCGGCGCTTCGCGCTGCTCCCCGGCGACCATCGTCAGCAGGTCCACGTCCGGCGGCCTGGTGACCGCACCCGCCCGGCCCTGCGCCTTCGGTTCGCCCTGCACGCGGGACAGCCGGAAGCAGCGCGGCGCCCGCCGATCCCGGTCGTGCCCGACCAGGTACCAGCGCCCTCGCCAGGCCACCACTCCCCACGGCTCGACGGTGCGCTGCTGCGCCCGGACCTCGTTCGGCCGCCGGTAGTCGAAGGTGACCACCCGGCCGGCCTGCACGGCGGCCAGCAGCGCGGGGAACGCGGGCTCGCTGGTGCGCACCTTCGGTTCGATGGTGCCCGCGGCCCGGTCGTCGACGTCCACCCCGGCGGCTCGCAGCTTCAGCAGCGCGCCCCGCGCCGCACCGGTGAGCTCCGGCGAGTCCCAGAGCCGCAGCGCCAGCGCCACCGCCGCCGCCTCGTCCGGTTCCAACCCGATGTCGCCGAGTTCGTAGTCCCGCCGGGCGATCCGGTAGCCGTCGGCGGCGTCGAACGCCGAGTTCCGGCCGGTCTCCAACGGCACGCCCAGGTCCCGCAACTCGGACTTGTCGCGCTCGAAGGTCCGGAAGAACGCCTCGTCATTGGGCGCGTCGGTGTAACCCGGAACAATCCCCCTGATTCGCTCCGCCGTCAGGTACTGGCGCGTCGAAAGAAGGCACAGCACCAGGTTCACCAAGCGTTCAGCACGCGCAGTGGCCACTGTGAAACTCTAGCTCCATCGCAGTTGATCAGGACTTTCGGGCACGTCCGGCACGGGTGGTCCGCGTCCTCGGCCGCGGTGGACGTGCCGTTTCGCCCGCGGCGCGCGACCGGCGTCCAACCCATTGATTTCACTCGACACTGAAGATGTCGTGGCCGTGAAGTCGTTCATCACTCCCCCTCCGCTCCTAGACTGCTGTCATGCCAGCGCCCGCCGACGCCCCCGGTCCGGTCCTGCTCATCACCGGCGCCTCCCGCGGGATCGGCGCCGCCACCGCGCGAGCCGCGGCCCGCGCCGGCCACCGGCTCGCCCTGCTCTCCCGATCAGCGGACGCGCTGGCCGAGCTGGTCCGCGAACTGGACGCATCCGCGACCCCGGCCGGGGAGTCCCGCACGCTCGCCGTGCCCTGCGACGTCACCGACTGGGACGACCTCAGCACCGCAGTGGCGCGGGTCGAGCAGCACTTCGGCAGGCTCGACGCCGCGTTCGCCAACGCGGGCCGCAGCGTCGCGACCTCCTTCCTCGGCACCGACGGTGCGGACCCCGCGGACTGGCGGGACATGGTGCTCACCAACGTCCACGGCACCGCCCTCACCGCACGGGCCACGCTCCCCGCGCTGGTGCGCACCCGCGGCCACCTGCTGCTGACCGGATCCGCGGCGGGACGCGGCATCCGGCCGGGAAACCTCTACTCCGCCACGAAGTGGGCGGTGACCGGCATGGCGCAGAACATCCGCGCGGAGTGCGTCGGCACCGGTGTCCGCGTCACCCTGCTGCAGCCGGGCCTGGTCGAGACCGGGATGAACACCCCCGAGCAGGCCGACCGGCCGAAGCTGCGCGCGGCCGACGTCGCCGAAGCGGCGCTCTACGCGCTGGCCCAGCCCGCCACCGTCGACGTCAACGAACTGCTCATCCGCCCCACTGGCCAGCACCCGCTGCGCTGAGCCCGGCGCCGCACCTGAGACCGCCGGTACGCGAGGCCACCGCCACGACGGCGAGCCGCTCCCGCACCACGACGCTGCGGCGCTGCGGCACGGCGGCACCACGACGCTGCGGCCCGGGGCCCGGCGGCCCGGCGGTGGAGGGCACTAGTCCTGCGCGCTGACCCCGTACAGGTTCCCCTCCGGATCCGCGAACTGCGCCCACCGCGTGGTCCCGCCGGGGTCCCACGGCGCGGCCTGCGGCTCGACCGGAAACGACACGCCCTTCGCGCTGAGCTCGGCGAAGGTCGCGTCGAGATCGTCCGAGTCGAACCACACCGTGCTCATCGGCCCGCGCCGCTCCCGGATGCGGGCGGCGAGCTCCGGATCTCCGGCGGCGAGCACCAGGTACGTCCGCGCACCCGGTGGTCGCACCTCGATCCACCGGTCGCCGTCGCCGTACGGCGCATCGGTGAGCACCTCGAACCCGAGGGTTCCGGCGAAGAACTCCACCGCGCGCCCCTGGTCGACGACGTGGAGCACGGCGAACTTCGGCTGAGTGATCATGGTGCGGTCCTTCCCACGAGCGGCGCTGCGAGATCAAGCCTATCCGAACCCGTGTTCGAACGGGCGATCTCGGGTGGCGCTTCACCGCATCGTGTGGGCCCCGCAGCGACGACCCGCTACAACGACCCGATCAGCCGCTCCACCCGCTCGTCCACCGCGCGGAACGGGTCCTTGCACAGCACGGTGCGCTGCGCCTGGTCGTTCAGCTTCAGGTGCACCCAGTCGACGGTGAAGTCGCGCCCGGCCGCCTGCGCGGCGGCGATGAAGTCCCCGCGCAGCTTCGCCCGGGTGCTCTGCGGCGGGGTGTCCTTCGCGGCCTCGATCTCCCCGTCCTCGGTGGCGCGGTCGACCAGGTCCTTGCGCTGCAGCATGTCGAACAGCCCCCGGCCGCGCCGGATGTCGTGGTAGGCGAGGTCGAGCTGCGCGATGCGGGGGCTGGACAGCTCCAGCCCGTGCTTGCTGCGGTAGCGCTCCAGCAGCCGCAGCTTGATCGCCCAGTCCACCTCGCGGTCGATCGACGAGTAGTCCTGCGACTCCACCGCGTCCAGCGCCCGGCCCCACAGGTCCAGGATCCGCTCGGACATCGGGTCGGAGCCGCGGCGGGCCACGTGGTCCACCGCCCGGCTGTGGTACTCGCGCTGGATGTCCAGCGCCGAGGCCTCCCGCCCGCCGGCCAGCCGGACCGTCCGCCTGCCGGTGAGGTCGTGGCTGATCTCGCGGATCGCGCGGATCGGGTTGTCCAGGCTGAAGTCGCGGAACTGCACGCCGCTCTCGATCATCTCCAGCACCAGGTGCGCGGTGCCCACCTTGAGCAGCGTCGTCACCTCGGACATGTTCGAGTCGCCGACGATCACGTGCAGCCTGCGGTAGCGCTCGGCGTCCGCGTGCGGCTCGTCCCGGGTGTTGATGATCGGCCGGGACCGGGTGGTGGCGCTGGAGACGCCCTCCCAGATGTGCTCGGCGCGCTGCGACAGGCAGTACACCGCGCCGCGCGGGGTCTGCAGCACCTTGCCCGCCCCGCAGATCAGCTGCCTGGTCACCAGGAACGGCAGCAGCACGTCCGCGATCCGGGAGAACTCGCCGGACCGCCCGACCAGGTAGTTCTCGTGGCAGCCGTAGGAGTTGCCCGCCGAGTCGGTGTTGTTCTTGAACAGGAAGATGTCCCCGCCGATGCCCTCGTCGGCCAGGCGGCGTTCGGCGTCGACGAGCAGGTCCTCCAGGATCCGCTCCCCCGCCTTGTCGTGGGTGACCAGCTGGGTCAGGTCGTCGCACTCGGCGGTGGCGTACTCCGGGTGCGAGCCGACGTCGAGGTAGAGGCGGGCGCCGTTGCGCAGGAACACGTTCGAGGAACGTCCCCACGACACGACCCGCCGGAACAGGTACCTGGCCACCTCGTCCGGGGAGAGCCGACGCTGCCCGTGGAACGTGCAGGTGACCCCGAACTCGGTTTCGATGCCGAAGATCCGCCGCTGCATGCCTCCACAGTAGGCGCTGCGGCGGCCATCGGCGGTCCGCCGTTCGGGCATCGGTAGCGTGCGGGACGTGCAGACGTGGCTTCCCAAGATCACCCGCAAGGTGGACGCGGTGGACCGCGACCTGGCCCGGCGCAGCGCCGCCCTCCCCCGCACCGCCGCCGACCCCGGGCTGAAGGCCCTGAGCACCGCCGCGAACCACAGCGCGCTGTGGCTCTCGGTCGCCGCCGGACTGGCGGTCCGCAAGGGAGCGCCGCGGCGTGCCGCGCTGCGCGGGGTCGCGGCGATCGCGGCGGCCAGCGCTGCGACGAACCTGCTGGGCAAGCCGCTGTTCCCGCGGCGGCGCCCGGCCGCGCGGCTGGTCCCGCGACACCGCAGGCTCAGCGATCCGCCGCGCTCCTCCTCCTTCCCGTCCGGGCACGCCGCCTCCGCGGCCGCGTTCGCCACCGCGGTGGGGATGGAGTCGCCCGCGCTCGGGCTGGCGGTGGCCCCGGTCGCCGCCGCCGTCGGCTACTCGCGGGTGCACACCGGCGTGCACTGGCCCAGCGACGTGGTGTGCGGCGCCGCGATCGGCGCAGGCCTGGCGTGGGCGACGCGGCGCTGGTGGCCGTTGCGCCCGGACGAGGCGGCCGCGGTGCGCCACCCGGCCGACGTGCCAGCGCTGCGCGACGGGGAAGGCGTGCTGGTGCTGGTCAACCCGGGTTCCGGGGACGGCACCTTCGACCCGGAGCACTGGGTGAGCACCCGCTGGCCCGCGGCGAAGGTGGTCCTCGCGGAGCCGGGCCGCGACGTGGTCGCGGACCTCGCCGACCGGCTGGACCAGGAGGGCGCCACGATCCGCGCGTTGGGCGTGGCGGGTGGCGACGGCACCGTGGCCGCGGTCGCGGCGCTCGCCACCACCAGGGGAATCCCGCTCGCGGTGCTCTCGGCGGGCACGTTGAACCACTTCGCCAGGGACGCCGGCGTGTCCGACTCCGATTCGGTGGCCGACGCGGTGGAGCAGGGCACGGCGGCACGCGTCGACCTGGGCGGGGTGACCGTGGACGACCGGCCGACGCGCTGGTTCCTCAACACCGCCAGCATCGGCGGCTACCCGGACCTGGTCCGGTTCCGGGAGCAGTGGACCGGGCGCTGGGGCAAGTGGCCCGCGGGAGCGGCGGCGCTCGCGCGGGTGCTGTACGAGTCGAGCCCGTTGGACGTGGAGCTCAACGGGGTGCGGCGGCAGGTCTGGATCCTGTTCGCGGGCAACGGTTCGTACGCGCCGCGCGGGTTCGCGCCCTCGTGGCGGCCGCGGCTGGACGGCGGCAGGCTCGACGTCCGCTACGTGCGCGCCGACGTCCCCTGGTCCCGGTTGCGGTTCGTGCTGGCGGCGATGACCGGTGCGCTGCACCGCAGCCGCACCTACGTGGAGCGGGAGCACCGCTTCCTGGACGTCCGGGTGCACGGTCCCGCGGTGGCGGTGGCCACCGATGGCGAGATCGGGGCGCCGGGCAACCGGTTCGCGTTCGCCGCGCACGGCCAGATGCTGAGCGTGTACCGGCGCGAGCTCGGCTAAGCGCGGGCGCGGACTCGACCGGGCACCGGCTCGACCGGAGCACGAGCTGGACCGGGCAACCGCTCGAGCGGAGCGCTCGACCGACCAGGCACCGGCCGACCACGGCACCGAATCGACCTCCGCACCGGCCGACCAGGGCACGAGCGCGACGGCACCGAGCTCGACCCGGGCGGACCCGCCTAGGACCGGGCCGCGACGAGCGCTCGGGCCGCTCGTCCGGCGTCGGCGGCGGCGTCGCCGGGCACGACCGATCCCACGACCAGCGCGCCTTCGTGCAGGTACAGCAGTTCCCTCGCGAGCAGGCCGGAGTCCGCGATTCCCGCCTCCGCGGCCAGCCGCTCGAACAGCTCCAGCAGCCAGCGCTTCTCGTCCGCGGCGATCCGCCGCGCCGGGTGCGCGCCATCGGGGAGTTCGGCGAGCGCGTTGATGAAGGCGCAGCCCCGCGAGTGCCGCGCGGTCCACTCGGCGAGCGCGTCGAACGGCGCGGTCACCCGGTCCAGCGCGGACAGCCCGGGGCGGTCGAGGGAGGCGGTGATCTCGGCGCGCCACCGCTGGTCGCGTTCGGCGAGGTAGGTGGCGACCAGGACGTCCTTGGAGCCGAACCGGTCGTAGAGCGTCCGCTTGGTCACCCCGGAGCGGGCGGCGATCAGGTCCACGCCGACGGCGGTGATGCCGAGTTCGTAGAACAGCGTCGCCGCCGCATCGAGGATGCGCCGTGCGCCGGGGGTGAGGCTCTGCGGGTCCAACGGCATTGTGTTCACCGATCGGTGCACCTTACGCTCGCGTCGACTTCACCGACCAGTGTACCCGCGTGCGGAGGCCCCGATGACCGTTCCCAGCACCATGACCGCAGCCCGCCTGACCGGCCACGGCGGCCCCGAGGTCCTGGAACTCGCCGACGTCCCGGTCCCCGTGCCCGCCGAAGGTGAAGTCCTGGTCCAGGTCGGCGCCGCCGCGCTGAACAACACCGACCTGTGGACCCGCGAGGGCGCCTACGGCCGCCCCGGAGACCCCACCGCTCGCGCGGGCTGGCGCGGCCCCGTCGACTTCCCCCGGATCCAGGGCGCGGACGTCGCGGGCACCGTCGTCGACGTCGGCGCGGCCGTCGACCCGGGCCTCCGCGGCACCCGCGTGCTGCTCGACCCCGCGATCTACGACGGGGACGGCGAGCACGCGAACCCGGTCGGGCTGCTCGGCAGCGAACGCGACGGCGGCTACGCGCGGTACGTCACCGCGCGCGCCGACCGGGCGCACGACCTGAGCGGATCACCGCTGGACGACGCGGAACTCGCCTGCTTCCCCACCGCCTACGGCACCGCGCTGGGCATGCTGGAACGCGGCGACGTGCGCGACGGGCACACCGTCGTCGTCACCGGCGCATCCGGCGGGGTCGGGCTGGCGCTGGTGCAACTGGCCGCGGCGCGCGGCGCGGAGGTGCTCGCGATCAGCAGCGCCGGGAAGCTCGACGCGGTGCGCGCGGCCGGCGCCACCGAAGTCCTGGACCGCGCCGAGCAGCCCTGGGACGGCGTCGCGGTGGGCCGGGTCGACGTGGTCCTCGACGTCGCCGCGGGCGAGAACATCCCGCGCGGCCTGCCCGCGGTGCGCGACGGCGGGCGGTGGGTGGTGGCCGGAGCGCTCGCCGGGCCGCTGGTCGAACTCGACGTGCGGCGGCTGTACCTGCACAACATCGCGCTCGTCGGATCGAGCATGCACACCCCGGCGCACTTCCGGAAGCTCGCCGAGATCGCCCGCAGCGGCCGGGTCCGCCCGGTCGTCGCCGCCACGTACGGGCTCGCCGACGTGCACCGGGCGCAGGCGGAACTCGCCTCGCGGCGCCACGTCGGCAAGCTCGTGCTGATCGGCTGACCTACTCGCCGTTCCCGGAGCCGTTCCCGCCGTCCGCGGACTCCTCGGAGCTCTCCGACTCGGCGGCGGGCTTCGGCAGCAGCGCCTCCAGCGCCGCGCCCGCGATGCGCCGGAACGTGCGGTGCGGCCGGGACCGCTCCAGCACGGCGACCTCCAGCTGCTTGGCGCCGAGCTCCCGGGTGCTCTCCCCGCTCGCGGCGAGCGCCTTCACCGACAGCTCCACCGCCGGACCCAGCTCCATGCCGTCCTCGAACGAGTCCTTCATCGTCGAGTTGATCGTGTCGGCCTGCCCGCCCATCACCACGAACTGCGGTTCGTCCACGATCGAACCGTCGTAGGTGAGCCGGTAGAGCTGGTCGGTCTCGGCGGTCTGCCCGACCTCGGCGACGCAGATCTCCACCTCGAACGGCTTGATCTGCTCGGTGAAGATGGCGCCCAGGTGCTGGGCGTAGGTGTTGGCCAGCGACCGGCCGGTGACATCCCGCCGGTCGTAGGAGTACCCGCGGAAGTCCGCGATGCGCACCCCCGCCACCCGCAGGCTCTCGAACTCGCTGTAGCGGCCGACGGCGGCGAACCCGAGCCGGTCGTAGATCTCGGAGACCTTGTGCAACGTGGTGGAGGGGTTCTCCGCCACGAACAGCACGCCTCCCGCGTACTTGAGCACCACCACGCTGCGACCCCGGGCGATGCCCTTGCGGGCCAGCTCGGAGCGCTCCCGCATCAGCTGTTCGGGGGAGGTGTAGAACGGCATCGTCACGGCTGTGCACTCCTGGATCGAATCGTTCGGCAGCCCCGCCAGGCGGGGAACGGCATCGTCGGGGGAATGCGGCGTCAGCCGCCGGGGTTCTCGCGCCTGCCCTGGACGACTTCTTCGGCGATGGCGGCGGCCTGCTGGTCGTCCAGCCGGACCGCGCCCTCCTCGGCCGTGATCGTCACGACGGTCGGGTAGATCCGCCGGGACACGTCCGGGCCGCCGGTGGCGGTGTCGTCGTCGGCCGCGTCGTAGAGCGATTCGACCGCGTTGCGCACCGCGGAATCCACGTCGGCGTCCGGGTCGTGCCGCTTCTTCAGCGCCGACTTCGCGAACACCGAACCGGACCCGACGGCGTGGTAGCCGCCGGATTCGGCGTAGCGGCCGCCGGTGATGTCGTAGGAGATGATCCGGCCCGCCCGGTCCGGGTCCTCGGCCGCGGTGTCGAACCCGGCGAACAGCGGCAGCACCGCCAGCCCGGCCATCGCGCCCTGCAGGTTGCCGCGCAGCATCGTGGCGAGCTTGTTCGCCTTGCCGTCCAGGGACAGCGGCACGCCTTCGAGCTTCTCGTAGTGCTCCAGCTCGATCGCGTACAGCCGCACCATCTCCAGCGCGATGCCCGCGGTGCCCGCGATGCCCACCGCCGAGTAGGAGTCGGTGACGTAGAGCTTGTCCATGTCCCGCTGGGCGATGAGGTTGCCCATGGTGGCGCGGCGGTCACCGGCCAGCAGCACCCCGCCGCGGAAGGTCAGCGCGACGATGGTGGTGCCGTGCGGCGCCTCGACGACGCCCTGCGGGACGTCCCGGTTGCCCGGCAGCAGCTCCGGCGCGGTGACCTGGAGGAAGTCGGTGAACGATGAGGATCCGGAGGTGAGGTAGGCAGCGGGCAGGGCCTGACCCGGAAAGTTCCGAGCCGCGCTGGATTCCATCGGCGACATCGTCTCCTGCTTCGAAGGACTGCCCCGCCGCCGAGACGGCGAGGCCGGTTGATCTGGGCCGTACCGCAACTCTAATCAAGATCGCCCGCGGCGGCGAAGATCGCGTCCGCCCGCGTGGCGCAGGGCCGCCGGGCGAGGTCCCGGCGGCCGCGCGGTGTCGGTGCCTACTGGCCGCCCTTCTGCACGTAGGCGCGGACGAAGTCCTCGGCGTTCTCCTCGAGGACGTCGTCGATCTCGTCCAGGATGGCGTCGACGTCTTCGCCGAGCTTCTCGCGACGTTCCTGGCCGGCGGCTTCCGGACCCGATTCCTCGTCCCCGTCGCCGCCGTCGGGCCGCTGGACCTTTTCCTGGGACATCTCGCCCTCCCGGTGGTTGTCCGTTGGATGCCGGGCTGGTCGAACGGTCGTCGAACAAAGGGCATCCTGAGAGGAACAGTACCTAGCGGAACCCCTGTTCGCCCACATCCGAGCGGGCATTCTTGCGATCTTTCGCGCCCGGCGGAGGCGGCGTTCCGGATCGTGGTCAGCCCCGGGTGAGCGAGTCCACCAGCTCCTCGGCGCTGGAGGCGGCGTCGAGCAGTTCGCCCACGTGGGCGCGGGTGCCGCGCAGCGGTTCCAGGGTGGGGATGCGCACCAGCGATTCCCGGCCCAGGTCGAAGATGACCGAGTCCCAGGAGGCGGCGGCGACCGCGGCCGGGTAGCGCTCCAGGCAGCGGCCCCGGAAGTAGGCGCGGGTGTCCTCCGGCGGGCTGGTGACGGCGGCGCGCACCTCGTCCTCGGTGACGAGCCTGCGCATGGAGCCGCGGGCCACCAGCCGGTTGTACAGGCCCTTGTCCAGCCGCACGTCGGAGTACTGCAGGTCGATCATGTGCAGCTTCGGCGAGGCCCAGCCGAGGTTGCCGCGCTCCCGGTAGTGCTCCAGCAGCCGCAGCTTCGCGGGCCAGTCGAGCCGGTCCGCGCAGTCCATCGGGTCCCCGCCGAGCAGGTCCAGCACCTCGCCCCAGGTCGCCAGCACGTCCTGGGCGGTCTGGTCGCCGCCGTGCTCGGCGACGTGCCGCGCCGCCCGGTCGTGGTACTCGCGCTGCAGGTCGAGGCCGGTGAACCGGCGCCCGTCGGCGAGCTCCACGACCTGGCGCAGCGTCGGGTCGTGGCTGATCAGGTGCACCGCCTGCACCGAGTCGGCCAGTTTGAGGTCGTCGAATCGCTCCCCGGCCTCGATCATGTCCAGCACCAGCGCGGTCGTGCCGACCTTCAGGTACGTGGAGGTCTCGGCGAGGTTCGCGTCGCCGATGATGACGTGCAGCCTGCGGTACTTGTCGGCGTCGGCGTGCGGCTCGTCGCGGGTGTTGATGATGCCGCGCTTGAGCGTGGTCTCCAGGCCGACCTCGACCTCGATGTAGTCCGAGCGCTGGGAGAGCTGGAAACCCGGCTTCTCCCCCGCCTGCCCGAGGCCGACCCGCCCGGAACCGCACATCACCTGGCGGGACGCGAAGAACGGGGTGAGCCCGGCGATCACCGAGGTGAACGGGGTGTCCCTGGCCATCAGGTAGTTCTCGTGGGTGCCGTAGCTGGCGCCCTTGCCGTCGACGTTGTTCTTGTACAGCTGCATCTGGGCGGTGCCGGGCACGCTGGCCGCCTTGATCGCGGCCTCCTCCATCACCCGTTCGCCCGCCTTGTCCCAGACGACGGCGTCGCGCGGGTTGGTGACCTCGGGCGCCGAGTACTCGGGGTGGGCGTGGTCGACGTAGAGCCGGGCGCCGTTGGTGAGGATGACGTTGGCCGCGCCGAGGTCGTCGCTGTCGTTGCCGTTGTTCTGCGGCGCCGCCGCGCCCAGGTCGAAGCCGCGCGCGTCCCGCAGCGGTGATTCCACCTCGTAGTCCCACCGGGCACGGCGGGCCCGCGGGATGTCGGCCGCGGCCGCGTAGGCGAGCACGATGTGCGTGGAGGTCAGCACCGGGTTCGCCGTCGAATCGCCGGGCACGACGATGCCGTACTCCACTTCGGTTCCCATGATCCGCCGCATACCTGGAAGCCTACGGGTTCCGGGCCGGGAAGCAGAGTTTCCGGCGGTCCCGGTTACACCTGGCGGGTGGTCCCGGGAACCGCGTTCCCGGTTTCCCGCCGATGATCTCTGCGAGGATGCGGGCGTGGGAGCTCAGGACGAACAGGTGGCGGTGTACGACGAGTCGGGCCGGGTCGCGGGGTCCGCGCCGCGCTGGCGGATGCGGCGGGACGGGTTGTGGCACGCGGCCACGTCCATCCTGGTGCGCTCGGTCGACGGCGGGTCGGTCTACGTGCACCGGCGCACCGAGCACAAGGACGTCAACCCCGGCGCGCACGACTGCTTCGCGGGCGGGGTCGTCGCCGCGGGCGAGGACCCGGCGGCGGGCGCGGAGCGGGAGCTGGCCGAGGAGCTGGGCGTCCGGGGCGTGCCGCTGCGGTTCCTGTTCCGCTCGGTGTTCGAGCAGGGCTCGGTGCGCCACCACGGCTTCGTCTACGAGGCGCGCTGGGACGGACCGGTGGTGCACCAGCCGGAGGAGGTCGCCGACGGCTGGTGGATGCCGCTGGACGAGCTGCGCGCGCGCCTCGCGGATCCGGGCTGGCCGTTCGCCGCCGACAGCAGGCAGTTCGTCCACGAGTGGTTCGACCGCCAGGACGCCGGCTGACGCTCGCGCGCTCAATGCCAGGGCATCGATGCGCGCTCGCCCCAGTACGTGGCGGGATCCCTGGTCAGCGCGGCGAGCTCGCCCAGGTCGGTCCCGTCGAGCCGCACCTCGGCCGCCGCCAGGTTCGAGTCCAGCTGCGCCACGTCGGCGGGCCCCACGAGCACGACGTCCGCCCACGGCTGGGCGAGCACGTGCGCCAGCGCCACCGCGTCCGGCGTGGCCCCGTGCCGCCGCGCGACCCTGGCCAGCAGTTCCGGCGGGTTCACGGCGAGCCTGCCGTTGGCCAGGGACTCCTTCACCAGCACCCGCCAGCCGCCGTGGTGCACCTCCGCCAGCGCCCGCCCCACCGAGGGCTCCAGCGAGTTCCACGTGGACTGCACGGCGCTGAACAGCTGGGTGCCGCCGATCTCCAGCTCCCAGGCCCGCTCCACGGCGTCGGCCTGCGCGGCGCCGCTGGTGGAGAACCCGAGCCGCACCCCGGAGTCGCGCAACCTGGCGAGCTCGTGCTGCAGCGCCAGGTCGTCGAACAGCGGGCTCTCCGGGGTGAGCGAATGCACCTGGTAGAGGTCGACCCGGTCGCCGAGCAGCTCGCGGGTCTGCGCCCACTGCTCCCGGAGGCGTTCCACCGAGTGCTCCTTGACCTCGTGCACCTCGGTCTCGATCCGCCACTCCGCGACGTAGGCGTAACCCCACTTGCTGGAGACGGTGACGTCGCCGTGCCCGCGCTCGGCGAGCCAGCCGGCGAGGAACTCCTCCGCGCTGCCGTAGGAGCGGGCCGCGTCCACCCACCGGATGCCGCGCGCGAAGGCCGCGTCGAGCACCTGGGCGGTGTGCTCCCGCATCGCCTCGGCGGTCCGGTGCGCGGGCAGCGCGTCGCTGCGACCGACGTTGATGTAGGCGGGGCGGCCGAGCGCGGCCAGACCGAGTCCGAACCGGTCCGCAGACGTGGAGATCATGCTTGAGAACCTAATCGCTGCCCGCGCGGATCGACACTCGGCACCACCCCTCCGGACGGAAGCACCGGCGGCACAACGGAAAGCGGCCCCGCCGATGGTTCCGGCGGGGCCGCATCCCGTGCTAGCTCACAGGTACTGGCCGGTGTTGGTGGCCGTGTCGATCGCCCGGCCGGATTCCTGGTTCTTGCCGCTGACCAGGGTCCGGATGTAGACGATCCGCTCGCCCTTCTTGCCCGAGATCCGCGCCCAGTCGTCCGGGTTGGTCGTGTTGGGCAGGTCCTCGTTCTCGGCGAACTCGTCGATGATCGCGTCCTGCAGGTGCTGCACCCGCAGGCCCGGTTGCCCGGTGTCGAGCACCGACTTGATCGCGGCCTTCTTGGACCGGTCCACGATGTTCTGGATCATCGCGCCGGAGTTGAAGTCCTTGAAGTACAGGACTTCCTTGTCCCCGTTGGCGTAGGTGACCTCCAGGAACCGGTTCTCGTCGGTCTCGGCGTACATCCGCTCGACGGTCGTCTGGATCATCGCGTCGATGCAGGCGGCCTTGTCCCCGCCGAACTCGCGCAGGTCCTCCTCGTGGACCGGCAGCGCGTCGGTGAGGTACTTGGAGAAGATGTCCTTGGCCGACTCGGCGTCCGGCCGCTCGATCTTGATCTTCACGTCGAGCCTGCCGGGTCGCAGGATCGCCGGGTCGATCATGTCCTCGCGGTTGGAGGCGCCGATGACGATGACATTCTCCAGGCCCTCGACGCCGTCGATCTCCGAGAGCAGCTGCGGCACGATCGTGGTCTCCACGTCGGAGGACACGCCGCTGCCGCGGGTGCGGAAGATCGAATCCATCTCGTCGAAGAACACGATGACCGGAGTGCCTTCGGAGGCCTTCTCCCTGGCGCGCTGGAAGATGAGCCGGATGTGCCGCTCGGTCTCGCCCACGAACTTGTTCAGCAGCTCGGGACCCTTGATGTTCAGGAAGTAGGACTTCGCCTGCCCGTCGTCGTCCCCGCGCGCCGCGGCGACCTTCTTGGCCAGCGAGTTCGCCACCGCCTTCGCGATGAGCGTCTTCCCGCAGCCGGGCGGGCCGTAGAGCAGCACGCCCTTCGGCGGTTGCAGCTGGTACTGCACGTAGAGGTCGGAGTGCAGGAACGGCAGCTCCACGGCGTCCCGGATCTGCTCGATCTGGCTGCCCAGGCCGCCGATGTCCAGGTACCCCACGTCCGGGACCTCTTCGAGCACGAGGTCCTCAACCTCGGCCTTCGGCACCGTGTCGTAGGCGTAGCCCGCCTTGCTGTCGACGAGCACGGAGTCACCGGACTTGAGCCCGGCCTCCACCAGCGGATCGGTCAACCACACGACGCGTTCCTCGTCGGTGTGGCCGAGCACCAGCGCCCGGTGGGTGCCCGCGGTGTCGGTGAGGCTCGGGGGCAGGATCTCCCGGAAGGTGCACACCTCGCCGATCTGCTCGAAGGCGCCCGCTTCCACGACGGTCAGCGCCTCGTTGAGCCGGACGGACTGCCCGAGCCCGAGCTCGTCGAGCTCGACGTTGGGCGAGACGGCGACCCGCATCTTGCGGCCGGAGGTGAACACGTCGACCGTGCCGTCCTCGTAGCGGCACAGGAACGTCCCGTATCCGCTGGGGGGCTGGGCGAGGCGGTCGACCTCCTCGCGCAGGGCCGTGAGCTGGCCGCGCGCTTCCTTCAGGGTCTCGGTGAGTTTGGCGTTCCGTTCGGTGAGCTGGCTCACCCGCTCGGATGCCTCGGCCAGCCGCTTCTCCAGCAACCGGGCCTGTTGGGGGGACTCGTTGAGCTTTCGGCGCAGCAACGCCACTTCGTCTTGGAGCAGACGAATCTGGCTGTTGAGCTCGGCTTGCCCGCCGGGCTGCTGCTCGCCGCCCTCCTCAGGCCGGCTGCCGGGACGGTCGTGCTGCATATCGGCACCCTCCTCCCGTGCTCGTACCACCACGGTACCGGCGATCACCGACGACGGCGGCGTCGTGATTGCCCGCCGGATCCGCCAGCGTGCCACAAAAATCGGCGAATACCCATGATTCGAACGCCCCCGGCGGCCCCGCCCGGGCGTGGTGGGAGTGGACGGTGAACACGGTGCGTTCACGATCATGGTCCATTCGGTGGCACCGGCCGGTTTCGGTCGTGGCCGTGACCGGGGGCACGACCACGGGTTTTCCGCTCCGCCACCGCGTTCGGTGCCGAACGTCGGCATCCGGGTGTCGGTGAGCTGACAACCGGGTGTCGTTGCGGACGGGCGTGTCCGACTTCTCCCATCATTTGGAACAACCCCGGGTTCCCGCGGTCGAAACGTGCTCCGGCCAGATCCTCATGTCGGGCATCTCACCCGGTGAGGGACACCCCGGACCGCAACACGGGAAAGGTCTACTCCTGACATGCGCCGGATAACGCTCTGGTCTACTTACGCGCGCCGAGAAGACGGCGACCGCACTTCCGTGCGGCCTGGCACAGACCTTGGGGGAGGAACATCCCATGACCTATCCGCCGCAACAGCCCGGACCGGGCGGGAACCAGGCGGACGGCGCGGCGACCCAGGGCACGCAACCTCCGCAGCAGCAGCCCGCGTTCTACGCGAACCAGCACGCGGGCTGGCCGCAGGGCCCCATCACCGGAGTCCCCGCGCAACCGGGCCAGCAGCCCTTCCCCGCCGCTCCCGGGCCGGACCCGTTCGGCCAGCCGCAGCCCGGCCTGCAGCCGCCGTTCGGCCAAGCCCAGCTCGACCCGCAGTTCGGGCAGTTCCAGGACCAGTTCGGCTCGATCCCGCCCGCCCCGAACTGGGGCGGCGAGTTCGGCGCGGGCTCCTGGACCCAGCAGCCCGCCGAGCCCGAGGACGACGGGGCCGAGCGGGGCCGGTCCCCGCTGGTGTGGATCCTCGGCGGGGTCGGCGTGCTCGTCGTCGCCGGGGCCGCCGTCGGCGCGTTCTTCCTGTTCGGCGGCGGCGGTGGCCCCGGTGAGCCGCGGCCGGCCGCGCAGGAGCTCGTCGACAAGGTCAACGCGGGCGACTTCGCGTCCCTGGGGCCGCAGCTGTGCGAGGCCAACCGCGCCGAGCTCGACCAGCAGTTCCAGCAGCTCTCCAGCGGGCGGTTCCAGGTGGAGCTGGGGCAGGTGACCGCGCAGGGCGACCGGGCGCGGGCGAAGCTCAGCGGCGACTACACGCTCGGCGGCGCCACGATGCCGGTCGACCAGACCATCGTGCTCACCGTCGAGGGCGACGCCTGGAAGATCTGCAAGCTCGGGCAGTGAGGCGGCCGGTGGCACCGCGGGGGTCGCGGTGCCACCGCCCCGGTCAGCCCTTGCTGGGACGCCGCTGCGGGCGCGGCGGCGTCACCCCGTCCGCGAGCCGCCGCGTGACCAGCAGGAAAGCGGTGTGCGCGACCATCCGGTGCTCCGGCCGCACCGCCAGCCCCACCACGTGCCACGGCCGGATCAACGTCTCCCACGCCTGCGGCTCGGTCCAGCACTGCTGCTCGCGGATGGCCTCGGTGACCTTGGACAGCTGCGTCGTGGTCGCCACGTAGACCACCAGCACGCCGCCCGGAACCAGGTTCTGGAACACGGTGTCCAGCACGTCCCACGGCGAGAGCATGTCCAGCACGACCCGGTCGACCTGGCCCTCGTCGTAGTCGGCGAGGTCGGCGACGCGCAGGGTCCAGTTCTCCGGGACCTCGCCGAAGAACTTCCGCACGTTGCGCTCGGCGTGCTCGGCGTGGTCCTCCCGGACCTCGTAGGACACGACGCTGCCCTGCTCGCCGACCGCGCGCAGCAGCGAGCAGCTCAGCGCGCCGGAACCGGCCCCCGCCTCCAGGACCCGCGCGCCGGGCCGGATGTCGCCCCACATCAGGATCTGCGCGGCGTCCTTCGGGTAGATGACCTGCGCGCCGCGCGGCATCGACAGCACGTAGTCGGCCAGCAGCGGCCGCACCGCCAGGAACGAGGTGCCGCCCGCCGAGGTGACCACCGAACCCTCGGGGCTGCCGATGAGGTCGTCGTGCGCCAGCGCGCCCCGGTGGGTGTGGTACTCGCCGCCGGTCTCCAGGACGACGGTGTAGTGCCTGCCCTTCGGATCGGTCAGCTGGACCCGGTCGCCGGGCTGGAACTCACCGCTGACGGTGCTCACGTGCTTCGTGCCTCCATGTGCGCGTTCGGCAAGGGGCCGCCGGGCGCGGGACGTCACGGGAGTGAGCGGTGGAGCCGCGGCTCGGCGGGTACGGCGGACCATCGTCGCAGAGGGCCCGGGCGGTTCCCGCCGGTGCTCACCGTTCGCGGGCGCGGGAGCGGAGCGCGCTGCGCAGGTCCTCCCGGCGCAGCACCCCGCAGGGCCTGCCTTCGGTGTCGATGACGAGGAACTGCCAGGCCAGTACGGTACGCACCCGTTCGAGCACGGCCTCGCCCGGCTCTCCCTCCAGCAGGATGGTGTCCGGGCCGACGGGTTCGGCGGCGTGCTCGGCGGGGTCCCGGGGCGCGCGGGTCGCGAGCCGTTCGGCGGCGGACTGGTCGAGCAGGCCGACCGCGACGCCGTCGGCCCGCACCAGCACCACGCCGCGGCCGGCGGCGGCGACCAGCGCGTCGCCGACGGGGCTCTCGGCGGGCAGCTGCAGCACCGGGCGCATCAGCTCGGCCAGCGAGAACCGCACCGGACGGCTCTTGCGCTGCTCGGCGGCGTGCTCGGCGGTGGCGCCCGCGATGACGAACCACACCATGAACACGCAGGCCAGCAGCCGCAGCCACTGGTCGTCCACGTCCTGCAGCAACCCGAGCAGCGCCCACACCAGCAGTCCGGCGGCGACGAGCCCGGCGCCGACGACGCCCGCGGTGGTGCCCGGCTGCCTGCGCCCGGTGACCGCCCACAGCGCGGAGCGCAGCATCCGCCCGCCGTCCAGCGGCAGCCCGGGCAGCAGGTTGAACGCGGCGACCGCGAGGTTGGCCACGCAGGTCTGCGCGATGAGCAGCCAGACCGCGCCGCCGGGCTCCACCGCGTACCAGCCGAGTCCCGTGACGGCGGCGAGCACCACCGACACGGCCGGCCCGGCGGCGGCCACCAGACCTTCCTGCGCGGGGGTCGCGGGCGCGCGGCTGATCTCGGAGATGCCGCCGAGCAGGAACAGCCGCACCCGGCGCACCGGCAGGCCCAGCCGCATCGCCGCCACGCAGTGCCCGAGCTCGTGCAGCAGCACCGAGGCCGCCAGCAGCACGGTGAACCCGGCGGCGAGGAACGCGCTGGTCCACACGCTCGCGGCGGGCAGGATGCGGCCGACCAGCGGGGTGTAGAGCAGCACGATGAACGCGGCCCCCACCCACCAGGACGGCGACAGCAGCACCGGCACCCCGACCACCCGGCACAGCAGCAGGCCGTCGTCCGGTGGAGCGGCTCGGCCGCGGGCCGTGTTGGCGGGCATGGCCCACAGGGTAGAGCGGGCGGCGTGAGGAGCCGGTGATCCGCCACGGGTGCGCGATCCCGTCGGACCCCTGTTCTAGGGTGCGGGCATGGTGGAACCGGCCCGGACCAGCGACAGCACGCGATCGGAGCTCGCCGGGGCGGGCGGGTCGGACGGGGCACGCCTGCCCGCCGGCCGGCGCAGGCCCGCGCTGTCGCCGTCCCGCGCGGGTGACTTCAAGCAGTGCCCGCTGCTGTACCGCTTCCGCGCGGTGGACCGGTTGCCGGAGACGCCGACGCGGGCGCAGGTGCGCGGCACGGTGGTGCATTCGGTGCTGGAGCGGATGTTCGCGCTGCCCACCGAGCAGCGCGACGCCGAGCACGCCCGCGACCTGCTGGAACCGGCCTGGCAGGACCTGCTGGCGGGGCAGCCGGAGCTGGCGGAGCTGTTCGACGGGCCGGACGATCCGCAGCTGCGCACCTGGCTGGGTTCGGCGACGCGCCTGCTGGACTCGTACTTCGAGCTGGAGGACCCGCGCCGCCTGGAACCGGAGGCGTGCGAGCTGCGGGTGGAGACGGAGCTGGAGTCGGGGCTGCTGCTGCGCGGGTTCATCGACCGGGTGGACGTGGCGCCGACCGGGGAGATCCGGCTGGTCGACTACAAGACCGGCGCGGCACCTCGCCAGATCGGCGAGGCGAAGGCCCTGTTCCAGATGAAGTTCTACGCGCTGGTGCTGTGGCGCACCCGCGGCGAGGTGCCGAAGCAGCTGCTGCTGATGTACCTGTCGGACGGGCAGTCGCTGGCTTACGCGCCGGACGAGGCGGAGCTGCGCCGCTTCGAGCGGACGCTGGAGGCGATCTGGCAGGCGATCCTGCGCGCCGGGAAGACCGGTGACTTCCGCCCGAACCCGAGCAAGCTGTGCGACTACTGCGACCACAAGTCCCGCTGCCCGGAGTTCGGCGGCACTCCCCCGCCCTACCCGGGCTGGCCGGAACCGGATCCGGGGCAGGAATCCGTGCTGGACCGCACGGACTGATCGCTTTCCGCCGCGGGCGGACGGCTGCCGAGGAGGACGCAGTGGACGAGCGGGCCGTGTTCTACGAGCGGCTGGGCGGAGGAGGTTTCCGCGCCACCGGGCACACCGCAGGCCCGTGGTCGGACGCGGCCCAGCACTTCGGGCCGGTGTCGGCGCTGCTGGTGCGCGAGCTGGAGCGCTGCGAGCCCGCGCCGGGCACGGCGATCCGCCGGGTGACCGTGGACGTGCTGGGCCCGGTGCCGGTGGCCGAGCTGGCGGTGCGCGCCGAGGTGCTGCGCCCGGGCCGGTCGGTGCAGCTGCTGTCGGCGGAGCTGTCCGCGGGCGGGCGGGTGTGCGCGACGGCCCGCGCGTGGCGGATGGTCCGCGGCGACAGCACGCCGGTCGCGGGCGGGCCCCGCGAGGCGCTGGACGATCCGCTGTCCTGGCCGGAGGCGTCGGACATCGACGGCTGGGACCGCGGTTACGCGGCGGCGATGGAGTGGCGC
Source organism: Saccharopolyspora gregorii (assembly GCF_024734405.1). Lineage (NCBI taxonomy): Bacteria > Bacillati > Actinomycetota > Actinomycetes > Pseudonocardiales > Pseudonocardiaceae > Saccharopolyspora > Saccharopolyspora gregorii. Next base: position 2,145,765 of record NZ_CP059556.1, on the reverse strand, counting down.
GTCGGCCCCGGCGCGGAGCTCGGCCGCGCCCGGGTGTGGGCGCGGCAGCGGATCCCGCTGCTGGCCGACGAGGAGCCGAGCCCGTTGCAGCGGTTGTTCGCGGTGGTGGACTCGTCCAGCGGCGTGTCCCGCCGGGCGCGGATGTCGGAGTGGTCGTTCGCGAACACCGACCTGACGGTGCACCTGCACCGGGAGCCGTCCGGCGAGTGGGTCGGCCTGGACGCGGAGACGACCCTCGGCCCGGACGGCGGCGGCCTCGCCACCAGCACCGTCCACGACCACACCGGCCCGATCGGCCGCTCCGCCCAAACCCTCCTGGTCACCCCCCGCTGACCAGGCAGCCGAACGGCTTTCCCCTTCCCTGTCAGCGGCGAAGCCGCTGAGCCAACGACCACCCGAGCAACAGGACCACCCGCTGAGGTTCCGCCACCCGCCCCCGACGCAGGCCGAAGACCCGTCAATCATCGTAAGGATCGAAGTTGGCCGCGCTGTCGAACCAGTCGGTGGCCTGGCTGTCGTCCACGACCGCGAACCGCGCCCCGGTGGGGTCCCGCAGCACGGCGACGCGGCCGATGCTGGAGCCGTAGGGGTCGACGCGGACCCGCCCGCCGAGCCCGATGGCCCGGTGCACGAGCCCGTCGATGCCCTCGTCGGCGTCGGCTCCGAGGTAGAGCAGCCAGTGCGGCCGGGTGTCGGGGGTGATGTAGTCGCGGATCATGCTGACCCGGGCGAGCACCGATTCCCCGGCGAGGTACCAGACGGCGTAGTTGGAGCGGTTCTCGGCGCCGAACTGCTCGGCTTCGTAGCCGAAGAGCCGCTGGAAGAAGCCGTCGGCGGCGGCGGCCTTGATGGTGACGAGTTCGGCCCACATGAGGGTGCCGGGCAGGCCGACGTCGAACTGCCAGGAGTCGTCGGGGGACAGCAGCCCGAATTCGGCGTCGGAGGGCCCCACGAGCACGGTCTTGCGGCCGATGCCGGGCACGTCGGCGGGCGGCACGACGATCCGGGCGCCTTCGCCGAGCGCTTGCTCGGCGGTGGTGTCGACGTCCTGCGCCGCGAGGAACAGCCGCCATTCGGAGTGCTCCCCGGCGGAGCGGCGGATGCTGGCGACGGGGAACCCGTCGCGGTAGGCGACGACGTGCTCCCCGGCCTCGTCGTCCTGGTGCGTCTCGTACCGCCAGCCGAACAGTTCGGCGTAGAACTCGCGGGCCTGCTCCACGTCGGTGGTGACCAGTTCGATCCAGCACGGCATCCCGGCCACGATCTCCCACTGGGGCGCTGCCTCCCCGGGCTGCACTACGGCCATGTTCCTCACCCCCACCTCATCGCTTCAAGATCACTACCCATTATGACCGAGTGATCGACGATCGAGGTCGCGCCGAGGCGAATTCCTCCATCGGAGCGGCGGCGCGGAACAGTGCAAAGAGGACAAACAGGATGATTCGCCCGGGGCGTTCCGCTGTCAGAGGTACCGGTAGACGTCCTCGGGCGACAGCCCGCGGGCGAGCATGATCACTTGGAGCCGGTAGAGCAGCTGCGAGATCTCCTCGGCCAGCGCCTCGTCGGACTCGTGCTCGGCGGCGAGCCACACCTCGCCCGCCTCCTCGATGACCTTCTTGCCCTGCGCGTGCACCCCGGCGTCGAGCGCGGCGACGGTCGCCGACCCCTCCGGCCGGGTGCGGGCGCGTTCTTGGAGCTCGCTGAACAGCTCGTCGAAGGTCTTCACGACGTTCGATCCTCGCATCCGGCGCGGCGGGCCCCGACAGCGGTCCCGCCGCCGCTCACGCGACCGCGCCCGGCAGCAGCGCGCTCAGCGCGGGCACGTCGAAGGACTCCAGCGAACTCAGCAGCACCCGCCGCTCACCCGGCTCCAGCGGCACCTCGCAGGGCACGGCGACCACGGTGCACCCGGCGGCCACGGCCGCCGACACCCCGGTCGGCGAGTCCTCCACCGCCACGCAGCGCCGCGGGTCCACGTCCAGCAGCCGGGCCGCCCGCAGGTACGGCTCCGGGTCGGGCTTGTTGCGGCCGTCGACCTCGTCGCCGCAGACGGTGACGTCGAAGGAGTCCCGGCCCAGGGTGTCCAGCGCGATCTCCGCCAGCGACCGGATCGTGGAGGTGACCAGCGCGCACGGGACGCCCAGCGCGCGCACCTGCGCCAGGGCCTCCCGGGCTCCGGGCCGCCACGGCAGCCCCTGGCGGAACAGCTCGGCGCTGCGCTTCTCCACCCATTCGGCGGCGTCCGCGACGTTCGCCGGATCGGCGGGCAGGCCCAGATCGGCCAGCAGCATCCGCATGCTGGTGGACATGTTCGAGCCCACCATCGCTTCGCGGGTGGCGACGCCGAGCTCGCCGCCGCGGTGCACGGCGTAATCGCTCAGCGAGATCGACCACAGCTTCTCGGAATCGACCAAGGTGCCGTCCATGTCGAACAGGACGGCGGCGGGGCGGGCGTCAGCCATCGCGCCCTGATCTCAACAAGCTCATCAGTGCCACGCCGCCAGTACAGCAGGGCGGCGGGGGCCGCTCCCAGCGAACGTGGCCGATCCCTCCCCGCCGGTTCGGATCGTCTCCGGGATGTCGGGCGCTCACGTCGGCGATAGGTCGTAGGCTGACGCGGTGAACGATCGCGAACCACGCTCCGCAGACCAGGTGGACCGGACCGAGGGGAATTCGACCGAAGGCACATCGACCGAAGGCAAACCCGCTGGGCCGACCGCCCCGATCGCCGTGATCGGGTTCGAGGGTTGGAACGATGCGGGCGATGCCGCAAGCTCCGCGATCGAGCACCTCGAACTCACCTGGGACGCCTCCCCGCTGGCCGAGATCGACCCGGATCCGTACTACGACTTCCAGGTCTCGCGCCCCACGGTGAAGCTGGTGGACGGCGTGACCCGGAAGGTGAGCTGGCCGACGACGCGGCTGTCGGTGTGCCGGCCGCCGGGCGCCGAGCACGACGTGGTGCTCGTGCACGGGATAGAGCCCAACATGCGTTGGAACGCGTTCTGCGCGGAACTGCTGGAGCACCTCGACAACGCGGGGGTGCGCACCGTGGTGTCGCTGGGCGCGCTGCTGGCCGACGCGCCGCACACCCGCCCGGTGCCGGTGACCGGCACGGCCTACGACGCGGATTCGGCGACCCGCTACGGGTTGGAACGCTCCACCTACGAGGGCCCGACGGGCATCGTGGGGATCTTCCAGGACTCGTGCGTGCAGTCGGGCATCCCGGCGATCTCGTTCTGGGCGGCGGTCCCGCACTACGTGTCGCAACCGCCGTCGCCGAAGGCGACGCTGGCGCTGCTGCACCGCGTGGAGGACGCGCTGGACCTGGAGGTCCCGCTGGGGAACCTCCCGGACCAGGCCGAGGAATGGGAGACCACGGTCAGCGAGATGGCCGAGGAGGACGAGGACGTCCGCAACTACGTGCGCGCCCTGGAGGAACGCGGCGACGCCGAGGTGAAGCTCACCGAGACCAGCGGCGACGCGATCGCCGCCGAGTTCGAGCGCTACCTGCGCAGGCGCGGGCCGGGCGGCAAGGGGCCGCTGGGCCCCGGTCCCGGCTGATGCCGCGCCCCGATCGCACGAGAACGCCCTCCGAGCCCGGCTCGGAGGGCGTTCCGCTGTTCGGATCAGCCGGTCAGAGCTGCACGCCGAGGAGCGCGTCGACCGCGGCGCGGACCTCACCGGGCGCGGCCGCGTCGGTGCCGCCGCCCGCGAGCGCTTCGTCGGCCCACGCGTCGACCGCGCGCAGCGCGCCCTCCGTGTCCAGGTCGTCGGCGAGCCGGTCCCGCAGCCCGGCGATCGCCGTGGCGGCGGCCGGTGCCGCGGTCAGCGCCGCCGCCTCCCGCCAGCGCGCCAGCCGGGCGGTGCCCGCGGTGAGCGCGTCCGCCGTCCAGGAGCGGTCCGTGCGGTAGTGCGCGTCCAGCAGCGCCAGCCGCACCGCCATCGGGTCCACCCGGTCGCCGCGCAGCCGCGAGACGAACACCAGGTTGCCCTTCGACTTGGACATCTTCTCGCCGTCGAGGCCGACCATGCCCGCGTGGCAGTAGTGCCGCGCGAACGGGGATTCGCCGGTCAGCGCCTCGGCGTGCGCGGCGCTGTACTCGTGGTGCGGGAAGGCGAGGTCGGAGCCGCCGCCCTGCACGTCGAAGGTCATCCGCAGCCGGTTCAGCGCGATCACCGAGCACTCCAGGTGCCAGCCGGGCCTGCCGGGCCCGAGCTCGGATTCCCAGGACGGCTCGCCGGGCCGGGCGGCCCGCCACAGCAGCGCGTCCAGCGGGTGTTCCTTGCCTGCGCGGTCCGGGTCGCCGCCGCGCTCGGCGAAGAACGTGAGCATGTCCTCCGGGCCGTAGTTCGACTCGTAGCCGAACCGGCCGGTCGCGTCGTGCCGGTAGTAGACGTCCGGGTACTCGTCGTCGACCCGGTAGGCGGCGCCGGAGGACAGCAGCTTGCCGACCGCTTCCACGATCTCCGGCATGGCCTCGACCGCGCCGATGAAGTCCTGCGGCGGCAGCACCCGCAGCGCGGCCATGTCCTCCCGGAACAGCGCCGTTTCGCGCATGCCGAGCACGACCCAGTCCTCACCGTCGCGGTCGGCCCGCTCCAGCAGCGGATCGTCGATGTCGGTGACGTTCTGCACGTAGTGCACTTCGTGGCCGTTGTCCAGCCACACGCGGTGGACCAGGTCGAACGCCAGGTAGGTGGCGGCGTGACCGAGGTGGGTGGCGTCGTACGGGGTGATGCCGCAGACGTACATCCGCGCGACGGGGCCGGGCTGGGTGGGCCGGACCTCGCCGGTGGCGGTGTCGAAGAGCCGGAGGGGGCGGGGTGTGCCCGGCACCTGGGGCACGGGGACCGACGACCAGGGTTGCATGCATCCGACCTTAAACGTCCCGGCCGACCGCACGCCGCCCCGTTACACATCGTGAGAACTAGGGCGGGTCGACCGGGGCGGGCCGGGGCCGCGGCGCACGCCGATCGGCGCGGGCGTCCACCGCGGCACGCGGGAACACGGCCCGACGAATCACTCGTAGCAAGCAAATCGGGCCACCCCCTAGCACAAGAACGCCATCCGGTCATCCGTCCAGGTGATGGGTTAGTTACTATCCGGCACTGCCGAGCGTGCTGTCACGCGAATCTGGAGGACACCCCGTGCATGACGCCGCCAAGAGCCGCCCGACCGGCAGCCCGGATCCGAGTGCGGAGTCGCTTCCCAGCGCGCCGGGCGACCGCGGAAGCCGCTCGCTGTCCATCGCCGCGCTGATCTTCGTGGCGATGGCCGCCGTGATGGGCTGGGGCGCGAGCTTCGTCGGCCTCCACGAGTACGGCATGCAGTCGATGGCCGGGTTCACCTACTGGTCGGCGTGGCTGGTGCCCGCCACGTTCGACGGCGCCGCGTTCGCCTGCACCCTGATGACCTACCGCTCCTCCATCAACGGCCGTTCCGCGGTGCGCGGGCGCATCCTGATGTGGGCGTTCACCGGCGTCAGTTCGTGGATCAACTGGATCCACCAGCCGAGCCAGGAGGCGCAGATCGTCGCCGCCGGATTGCCGATCGCGGCGGTCGCGGTGTTCGACGTGGTGCTGCTGGAGCTGCGCGCCGACTACGAGGCCAAGCACGGCATGCGCGGGTTCCGGCTGCGGCCGGGCCTGCTGGTGCTGCGCTGGATGGTGGACCGCCGCAGCACGGGCGAGGCGTTCCGCAAGCAGGTCATCGACATCCCGGTCGAGGAGATCGCCGGGCTCGGCACCCTGGCCCCGCCCGGAACCCGCCGCGCGAACGCGCTCAAGGCGGCCGCCGCATCCGAGCAGGCACCACCGGTCACCGAGCCGGCGGACGCGGAGCGGCCCGAAGCCGCGACGACCGCCGAACCGAGCACCGAACCGAGCACCGAACCGAGCACCGAACCGAGCACCGAGCGCACCGAACCGGCACCCCGCGCCGAGGCCCGGCCGCGCGTCGATTCCGACCCCGCCGTCCGGGCGAGCGCGGCGGCCACCGCACCCGCCCCGGCCGGATCGTCCACCGCGGACGACGAGCGGACGGGCGGTCCGCGGGACGCGACCGCACCCCGGGCCACGTCGAGCGGGTCCGCGCGGTCGCGAGCCGCCGCCGCGGATGCCGCTACCGCCGCGGAGATCACCGACGCGCGGACCGCTGCCGCGGAATCCGGCTCGGCCGAGGAAGCCGCCGGTTCCACCGCGGAGGACGCCGGGACCACCGCAGGGGAGTCCGGCGCCACCGCTGGACGATCCGGCGCCACCGCTGGGAAATCCGACGCCAAGGCTGGAGGTTCCGGCGCCAACGCTGGGAAAACCGGCGCTGACGCCGGGGAAACCGGCGATTCCGCGCACACCCCCGAGGCCACGGACGGCTCCAGCACCGCTGCGACGACGAGCTCCGGGGCGCCCGCCGCGACCGGCTCCAGCGCCGAGGTGACGGCCCCCGCCGCGGCGGACGAGCGGCCGACCGCCGAGGACGCGCGGCCCGAGCCCGCGGAGGCCCCCACGGTCACGCTCGAACTGCCGAAGGTCGCCGCGGAGGACGCCGCGACCGCCGAGAGCACGACCGCGAAGACCACCGCCAAGCCCTCCACCGCCAAGCAGAAGCCCGCCGGAACCACCTCCGGCGCCGCGAAGAAGCCCGCGGACGTCAGCGACGCCGAGCAGACGCTCACCCTGCCGCCGGTCCCGGACCGGCCGATGAGCGACCAGGACAAGCGTTCCGCGGCCCGCGCCGACTACCGCATGTCCGTGGCGGCCGAGCAGCCGGTGAAGCCCGCCGAGCTGGCCAAGCGCTACGGCCTGTCGGAGAGCTGGGGCCGTCGCCAGATCAACGCCGCCCGCAAGTCCATGGCCCAGGAAGAGGCCCACGAGAAGGCCCAGCTCGTCGGCGCCGACCAGAGCTGACCGGCAGGAAGAGCGGCCCGCGGCCTTCGGGGTGGGCGGGCCGGCCCCGCTCGTCGGCACCCGCTCCGACGCGGTGGCCGCGGCCCAGAACTCCTCGACGCGTGACCGGTCGGCTTCGCCGATCCGGCCGAAACCGCGGACGGGCGCGGCGGACCAGCGCTACGATCACCGCGTGATGACCAGTCAGGCCGATGCCGGCCGCTCCCGGGACGGCCACCTGGTCGTCGGCTGATCCGCGCACCTCCTCGCGGGCGAGTGGACTCGACCCACCCGCACCGACCGAGGAGGACCATGTCAGCGCGCTTCGACCACACGATCATCGCTTCGACGGACCCGGCCGAGATGGCCGCGTTCTACCGGGACCTGCTCGAGGCCGACGAGGCCCCGTCGTGGGGCCCGTTCGTCAACGTCCGGCTCACCGACGGCGTCCTGCTCCAGTTCGCCGCCCCGCCGGTGGACTTCCCGCCGCAGCACTACGCGTTCCTGCTGGACGACGCGCACTTCGACCGCGCCCGCGCGCGGATCGCCGACCGGGAGCACTGGGCGGACCCGCAGCGGACCCGGCCCGGCGAGATCAACACCGGCCACGGGGGCCGCGGCGTCTACCTGCTGGACCCATCGGGCCACTACCTCGAACTGCTCACCAGCCCGTACCTGTGAGGGTCCGTCAGCGCCGGCGCTTGGTGCGGAGGTAGTCGCCGACGACCGCCGCGCCGAGCCCGTCGGCGGTGGGGGCGACGACGCGGCCACCGCCGCGGCGGGCGACGACGTCGACGAACGCCTCCAGCCGGGGGTCGTCGCCGAGCATGAACACGCTCAACGTCACACCCAACCGGTGCAGCGAGTCCACTTCGGACAGCGTGACGCCGAGGGTGCGCGGGGTCGGCGGGTACTGGAACACCGCCTCGCCGTCGGGTTCCAGGTGAGCGGTCGGTTCGCCGTCGGTCACGACCAGCACCACCGGCTGCGCGTCCGGATGCCGCCGCACGTGCCTGCCCGCCAGCAGCAGCGCGTGGTGCAGGTTGGTGCCCTGCTCCCAGGTGCCCTCCAGCGCCGCCAGCTCACCCACGTCCACAGTGGACGCGTAGCGGCCGAAGGTGACCAGTTGCAGCGCGTCCGAGCGGAAGCGGGTGGCGACCAGGTGGTTCAGCGCCAGCGCGGTGCGCTTCATCGGCACCCACCGGCCGTCCTGCACCATCGACCACGAGGTGTCCACGCACAGCGCCACCGCCGCCCGGGACCGCTGCTCGGTCTCGGCGATCTCCAGGTCGTCCAGGTGCAGCCGCGGCGCCGCCGGGCCCGCCGCCGCGCGCCGCAGCACCGAGTTGCGCACGGTGCGGACCGCGTCCCACGGTTCGGTGTCGCCGTACGCCCACGGCCGGGTGGTGCCGGTGAGCTCCCCCGCCGCGCCCGCCCGGTCCGTGTCCCGGTCGCCCTTGCGGGAGCGCAACTGCGAGACCACCGAGCGCAGGGCCGTCTCGCCGAGCCTGCGCATCGCGCGCGGGCTCAGCCGCAGGTTCCCGTCCGGTCCGCGCTGCAGCAGGCCCTGCCCGCGCAGCTGCTGCTCGATGTCGGCGAGCCGCCGCGCGTCCACCACGGCCCGCTCGCCGAGCTGCCGTTCCAGCGCCTCCAGGTCGATGTCCTGCAGGCTCGCGCCCGGGTAGGACTGGCCGAGCTGCTCGGCCAGCTGCTCCAGCTCGCCCAGCTCGGCCATCGCCTCGGTGGCCTCCGCCAGCCCCATCGGCTGATCACCGCGGAACCGGCCGCGACCGGACCAGTCCGCGTCGGGGCGCAGCGAGCGCAGCTGCCGGTCCATCCGGTTCAGCGCCTCGCCGATGCGCGGGTCGCCGAACGCCTGCCGGGACAGCTCGGCCAGTTCGGCGCGCTGCTGCTCGCTCATCGAGTTCAGCATCCGCTGCGCCGCCGCGGACCGGGCCGCCAGCGCGTCGACCAGTTCGTCCACGTCGCGCGGGTTCTCCGGGAAGAACTCGCCGTGCTCGGCCATGAAGCGCTCGAACCGCTCCGGCACGTCGGCGTCGCCGCGAGCGTGCGCGGCCAGCAGCTCGGAGAGGTCGTCGAGCATCGCGCGGACCCGCGCCACGTCCTCCGGCGAGGTGTCCTGCAGCGCCTGCTTCATGCCCCGGAAGCGCTGTTCGAGGAGTTCGCCGCCCAGCATCCGCCGGATCTCCTCGAACGTCTCGCGCGCGTCGGACGAGCGCCAGTCGTACTCGGCGAGCTCCCGCACCGAACCGCCCGCGTCCGGCGGCAGCGCGCCCAGCCGCAGCTCCCGGAACCGGGCGTCCTCGCCGTCCTCGGCGGCCAGCGCGGTGCGCTCCTGCTCCAGGGCGCGGTCCAGCAGCCTGCGCACCTCCTGCACCGTGCCGTCCAGGTTGTGCCTGCGCTGCAACTCGCTGCGGCGCTGCCACAGCCGGCGGGTCAGCTCGTCGAGGCCCGCGGTGCCGCGGGTCCCGGTGCGCAGCAGTTCCTCCAGCGCCGAGCGCGGTGACGCGCCCTCCATCACGTCCCGGCCGATCTGGTCCAGCGCGGAACGCAGGTCCACCGGCGGCTCCAGCGGATCGGAACCGCCGTGCCAGGCGCCGTACCGGAACCGCGGCATCAGCCGTACACCGACCGCTGCTCGTCGGTGTCCTTGGCCAGCTTCTTCGCCAGGTACAGCGCTTCCAGCGCCAGCTCCACCGCGCTCGCGATGCGCCCGACCGGATCCCCGGCGCGCACGTCCAGCCGTTCGGCGACCTGGTGCAGCACCGGCAGTTCCGGCAGGGCCCGCAGCACGTCGGCGCCCGCCACCCGCTCACCGGTGGCGACCTGGTGCCCGCCGGTGACGGCCGAGATCAGCGAGCTCAGGTCCAGCCCGGCGAACAGGCCGCGGGCCGTGTCGGCGACCGAACGGCGCAGCAGGTAGCCGAGGACCTCGTCCTCGCGCCCCTCCTCGCCCGCTTCGAACTCCAGCTTGCCGCGCAGCACGCCCGGCACCGCGTCCAGGTCCACCGGCCGCGCCACCGCGGGTTCCTCCCCGGTCAGCGCCGCCCGGTGCAGCGCCGCCGCGGACACCGTCTCGGCCGCCGCGATCGCGAACCGCGCCGACACGCCGGAGCGCTGGTCGACCGCCGAGGACTCCCGCAGGTGCCCCACGAAGCGGGCCAGCACCTCCAGCAGGTGGTCGCCGACCTCCGCCTCCAGCAGCGCCTCCTGCCGGATCAGCGAGATCTCGTCATCCAGCTCCGCCGGGTAGTGGGTGCGGATCTCCGCGCCGAAGCGGTCCTTGAGCGGGGTGATGATCCGGCCGCGGTTGGTGTAGTCCTCCGGGTTCGCCGTGGCCACCAGCAGCACGTCCAGCGGCAGCCGCAGGCTGTAGCCGCGGACCTGCACGTCCCGCTCCTCCATCACGTTCAGCAGCGCCACCTGGATCCGCTCGGCCAGGTCGGGCAGCTCGTTGATGGTCACGATGCCGCGGTGCGCCCGCGGCACCAGTCCGAAGTGGATGGTCTCCGGGTCCCCCAGGGACCGTCCTTCCGCGACCTTCACCGGGTCCACGTCGCCGATGAGGTCACCGACCGCCGTGTCCGGGGTGGCCAGCTTCTCGACGTAGCGGTCCTCGCGGTGCCGCCACGCGACGGGCAGCGCGTCGCCCTCCTCGGCGGCGCGGCGGATCGAGGTCGGGGTGATCGGCTCCAGCGGGTGCTCGTCCAGTTCGGAGCCGGGGATCACCGGCGTCCACTCGTCCAGCAGCGCCGTCAGCCCGCGCAGCAGCCGCGTCTTGCCCTGCCCGCGCTCGCCGAGCAGCACCACGTCGTGGCCCGCGATCAGCGCGCGCTCCAGCTGCGGCAGCACGGTGCCCTCGAAGCCGACGATGCCCCGCCACAGCGGATTCCCCGAGCGCAGCGCGGTCAGCAGGTTGCGGCGCACCTCGGCCTTCACGCTGTACGGCAGGTGTCCGCTGGCACGCAGCTCCCCCGCCGTGCCGGGCAGCCCAGGAGGTGGGGTCCGAGAGTTCGTCACCCGTTCGACGCTACTCGCTCCGCCCGGTCGCCGCGAACACGTCTCAGCACGGGAAACACCGTCGTGCCAACGGGTTTCCCGCCGGTGCGGACGATTCCGGTGATCAGCGGCCCGCCGTCCGCCGGGAAGCCGCGCGGAAACCGCCCGGCACCCCGCGCGTGGCGCGCCCGCGCCGCTCGCCGGTGGTGACGCCGCGGTCGCGCAGCGCGACGACGTGCGGGGGAACACGCTGGCACCGCTGCGGTACCGGCGAGTAGAAAGGTGACGGCCCCGGCAGAGGAGAATGATCACGTGCAGCTGCAGACCGACCCCGTCCAGGCGGGCTTCGACCCCGAACGCCTCCAGCGCATCGACCGCCACTTCGCGGCGTACGTCGACGACGGCAGGCTCCCCGGCTGGCAGCTGCTCATCGCCCGGCGCGGCGTCGTCGCGCACTTCAGCTCGCACGGGAAGCGGGACATCACCACGGGCGCCCCCATCGAGGACGACACGATCTTCCGGATCTACTCGATGACGAAGCCGATCACCTCGGTCGCGGCGATGATGCTCCACGAAGAGGGCGCCTTCGAGCTCACCGACCCGGTCAGCAGCCTCATCCCCTCCTTCGCCGAGCAGCGCGTCTACACCGGCGGCCCCGCCCGCGCCCCGCAGACCCGGCCCGCGACCGAACCAGTGCGGATCTGGCACCTGCTCACCCACACCTCCGGGCTCACCTACGGCTTCAACCGGCTCAACCCGGTCGACGAGATCTACCGGCGCACCGGCTACGAGTTCGGCACCCCCGACCAGGACCTGGCGGGCGTGTGCGACGACTACGCGGCGATGCCGCTGCTGTTCGAACCCGGCAGCTCCTGGAACTACGGGGTGTCCACCGACGTGCTCGGCCGCGTCGTCGAGGTGGCCTCCGGCATGGGGCTCGACGAGTTCTTCCGCACCCGCATCTTCGAACCGCTCGGCATGACCGACACCGGGTTCGAGGTGCCGCCGGAGGACAAGGACCGGCTCGCCGCGCTGTACCTCGCCGACTCCGCGGGCAAGGCCACCGTGCCGAAGAACTCGCCGCCGACCGCCGCGCCGCGCGCGCTGTCCGGCGGTGGCGGGCTGGTGTCCACCGCCCACGACTACCACCGGTTCACCGGCATGCTGCTCGGCGGCGGGGCGCTGGACGGGGTGCGGCTGCTCAGCGACCGCACGGTGCGGTACATGGGCCGCAACCACCTGCCCGGCGGGGCGCACCTGGACCAGATCGCGAACGGGTCGTTCTCCGAGGTCGCCAACGCGGGCAAGGGCTTCGGGCTCGGCTTCGCCGTCGTCGAGGACCCGGTCGCCTCGCACGTCATCTCCACGCCGGGCGAGCTGTCCTGGGGCGGGATGGCGAGCACCGCGTTCTGGGTGGACCCGGCGGAGGAGCTCACGGTGCAGTTCTTCACCCAGCTCATCCCGTCCGGCACCCACCCCATCCGCTCCCAGCTCCACCAGCTCGTCTACCAGGCACTGGTGGACTGAGTAGAGGTTCGGCTCGTTCCAGAGCTTCTTCGCGGTTCTCCTGTCAGCGGCGAAGCCGATGAGCGGCGACCACGCACACAACCGGACCACCCGCGGGTTCTCAGCCGCTTCCTCGCGAGGACAGCGTTTTCTCCTGTGGCGGAGCCACCGGTGAAAACGATCCCGCAGCGAGGAAGCGGCTGAGGTTCCGCCACCTCACCCCAGCGCAGAACGAGCCGATATCCCGGTCAGAACGCGGGCCAGGGGATGGCGGGCCAGTCGCCGGACGGGGCCGGGAACTCGCCGGTGGTGAGCAGGGCGTCGACGCGGTCGACGAGCGCCTGCACCTCCTTCGGGGTGACGTGCTCGGCCAGCCGGGACGCGAGATCGCCCTCCAGCAGCGCGCGGAACCGGCTCAGCGCCTCCACCGCGTCCGCGGGCAAGCGCTCCCCGATCCAGCCCCACAGCACCGTGCGCAGCTTGCTCTCCGCGTTCAGGCTCACCCCGTGGTCCACGCCGAACACCTCGCCGCGCGGCGAGTGCAGCACGTGCCCGCCCTTGCGGTCGGCGTTGTTGATCACGATGTCGAGCACGGCGAGCCTGCGCAGCTCCTCGTGCGGCGAGTGCGCCAGCAGCACCGGGTCACCGCGGTGGTCCTGGGCGCGCAGCACGGCGCGCCAGCCCTCCGGCACCTCCGAGGGCGGCACCAGGTCCACCAGGTCGGAGCCCTCCTCGGTGTCCACCCACAGCTGCACCATGCCCGGGCCGAACGGCCCCTCCCGCAGCAGCGTCGGCGGGATCAGGTGCCAGCCCAGCGCCTCCGCCACCAGGAACGATCCGACCTCGCGCCCGGCGAGCGTGCCGTCCGGGAAGTCCCACAGCGGCCGTTCCCCGCGCACCGGCTTGTACACGCACTCGGCGGTCACGCCCTCGTGCTCGACGGAGCAGAACAGCGTGGCGTTCGAGGCTTCCACGAGCCGGCCCTCGACCTCGATGCGGCCGTGTGCCAGGACCTCGCGAACGGCCGGATCATCGGGGTGCACGGTCGGCTAGTCCTCCTCGGAGCGGCGGTAACCGTTCTGCCGCGGGCAGATGTGCCCGTCCGGGTCCAGCGGCTCCCCGCACAGCGGGCACGGCTTGCGGCCCGCGTTGAGGACCCGCTCGGCGCGCTCGGCGAACGCGCGGGCGTCCGCAGGGCTGAGGAACACGCGGACCGCGTCCGGGCCCTCCTCGGTGTCGTCGAGCACCACCGACTCGTCGATCTCCTCCTCGGTGACCGCGAGCAGCTCGACGACGACGGCCTCGGTCTCGGCGTCCCACCCGAGCCCCATGGTGCCGACGCGGAACTCCTCCTCCACCGGCACCGCGAGCGGGTCGGTGTCGAGCGAGTCGTCCGGCGGCGCGGCGGGCAGTTCCGCGTCGAAGCGGCGCTGCACCTCCTCCAGCAGCGCGCCGATCCGTTCGGCCAGCACGGAGACCTGCTGCTTCTCGAGCTGCACGCTGACCGTCCGGACGTCCTCGGACGCCTGGAGGTAGAAGGTGCGCTCGCCGGGTTCCCCGACGGTCCCTGCGACGAACCGGTCGGGCTGGCGGAAGACGTGGATGACACGAGCCATGGCACCTTCGACAGTAAGCCACCCGGCCCGCGGCTCGCGAAGCCGTCCCCTGTTCGGCCGGAGACGGCCCCTCAGCAGCACCGTCGGCACCGCGCGTTCACCTGCGACCCGCGTGCGCCGGGCTCCCCGCCACCCGGCCGGGCTGTTCGCCGAACGCGAACACACCGCCGCGGGCTGCGGTCCCGATCACTCGCGGCCCGCTAGGCTCTGGCCACCCCACGATCCGGACCTCCGGACGGAGTCATGCCATGAGCACCCGTGAACGACACCGGCCGCGACGGCTGCGAGCGGGCGACTCGGTCGCCGTGGTCGCCCCCGCAGGCCCGGTGCCCGCCGACCAGCTCGACGCCGGGTTGCAGCTGCTGCGCGACTGGGACCTGCGGGTCGTGCCCGGCAAGCACGTGCGCGAACGCCACCCCCGGCTGCGCTACCTCGCGGGCGCCGACGCGGACCGCGCCGCGGACCTGCAGCGGGCCTGGTGCGATCCGGAGATCGACGGCGTGCTGTGCGCCCGCGGCGGCTACGGCTGCATGCGGGTCCTCGACCACCTCGACTGGACGGCGATGGCCGCCGCCGAGCACAAGGTGTTCGCCGGGTCCAGCGACGTGACCGCCCTGCACGACGCGTTCGGCGTGCGGCTCGGCGTCGCCACCGTGTTCGGACCGATGATCGGCACCGGAGCCTTCATCGACGACGCGCCCGCCCGCGAGCACCTGCGCCGCACCCTGTTCACCCCGGAGTCGGTGACGATCCTGACCCGCGGCGGCGCGGAGGCGCTGGTGCCGGGCCGGGCGCGCGGCATCACCTACGGCGGCAACCTGTCGCTGCTGGCGGCCGGGCTCGGCGCCCCCGACGCGGCCCCGCCGCCGGTGCGCGGCATCGCGCTGCTCGAAGACGTCGACGAGGACCCGTACCGGCTGGACCGGGCGCTGACGCAGCTGCTGCGCGCCGGGTGGTTCGACCGGGCCAGCGGGATCGCGCTCGGTTCGTGGAGCGGGTGCGGGCCGGTGGACGAGGTGCGGGCGGTGCTGCGGGACCTGCTCGGGGACCTCGGGATCCCGGTGCTGTGGGAGCTGGGCTTCGGCCACTGCGCGGCGCAGCGCACCGTCCCGCTGGGCGTGGCCGCCGAACTCGACACCGCGGCGCAGCGGCTGAGCGTGCTGCAACCCGCGCTGCGCTGAGCGACGGCCCGCACCGGACGTCGGGTAGAACGGCGGCATGCGGGTTCGGGCGATCACTCCGGAGAAGCTGGCGGGCGAGCTCGCCGACGCCGTGGACGGCATGCGCCGCCGGTGGCTGCGGGTCGCGGTCGACGGGGCCGCCGCGGCGGGTACCGCGGGCTTCGCCGACGGGCTGGTGGAACCGCTGCGGGTGCGCGGGCGCGAGGTGGTGCGGGTGCGGATGGACGGGTACGTGCGGCCCGCTTCGCTGCGGTTCGAGCACGGCCGCGACGATCCGGATTCGTTCTACGAGAGCTGGTTCGACCTCGCCGGATTGCGCCGCGAAGTCCTCGATCCGCTCGCCGACGACGGCACCGGGCAGGTGCTGCCCGCGCTGTGGGACGCCGCGACCGACCGCTCCCCCCGGCTCGACCGGGTGCGGCTGCCGGAGCGCGGGGTGGTGCTGGTGGACGGTCCGCTGCTGCTGGGCGCCGGGCTGCCGTTCGACCGCACGGTGCACCTGTGGCTGCCGGGCGCCTCGCTGGCGCGCCACACGCCCGAGCCCGAGCGCTGGACGCTGCCCGCCTTCGACCGCTACCACGCCGAGGTGGCCCCGGAACGCCTCGCCGACCACGTGATCCGCGTCGACCGCCCCGGCCACCCCGCCGTCGTCGACGCCTGGACCTGACCAGGCGAGCAGACCGAGCCCACCAGTCCTTCCCTTTCCTGTCAGCGGCGAAGCCGCTGAGCAGCGACCCAGCACTCAACAGCACCACCCGCGGGTTCTCAGCCGCCTCGTCGCGAGGACAGCTTTTTCCCTCGTGGCGGAGCCACTCGGGAAAAAGATCCCGCAGCGACGAGGCGGCTGAGGTTCCGCCACCCCACCCCCTCGGAAGAAGGGGAACGAACGATCAAGCAGGTCGGCGGTCCAGGGTGGGGACTGCTGCCAGCAGGGTCTTGGTGTAGTCGTGCCGCGGGTCGAGCAGCACCTGCTCGACGGTGCCGAGCTCCACGATCTCGCCCCGGTACATCACCGCGACCCGGTCGGCGATGTTCCACGCCAGCCCCAGATCGTGCGTGATGACCAAAGTGGACAGTCCGCGTTCGACGCGCAACCGCAGCAGCAGCGCCAAGATCTCCCCGCGGACCGTCGCGTCCAGCGAGGCGACCGGCTCGTCCGCGACCAGCACCTGCGGTGCCAGCACCAGCGCCCCGGCGATCACCACCCGCTGCCGCTGCCCGCCGGAGAGCTCGTGCGGGAAGCGGGACAGGAACTTCGACGCGGGCCGCAGCTCGGCGGCCTCCAGCGCGTCGGCGACCTTCGCGGCCTCGTCGGCGACGTCGCCGTGGATGCGCAGGCCTTCGGCGACCGCTTCGTAGACGGTGTGGCGCGGGTTCAACGCCCCCGTCGGGTCCTGCAGGACCAGCTGCACGCGGCGCCGGTACGCGCGCAGCCCGGCGCTGCCGGTGGGCAGCGGTTCCCCGTCGAACAGCACTCGCCCGGTGGTGGGCCGCTGGAGGCCGAGCAGGGTGCGGGCCAGCGTCGTCTTCCCCGATCCGGACTGCCCGACGAGCGCGATGATCTCGTCCGCGCCGACCTCCAGGTCGACGCCGCGCACCGCCCGCACCGCCGCCCCGGTGCGCGCCGGGAACTCCACCGCCACGCCTTCGGCGGCCAGCAGCGCCGGGCCGGCGGGGCGGGCCGCTTCGACGAGCCGGAACTTCGGGTCGCCGACGGTGGGGAACGCGTCGGCCAGCGCCCGGCTGTGCTCGTGCCGCGGCGCGCCCATCACCTGCTTCGACGGCCCGTGCTCGACGATGCGGCCGTCGTGCATGACCGCGATCCGCGCGCAGCTCGCCGCCAGCACCGACAGGTCGTGGCTGATCATGAGCAGCGCGATGCCGCGTTCGGCGACGAGCCTGCCCAGCAGCGCCAGCACCTGCGCCTGCACCACCACGTCCAGCGCGGTCGTCGGCTCGTCGGCGATGATCAGGCGGGGGTCGCAGGCGAGCGCCATCGCGATCATCACGCGCTGCTTCTGCCCGCCGGAGAGCTCGTGCGGGTAGGCGTCGGCGCGGTCGGCGGGCAGTTCCACCGATTCCAGCAGCTCCGCCACCCGCCCGCGCAGGTCGCCGGTGGCGGTGCCGTGCAGCCGCATCGGTTCGGCGATCTGCGCGCCGACGGTGCGCACCGGGTTCAGCGCGTGCATCGCGCCCTGGAACACCACGGAGGCGGTGGACCAGCGGGCGGCGCGCATCCGGCCGAAGGACAGGCCGCGCACGTCCTCCCCGTCCAGCAGCACCTCCCCGTCGAGCACCGCCGAGCGCGGCAGCAGCCGCAGCACCGACATCGCGAGCGTCGTCTTGCCGCACCCGGATTCCCCGGCCAGTCCGAGGGTGTCGCCGGGTTCCAGGCTCAGGTCCACGTCGTGCACCGCGGGCACCAGGCCGTCGGCGCCCCGGTAGGAGATCGACGTGCCGCGCAGCGTCAGGATCGGGCTCATCGATTCCCCCGCAACCTCGGGTTGAACACCGCTTCCATCGCCCGGCCGCACAGCGTGAAGCTCAGCACCACCAGGACGATCCCCACGCCGGGCGGCAGCAGGTACCACCAGGCGCCGCCGGTGACGGCCCCGGTGTCCATCGCGGACTTGAGCATCGAGCCCCAGGACACCCGGCTCGGGTCGCCGAGGCCGAGGAACGACAGGGTGGACTCCATGATGATCGCGCTGGCCACCGACAGCGTGGTGTTCGCGAACACCAGCGGCAGCACCGCGGGCAGCACGTGCCTGCCGATGACGTGCCGGTTCCCGCCGCCGAGCACCTGGGCGCGCTCGATGTAGGGCCGGGCCTCCACGGTCAGCGTCTGCGCCCGCACCAGCCGCGCGGTGGTCGGCCACGAGGTCACGCCGATGGCCAGCACGATCGTGCCGAGCCCCCGGGACAGCACGGTGGACAGCGCGATCGCCAGCACCAGCGCGGGCAGCACCAGGAAGAAGTCGGTGAACCGCATCAGCAGCGCGTCGGTCCAGCCGCCGAAGTGCGCGGCGAGCACGCCCACCACGGTCCCGATCACCACCGACAGCACCGCCGCGGCGAGCCCCACCAGCAGCGAGACCCGAGCGCCCCACCAGGTCAGCAGCAGCACCGAGCGACCGGACTCGTCGGTGCCGAGCCAGGCCGAACCGCTCGGCGGCTGCAGCGCCTCCCCGGTCACCTTGGTGACGTCGAGCCCGGTCTGGTCGGTGAGCAGCGGTGCCAGCAGAGCCAGCGCCGCGATGAGCACCAGCAGCACCAGCCCGACGAGCCCGCCGCGGTCGGCGCGGAACACCCGCCACGACTCGCCCGCCGCCGCCCGCCGCCGCGCTCGCACCAGCCGGGCCGCGTCCCGTTCCGGCGGGGTCACCGGTTCGGTGGCCGTCATGCCGCACGCACCCGCGGGTCCAGGACCCGGTAGAGCAGGTCCGCCACCACGTTCATCACGATCACGCTCCCGGCCAGCACGATGAACGTGCCCTGCAGCAGCGGCAGGTCGGGCACGCGCAGCGCTTCGAAGGTCAGCAGGCCCAAGCCGGGCCACGAGTACACCGTCTCCACCGTGATCGCGCCGCCGACGACCAGCCCGAGGTGCAGGAAGATCAACGTCACGGTGGGCAGCAGCGCGTTCGGCACCGCGTGTCTGCGCCGCACCAGGTCTTCGCGCAGGCCCTTCGCGCGCGCGGTGGTGAGGTAGTCGGCGCCCATCTCCTCCAGCAGCGAGGAGCGCATCACCATCAGGTACTGCGCGTAGATCACCGCGACCATGGTCAGCGCGGGCAGCACCAGGTGCCGCGCCACGTCCAGCACCTGCGAGATCAGCACCGGCGGCGTGTCCGGCGAGACCATCCCGCCGACGGGGAACAGCCCCGGGATCGGCCCCACCCCGACGCCGAACACCATGAGCACGATCAGCCCGAGCCAGAACGTCGGCACCGACCACAGGGTGAGCGCGACGGACGTGGATGCCTTGTCGAACGCGCTGCCGTGCCGCCACGCCGCCCGGGTGCCCATCCACAGCCCGAGCGCGACGGCCAGCACGGTCGCGGTGCCCACCAGCAGCACCGTCGGGCCGAACCGCTCGCCGATCAGCTCCGCCACCGGCCTGCTGTAGGTGTAGGAGGTGCCGAGGTCACCGCGCACCAGCGCGCCGAGGTAGTCGACGAACTGCTTCCACAGCGGCTGGTCGAGCCCGAGCCGCTGCCGCAGCTGCTCCAGCTGTTCGGCGGACACGGGCGCACCGCGCGTCATGGTGCGCACCGGGTCGCCGGGCAGCACCCGGAACAGGAAGAACCCGAGCACCGCCACCAGGAACACGCTCACCAGCCCGCCGCCGAGCTTGCGCGCCAGGTACCCGGGCCAGCCCCCGCCGGCGCGGCCCCGGGCCGCCTGGTCCCCGGCTTCGACCGTCAAGTCGGCCATGCCTCACTCCCGTTCGTCGACGGTGGCCCGCCGGTGCCGCGCCACCAGCAGGCCCACCGCGCCCGCGACGAGCACCACGCCGGCCAGCACCAGCAGGGTGGTGCGGTCGTCGGCGGCCCGCGAGGTCGTGGCGGCCGCGGTGGGCCGCGCCCCGTAGTAGCCCCAGTAGCCCTGCTGCCCGGTGATCACGCCGCCGTCGGCGGGTTGCGCGGTGAACCCGCTGAACCGGTCGGAGCGGTAGGCCTCCAGCGAGTTCTGGTAGTACAGCACCGATGCGGACGCCTGCTCGTAGAACCGCGCCTGGGCCTGCTGCACTAGCTCGATCCGCTTCGCCGGGTCGAACTCCCCGAGCTGCTTCGCGTAGCTGTCGTCGTAGGCCGGGTCGCACAGGAACGAGTCGGGCGTGCCGCCGCCTTCCGGGGTGGGCCGGGAGGCGCAGGTCTGCAGCCGCAGCACGTAGTCCGGGTCCGGGTTCGCCGACCAGCCGGAGACGGCCAGGTCGAAGTCCCCGGCGGTGGTGCGGTCGTTGACCTGGTTGTCCGAGACGGGTTCGAGCCGCACGCGGATGCCGACGTCGGCGAGCCAGCGCTTCACGAACTCCCCGACCTGCGCGTCGGCGGAGGCGCTGGCGTGCAGCATGAACCGCAGGTCCAGCGGCTGCCCCTGCGGGGTGCGGCGGACGCCGTCGGGGCCGCGCCGGTAGCCGGCCGCGTCGAGCTGCCGGTTCGCCTCGGCCAGGTCGAACTCGCGGGGCCGCGGCGGGTTCCAGTGGTAGTCGTCGAAGATCGGCGGGAGGTAGCCGCCGCCGACCTGCCCGTAGCCGTTGAGCACCCGCTCGACCAGTGCTTCCTTGTCCACGGCGTGGTCGATGGCCCGGCGCACCCGGACGTCGCGCAGCGCCGGGTGCCCGCTGCCGATGGGGTCGCCCGCGCTGTCCGCCGCGCCCGGGTTGATCAGCATCTCGAAGAACCGGCGGCCCTGACCGCGCACCTGCGCGATGTCGCGTTCCCCGGCGAGCGCGTCGAACTGGGCGGGGGTGAGCCGCTGGGCGACGTCCACGTCGCCCTTGCGCAGCGCTTGCACCGAGGCGTCGGTGTTCTTGAACTGCACGAACTGCAGCTCGGAGATCTTCGGGGGCCCGCGCCAGAACCGCCGGTTCGCGCGCAGCGTCGCGTACTGCTCCGGTTCGTACTCGGTGAGCACGAACGGGCCGGACCCGACCACCGGCATCCGGTCGTTGGCGAACCCGGCGACGTCGGGGATCCCGGACCACACGTGCTCGGGCACGATCGGCGCGTCGATGGCCAGCATCGTGGCCTGCGGCGTCTTGGTGCGGATCACCAGGGTCCGCTCGTCGGGCGCGGCGACCGAGGCGAAGTTCTCCACGAAGTTGCCGTTCGCGGTGGCCGCCGCCGGATCCCGCATCATCCGGTCGTAGGTGTAGGCGGCGTCGCGGGCGGTGACCGGCTGCCCGTCGGTCCACCGCACGCCGTCCCGGATGCGGAAGGTCCAGGTCAGCCGGTCCAGGGAGGTCTCCCAGCTCTCCGCGAGCTCGGGGGTGGCCGAGAAGTCCTCGGGGCTGTAGGTCGTCAGCGTGGGGTAGATCAGCCGGAACAGGTCGGTGGCGGCCAGCGAGTACCCGAGGAACGGGTTGAGCGAGTCGATCTGCTGCGGCACCGCGACCCGCAGCCGGGCCTCGCCCTGCTCGGCGGGCGCCGCGATGGCCGCGTTCGGCACGAGCAGGCCACCCAGGACGAGCAGCGCGACGAGCAGTCTCCGCCCCACGATGCACCCCACCCTTCTCCAGAAGTGAGGAGAAAGAACCATCCCCGGGTGCGGTTAGTCAATGCTCCACGAGCCGTGCCGCAGGCCAGGTCACGGAGTGTGTACCCAACCGTTACGCGGTACCGGATCGGCCCGCGCCCACCCGCACGATCAGGTGTCGCCCCAGCGGGCCTGCTGCCACTGCACCGCGTCCGGCCGGGAGCCGTCGACGACGTAGCCGAGCAGCCCCGCGCGCAGGTCGCGGAACGGCAGCACCGAGTCCTTCGGGAACAGCAGCGCGCTGCCCGCGTCGAACCGGAGCTTCGGCGCGTCCGCCAGCGGCGCCGGGTTGCAGGTGTGCCACGAGGTGAGGTCGCCCTCCTCGGACTCCTCGGTGTAGTTGAGCACCCCGACCTCGGCGTCCGCGTCGGTCACGATCCGCAGCTGCTGGTACGGCCCGGCGATCTCGTCGCTCTCGTACGGCCGGTCCCACACGTACAGGTGCGCGGCCCGGCCCGCCGTCGGCGGCCGCAGCACCTTCTCCACCAGGGACGCCTTGTCGTCGCTGGTCGTGGCGTAGTGGCGTTCGCCGTCCACGACGGCGGTGGCGACGGTGACGCCCAGCTCGGTGTTGCGCGCACCCACCGCCTCCGAGCGCAGCGCGTCCAGGCACTCCCGCGCCTCCCGCAGGGCCTTGATCGCGGCGCCCTGGTGCAGCACCAGCTCGCCCCAGTACGGGTGGCCGTGGATCTTGTTGAGCTCGCCGTAGACGGCGCCGGTGGCCTCGATCAGCTTGTCCACCTGGTCCAGCGGAACGTCGGAGAGGCGGGCGAACACGACCGCCAAGGGTTCGACCGGGCCGTCTTGCAGAGGCGGATTCGACATGCCTTCGTTGCACCCCACGGGAGTCGATTCTGCTGGTCTCGCATGGACACGCCGCGAGCAATGATGCCAACCCGCTCGGCGCCCGCGGACAGCGGTACCGGGAGAACGAAGACTACCTGTCGTGATCTTGCCACTGCGCAGCGCGGCCACCTGGGGCGGAACCCCAGCTCACCGGACCGGAACGACGAAGCGGACCGCTCGTCCCGCGAGGGGGAGGAACGGCCCGCGCAGCACCTCGGAACTCGCCACCCGGCGAGCGGGACGGGTTCCGGCGGGACCGGTTCGCGGCGGGAGCGGTCAGCTCGCCTGCCCGCGCAGCAGGCCGTCCGCCGGCTCCGCGTCCACCGCCATCCCCAGCAGCGAGCGCCCCAGCTCGTCGGGATCGCCGAACCCGATCCGCCCCACCACGTCGTCCGGCAGGCTCAGCACGGACATCGCCACGCCCATCATCCCGGCCTCCAGCAGCCCGCCGCCGCGCGCGGAGATCGGTTCGCCGACCGCGGCGTGCAGGGTGACCGCCGAATCGACCCCCGCCAGGGTCATCTCGCCGAGCGCCGAGCGCACCTGCGGGTTCCGCACGCCTTCCAGCTGGAGCTCGAACAGCGCCAGGAACTGCGAGCGCGCCGCGCCCGCCATCCGCCGCAGCATCGCCAGGTACAGCGCCCGCACGTCGTCCGCGGACACGCCCTCCGGCATGTTCTCCCGCAGCCGCCGCATCGCCGCGGTCTGCTGATCGGCCATCCGCCGGGCGATCGCCACGTACAGGGAATCCCGGTTCGGGTGGTAGTTCTTGGTGGTGCCCTCGGGGAAGCCCGCCTCGCGGTCCACGGCCCGATGGGTCAGGCCGCGACCCCCGTCCCTCGCCAGCACCTCGATCGCGGCGTCGGCGAGCTGGACCCGACGATTCCTACGCTGCGGCATGCATCCCCTGTTGATCTTGCGCTCGTTGATCTTGCGTCGGCTCGTGCGTGCAGCGGCGCCCGTCCCGCGACCGACACCGCAGAGTAATCATTGTAGCGCGGGAGTGATCACCGCACCGCGATCAACACGGCGCCGCCCGCGGGCCGCTCCTCGGTTGCCAGCACCCGCGCCATTGGTATAGACCGGCAGGGTTCCGCAGTTCGCACCCAGGAGTCCGCGCATGCCCGACAATCCCGGCACCGGCCGCCCCGAGGCCACCTCGACCGCCACGCCCCCACCGGAACCGACACGAGCCGTGACCGGCCCGCACCACGCCGAACCGACCCTCGCGCACCTGCGCGCCATCGGCGAGCACAACGCGGCGGCGCTGCGCGGGGCGGCCGAAGCGCTGCTCGACTGCGTGCGCGCGGACGGCCTCGTGTTCACCGCGGGCGCCGGCCACTCCCTCGCCGGGGTGATGGAGTCGTTCTACCGCGCGGGCGGGCTGGCCGCGGTGCGTCCGCTGTACCACCCCGACCTGCTTCCGCTGCACGGCGCGGTGGCCTCCACGAACACCGAACGCACCAGCGGGCTCGCCCGCGAAGTCCTCGCCGAAGCGGGGTTCCGCGGCGGGCGGGACGCCTTGGTCGTGTTCTCCAACTCCGGGGTGAACCCGTACCCGGTGGAGCTGGCGATCGCCGCGGCCGAAGCCGGCTCGGTGGTCGTCGCGATCACCTCGCCGCTGGCCTCCGCCGACGCCCCGCTGCGCGCGGGCACCACGCTCGCCGCCCAAGCGGGGATCGTGCTGGACACGCTGGTGCCGGGCGGTGACGCCAGCTACCCGGTGGCGGAACCGGTGACCGCGCCGCTGTCCTCGCTGTCCAACGCCTACCTGTGGAACATGCTGCTGGTGGAGCTGCACGACGCCGCGCAGCGGGCGGAGGTGCCGCTGCCGGTGTGGCGCAGCGCCAACACCGTCGGCGGCGACGAGGCGAACAAGGCGAACCTGCAGCACTACGGAGCCCGGGTCCCCGGACTCGTCTGACCCGCAGGAACACGAACCGGGGCCGGTCCCGCGCGATGCGGAACCGGCCCCGATTCGGAAGAGCTCCCGATCTGGAGATCTCGGCGCTCGCGCCCCGAGCCCGAAGGCCCCCGGGGTCGAGAACGCGCTACCGCTCAGCCGGAGCCGAGCATGCCGGAGATCCGGCGGATCTGCGCCGCCCGCTCCGCCGCCAGCTGCTGCTCCGGGTCCACGGCCTCGTCGGCCTGGGCCAGCAACGCCAGCGTTTCGCGGACCGCCCCTTCCGGCGGTGCGCTCAGCGCCTCCACCAGCCGGTCCACCTCCGCGTCGAGCTCGTCGGCCGCGACGACCGAGTTGGCCAGGCCGATCCGCAGCGCCTCCGCGGCCGGGACGTCCCGCCCGCTCACGCAGATCTCCACGGCACGCGCGTAACCCACCGCGCGCACCAGCGGCAAGGTGCCGCCGAGGTCCGGGACCAGCCCCAGCCCGGTCTCGGCCATCCGCAGCGAAGCGTCTTCGGTCAGCACTCGCAGGTCGCAGGCCAGGGCGAGCTGGAAGCCCGCGCCGATGGCGTGCCCGTGCACGGCCGCGATGGTCACCCGGTCGGGTTCCCGCAGCCAGCTGAACCCCTGCTGGAACGTGGCGATCGCGGCGTCGGCCTCTTCGGTGGGGCGCTGCCCCAGCGAGACCAGGCCGGGTTCGCCGTCCACCTCGTCGGCCCCGAACAGCCGCCGGTCCAGCCCTGCGGAGAACGCGCGCCCCCGCCCTCGCACCACCACGACCCGGACCTCCGGGTCGAGGGACTGTCCGATGTCGCGCAGCGCCGCCCAGGTGGCCGGCGTCTGCGCGTTCAACTTGTCCGGGCGATCAAGTGTGATGGTGGCGCGCCGCCCCTGGACCGTGAGCCCCACACCGCCACGGTCCAGAAGGTCGGCGTCCATCCTCGACTGCTCCAAGCGGGCCTCCATCAGTTCTGCGTTGACCGGACAGGAACCGCGCAAGACGTTACCCGCCGGTCGAAAACGGACCGCATGGAACCGATCATGCCCGCCGGGTCACTTCTTCTTGGTCCGCGTCGCACCCCCACGTCCGCGCAGCTGCACCCCGGACTCGCTGAGGACTCGGTGCACGAACCCGTAGGAACGGCCGGTCGCCTCGGCGAGAGCGCGAATGCTCGCACCCTTCTCGTATTTCTTCTTCAGGTCACTGGCAAGCTTGTCCCGGGCGCTCCCTGTAATTCGCGCACCCTTCTTCAGGTCAGCCACAGTGTCCCCGCCTTCCCTCCGAACAGGTCGGGCCGCTCGCGACCCCTGTCGTCGCAATGATCGAACAGGACGGCCGTAAACGCCAGGCGATCATGCAAAAAGATCGCCCAACGGTTGAGATCGATAGGCTGCGATCACCGGAATGCGCTCGACCGTTCGGTCTAGCCAACTCGGGACATCCGGCGGTGAGGATCGCCATCCCACGACGTTTTGGCTGGTCAGAGCGTGACGACTGTGCGGGGTCGGTCGCCGCTCGTCGCGAGCGGCGACCGGTCGTCGCGGCGGACCGTGACGCGTTGCGGAAAGATCGTGGTGGGAAAAACCACTCGTCAGGCGAGTTGCACTAGCTCCAAGTAATCAGCCGACCAGTGGTCCTCGGTCCCGTCGGGCAACAGGATCACCCGTTCCGGCTCGAGTGCTTCCACGGCTCCTGGATCGTGCGTGACCAGGACCACCGCTCCGGTGAAACTGCGCAGCGCGTCGAGGACCTGCTCGCGGCTCGCGGGGTCCAGGTTGTTCGTCGGCTCGTCCAGCAGCAGCACGTTCGCGGCGCTGGAGACGAGGCCCGCCAACGCCAATCGCGTCTTCTCGCCACCGGAGAGGGTGCCCGCGGGCTGCTCCAGCTGTTCGCCGCGGAACAGGAACGCGCCGAGCAGGGTGCGCAGCTGCTGTTCCGGGGTGTCCGGGGCGGCGCTGCGGATGTTCGCCCACACGCTCGCGTCGTGGTCGAGGGTCTCGTGCTCCTGCGCGTAGTAGCCGACGCGCAGGCCGTGCCCGGGTTCCATGGCACCCGCGTCCGGTTCCTCCATGCCGCCGAGCAGCCGCAGCAGGGTGGTCTTGCCCGCGCCGTTGAGACCGAGGACCACGACCTTCGCCCCGCGGTCCACCGCCAGGTCCACGCCGCTGAAGATCTCCAGCGAGCCGTAGGACTTCGACAACCCGCTCGCGGTGAGCGGGACGCGCCCGCAGGGCGCCGGGTCGGGGAAGCGGATCTTGGCGACCTTGTCGTCGACCTTCTCCTCTTCCAGGTCGTTGACGAGCTTCTCCGCGCGGCGGGCCATGTTCTGCGCGGCGACGGCCTTGGTCGCCTTGGCGCGCATCTTGTCGGCCTGCGCCATCAGCGTGGAGGCCTTCTTCTCGGCGTTGGCGCGTTCGCGGCGGCGGCGCTTCTCATCGGCGGCCCGCGCCTCCTGGTAGCGCTTCCAATCCATGTTGTAGACGTCGGCCTCGCCGCGGACCGCGTCGAGGAACCACACCTTGTTCACCACGTCGGCCAGCAGGTCCACGTCGTGGCTGATCACCACGAGCCCGCCGTCGTGCGAGCGGAGGAATTCGCGCAGCCAGTTGATCGAGTCCGCGTCGAGGTGGTTCGTCGGCTCGTCCAGCAGCAGGGTCGTCGCCGAACGGCCGCCGGGCCCCGCCTCGGAGGCGGCGAACAGGATGCGGGCGAGCTCGACGCGCCTGCGCTGACCACCGGAGAGGGTGCGCAGCGGCTGGGACAGGATGCGGTCCGCCAGCCCGAGGTTCGAGCAGATCCGCCCGGCCTCGCTCTCGGCCGCGTAACCCCCGCGGGCGCCGAAGCGCTCCTCCAGCTTGCCGTAGCGGTTGATCGCCTTGTCCCGCTTCCGGTCGTCGGCGAACTCGGCCATCTCGGTCTGCGCCTTCTCCATGTCGCGCAGCAGCTGGTCGAGGCCGCGGGCGGAGAGCACCCGGTCCTTCGCGGTCACCGACAGGTCGCCCTCGCGGGGGTCCTGCGGGAGGTAGCCGAGTTCGCCGCGTCGGACGAGCTCCCCGGCGTAGGGCTCGCCCTCACCGGCGAGCACCCGCAGCGTCGTCGTCTTGCCCGCGCCGTTGCGGCCGACCAGGCCGATCCGGTCGCCCGGCTGGACGCGCAACGTGGCGCCGGAGAGCAGGATGCGCGAACCCGCGCGCAGTTCTAGGCCCGAGGCAGAGATCAAGGAAGGCTCCGAAGACGTAGTGGTCGAGCGAGATCACGGGGACGCCCGCCGCAGGCCGGTCCGGTCACCGGGTTCGACGGGCCGAGGGCACCGCGGCTAATCGGCGGAGACCGTCGTGCGCGGCCCCCGCAGGCGGAGCTCCGCCGCGCACCTGTTCGTCGCGCGCTTGCTCACCACGTGCCCAGTGTAGCGGCCGGTCCCGCGGCTCCGGCGCGCACTCCGCACCCCGGCGACGGGACGCGACCGGCCGGTCACGGTTCGCGGACGTGGACCTCGACGGCGGTGGCGCGTTCGGCGGCGTCGTCGAGGATGGAACGTCGTGGTTCCGGGACGTCGAGCACCCGCGGTTCCGCGGTGGCCAGGAACTCCCGCAGCCGCGGTTCGGCGCGCAGCGCCTCCAGCGCCCGCCGGTCACCGCCGAGCACCAGCGCGTCCAGCCGGTCGCGCTCCGGCAGCAGCACCCGCGCCACGTCGGCCGCGGCCGACTCCAGCGAGCGCCGGGCCTGGCCCTCGCGGCGGCGGGCGAAGCGCTGCTGGGACTGGCCGCCCGCCTTGTTCCGGCCGTGCACCAGGTGCCGGTCGGTGTGGGAGACCTCGACGGTGCCGCCGCGGGCGATGCCGACGCTGTGCGCGCCGAGGCGCACCAGCACCAACCCGATCCGCCGCGGCGTGCGCGCGTGCTCCACCAGCGGTCGCACCGCGAGGCCGGGGCGTTCGCCGTGCGGCCCCGGCAGGTCCGCGAACGCGACCGCGACCCGCGCGGTGGCGCCGTCGGCGGCGGTGACCACGACCTCGCGCGGGGCGAGCTCGGTGCGCTCCGCCCCGCCGTGGCGGGTGGCGAAGCGCTCGAACCAGCCGGCCAGCCGTTCCGGCGGCACCGCCACCGCCCGGCCGCCCCCGGCGAGTTCCCTGCTGCGCATGCCCCCATCCCAGCACGCGCGGGCTTCCCGGCGCGAGGACGTTCGGCGCAGCCGGGGGCTCCGCTCGCCCGAGCCACCGCTGCGGCGATCGGCAGCCCGTTGACGTGCACCGACCCGAGTGCGGATGATCTGGATCACATCGATCGGGAGGTGCGCCGGGATGACCGCTCCCCCTTCCAGCGCGCGGCGGGTCGCGTTCGCCGGGCTGATCGGCACCACCATCGAATGGTTCGACTTCTTCATCTACGGCACCGCCGCCGCGCTGGTGTTCAACCGGTTGTTCTTCCCCGAGTTCGAACCGCTGCTCGGCACCCTCGCCTCGTTCGCGACCTTCGCCGTCGGGTTCGTCGCGCGGCCGCTGGGCGGGGTGCTGTTCGCGCACCACGGGGACCGGCACGGGCGGAAACCGGTGCTGGTCGCGTCGCTGCTGCTGATGGGCGTGGCGACGGTGCTGATCGGGGTGCTGCCGACCTACGGGACCATCGGCGTCGCCGCTCCGCTGCTGCTGGCGGTGCTGCAGTTCGCGCAGGGCATCGGCGTCGGCGGCGAGTGGGGCGGGGCCGCGCTGATGGCGGTGGAGCACGCGCCGCCGCACCGGCGCGGCTTCTACGGCAGCTGGCCGCAGATCGGGGTGCCCGCCGGGCTGCTGCTGGGCAACCTCGTGTTCGCCGCGCTGTCCGCCGGGCTCGACGAGGCCGCGTTCCTGACCTGGGGCTGGCGGGTTCCGTTCCTGTGCGGCGGGGTGCTGATCGGCGTCGGCCTGCTCATCCGGCTGCGGATCAGCGAGAGCCCCGTGTTCCAGCAGGCCGCCCGCGAGCAGCCGCGAACCCGGACACCGGTGCTCGACGTGCTGCGCGAGCACCCGCGGACCGTGGCGCTGGCCGCGGGCTCGTTCCTCGCCACCAACGCCACCTTCTACGTGGGCACCACCTGGATCGTGGCGTACGCGACGGGTTCGCTGGGCTACGAGCGCACCACCGTCCTCGGCGCCAACGCGCTGCTGAGCTTCGCCGACATCCCGCTGATGCTGGCGTTCGGGCTGCTCTCCGACCGCATCGGGCGGCGCGGGATGTCGATGGCCGGCATGGCGGGGCTGGCGGTGTTCGCGGTGCCGTACTTCCTGCTCGTCGACAGCGGCTCGATCGGCCTGTTCCTGCTGGGCGGCGTAGTGGTGCAGCTGTGCCGGACCGCGGTGTACGGGCCGCAGTCGGCGTACTTCGCGGAGCTGTTCAGCACCCGGTTCCGCTACAGCGGCGCGTCGCTGGCCTACCAGCTGGCGGGGATCTTCGGCGGCGGGCTGGCGCCGATGATCTGCACCGCGCTGTACGGGTGGACCGGCTCGTCGATGGCGATCGCCGGGTACGTGATCGCGGTGTGCCTGATCTCGCTGGGTTCCGGCTACCTGCTCACCGAGACCTACCGGCGCACCCTCACCGAGGCACCGCCGACCGGCTGAGCACCGGTAGCTCCACTCCCCTGCGCCGGACGGGGCGGCGGAACCCCACTCCGGGACCTGCTCGGCGGCCGGTATCGCTTTCCCGCCAGCGGCGAAGCCGCTGAGCCACCGACCACCCGAGCAACCGGACCACCCGTGCTCGCGAGGACGGCGTTGCCGCCTGTCGCGGAGCCACCGGTGACAACGATCCCGCAGCGAGGATCCCGCTGAGGTTCCGCCACCCGCCCCCTGCGAGGCGGGAACAGGAATCAGTCAGATCGAGATCTCCGAGAACAGGCGGGTCGTCCTGCCGGAGAGCGCTTCGAGGAGGGACGCGGCCTGGTCGTCGGTCAGCGAGGCCACGAAGTCGATCACCGCGCGACCGCGGGCCCACCGCTCCAGGTCCGCCGCGCCGAGCTCGTGGCCGCCGGTCGACAGCGCGATCGGATCGCTCCCGCGCAGCTCCGCGAACTCCGCGCGGGCCCGTTCGAACAGGTCCCGCAGCCGGTGCGGCAGCCGCGCCGCCTCGCTGCGGTCGATCAACCACGAGTCGAGCGCGGTCACCAGCTTCGTCAGCAACCGGTCCTGGCCGCGCTGGTGCAGCGCCAGGTCGGGGCGTTGCAGCACGAAGCGGCGGTGCACGAACTTGAGCACCTGCACCTCGTGCCACTGCTCCGGTGCCAGCGACACGTGCCCGGAGCGCACCGTCGGCGTCCGCTCCACCCGCACGCCCTCCACCAGCCGCCGCGTCCACTCGCCGGAGAACACCGCGACCGCCTGCTCGGCCTGCTTGGAGCGGTCGAACGGCACCTGGAGCAGCTTCGCGACCAGCTCGTCGAGCACCCGCTTCACCGCATCCGTGAACGCCGCGTCCGAGGCGATCCAGGAGTCCTTCGCGTGCAGCCTGCGCCGCAGGCGCTCCAGCGACCGGCCCGGCAGGTGCTCGGTGCCCGCGAGGTCCGCGTCGCCCAGCTTCACCAGCTCCACCTGGTGCGCCAGCCATTCGGTGAGCTCGTTGGACACGGTGGTGTGCTGCAGGATGCCGACCCGGTGGAAGTCCTCC
This sequence comes from Saccharopolyspora gregorii, assembly GCF_024734405.1. Taxonomy (NCBI): domain Bacteria; kingdom Bacillati; phylum Actinomycetota; class Actinomycetes; order Pseudonocardiales; family Pseudonocardiaceae; genus Saccharopolyspora; species Saccharopolyspora gregorii. Next base: position 2,114,903 of record NZ_CP059556.1, on the reverse strand, counting down.
AGGTCGTGGATCGCGTAGGCGATGTCGTCGGCGGTGTCCATCACCGAGGCTTCGACGGTCTGCTGCCAGCTCTCGATGCGGCCGCGGAACACCGACCGGCAGTCCCGCATGTCCTCCAACTCGGTGACGTAGCAAGAGAACTTCGCCGAGCCGGTGCCCGGCGCCTCGTCCGGCTCCGACGCGCCCCGCGGCGGGACCCGCAGGTCGCGCGGGTGCGGCGACGGGCGGTGCCGCCGGGTCCACGGGTACTTCAGCAGTGCGGCGCGCACCGCGGCCGTGAGGTCCAGGCCGTCCCCGGCACCACCCGGGTCGCCGCGCACGTCGATCGAACTCACGATCCGGAACGACTGCGCGTTGCCCTCGAAACCGTCCACGAGCCCGAAGTCCTGGCGCGCGATCCGGTCCAGCACCGTCTCCCCGAGGTGTCCGAACGGCGGGTGCCCCAGGTCGTGCCCCAGCCCGGCGGCCTCCACCACGTCCAGGTCGCAGCCGCCGAGCTCGTCCATCACCGCCGCCGCGTCCGGATCGGCGCACAACCGCTCGCCGATGGCTCGCGCCACCTGGGCCACCTTCAAGCTGTGCGTGAGCCGGTTGTGCAGCAGCATCCCCGACCCGCTGGGCGTCACGACCTGCGTGACACCGCCGAGGCGGGCGAAGAACGCGGAGCTCGACACCCGGTCCCGGTCGGCCCGGAACGGGCTGGCCGCCAGGTCGGAGGCCGGGCGTCCGGCGCGGACTGCGTCGCTGCGGCGGGAGGTTCGCTCGACCGGAGGATCGGTTCGCATGCCCGCACGTTACTGCGTGCCTCCCCGCTGCCGGGGAAGCGTTCGGACGGCGCCACCGCGGAACCACCGGAACCCGCGGCGCGTGGTCGAAGCCGCCCCGGCCGAGCGGCGGCACCCGCACCGGTCGTGATCTGATGCCACCGTGGTGGACGTGCTCATCGTGGGGGCGGGGCCGGCCGGACGGGCGGTGGCCGCGGCCTGCGCCGACACCGGGCTGGACACGACCGTGGTGGATCCGGCGCCGCGGCGCGGCTGGGGGCAGACCTACGGCTCCTGGGTCGACGAACTGCCCGCGTCGGTCCCGCGCGACGCGCTCGCCGCCGTGACCGGCTCGATGCTGGCCTACGGCACCGCGCGCCACGAACTGGACCGGCCTTACGCCGTGCTGGACAACACCGCGCTGTGGAAGCACCTGTGGCGACCCGACGTGCAGGACGTGACGGGCCGCGTGGTGGGCGCCGAGCACGGCCCGACCGGATCGACGGTGCACCTCAAGGACGGCAGGCGGCTCGCCGCCGCCCTCGTCGTCGACGCCTCCGGCGCGGCGCGGGTGCTCTCCGGCGGCCGCCCGGCGCGGACCGCGGCCCAGCAGTCCGCGGTGGGCGTGGTGCTGGACTCGGCTGCGGCCGAACCGCTGTGCCCGCCGGGGTCCGGGGTGTTCATGGACTGGCGGTCCGCGCCCGACACCCGAGGCGGCTGGCCGACCTTCCTGTACTGCGTGCGGCTCGGCGGCGGCGCGGTGCTGCTGGAGGAGACCTCGCTGGCGCGGCGGCCGTCGCTGCCGCTGGCGCTGCTGCGCCGCCGGCTGCACGGCAGGCTCGCGGCGGCGGGCATCGAGGTGCCCGACGGGGCCGTCGAGGAGCGGGTGCGGTTCCCGGTGGACGATCCGGTGCCGTTGCCGGGCCGGGTCGTGGCGTTCGGCGCCTCCGGTGGCCTGGTGCACCCGGCCAGCGGGTTCAGCGTGGCCGCCGCGCTGCGGCAGGCGCCGTGGCTGGCGGGAGCGCTCAGCGCGGGCCTGAGCGCGGGTCCGGCGAAGGCGTCGAAGGCGGCCTGGGCGATCTCCTGGCCGCCGCGCGCGGTCGCGGTGCACGGGCTGCGCAGGCGGGCGCTGCGCGCGCTGCTGGCGTTCCCGCCGGAACTGGTGCCCGAGTTCTTCGACGTGTTCTTCTCGCTGCCCGACGCCGACCAGGCCGTGTTCCTCGCGGCGGACCACGACCCCGCCCGGACGGCGGCGGTGATGACGGCGCTGTTCCGCCGCTCCCCCTGGTCCGTCCGGCGTAGGCTCGTGACCGGCGGATTCGGCCCCGGAGGCGGCGAGGCGCAGCACGGCTTCGGCGGTCTCTGAGCGGTACCGCACGCCACGACCCGCACGTCAGAACGCTGTGTGGGTCCCCACAGCGGGTGGGCGAGCTGGGTGCCCGAGGACGGTTCGTCGCGCTAGGTTGGCGTCCGGCAACCCCCCGTCCCCAGACGAGGAGCAGCTGAGATGTCGGTGAACAGGTCGTGAACCCGCTCGATGGAGAGCCATGAGTGCAGGCAGCATCGACCCCGTGCTCGCGCTGGTCAACGAAGTGCGCTTCGCGTTCCAGCCCCTGATCAACGTCAAGACCGGTGCCATCGTGGCGGTGGAGGCCCTCGCCCGGCCCACCGGTGGGGACGTGCACGGCCTGTTCCGGGAAGCGGCCCGGCACCGCAGGCTCACCGAGCTCGACGTCGAGCTGGCGCGCAGCGCCGTGACCGCGGCCGCGGACCACGAGACGCTGTTACCGCTGCACCTCAACCTCTTCGGCGGCACCGTCACCCACGACCTGCCCCGCATCGAACGGCTGCGGGAGCGGTTGCACGAGGTGGGCCGCCGCGAGCACGAGGTGACCTTGGAGATCGGCCCGCCGTTCGCCCGCCTCGATCCGGGCCAGCTGGTGGAGGGCGTGCAGGCGCTCAAGGCCGACGGCTTCCAGATCGCGGTGGACGGCGTCGGCGACGGTGACGTGCCGCTGGCGCTCATCGCCGACATGGAACCGGGCATGGTGAAGCTGGACCGGGGCGTGGTGAGCGGCCTGCCGGATTCGGCGGCGCGCCGGGCGGTGCTGGAGGCGGTGCGGCACCTGTGCGAGGCCGCGGACGCCGACCTCGTCGCCGAAGGAGTGGAGAACGACCGGCAGCTCTCGGCGCTGCGGCGCACCGGGGTGCGGCTGGTGCAGGGCAACCTGCTGGCCCCGCCCGCGCGCCGGCCTCCGACCACGATCACCGTTCCGGGCGTGGCCGCCGAGGTCACCGACCCGGCCGGGCAGCCGGTGAACACGCTCGCGGCCGGCCCGCGGGTCACCGAGTTCCTCTCCCCCGCCACGCTGCTGCCGGTGGACGCGACCGCCGACAAGGTGCGCGGCGTGCTCGCCGACCACCCCGAGATCAGCGGTGTCGTGCTCGTCGACGAGCACAACCGGCCGCAGTACACCATCGACCGCAACCGGTTCCTGCTCGCCGTCACCGGTCCGTACGGGCACGCGCTGCACGCGAAGCGCCCGGCTTCGCGGCTGGCCGACGAACCCCGCGTGGTCACCACCGCGACCACCGCCATCGAGGCGTTGAGCCTGGTCACCCGGTCCGATCAGTACCGGATGTACGACGACGCGATCGTCGTCGACGAGTCCGGCCGCTGCCTGGGCGCGGTGCGGGCCGGGCACCTCATCCGCGGCATGGCGGACCTGAAGGTGGAGGAGGCGGCGGCGCTGAACCCGCTGACCAGGCTGCCCGGCAGCGACTCCATCGCCAGGGACGTGGGCAGGCGGATCGCCGCCGGGGACGTGTTCGCGGTGAGCTGGCTGGACATCGACGAGTTCAAGTCGGTCAACGACGGCGCCGGGTTCTCCGCCGGGGACGACCTGATCCGGTCGATCGGGCGGGTGCTGACGGATGCGGCGACCTCGCTGCCGTCGGTGCGCGTCGGGCACGTCGGCGGCGACGACTTCCTGCTGGTCGCCGACCTGGACGACCTGGTACCGCTGTCCGAGCTGCTGCTGGACCCGCCGCGGGAGGCGGGCGGGGTGCCGGTGACGCTGTCGCTGGCGACGCTGGTGTGCACGCAGAGCACCGTGACCGGCTACGACGAGGCGTCCCGGCTGCTGGCGCCGCTGAAGCACCGCGCGAAGGACCTCACCGGGTCGAGCTGGGTGATGTCGCGCCCGGGTTCGGACCACGTGGACGTGCTGCGCGGGAAACCGGCGCCGCAGCCGTTCGCCGTGCCGGACGACCCGGCGGGCGGCATCTTCCCGGCGCACGACCCGGACCGGCGCCGGCCGCAGTCCCGGCTGCGCTGACCCCGGGCTGCCGATCCACGGGCTGCCGACTCCGGCGGCTGGCCCCCGGGCTGCCGACCCCGGAACGCGCGGCGGCCCCCGGCTCGGGACCGGAGTCCCGCCGGGGGCCGCGCTGCGAACCGGTTCGGTCCGGGTCAGACGGTGAAGCCGAGCGCGCGCAGCTGCTCGCGCCCCTCCTCGGTGATCTTCTCCGGGCCCCACGGCGGCATCCACACCCAGTTGATGCGGAAGTCGCTGACCAGGCCGCCGCCCGGACCGCCGGTGAGCGCGGAGCGGGCCTGCTCCTCGATCACGTCGGTCAGCGGGCAGGCCGCCGAGGTCAGCGTCATGTCCACCGTGGCGCTGTTGTCCTGCTCCACGCGCACGTCGTAGACGAGGCCGAGGTCGACGACGTTGATCCCCAGTTCGGGGTCCACGACGTCGCGCAGCGCCTCTTCGACGTCTTCGAGCGCGGCGAGTTCCGCGGCCGGAGCCGGGGGCTCCGGCAGGTTCTCGGCGCCGCGCGCCACGTCGGTGGCCTCGCCCGCGGCTGCTTGCTCGTCCTGCACCTGGGTTCGGTCTGTCATGACGCTCCCACTTCGTCGACGACGCGCGAAACGGCGTCCTTGAAAGCCATCCAGCCCAGCAACGCGCACTTCACGCGCGCCGGGTACTTCGCCACCCCCGCGAAGGCGATGCCGTCCTCCAGGACGTCCTCGTCGGGTTCGACCTGGCCGCGACCCTGCATGAGTTCGCTGAACGCGGCCTGCCTGCCCATCGCCTCCTTCACCGACTTGCCGACGACGAGGTCGGTGAGCACGGAGATCGAGGCCTGGCTGATCGAACAGCCCTGCCCCTCGTAGGAGACGTCTTCGACGGTGGCGTCGAGGCCGTTGCCCGCCAGCCGGACCCGCAACGTCACCTCGTCCCCGCACACCGGGTTGACCTGCGAGGACTCCGCGTCGAACGGGTCCCGCAGGCCGTGCCCGTGCGGGTTGCGGTAGTGGTCCAGGATGATCTCCTGGTACATCTGTTCGAGCTGCATCACACGTCCTTCAGCCGTTCACCCGACACCGAAGAAACGCTGGGCCTCCCGCACAGCTTCCCCGAGCGCCCGGACCTCGTCCAGATCGTTGTACAGGTAGAAGCTGGCGCGGACCGTCGCGGGCACGCCGAACGCCCGGTGCAGCGGCCACGCGCAGTGGTGACCGACGCGCACCTCGACGCCTTGGCTGTCGAGCACCTGGCCGACGTCGTGCGGGTGCACGCCTTCGACCACGAACGCGACCGTGGCACCGCGGGCCTCGGTGGTGGCGGGGCCGATGATGCGCACCCCGTCGATCGCCGACAGCTCGTCGAGCGCCGCCGCGGCCAGCTTCTTCTCGTGCGCGGCGATGCGTTCCATGCCGACCACCGACAGGTAGTCCACGGCCGCGCCGAGCCCGACGACCTGGGAGGTCATCGGCACGCCCGCCTCGAACCGCTGCGGCGGTTCGGCGAACGTGGCGCGGTCGATGTGCACCATCTCGATCATCGACCCGCCGGTGATGAACGGCGGCATCGCGCGCAGCAGCTCGTGCCGCCCGTAGAGCACGCCGACCCCGGAGGGCCCGAGCATCTTGTGCCCGGAGAACACCGCGAAGTCCACGTCGAGCTCGGCGAAGTCCACCGGCGCGTGCGGCACCGACTGGCACGCGTCGAGCACGACCAGCGCGCCGACCTGGTGCGCCCGCGCCACGACCTCGTCGAGCGGGTTCACCGTGCCGAGCACGTTGGACTGGTGCGCGACGGCGACGACCTTGGCCCGCTCGGTGATCACCGCGGACACGTCGGACAGGTCGAGCCTGCCGTCCTCGGTGACGCCGAACCAGCGCAGCGTCGCCCCGGTGCGGCGGCACAGCTCCTGCCACGGCACGAGGTTCGCGTGGTGCTCCATCTCGCTGACCACGACCTCGTCGCCCGGGCCGAGGCGGAAGCGCTCCGCCTCGGGACCGGACGTCGCGGCGTTGCTCATCGCGTACGCGACCAGGTTGACGCCCTCGGTCGCGTTCTTGGTGAACACGACCTCGTCCACCCCGGCACCCACGAAGCGGGCGATCTTGGCGCGGGCGTCCTCGTAGGCGTCGGTGGCCTCCTCCGCGAGCTGGTGGGCACCGCGGTGCACCGCCGCGTTGGAGGTCTCGACGAAGGCGCGCTCCGCGTCCAGCACCTGGCGGGGGCGCTGCGACGTCGCCCCCGAGTCCAGGTACACCAGGCGCCGGTCATCGCGGATCGTGCGGCCCAGGATCGGGAAGTCGGAGCGGATCGCCGCGACGTCCAGCGGGCCCGCGGCCGCACCGGCAGTGGTGAGGGGCTGAGCGGTCATGACTGCGCGACGGCCTCCTTCTTGCCGGTGAACCGCACGTAGCCGTTCTTCTCGAGCTCGTCGGCCAGCTCCGGCCCGCCCGACTCGACGACCTTGCCGCCGGCGAACACGTGCACGTGGTCCGGCGTGATGTGGTTCAGGATGCGGGTGTAGTGCGTGATCAGCAGCACGCCCTTGTCGCCCTTGGATGTGTACCGGTTGACGCCCTCGGACACGACGCGCAGCGCGTCGACGTCCAGGCCGGAGTCGGTCTCGTCGAGGATGGCGAACTTCGGGTCCAGCAGGTCCAGCTGCAGGATCTCGTGCCGCTTCTTCTCGCCGCCGGAGAAGCCCTCGTTGACGCTGCGCTCGGCGAACGACGGGTCGATGTCGAGCTCGGTCATCGCCTGCTTGACCTCCTTGACCCAGTGCCGGATCTGCGGGGCCTCACCGCGGACGGCACCGGCGGCGGTGCGCAGGAAGTTCGACATGGACACGCCCGGCACCTCCACCGGGTACTGCATGGCGAGGAACAGGCCGGCGCGGGCGCGCTCGTCCACGCTCATCTCCAGCACGTCCTCGCCGTCGAGCAGGACGGAGCCGGAGTCGATCTGGTACTTGGGGTGCCCGGCGATGGCGTAGGCCAGGGTGGACTTGCCGGAACCGTTCGGGCCCATGATCGCGTGGATCTGGCCGGAGTCGATCGTGAGGTTCACGCCGTTGAGGATCGGCTTGGCGCCTTCCTCGGTGAGGACGGAACCGTGCAGGTCCTTGATCTCCAGGGTGGCCATTGTGCTGTGTTCTCCTGGTACGTGGGGAAAGGGAGTGAGGGGGCGGCGTCAGGCGCCGACGACGGCCAGCTCGGCCTCGATCGCGGCCTCCAGCCGCTCCCGGACCGCGGGCACCGTGATCTTCTGCAGGATCTCGCCGAAGAAGCCGCGGACCACCAGTCGGCGGGCCTGCTCCTTCGGGATGCCGCGGGCCTGCAGGTAGAACAGCTGCTCGTCGTCGAACCGGCCGGTGGCGCTGGCGTGACCGGCGCCTTCGATCTCACCGGTCTCGATCTCCAGGTTCGGCACCGAGTCGGCGCGGGCGCCTTCGGTGAGCACCAGGTTCCGGTTCAGCTCGAAGGTCTCGGTGCCTTCGGCCGCGGCCCGGATCAGCACGTCGCCGATCCACACCGAGTGCGCCGCGTCGCCCTGCAGCGCGCCCTTGTAGAGCACGTTGCTGCGGCAGTTCGGCTGCGCGTGGTCGACCAGCATCCGGTGTTCCAGGTGCTGGCCCGCGTCGGCGAAGTACAGGCCGAGCAGCTCGGCGTCCCCGCCCTTGTCCCCGTAGGTGATCGTGGTGTTGACCCGGACCAGGTCGCCGCCGAGGGTCACCGCCAGGTGCCGGAACACCGCGTCCCGGCCCAGGTAGGCGTGCTCGGAGCTGACCTGGGTCGCGTCGTCGGCCCAGTCGTGCACGGACACGACCGAGAGCCGGGCGGAGTCGTCGGTGACGAACTCGACGTTCTCGCCCAGCACGCCGGAGCCGCGGTAGTCGAGGACGACGACCGCTTCGGCGAACCGCTCGGCGCGGATCTGGATGTGCCCGAACGCCGTCTCGCCCTCGCCGGGGCCGTGCACGACGACGCTGACCGGCTCGGCCGGCTGCACGTCCTTCGGGATGGTGATGACGGTGGCCTGCTCGAAGGAGCTCCAGGCCTGCGCCGCGATCCGGTCGGCGGGCACGCCGCCTTTGCCGAGGCGCTCGTCGTCGCGGCCGACGGTCTCGACCGCGACCTCGGCGCTCGCCTCGACCTCGACGTTCAGCGAGGCGGTCGCCTTCGCGGTGCCGTCGTGCAGCCCCTTGAGCCGCTTGATCGGGGTGAACCGCCAGTCCTCCTCGCGGCCGCCGGGGACCTCGAAGGCCTCGACGTCGTAGGAGGTGAAGCGCTCGCCGCGGGAGGACTGCGGCACGACCGCACCCCCGTGGGAGTGTTCGGTCAGGCCGTGCTGGGCGTCGGCGGTGTCAGTGGTGCTCGTCATGTCAGCCGACGGCCCCTTCCATCTGCAGCTCGATCAGGCGGTTCAGTTCCAGCGCGTACTCCATGGGCAGCTCCCGCGCGATCGGCTCCACGAAGCCGCGCACGATCATCGCCATCGCCTCGTCCTCGGTCAGGCCGCGCTGCATCAGGTAGAACAGCTGGTCGTCGCTGACCTTGGAGACGGTGGCCTCGTGGCCCATGGACACGTCGTCGACGCGCACGTCGACGTACGGGTAGGTGTCCGAGCGGCTGATGGTGTCCACCAGCAGCGCGTCGCACTTGACCGTGGAGGCCGAGTGGTTGGCGCGCTTGGCGACCTTGACCAGACCCCGGTAGGAGGTGCGGCCACCACCGCGGGCGATCGACTTGGAGACGATCGTCGAGGAGGTGTGCGGCGCCAGGTGCTCCATCTTCGCGCCCGCGTCCTGGTGCTGGCCCTCACCGGCGAACGCCACCGAGAGCACCTCGCCCTTGGCGTGCTCGCCCATCAGGAACACCGACGGGTACTTCATGGTGACCTTGGAGCCGAGGTTGCCGTCGACCCACTCCATGGTCGCGCCCTCTTCGGCCTTGGCCCGCTTGGTGACCAGGTTGTAGACGTTGTTCGACCAGTTCTGGATGGTCGTGTAGCGGCAGCGAGCGCCCTTCTTGACCACGATCTCCACGACCGCCGAGTGCAGCGAGTCGCTGGAGTAGATCGGGGCGGTGCAGCCCTCGACGTAGTGGACGTAGGCGTCCTCGTCGACGACGATCAGCGTCCGCTCGAACTGGCCCATGTTCTCGGTGTTGATCCGGAAGTAGGCCTGCAGCGGGATGTCGACGTGCACGCCCTTCGGCACGTAGATGAACGAGCCGCCGGACCACACCGCGGTGTTCAGCGCGGAGAACTTGTTGTCCCCGGCCGGGATGACCGAGCCGAAGTACTCCTTGAAGGTCTCCGGGTGCTCGCGCAGCGCGGTGTCGGTGTCCAGGAACTGGACGCCCTTCTCCTCGAGGTCCTCGCGGATCTTGTGGTAGACCACCTCGGACTCGTACTGGGCGGCGACACCGGCGACGAGCCGCTGCTTCTCCGCTTCCGGGATGCCCAGCCGGTCGTAGGTGTTCTTGATGTCCTCGGGCAGGTCCTCCCAGCTCTGGGCCTGCTGTTCGGTCGAGCGCACGAAGTACTTGATGTTGTCGAAGTCGATGCCCGACAGGTCGGCGCCCCAGTTCGGCATCGGCTTGCGCTCGAACAGCCGCAGCGCCTTCAGCCGCGCTTGGAGCATCCACTCCGGCTCGTCCTTCTTGGCCGAGATCTCCCGGACGACGTCCTCGTTGAGCCCGCGTCGCGCGCCTTCGCCCGCGACGTCCTTGTCGGCCCAGCCGTACTCGTAGTTGCCCAGGGTCGCCAGCGTCTCCTCTTGGCTGAGCTGGCCAGAGTTGTTCGACGCCGTGGTGGGTGTGCGCTGCTCGGCAGCGGCAGTCATACGGACTCCCCTCCGTCAGGAATCGGGGCGGTCTGCCGCCCGTCGGTCTGGGACCGGTCGTGGGCGGCCGGATCGGTTTCGGCCGACGCGGATGCCGGGATGACCTGGGTCTCCGGGCCGCGATCGGCGGTTCGCTCGGACCGCGTGAGCGGTACGTGCGTCGTGCAGGCCGCATCGCCGTTGGCGATGGTGGCCAACCGCTGCACGTGGGTGCCGAGGACTTCGGCGAAGGCCTCCGTCTCGGCTTCGCACAGCTGCGGGAAGTCCGCAGCGACGTGCGCCACCGGGCAGTGGTGCTGGCAGAGCTGCTCACCGGAGGCCACGCTGCGCGTCGAGGCAGCGTAGCCCTCGCGAGTCAGCGCACCGGCGAGGACCTCGGCCCGTTCGGCCCTGGTCCGCGCGGCGGCCAGCGCCTCCCGGTGGTGGGCGACCAGTGCGGCGATGCGCTTGCGCGCGAACTCCCGCACCGCCTGCTCACCGTCGGTGTCGGCGATGAACCGCAGCGCCGCCACGGCCAGGTCGTCGTAGGCGTGCCCGAACCTGGCCCGGCCGACCTCGGTCAGCAGGAACAGCTTCGCGGGCCTGCCCCTCCCCCGGCGCTGCCGGGCGGAGGACTCCCTGGTGTAGGCCTCGCCTTCGGTGACCAGCGCGTCGAGGTGCCTGCGCACCGCGACCGAGCTGAGCCCGAGGGCTTCGGCCACCGCCGCGGCGGTGATCGGCCCGCGCTCCAGCAGGAGGCGGGCGACCGAGTGCCGGGTCCGCCCGTCCCCGGACGGCGCACCAGCACCCGGGGCTGCGGCTCCCGAGTCGGCGGCCGCAGCCGGAGGTGGCGTTCCGGCGTTTTTCACAACACCGATGTTACCTATTTAGCTCCGGCACACCAGACCGCAGGTCCGCCAACGTGACCCGGATCACCCCGAACGGCGGTTGTGCGACGGCGGGACGGGCCGCCCACCGGCTGCCCTAAGCTTCGGTGCCGTGGGCGCAGGCGAGACGAACCAGCAGGACGAAGCCGGGCCGGGCGAGTCAGCGACCTCCGGCACCCCGGCCGACGGCACCACCCCCCGGGGCGCGACCCGGTCGCGGGACGCCGCCGCGACCGCACCGACCGGCGCTGAGCAGGACGGATGCGGCACCACCCGGGTCGCCGACGCCCCACCCAGCAGCGACACCGCCTACGCGGGCGACGCGCCCGCCGCGCAGCCCGCCCCGCTCGACGCGCCCGAACGCCGCCAGCTCGACCTGGTCCGCCGCTTCGGCACCACCGGCTCGCTGGTGCTCGCCTTCGGCGCCATCGGCGCGGGCGCCGCTCCCGTCGACAACCCGCTGATCGGAGTCCGGCTGCTCGGGCTGCCCGCGCGCATCCCCACCGTCGCCATGGCCTGCGCCTGGCTCGGCATGCTCATGGTCGTCACCGCGTGGCTCTGGCTCGGCAAGCTGTCCTGGCCCGGCCGGGACCGGATGGTCAGCCGCACCCAGATGGACCGCACCATCGTCATGTGGGGGCTGCCGCTGGCCGTCGCGCCGCCGCTGTTCAGCACCGACATGTACACGTACCTGGCGCAGAACGCGGTGGCCGCGCAGGGCATCAACCCGTACACGCTGGGACCGGGCACCGCGCTCGGCGTGGACCACCCGCTGGTCGCCAACGTGCCGAACATCTGGCGCGACACGCCCTCGCCCTACGGTCCGCTGTTCCTGCTTTTCGGCCAGCACCTCGGCCGCGTCATCGGCGACGACGTCGTGTTCGGCGTGCTGCTCTGGCGGGTCGTGATGATCATCGGTCTGATGCTGGCGATCTGGGCGATCCCGCGGCTCGCCGCCCGCTGCGGGGTGCACCCGGTGGCCGCGCTGTGGCTCTCGGCCGCCAACCCGATCACGCTGTTCCACGTGGTCAGCGGCGCGCACAACGAGGCGCTGCTGGTCGGGATCATGCTCGCCGCCATCGAGCTCGGGCTGCGCTGGCGCGGACCGCTCGGCGTGGTCGTCGCCGGGGTGCTGCTCAGCATCGGCGGGGCCATCAAACCGCCCGGCTTCGTGGCCCTCGGCTTCTTCGGCATCTACGTGGCCCGCAGGCGCGGCGGGCGGATGCGCGACCTCGTCGGCGTCGCCGCCGTGCTCGCCGTGCTGATGCTCGGCACCATGACGATCATCACCGTGGCCAGCGGCTGGGGCCTCGGCTGGATCGAGACCTACGACGTGCCGAACCGGATCAAGACCTGGCTGGCGCCGATGACCGCGTTCGGCATGACCGGCGGCGGGGTCGGCATGCTGCTCGGCCTCGGCAACCACACCAACTCGATGCTGGTCATCACCAAGATCTTCGGATACGCCATCACCGGGCTGGTGTGCGTGCGGCTGCTGTGGCTGTCGTTCAAGGGCCGGATCGAACCGCTGGCCGCGCTCGGCATCACCCTCGGCACGCTCGCCGTGTTCGGGCCGGTGCTGCACCCCTGGTACCTGCTGTGGATGGTGGTGCCGCTGTCGCTGGCCACCAACGACCACCGGTTCCGGATCGGCGCGGCCACCATCTGCTCCATCGTCGCGCTCGTGGTCCCGCCGACCGGGGCCGCCTACATCCTGCGGGCCTACCAGGTGCCGTTCGCCGTCATCGCCTCGATCCTCGCCTTCGGGATCCTGCTGTGGCTCGTGCGCGGCAAGGTCCCGCCGCTGCTGCCGACCCGGGCGGATGAGCGCCCCGTCACGTCATAGGCTTGGACGTCGTGAACGAAGCCGCGAGCACCCCCACGCCCGGCCCGGTGATCGAGGAACCGGCCGCCGACGGTGACGCGCTGGACGTGCGCGGGCTGACCAAGCGCTTCGGCGACACCACCGCCGTCGACGAGCTCGACCTGCGGATGCCGCGCGGCAGCGTGCTCGCCCTGCTCGGACCCAACGGCGCGGGCAAGACCACCACCGTCGAGATCTGCGAAGGCTTCCAGCGGCCCGACGGCGGAACGGTGCGGGTGCTCGGGCTCGATCCCGCCACCCAGGGCGAACGGCTGCGGCCCCGGATCGGCGTCATGCCGCAGGGCGGCGGCGCCTACCCGGGCGTGCGGGCCGCCGAGATGCTGGAGCTGGTCGCGACCTGCTCCGCGGACCCCATCGACCCGCGCTGGCTGCTCGACGTCCTCGGGCTCACCTCCGCCGGGCGCACCCCGTACAAGCGGCTCTCCGGCGGACAGCAGCAGCGGTTGTCGCTGGCCTGCGCGCTCGTCGGCCGCCCCGAGCTGGTGTTCCTGGACGAACCGACCGCCGGGCTCGACCCGCAGGCCCGCCACCTGGTGTGGGACCTGGTCGCCGCGCTGCGCCGGGACGGCGTCGGCGTGCTGCTGACCACGCACCTGATGGACGAGGCCGAGGCGCTCGCCGACCGGGTCGTCATCGTCGACCACGGGCGCGCCGTCGCCGACGGCACCACCGCCGAGCTCACCGCCGACCCGCAGGGCAGGCAGGAGCTGAAGTTCCACTCCGAGCCCGCGCTCGACCTCGGCCTGCTGCTGGCCGCGCTGCCCGAGGGCTACGAGGCCGTCGAGCAGCGCGCGGGCCGGTACGTGGTGCGCGGCACCATCGACCCGCAGGTGGTCTCCACCGTGACCGCGTGGTGCGCGCGGCACGGCGTGTTCGCCAACGAGCTGCGGGTGAGCAGGCGCAGCCTGGAGGACGTGTTCCTCGACCTCACCGGACGGGAGTTGCGCTCGTGAACCACGGCGCCGCCAAGACGGGGACCGGCACCGCCGGGACCGGACTCGCCCGCGACGACCGGGACGCCCCGCGCCCCGGCGAGCGGTTCCCCGCGGGCACCTTCGCGCCCGCCCCGGGACGCGGACGGGCGCTGCGGATGCTCGCCGCGCACACCCGGATCGAAGCGCTGCTGATCATCCGGCACGGCGAGCAGGCGCTGCTCACGCTGATCATCCCGCTGGCGCTGCTGATCGGACTGAGCACGCTGCACATCGGCACCGTGCCGGAACCGCGCGTGGACTCGGTGGCGCCGCGCATCCTCGCGCTGGCCGTGATGTCCACCGCGTTCACCGGGCAGGCCATCGCGCTCGGCTTCGACCGCCGCTACGGGGTGCTCAAGCGGCTGTCCGCGACGGCGCTGCCGCGCTGGACGCTGATCAGCGGCCGGGTGCTGGCGACGCTGCTGGTGGTGGCGCTGCAGGCGGTGCTGCTGGGGATCACGGCCGCGCTGCTGGGCTGGACGCCGAGCCCGCTGGGGATCGTGGCGGCGCTGCCGCTGCTGGTGCTGGGCACCCTCGCCTTCGGCGCGGCCGGGGTGCTCGTGGGCGGCGCGTTCCGGGCGGAGATCGTGCTGGCGGTGGCGAACGCGATCTGGTTCGTGCTGCTGCTGGCCGGTGGGCTGGCGCTGCCGATGAGCGATCTGCCGGGCCCGGTGGGCGCGATCGCCGGACTGCTGCCCTCGGGTGCGCTGGCCACCTCGCTGGAGGCGGCGCTGGAGCACGCGGCGCTGCCGGGCTGGCAGCCGCTGCTGGTGCTGGTGGCGTGGGCCGCGGCGGCCGGGGCGCTGGCGGTGCGCACCACTCGGCTCACCTGACCGGACCGAACTTCCGGACCCGATGGTTACCGGAAGTAGGGTGAGGGCATGACTGAGCAGCACGCCGACGTGACGCCCGGCACCGAACTGGCCCGCCCCTGCCACCGCAGCCTGGAACCGCTGCACTCGCTGATCTACTTCAGCCCCGAAGCCGAGGAGGAGTTCGGCGCGCTCGGCCTCGACGGCACCCGGATGCGCTACTTCGCCGGCCGCGCCGCCCCGATGGGCGCCGTCGGCGCGGGAGTCGTCGCCGCCACCTTCTACAACTTCAACCCGCGGGTGATCGCCGAGGTCATCCCGCACGCGTGGACGATCACCACCCCGGAAGCCGCCGTCGCCGCCCGGTTCCGCGCCGCCGACACCGCGCTGCGCAAGCTGCTCGGCCCCGAGACGATCGTCTCCGAGGAGCTCGCGGAGGCCGCCGCGCTCGCCCGCCGCGCCACCGAGGCCTGCCGTCCCGAAGCCCGCCCGCTCTACGCCGGGCACGCCGACCTGGAGTGGCCGGACGAGCCGCACCTGGTGCTGTGGCACGCCCAGTCGCTGCTGCGCGAGCACCGCGGCGACGGCCACCTGATGGTGCTGCAGGCGGCGGGCCTCACCGGGCTGCAGGCGCTGGTCCTGCAGTCCGCGAGCGGCGAAGGACTCGCCCGGCAGTTCTCGCAGGCCAGCCGCGGCTGGTCCGACGAGGAGTGGGCGCAGGCGCAGCGCGAACTCGCCGACCGCGGCCTGCTCGACGCCGACGGCGAGCTCACCGAGCGGGGTGTCGCCTTCCGGGAGGACGTCGAGCAGCGCACCGACGCACTCGCCGCCGCCCCCTGGGCCCACCTCGGCGCGGAGAACGCGCAGCGCCTCGCCGGGTACGGCAAGAAGCTCAGCACCCAGGTGCTCAAGGCCGGCGCGTTCCCGAAGGGCACCTTCGCCCGCGAGAAGCGCGTGGAGTGACCTGCGGCGCACCACCTGGCGGCCGGGCGGTGCGGGGCGGCGAATACCATCGATGCGTGCCGTCGTCGATGCTGTCCCGGATCCCGGCCGCCGACCACCGCCTGGTGCGCTGGCTCGCGCTCGCCGTCCTCATCACCCAATCGCTGATCTCGGTGACGGGTTCGGTGGTGCGGGTGACGGGCTCCGGCCTCGGCTGCCCCACGTGGCCGCAGTGCTTCCCGGGGAGCATGGTCCCGGTCGACCACCCCGAGGTCGCGACGCTGCACCAGGTGATCGAGTTCGGCAACCGCACGCTGACCGGCCTCGTCGGGTTCGTCGCGCTGGCCTGCCTGATCGCCGCGTGGCGGGTGCGCCCGCACCGGCCGCGCCTGGTCAAGCTGGCGCTGATCATGCCGCTGGGCGTGCTCGCGCAGGCCGTCATCGGCGGCATCACGGTGCTGGTGGACCTGAGCTGGTGGAGCGTGTCCATCCACTTCATGGCCTCGGCCGTGCTGATCTGGCTGGCCGCGTACCTGTTCAAGGCCGCGGGCGAGGGCGACGAGCCCGCGACGCCGGTGCTCCCGGCCCGGATGCGCCGGCTGCTGGTGGCGCTCACCGCGGTGACGGCGGCGATGCTGGTCGCGGGCACGCTGGTGACCGCGGCCGGGCCGCACGCCGGGGACGCCGACACGCCGCGGCTCGTGGTGCCGGTGCCGACGCTGGTGCAGGTGCACGGCCTGCTGGTGATGGCGTACGTGTGCCTGCTCGCGGTGTTCGGGGTGTGGCTGCGCGGCGCCCGGCCGACCGGCGCGCTGCTGAAGGCCTACGGCGCGGCGTGCGTGCTGGTGCTGGCGCAGGGGGCGCTCGGCTCCGCGCAGTACGTGCTCGGGGTGCCCGGGGCGCTGGTGGTGCTACACGTGCTCGGTTCCACCCTGGTGATCACGGCGACCGCGCTGCTGTGGTGCGAGTCCCGCTACCGCGGGCCGGTGCCGCGGGTCCCGGCCGGCGAATCCGCGGAGCCCGTCCCGGCTTGACCGGTGCCCGGCCCGGCTCAGTAGCGCAGTGTGCGGCGCTCCCGCTCCCACCGCTGCCAGAGCTGCGGCATCTCGCCGGAGAGCCACTTGTAGAACTCGTGCACGGTGCGCAGCCGCCGCGCCCGCTCCCCCTGGCCGCTGAACATCCGCAGCCCGTCCTCGGTGAGCTGTTCGAGCCCGGTGACCTGCTCCATGCGGTGCCGGACCAGTTCCGGCCAGCGGTGCTCCTCCACCCGGTAGAGCGCGGCCTCGCGGCCCTGCCGGGTCGTCTTGGAGATGACCCCGAGGCGCAGCAGCAACCGGACGTTGGTGCTGACGGAGCCGCTGCTGGCGTTGAGCCCGTGGGAGAGCTCGGCCGCGGTGCGCTCCGGCGGGTCGCAGATCAGCAGGAACGCGAGGATCCGTCCGGCGATGAGCGGCATGCCCTCGGTCGCTTCGAAGTGCGCGGCCATCTGCTCGATCCACTCGGACATGGCGGGACGGTCGGTGCGCTGGGCGTACTCGGTCACCTCGGGTGCCTCCGACTGATCGACTTCAACCGATGCTGAAACCATAGACTCAGGAGAACGGCGAAGCCACCCCGACACGCCCCGGAAGCGGGCTCACCCGGCCAGCGCCGCCCGCACCGCCGACGCGAACCGCGGCTTCGCCCCCGGATCCGCCTGGCGGAACCCCAACGACGGCTCGGTCAGCTCCAGCTCCAGCAGCAGCGGCGACCCGTCCTCCCGGCGCACCAGGTCCACCCGCGCGTACAGCAGCTCGGACCGGCGCAACCCGTGAATCGCCGCCGCCGCGTCCACCGCGTCCTCCGCCGCGCGGCGCAGCGCCGCATCCGGCTCCACGCCGAAGCGATCGCCCGGTCCCGGCCCCGGCGCCGCCGGATCCGGCAGCATCGCGCCCTTCACGAACGCGTGCGAATAACCCCCGCCGACGAACACCAGCGCCGTCTCGCCCTCCCGGTCCACCGCCCGCTGGTAGGGCTGCACCAGCACCGTGTGATCCGCGGCGTGCAGCGCGGCCAGGTGCGCTGCCGCGGCGTCCCGCTCCCCCACCGCGAACCGGGCCGCACCCCGCGAGCTCGCCCCCACCGAGGGCTTCAGCACGAACTCGCCGTCCGGGTGGCGCAACGGCTCGCCCGGCGCGATCAGCTCCGTCGGCACCACCGCGACGCCCCGCGCGGCCAGATCGGCGAGGTAGGTCTTGTCGGTGTTCCAGCGCGCCACCCGCGCCGGGTTCACCAGCGCGGGCACCGACTCGCACCAGGCCAGGAAGTCCTTGCGCCGCAGCGGGTAGTCCCAGGTGCTGCGCAGCACCACGAGCTCGGCCGAATCGAACGGCGCGGCCGGGTCGTCCCACGGCGCCCAAGCCGCGGGCACGCCCAGCTCGGCCAGCACCTCCGGCAGGTCGGTGTCGTCGGCGTTCGAGCGGGGCAGCTCGGCGCAGCTGGCGAGCAGGACCCGAGGTGCCGGTCTCACCGGGCCCGGGGGCCGGCCATCTTCCGGCGGTGCGCCGGGCCGATCTGCAGCGCGGCGGTCGTGTCGCCGTCCCACTCCCCCGCGGTGACCTGCTCGACGGCCTCGACCACGGCCTCCCCCGCCGCGACGCCTGCGACCAGCACGTCGCCGAGCGCGCCGTCCTCGCCGATCAGCACGATGCGGGCGCCCGCCTGGCCGAGGTTCTCCACCACGGCTCGCGCGGAACCGCCGTGGCCCGCGGCGAACGCCTTCACCCGGGCGATCGCCTTCGGCTCGGGCGCGGTGCTCTGCTCGGTGTCGTTCTCGGCTGCCATGCGGGTGATCCTAGACAACCACCCCGACGACACGGGGCGAACAGTTACCCAGGCCACCGCCCGGCCGCCTCCGCGCCTGCGAGAGTGGGGATGATCCCCGGCGGCCGTCCCGGCGCCGGGCGGACGAGGCGATCTAGGAGGCACGCATGCGCGCGATTCGGGTACCGGCCCACGGCGGACCGGAGGTGCTGGAGCCCGCCGAACTGGACCGGCCGACCCCGCAGTCCGGTGAGCTGCTGGTGGAGGTGTCCGCGGCCGGGGTAAACTTCATCGACACCTACCAGCGCAGCGGCCTCTACAGCGTGCCGCTGCCGTTCACCCCCGGCGTGGAGGGCGCGGGCACCGTCCGCGAGGTCGGCCCGGACGTCACCGGATTCGCCCCCGGCGACCGCATCGCGTGGGCCATGACGCCCGGCGGCTACGCCGAGCAGGCCGTGGTGCCCGCGCGCAACTCGGTCCGCGTCCCCGACGGCGTCGACGACCGGACGGCGGCCGCCACGATGCTGCAGGGCATGACCGCGCACTTCCTCGTCACCTCCACCCACCCGATCCGCCCCGGCGAGACGGCGCTGGTGCACGCGGCGGCGGGCGGCGTGGGACTGCTGCTCACCCAGCTGATCAAGGCGCGCGGCGGGAACGTGATCGGCACCGTGTCCACCGACGAGAAGGAGCGGCTGGCGCGCGCGGCCGGCGCCGACGAGATCATCCGCTACACCGACGCCGACGTGGCCGAGGAGGTCCGCGACCTCACCGACGGACGCGGGGTGGACGTGGTCTACGACGGCGTCGGCGAGGACACCTTCGACGGCAGCCTCGCGTCGCTGCGCCCGCGCGGGACGCTCGCGCTGTTCGGCGCGTCCAGCGGGCCGGTGCCGCCGGTGGACCCGCAGCGGCTGAACTCGGGGGGCTCGCTGTTCCTCACCCGGCCGTCGCTGGCGCACCACATGCTGGATCGGGAGGAGCTGGACCGGCGGGCCGGGGAGATCTTCCAGGCGGTGCGCGCGGGCGAGCTCGACGTGCGCATCGGCGGCAGCTACCCGCTGGAGCAGGCCGGCCGGGCACACGAGGACCTCGAAGGCCGCCGCAGCACCGGGAAGCTCCTGCTGCTGCCCTGATCGCACCGGGTGAGTGGCCCATCCGCCCCGCGAGATCGGTCGGGTGGGCCACTCACCTGGAACTTCCAGGGTGCCGCGGCCGACTTGCTCGACGGGCTCGCGGCCTGGCCCGGTCGCGGCTGGTGCGGCGCACCGGGGACGCGCGGGCGCTGCCCGCCCCCGGGTCAGCCGACCCGGTTCCGCAGCCGCAGCCCGAAACCGCCCGCCGCCAGCAGCACCACTCCCACCAGCAGCACGATCAACGGCCCGCCGAGCGCACCGCCGGTCCAGTGGTACAGCGCCTCCGGCACGGCGACGGTCACCCCGAGCACGCCGAACACCAGCAGCACCGCCGAGCGCAGCGCCACGAACGCGGCGAAGCAGCCGACGGCCAGCACGAACGTGATCGCATAGCTCCACGACTGGTGCGCGATCACGGTCCACTGGGCGCCGGTGAGCGCCGTCGCCGCCGCGATCCCGAAGCCCACGTCGCGCCGCACCCGGCCCGCGCGGCCCCGGGCCGGCCGGTCGAGCACACCGCGCACCGCGAGCACCGCCCACAGCCCGCCGAGCACGATCAGCACCAGCATCTGCGGCACGGACCCGCTGCCCGGCAGCTCATCGGCCAGCGCGAGCGCGAACCAGAACGCGAAGGCACCGGTCGCCACCAGCCCCGGCACCGCGGGCAGCAGCGCGTACCCGGCGGCGGCCACGACCAGCCCCAGCCCGCTCGCGGACAGCGAGGAGGCCGAACCGTCCAGCCCGGCCACCACCGCCATCGCCGCGGACCCGGAGGCCAGCGCGAGCAGCGCGGACACGATGCGGCTGCGCCGCGAGGGCGCATCGGCGGCGAGCTCCCGCGCACCGCGCGGCCCGCCCGCGATGAGCCCGCCCACGACCACGAGCACCGCGGTGGCGGCGACCAGCAGGCCGATCCGGGCCGCGGTCGACAACACCTCCCAGGACATGCCGACCAGCAGCGACGCACCGCCGATCACGAGGGCTCCGCCCGCGTACCCGAGGACCTCCCAGACCCCGCCCGCGCGCTGCGGTGCGGGTTCGGCGGTGAGCTCGGCGCGCACCGCCTCGGCCTGCTCGGAGGTCAGCGTGCCGCGTTCGACGAGGCGCTCCAGCGCCTGCCGGTGCCGCGGCGGCAGTTCCGCGCTCATCGATCTCCCTCCACCGGTGATCCGCGCCGACTGTCGCACATGCGGTCGGGCCCGCGGTGGAGGGTGCGACGGCCCGCGCGACGACCAGGTGGGACGGCGCCGGACCGCTCAGCTCGTGGCGATCACGCGAACGGCCAGCCCAGCACCGGCAGTCCCAGCGCAGAGTCCACCGCCAGCGCCACGCACACGATCATCAGGTACGTGTTGGACATGTGGAACAGCCGCATCGGCTTCGTCGGCTCGCCCCGCTTGGTCGCGGTGTGCAGCCGGTGCGCGAGCCACAGGAACCAGGCGCCGGAGAGCACCGCGAACGCGGTGTAGAGCCACCCGGTGGCGGGGGCCAGCAGCAGCGTCCACAGCACCATCAGCCAGCTGTAGGCGACGATCTGCCGCGACACGTAGGCCGGTTCGGCGACGACGGGCAGCATCGGCACGCCCGCGCGCTCGTAGTCCGCCTTGTACTTCACCGCCAGCGCCCAGGTGTGCGGCGGCGTCCAGAAGAAGATGATCCCGAACATGACCAGCGCGGGCCAGTCCACCCGCCCGGTCACCCCGGCCCAGCCGATGACCACCGGCATGCAGCCGGCGGCCCCGCCCCAGACGATGTTCTGCGCGGTGCGGCGCTTGAGCACCAGCGTGTAGACGAGGACGTAGAACAGGATCGTGGCGACCGCCAGCACCGCGGCCAGGAGGTTCGTCGTCGCCCACAGGAACGCGAACGAGCCGAGCCCGAGCGCGATCCCGAAGAGCAGCGCGTGCCGGTTGGAGACGGTGTGGCGCACCAGCGGCCGGGCCCTGGTGCGCTGCATGACCTGGTCGATGTCGGCGTCGGCGACGCAGTTGAGCGCGTTGGCGCTGCCCGCGGCCATGGTGCCGCCGACCAGGGTGGACAGCACCAGCCACGGCGACGGGATGCCGCGCTCGGCCAGCAGCATCGCCGGGATGGTGGTGACCAGCAGCAGCTCGATGACGCGCGGCTTGAGCAGGCCGAGGTAGGCCTTGAGCAGGTCGCCGGGCCGCCGCGCGTGCCGCTGCGCACCGCCGACCGGGGTTTCGGTGCTGGTCACGAAACCGCCCCTGCCGCGCGCGCCGCGAGCCGAACGCCGTGCTCCGCACCGCCGGGGAGCGCGGTCCGCGCCGCGGCCGGGGCCGCGCCGTGGTGTCCGCCCGAAGCGCACCGCATCGCAGGCATGGGACTCCTAGTCAGCTCGGGGTGACCACCGGAACGACGGCGACCGACCGCCCTGAATGGTAGGCGCGCTACACCCCAGCGCCGCCCGCAGGGTCCGGGCGCGCGCCCCGGGGGCCTCGCGGCCGGGACCGGACCCGGCGGCGCCGGTACCGTGGGGTGAGCCACCGGACACGCTCCGCGCGGAAGGCACGTCCGCCGCGCCGCGTTGCCGGTGGTGGGGTCCACCGCACCGTCGCGGGATCGGCCCCGCGGCGGTCGAGGCGCCGCCGGGCGGGCGACGCACCGCGAACCGGGCCGGGCACCGGCCGTGGCGCCCCGGGCACGCACCGTCGACACCCCGGGGGGGCACGGCCGTGGCGGCACCGGTGAGCTGCGCGAACACCGGCCGGCGCGGTTCGGCGCCGCACGACGAGGGGTCTCCGGCGATGCAGGCGGTTGACCCGCGATCCTCTCACCCCGGTGGGGGACCGCATCAATTCAGGCGGGCCGCCGCGCGCCCACGAGGTCACGACTAGGCTGCCCGCTGGACGAGGGATAATTGCGGTCCGAATCGGTCCGGGTCAGCGGGCGACGCGCCGGAGCCGCGAAGGACCGCTTCGAGGGAAACTGGAGCTGCGTCCGTGTCCGTCACCGACGATCTTGCCCGCTTGACCACCAAGCGACTGCCCGCAGACTGGACCGAGTTGGACCAGCGCGCCGTGGACACGGTCCGGGTGCTGGCCGCCGACGCGGTCGAGAAATGCGGCAGCGGGCACCCAGGCACCGCCATGAGCCTGGCCCCCGCCGCCTACGCGCTGTTCCAGCGCGTCATGCGGCACGACCCCACCGACGCCGACTGGATCGGCCGCGACCGCTTCGTGCTGTCCGCCGGTCACTCCAGCCTGACGCTGTACCTCCAGCTGTTCCTGTCCGGGTACGGGCTGGAGCTGGACGACATCAAGGCCCTGCGCACCTGGGACTCCAAGACCCCCGGTCACCCGGAGTACTGGCACACCCCCGGCGTGGAGACCACCACCGGCCCGCTGGGCCAGGGCCTGGCCACGGCCGTCGGCATGGCGGTCGCCGCCCGCCGCGAGCGCGGTCTGCTGGACCCGGAGTCGGCCCCGGGCGAGAGCCCGTTCGACCACCAGATCTACGTGATCGCCTCCGACGGCGACATCGAGGAGGGCGTCACCTCCGAGGCCTCCTCGTTCGCGGGCACCCAGCAGCTGGGCAACCTCACGGTGATCTACGACGCGAACGAGATCTCCATCGAGGACGACACCCGCATCGCGCTGTCCGAGGACACCGCGAAGCGCTACGAGGCCTACGGCTGGCACGTCGTCACCGTCGACGGCGGCGAGGACGTCTCCAGCATCCTGGACGCGCTGGACGCGGCCAAGGGCAAGCCGGAGCAGCCCACGCTGGTCGTGCTGCGCACCGTGATCGGCTTCCCCGCGCCGACGAAGATGAACACCGGCAAGGCGCACGGCGCCGCGCTGGGCGGCGAGGAGATCACCGAGATCAAGAAGGCGCTGGGCTTCGACCCGGAGCAGACCTTCGAGGTCTCCGACGAGGTCCTCGCGCACGCCCGCAAGGCCGTGGAGCGGGGCAAGGCCGCGCACGCCGAGTGGCAGAAGTCCTACGACGCGTGGGCCGCCGAGCACCCCGACCGCAAGGCGCTGCTGGAGCGGATCCGGGTCCGCGAGCTGCCCGCGGGCTGGTCCGAGAAGCTGCCGACCTGGGAGGCCGACGGCAAGGGCGTCGCCACCCGCAAGGCCTCCGGTGAGGTGCTCAACGCCCTCGCCGACGTGCTGCCGGAGCTGTGGGGCGGTTCCGCCGACCTGGCGGAGAGCAACAACACCACGATGAAGGGCGTCGACTCGTTCGGCCCGAAGCACATCTCCACCGGGATGTGGAACGCCCAGCCGTACGGCCGGACGCTGCACTTCGGCGTCCGCGAGCACGCGATGGGCTCGATCCTCAACGGCATCGCGCTGCACGGCGGCACCCGCCCGTACGGCGGCACCTTCCTGATCTTCAGCGACTACATGCGGCCCGCGGTGCGGCTCGCGGCGCTGATGAACGCCCCGACGATCTACGTGTGGACGCACGACTCGATCGGCCTGGGCGAGGACGGCCCGACGCACCAGCCGATCGAGCAGCTCTCCTCGCTGCGCGCCATCCCCGGCCTGTCGGTGGTCCGCCCCGCGGACGCCAACGAGACCGCCTTCTCCTGGAAGGCGATCTTGGAGGACACCAGCGGCCCCGCCGGGCTGGCGCTGACCCGCCAGGGCGTGCCGACGCTGGAGGGGACCGACGCCGAGGGCGTCGCCAAGGGCGGTTACGTGCTGGCCGAGGCGTCCTCCGGCACCCCCGAGCTCGTGATCATCGCCACGGGCTCCGAGGTCCAGCTGGCCGTCGAGGCCAGGAAGATCCTGGAGGCCGACGGCGTTGCCACCCGCGTGGTGTCGATGCCGTGCGTCGAGTGGTTCGACCGGCAGGACAAGGCCTACCGCGAGCAGGTGCTGCCCCCGTCGGTGCGCGCCCGCGTCTCCGTCGAGGCCGGCATCGCCCAGTCCTGGCACCGGTTCACCGGTGACCTCGGCGAGAACGTCTCGATCGAGCACTTCGGCGCCTCGGCGGACTACAAGACCCTGTTCGAGAAGTTCGGCTTCACCACGGAGGCGGTCGTCGACGCCGCCCGGCGGAGCCTGGAGAACGCGCGCTCGAACGCGTGAGTGGAGGTATTGCAGTGACGAACAACCAGAACCTCACCGCGCTCAGCCAGGCGGGCGTGGCGATCTGGCTGGACGACCTGTCCCGCCAGCGGATCACGTCCGGCAACCTGACCGAGCTGATCAACGACTACGCGGTCGTGGGTGTCACCAGCAACCCCACGATCTTCGCGAAGGCGCTGTCCAACGCGGCCGACTACAACGACCAGGTCCGCGAGCTCGCCGCCCGCGGCGCCGGCGTGGACGACACGGTCCGCGAGCTGACCACGAAGGACGTGCGCGACGCCGCCGACGTCTTCCGCAACGTCTACGAGGCGGGCGACGACGGCCGGGTCTCCCTGGAGGTCGACCCGCGGCTGGCCCACGACACCGACCGCACCGTCGCCGAGGCGCTGGAGCTGTGGAAGGCCGTCGACCGGCCGAACCTGATGGTCAAGATCCCGGCGACGGTCGAGGGCCTGCCCGCGATCACCCGGGTGCTGGCCGAGGGCGTCAGCGTGAACGTGACGCTGATCTTCTCCGTGGAGCGCTACCGGGACGTCATGGACGCCTACCTGGCGGGCCTGGAGCAGGCGAAGGCCAACGGCCACTCGCTGAACACCATCGCCTCGGTCGCCTCGTTCTTCGTGTCCCGCGTGGACACCGAGATCGACAAGCGGCTGGAGGGCGTGGAAGGCGGCCAGGACCTGCAGGGCAAGGCGGCCATCGCCAACGCCCGGCTGGCCTACGCCGCCTACGAGGAGGTCTTCTCCTCGGACCGCTTCCAGGCGCTGGCCGCGGACGGTGCGAAGCCGCAGCGCCCGCTGTGGGCCTCCACCGGCGTGAAGGACCCGGCGTACTCCGACACCCGCTACGTCGACCAGCTGGTGGCGCCGAACACGGTGAACACCATGCCGGAGGCGACGCTGTTCGCCACCGCCGACCACGCCCAGGTCGAAGGCGACCAGGTCCGCGGCACCAAGGACGCCTCGCAGCAGGTGTTCGACGCGCTGACCGAGATCGGCATCGACCTCGACGACGTGTTCGCGGTGCTGGAGCGCGAGGGCGTCGAGAAGTTCGAGAAGTCCTGGGAGGAACTGCTCGACACCGTGCGCGAGCAGCTCGACCAGGCCAAGTAGGCGAACGGCCGTTCCACCGCGGGTGTGCCCCGCGCCCGCCCCGGGGCACGCGACATTCCACGGAATTCGCGTGCCCCGGGTGCTGTGGCGGGTGGGCCCGGTCAGGCTCATCGGGGTACCCCCGCGGCGGAGGCGTCCGGTCCGCCCACCGGCCGGCGTCGCCCATCCCCTAGACACGAGGAATCAGATGGCAACCGAAACTTCAGTCGAGATCGCAGACGAGGCTCTGGCCGGGGAGGCTCGCGCGCTCGCCGAGCGGCTGGCCGCGGACGGCGCGGCGAGCGGTCTCGCCGCGGGCGACGCCACCCTGTGGGGCCCGGACGCCGAGAGCGAAGCCTCGATCCGGCTCTCCTGGACCACCCTGCACGAGACCTCCCGCCCGCTGCTGGCGGAGATCGCCGAGCTGCGCGCGGAGCTGCACGCCGACGGCGTCGACCGGGTCGTGCTCGCCGGCATGGGCGGGTCCTCCCTCGCCCCCGAGGTGATCACCGCGACCGCGGGCGTGCCGCTGACCGTGCTGGACACCACCGACCCGGGTCAGGTCGGGGACGCGCTGTCCGGCGACCTGGACCGCACCGTGCTGGTCGTGTCGTCGAAGTCCGGCACCACCGTCGAGACCGACAGCCACCGCCGCATCTTCGAGGCGGCGTTCTCCGCGAACGGAATCGATCCCGCTACGCGCATCATCGTGGTCACCGACCCGGGGTCACCGATGGAGACCGCCGCCCGCGAGGCCGGGTACCGCCGCGTGTTCACCGCCGACCCGAACGTCGGCGGCCGCTACTCGGCGCTGACCGCGTTCGGGCTGGTCCCGGCCGGGCTGGCCGGTGCCGACATCACCGCGCTGCTCGACGAGGCGGCGAGCGCGTTCGAGCTGGTCCGCCAGGACTCCGCGGACAACCCGGCGGTGCGGCTGGCCGCGGCGTGGGGCGCGGCGCACGAGCGCGGCGCCGAGAAGCTGGTGCTCGCCGACGGCGGCTCCGGCATCCCCGGCTTCGGCGACTGGGCGGAGCAGCTCATCGCCGAGTCCACCGGCAAGCAGGGCACCGGCCTGCTGCCCGTGGTCGTGGAGAACCCGCAGGCCCCCGGCTTCGCCGACGCGGGCCGCGACGCCACCACCGTCGCCGTCGGCGGCGCCGTCGACGGCGCGCAGCTGGTGACCACCGGCCCGCTGGGCGCCCAGTTCCTGCTGTGGGAGTTCGCCACCGCGCTGGCCGGGCGGCTGCTGGGCATCGATCCGTTCGACCAGCCCGACGTGGAGGCCGCGAAGAAGGCCGCCCGCGCGCTGCTCGACGGCCCCGACGGCGGTCCGGTCGTGACGCCGGCGCTGGTGTTCGGTTCCGTCGAGGTCTACGCCTCCGGCGACTGGTTCACCGCCGGGGTGGGCACCGTGGCGGAGGCGCTGCGCGCGTTCGTCAAGTCCGCGCCCGCGCACGGCTACCTGGCGGTGCAGGCCTACCTGGACCGCCTCGACGACGCCTCCGCCGCGCTGCTGCGCCCGGAGCTGGCCCGCCGCACCGGCCTGCAGACCACCTTCGGCTGGGGACCGCGCTTCCTGCACTCCACCGGCCAGTACCACAAGGGCGGTCACCAGAACGGCGCGTTCCTGCAGATCACCGGCGAAGCCGAGAACGACCTGGAGGTGCCGGAGCGGCCCTACTCGCTGGCGGGCCTGCAGCGCGCCCAGGCGCTCGGCGACGGCCAGGTGCTCGTCCAGCACGAGCGCCCGGTGCTGCGGCTGCACCTGACCGACCGGGCCGCCGGTCTGGTCGAGCTGGTCAAGGCCGTTCAGGAACTGCACGACGAGAGGGGTGGGGCGTGAGCTCCAGGAACCTGCCGCGCAACCCGCTGCGGGACCCGCGCGACAAGCGGCTGCCGCGGATCGCCGGGCCGTCCGGCCTGACGATCTTCGGCGTGACCGGGGACCTGTCCCGGAAGAAGCTGATGCCCGCCATCTACGACCTGGCCAACCGGGGGCTGCTGCCGCCGGGGTTCGCCCTGACCGGCTTCGCCCGCCGGGACTGGGAGGACCAGGACTTCATGCAGGTCGTCTACGAGGCGGTCAAGGAGCACGCGCGCACCCCGTTCCACCAGTCCGTGTGGGACCGGCTGGCCGAGGGCATCCGCTTCGTGCCGGGCTCGTTCGACGACCCCGAGGCGTTCGACCGCCTCGCCGAGACCGTCAAGCAGCTCGACGAGGAGCGCGGGACCGGCGGCAACCACGCCTTCTACCTGTCGGTGCCGCCGTCGGCGTTCCCGACGGTGCTCACCCAGCTGTCCCGCTCCGGGCTGACCGACCAGTCCCCGGACCAGTGGCGCCGGGTGGTCATCGAGAAGCCGTTCGGGCACGACCTGGAGAGCGCCCAGCACCTCAACAAGATCGTCAACGAGGTGTTCCCCGAGGACTCGGTGTTCCGCATCGACCACTACCTCGGCAAGGAGACGGTGCAGAACATCCTGGCGCTGCGCTTCGCGAACCAGCTGTTCGAGCCGCTGTGGAACGCCCACTACGTCGACCACGTGCAGATCACGATGGCCGAGGACATCGGGCTCGGCGGCCGCGCCGGGTACTACGACGGCATCGGCGCGGCGCGCGACGTCATCCAGAACCACCTGCTGCAGCTGATGGCGCTGACCGCGATGGAGGAGCCGGTCAGCTTCTCCCCCGAGGACCTGCGCGCGGAGAAGCTGAAGGTGCTCTCGGCGACCAAGCCGGTCGGCCCGTTCAGCGAGACCACCGCCCGCGGGCAGTACACCGGTGGCTGGCAGGGCGGTTCGCTGGTACCGGGCCTGCACGAGGAGGGCGGCTTCGCCAGCGACTCGACCACCGAGACCTACGCGGCGATCACCCTGGAGGTGGAGAGCCGCCGCTGGGCCGGGGTGCCGTTCTACCTGCGCACCGGCAAGCGGCTGGGCCGCCGCGTCACGGAGATCGCCGTGGTGTTCAAGCGCGCCCCGCACCTGCCGTTCGACGACACCATGACGGAGGAGCTGGGCCAGAACGCCCTGGTCGTCCGGGTGCAGCCGGACGAGGGCGTCACGATGCGCTTCGGCTCGAAGGTCCCGGGCACCTCGATGGAGGTGCGGGACGTGACGATGGACTTCGGCTACGGCCACGCGTTCACCGAATCGTCCCCGGAGGCGTACGAGCGGCTGATCCTGGACGTGCTGCTCGGCGAGCCGTCGCTGTTCCCGGTCAACGCCGAGGTGGAGCAGTCCTGGCGGATCCTCGACCCGGTCCTCGACTACTGGGCGGCGCACGGAGCGCCGGAGAACTACAAGGCCGGGACGTGGGGGCCGCCGACCGCGGACTCCATGATGACCCGCACCGGACGTGTCTGGAGGCGCCCGTGATCATCGACCTGCCGTCGACGACCACCTCGCAGGTCAACAAGAAGATGGTCGAGCTGCGCGAGACCGGTGGGGCCGTCGCGCTCGGCCGGGTGCTGACCCTGGTGATCGTCACCGGGGACGGCACCGAGACGGAGAAGGCCATCCAGGCCGCCAACGACGCCAGCCGGGAGCACCCGGCGCGGGTGATCGTGGTGGCTCGGGGCGCCAAGGAGGCCGCGCCGCGGCTGGACGCGCAGATCCGCATCGGCGGGGACGCGGGTGCCTCGGAGGTCGTGGTGCTGCGCCTGTACGGCGCGCTGGCCGACGAGGGCGCCGGTTCCGTGGTGCCGCTACTGCTGCCGGACGCGCCGGTGGTGGCGTGGTGGCCGACCGAGGCCCCGGAGGTCCCGGCGAAGGACCCGATCGGGATGCTCTCGCACCGCCGGATCACCGACGCGGCCGCGGAGCCCGACCCGATCGAGTTCCTCAAGACCCGCGTCGGCTCCTACGTGGAGGGCGACACGGACCTGTCCTGGACCCGGCTCACCTCGTGGCGCGCGATGCTCACCGCCGCGCTGGACCTGCCGCCGTACGAGGCGGTGACCAGCGCCGTCGTCACCGGTGCCGCGGACTCCCCGTCCACGGACCTGCTGGCGGCGTGGCTGGGCGCCTACCTGGAGGTGCCGGTGTACCGGGTGGAGCACCCGCGCGGCCCGGGCATCGTCTCGGCCGAGCTGCGGCGCCCCTCCGGTTCGGTCAAGATCGTCCGGCCGGACGGGAAGGTCGGTACGCTGACCCAGCCGGGCCAGCCGGACCGGCGGCTCTCGCTGCACCGCCGCGAGGTGCGGGACTGCCTGGCCGAGGAGCTGCGCAGGCTCGACCCGGACGAGATCTACGAGATCACCCTCGGTGGGCTGGCCGGGATCCGGCGCGTCGACCAACCCCCCGCCGCCGACGAGCCCGAGCAGGCGGCGACCGAACCGGAGCAGGCGGAAGGCGAGGCATGACCAGGCAAGAAGTCGTCGTGCACGGCGACGGCGAGGTCCTGGCGGCGGCCGCCGCCGCCAGGCTGATCACCCGGATCGTGGACGCGCAGGCCGCGCGTGGATCGGCGTCGGTGGTGCTCACCGGCGGGCGCACCGGCATCGGCGTGCTCGAACAGGTCCGGCACTCCCCCGCCCGGGACGCGGTCGACTGGGCGAACGTGGACGTGTACTGGGGCGACGAGCGGTTCCTGCCGGACGGCGACCCGGAGCGCAACGAGACCCAGGCGCGGGCGGCGCTGCTCGACCACGTGGCGGTGGACCCGGAGCGGGTGCACCCGATGGCCCCGTCCGACGGCAAGTTCGGCGCGGACGCCGACGCGGCCGCCGCGCACTACGCGGAGCTGCTGGCGACGCTGGCCGAGCCGGCCGTGGAGTTCCCGGTGCCGCGCTTCGACGTGCTGCTGCTCGGCGTCGGCGAGGAGGGGCACACGGCGTCGTTGTTCCCCGACACGCCGTACGTGCGGGAGCGGGAACGCGCGGTGGTGGGCGTGCACGACTGCCCGAAGCCGCCGCCGACGCGGATCTCGCTGACGCTGCCCGCGATCCGGTCCGCCGCCGAGGTGTGGCTGATGACCACGGGCGCGGCGAAGGCCGAGCCGGTGGCGGCCGCGCTCGGCGGTGCGGATCCGGTGGACATCCCGGCCGCGGGGGCCGTCGGCCTGGAGCGCACCCTGTGGCTGCTGGACCCGGCGGCCGCGCCGCGCGGCTGAGCACGGCTGATCGAGTCCGGGCCGTCCGCTCCCCCTCGGGGCGGGCGGCCCGTTCGCGTGAAGTGGCCTTTCGCTTTCCCCGGAAATTGGACCTTGGGGACGTCCACTTCGCCGCGCAGGATGAGCGCATGACCGAACCGACCACCGCACCGCCGTTGTCCTCGACCTCCCGCACCTCGCTGGGCCGCAAGAAGGACCGGGCCGCCACCGACCGCGCCGACCTGCACGACGTGCTCGACGGGGCGCTGATCTGCCACCTCGGCCTGGTCCTCGACGGCCACCCGCAGGTGCTGCCCACCGGGTACGGGCGCGACGGCGAGGTGCTCTACCTTCACGGCTCCACCGGGGCGCGCAGCGTGCTCGCGGCGGGCGCCGAACCGGAGGTGTGCGTGACGGTCACCCTGCTGGACGCGGTGGTGTACTCCCGCACCCTCAACGACCACTCGATGAACTACCGCAGCGCGGTGATCTACGGCCGGCCGCGGGCGGTGCTGGACCCGGCGGAGAAGCTGCACGGGCTGCGGGTGCTGTCCGAGCACCTGGCGCCCGGCTCGTGGGACCACGCGCGGGAACCGGACGCGAAGGAGCTCGCGGCGGTGGCCGTGCTGGCCCTGCCGCTGGCGGAGGCCTCGGTGAAGATCCGCTCCGGTCCGCCCACCGACGACCCGGCGGAGCACGCGACGGGCGCCTGGGCAGGGGTCCTCCCGTTCCGCACCGAGTGGGGCACCCCCATCCCGGCCCCGGACCTCGCCCCCGGTATCCCGACCCCACCCCACATCGCGGACCGCCGCACCCCCCACGACTGAGCACCTACCACTGGCGACAAGAGCACGCCGCGCGCACTTGCCGCTCAGCGGCAAAGCCGCTGAGCAGCAACCACGCACGCAACAGGACCACCCGCGGGTTCTCAGCTCACTCCTCGCGAGGACGGCGTTTTCTCCTGTGGCGGAGCCACCGGTGAAAACGATCCCGCAGCGAGGACGCTGAGGTTCCGCCACCCCACCCCCGATCAGCAAGAGCCGTCAAACCCGCCGGAGCCAGGTGTCGAAGTGCCGGTGCCGCAACGCGTAGCGGCAGCGCAGCAACCGCCACTGGCCGTACCCGGGGAACCCGGCGGGCCGGTGCACGCGCGCCCCGGCCAGCAGCGCCCACGTCCCCACCGCCAGGTCGTCGGCGATGGCGTTGAGCCGGTAGCGGGCGAGGCGCTGCTGATCGGGTCTGCCGTCGACGACCTCCGCGGCCCGGCGCCACTCGTCGTCGAGCTGGCAGGTCTCCACCAGCATCGCCGCGAGGTCGTGGTGCGGGTCCGCGTTGCCCGCGAAGTCGAAGTCGACCAGCCGCACCTCCCGGCCGGGGCCGACCAGCACGTTCGACGGGCTGCCGTCCCGGTGGCAGGGCCGCGAGTCCCGGCCGGCCGCCCGCAGCGCCGCGCCGATCAGGCGCACCCGCTCCCGCATCCAGGTGAAGTCCACCGGCAGCGGGACGCCCGTGGCCGCGGCGGCCTCCGACCACCGCTCGACGTCCTCGAACACGTCCCGGTCGACGGGCATCGCCGGGCCGCGGTGCAGCACCCGCTTCGCCGCGACGACCGCGCCGAGCACCTCGGGTTCCCGCAGGTGGTGCGGTTGCAGCGCCTGGAAGGTGGCGGGCAGCCGCTCGTAGCCGACGGCCCCGGCGGCGACGGCGCGGACGGCGGGCGCGACACCGGTGGTGTGCGCGACGGCCGCGCAGTCGGCGGCGCTCCCGGTGTCGACGAGCTCGGCGAGGGCCTCGGGCAGCACCGTCGCGAACCAGCCGTCGCACTCACCGGTGAGGAACAGGCAGTCGTGCACGGCGGCCTGCCTGGTGCGGTCCAGCCGCGGCGGCACCGCCTGCTCGTACTCGACGTCGTGGCGGCCGGTCAGGGCGTGCACCGCACGCCGGGTCCGCGGCTCCCGCGTGTCTGGACCGGCGCTCATCCGGCAACGCTTCCCACTCCTCGGACGTTAGGAGCGGGAACCGTCAGCTCTGCTACGCGCGCGTGTCCGGCCGGTCAACTACCACGGCGCAGATGTCCGGCAGGTAACCGAACCGGACATCCGGGGTGGTCCGCGCGCGATCCGGTCGTCCGCCGAGGTGAACGGCCCGTGTCCGGCCGGGCGAACGGGCCGTTCACCTGGGCCGGATCACGGTTCGGCGAGGACGACGACGCCGTCGTGGTCGCTCACCAGGTATTCGCCGGGCACGAACCGCACCCCGCCGAGCTCCACCGGCTCGTCGACGACGCCGTCGCCGGTCTTGCCGCTCTTGCGCGGGTTCGAGCCGAGCGCCTTCACGCCGAACTCCATCCCGGCCAGCACCGCGGTGTCGCGCACGGCGCCGTTCACCACGATGCCGGTCCAGCCGTTCGAGCGGCCGAGCTCCGCGATCAGGTCACCGACGAGCGCGGTGTGCACCGACCCGGCTCCGTCGATCACCAGCACCTGGCCCTCCCCCGGCTCGGAGAGCACCTTCTTGAGCAGCGCGTTGTCCTGGAAGCAGGTGACCGTGCGGATCCGCCCGGCGAACACCTCCCGCCCCCCGTACTGCCGGAACTGCACGTCGCAGCTGCGGATGGCCGGTCCTTCGCGGTCCGCGAGGTCGGCGGTCGACAGGTCCATCACAGTCTCCTCGGCTGGGCCACCGGCGCCCGCGGCGCCGGACCTTCCCGGGCGCCGAGCCGACGCGGGCGACCGCGCCCGGAGCATGATCCGGCGAGCGTATCCGCCGATCAGCGCGCGGAGCGGGTCCGGGCGAGCAACGCCACAGCGCTCACGCGGGGATGGGCGCGGTCCCGTCGTGGTGCGCGCGCAGCCAGCCGCACCATTCGCCGATCCCCTCGCCGCGTTTCGCGGACAACCGCAACACGCGGATCCGCGGATTGATGCGCTGCGCGTGCGAGATGAATCGGTCCACGTCGAAATCGAGGTGCGGCAGCAGATCCACCTTGTTCAGCAGCACCAGATCGGTGCTGCGGAATACGTGCGGATATTTCAGCGGTTTGTCCTCGCCTTCGGTGACCGAGGCGATCAGCACCCGGTGGTGCTCGCCGAGGTCGAACAACGCGGGCGCGGCGAGATTCCCGATGTTCTCGATGAACACCAGCGACCGCCCGGCCGGTTGCAGCGACCGAAGTCCTTCGTCGACCATGTCGGCGTCGAGGTGCCCGCCGGAACCGGTGTTGATCTGCACCACGCGGCAGCCCGCGGCCCGCAGCCGGTCGGCGTCCAGGTGGGTCTCCTGGTCCCCCTCTATCGCCGAGATCGACACGGTCGAGCCGAGCTCGCGCAGCGTCCGCTCCAGGAGGGTGGTCTTCCCCGAGCCGGGCGAGCTCATCAGGTTCAGCGCGAGAATCCTGCGCCGTGCCAACGAGTTCCGCGTCCGCTCCGCCAGCGCGTCGGAGATCCGCTGCCGGGGGACCGCACCGTCCGAAGCGGACGGTCCTTCGTGGCCGCACGGCTCGGGGAAGTCCGGACCCGACACCCGGACCCCGGCGCGGCCCGCTGCTGCGTACCCACCGCGCATGGTCTCTCACACCTCCAGCTGCGGCGTCCGGGCGGATTCCGGCTGATCCGTCCAGACGCGGCAAAGATCATCTCATCGTCGCAGAGAACGGTTCGGTTCTCCATACCGGAATGGCCCGCGAAACGCGCTCCGCACGCACATCACGCGGATAGAGCAATGCGCGCGGAACCTTCGGAAACGGTCAGTGACCTAGCGGCGAGCCGGAACCGAGCACGTTTCCTGCCGACTCCCCCGGCGGACACGTCGAATGGTTCCGCGCACCCGGCGCACCACAGCAGATCCCCCAGCAACCGGCCGCCGCCGATGGGCAGCGCGCACTGCGGGCATTCGTCGCGGAACGCGCGCACGACGCCGCCCGCATTGCACACCGCGATGAATTCCCCACCGATCTTGGTGGTCACGACCTCCCCCGGAGCGAGGTCCGACACCCCCGGCACCGGCACCCACGACTGCGCGGGACGGCTGTTCTCGGACGACACCATGCGGGCCTGCTTCCTGCGACGACGCCGTGCTGCGGTGCGCCCCAAGCTACGACCGCGCCGCGACGGCCCACAACTCGATGTCCCCTCGTCCGGAGGACGCCGAACAACGCGAAGGCGGGCCGGAGAGGTCTCCGGCCCGCCCGCGGTGGACCCGCCGTCAGCGCCCCTGGCGCTTCTTCAGCTTCGTCAACGCCTCTTCGAGGATGGCCATGCCGTCGGAGTCGCTGCGCCGCTCCTTGACGTACGCCAAGTGGCTCTTGTACGGCTCGTTGCGCCGCGCCTCCGGCGGGTTCTGCTCGTCCTGGCCCGCGGGCAGCCCGCAGCGGGGGCAGTCCCACTGGTCCGGCACCTCGGCGTCCATCGAGAAGAACGGCCGCGTGTGGTGGCCGTTGGCGCACCAGTAGTCGACCCGCCTGCGCGGTGCCGACTCGCCCCGCTCCGACTCGCCCATCGGGCCCGCGCCGACGCGCGTGCCTCGGATCGCGTTACCGCCAGTCATGCACTCTCACCCACCAAGCCGCACGGAGGACCGGCCGCACCGGCCGGCCGCTGTTGGTCAACCGCTGCCAGCTCGCCGGACCGTCAACCGATCTTGATCAGCAGCCCGGTACCGATGATGCAGATCACCCAGACCGCGATGACCACGATCGTGATCCGGTCGAGGTTCTTCTCCGCCACGCTGGAACCCGACAGGCTCGACTGCATGCCACCGCCGAAGAGCGAGGAGAGCCCGCCGCCCTTGGCCCGGTGCAGCAGGACCAGCAGCACCAGCAGCACGCTCGTCAGGATCAGGCCGATCTGCAGGATTAGATTCATCACGTCCTCGTTCACACAGCGGTTCGCCACCGAGAGTACCGGTTGGCGTTCGTCCGGTGGACCGCCGTCCGCCTTAGCGCCGGTGTTCCACCGCGGTCGGTGGGTGCACCGCCCCGGCCGACGAGGTCACGCGGCCGGGGCGGTCGCCGGGCCGGCCCGTGCGGACCGGCCGGAGCATCAGGGCAGCGGGCCGCCCGCCGCCATCGCGCTGAGCTTGGTGAACTCGTCGCCGTTGAGGCTCGCACCGCCGACGAGCGCGCCGTCCACGTCGGTCTGCGCGATCAGCTCGCCGATGTTGCTGGACTTGACCGAGCCGCCGTAGAGCACCCGCACCTCGTCGGCGATCTCCTTGCCGTACTTCTCGGCCAGCGCCGCGCGCAGCGCCGCGCACACCTCCTGCGCGTCGTCGGCGGTGGCGACCTTGCCGGTGCCGATGGCCCACACCGGTTCGTAGGCGACCACGACGGAGCGGACCTGCTCCGCCTTGAGGCCCTTCAGCGCGTTGATCAGCTGGGTGGTGCAGTGCTCGACGTGGCCGCCGGATTCGCGGACGTCGAGCTGCTCGCCGACGCAGAGGATCGGCGACATGCCGTTCTTCAGCGTGGCCCGCACCTTGCGGCCGACGACCTCGTCGGTCTCCGCGTGGTACTCGCGGCGCTCGGAGTGCCCGACGACCACGTAGCTGCACCCGAGCTTGGCGAGCATCGGGCCGGACACGTCACCGGTGTAGGCGCCGGAGTCGTGCTCGGAGACGTCCTGCGCGCCGTGCTTGAGCAGCAGCTTGTCGCCGTCGATCAGGGTCTGCACGCTCCGGATGTCGGTGAACGGCGGGATGACCGCCACCTCGACCTTCGCGAAGTACTTCTCGGGCAGCGCGAAGGCGACCTTCTGCACCAGGGCGATCGCTTCCAGGTGGTTCAGGTTCATCTTCCAGTTGCCCGCGATCAGCGGAGTCCTGGCCATGCGGAGTCCTTTCCTGCGGCGGAGCCGCTAGTCACCACGCTCGACGGTTCGGGCGGTCAGGCTTCGCCTTCGAGGACCGCGACACCCGGCAGGTCCTTGCCTTCGAGGAATTCCAGCGAAGCGCCGCCACCGGTGGAGATGTGCGAGAACCCGTCCTCGGGCAGGCCGAGGGTGCGGACCGCGGCCGCGGAGTCGCCGCCACCGACGACGCTGAACGCGTCGGAGTCGACGATGGCCTGCGCGACGCCCCGGGTGCCCGCGGCGAACGCCTCGAACTCGAAGACGCCGGCGGGGCCGTTCCAGAACACGGTGCCCGCGGTGCGCAGGGCGTCGGCGAACAGCTCGACGCTGCGCGGCCCGATGTCCAGGCCCATCCACCCCTCGGGGATGGCGTCGGCCTCGACGACCCGCGTGTTCGCGTCGGCGGCGAACGCGTCGGCGACGACCACGTCGACGGGCAGCACCAGCTTGTCGCCGTGCTTCGCGAGCAGGTCGCGGGTGGCATCGAGCTGGTCGTTCTGCAGCAGCGAGGAACCGACCTGGTGGCCCTGCGCGGCCAGGAAGGTGTAGGCCATGCCGCCGCCGATGAGCAGCTTGTCGACCTTCGGCAGCAGCGCTTCGATCACGCCGAACTTGTCGGAGACCTTGGAACCGCCGAGCACCACCACGTAGGGCCGCCGCGGGTCGCCGACGAGGGTGCGCAGCACGTCCACTTCGGACAGCACCAGTCCGCCCGCGTAGCCCGGCAGCAGCTTCGCCACGTCGTAGACGGAGGCCTGCTTGCGGTGCACCACGCCGAAGCCGTCGGAGACGAACGCCGCGCCGTCGCCGACCAGCTCGGCCAGCTCGCGGGCGAACGCGCCGCGCTCGGCGTCGTCCTTGCTGGTCTCGCGCGGGTCGAACCGCACGTTCTCCAGCAGCGCCACCGAACCGTCGGTCAGCCCCTCCACCACGGAGCGGGCGGAGTCCCCGGTCACGTCACCGGCCACCGCCACTTCGGCGCCCAGCAGCTCACCGAGCCTGCGCGCCACCGGTACCAGCGAGAACCGCGGGTCCGGCTCGCCCTTCGGGCGGCCGAGGTGGGCGGTGACGACGACGCGCGCACCGGCCCCGGTCAGCTTCTCGATCGTCGGCAGCGAGGCCCGCACCCGGCCGTCGTCGGTGATCTCGTCGCCGTCCAGCGGAACGTTGAGGTCGGCGCGCACCAGCACGCGACGCCCCCGAACTCCTTCGGACAGCAGATCGTCGAGGTTCTTCACGTCTGCTCCTCACATGAAAGAGAAGGCCCGCACGAGCACAGCTCATGCGGGACCTTCAACAAGCTTCCGACAGCCACCCGATTCGGGTTCGTGCAGCCGGCAGGCGAAACGTGCCCGGCCAGGCCGATCATCGTCCTGTCAGCGGCGAAGCCGCTGAGCAACGACCACCAGAGCAAGCCGACCACCGGCGGGTTCTCAGTCGTCTTCTCGCGAGGACGGCTTTTTCCCTCGTGGCGGAGCCACTTGGGAAAAAGATCCCGCAGCGAGAAGACGACTGAGGTTCCGCTACCCGACCCGCAGGCAGAACGAGCCCGTCAGGAAAGCTTCGACCCGATCAGAGCAGCGAGGTCGGCGAGGCGGTTGGAGTATCCCCACTCGTTGTCATACCACCCGACGATCTTGACCTGGTCGCCGATGACCTTGGTCAGCGGCGCGTCGAAGACCGTGGAGGCCGGGTCGGTCACGATGTCGCTGGAGACGATCGGGTCCTCGCTGTAGCGCAGCACGCCCTTGAGCTTGCCCTCGCCGGCGGCGGCGCGGAACGCGGCGTTGACCTCTTCGACGGAGGTCTCCTTGCCCACGGTCGCGGTGAGGTCGGTGACCGAACCGGTCGGCACCGGCACGCGCATCGCGTAGCCGTCGAGCTTGCCGTTGAGCTCCGGCAGCACCAGGCCGATGGCCTTGGCCGCACCGGTGCTGGTCGGCACCACGTTGATCGCGGCACCGCGGGCGCGGCGCAGGTCCTTGTGCGGGCCGTCCTGCAGGTTCTGGTCCGCGGTGTAGGCGTGCACCGTGGTCATCAGACCGCGCTGGATGCCGAACGTGTCGTCGAGCACCTTGACCATGGGGGCCAGGCAGTTCGTGGTGCAGGACGCGTTCGAGATGATCGTCTGCGAGCCGTCGTACTTGTCGTCGTTGACGCCCAGCACCACGGTCAGGTCCTCGCCCTTGGCGGGCGCGGAGATGACGACCTTCTTGGCGCCGCCCTCGTCGACGTGCTTGCGGGCGTCCGCGGCGTTGGTGAAGAAGCCGGTGGACTCGACGACCACGTCCACGCCCAGGTCGCCCCAGGGCAGCTTGCCCGGGTCGCGCTCGGCCAGGATCTTGATCTGCTTGCCGCCCACCTCGATGCCCTCGTCGGTGACCTTGACGTCCTGCTCGAGGCGCCCGAGGACGCTGTCGTACTTGAGCAGGTGGGCCATCGTCGCGACATCGCCCAGGTCGTTGGCGGCCACGATCTCGATGTCGTGGTCGCTGGCGGTCGCGGCCCGCCAGAAGTTCCGCCCGATGCGGCCGAAGCCGTTGATCCCTACGCGAACGGTCACGCCTATCTCCTCGTGACTGACCCTGCCGCCTCGACGCGACGGGTGAGCGGTTGATGGACTCCTCAGCACCCTATCTGTCCGCGCCAACTGCGCAGACGACCGGGCGCGCGCCTTCCGGAACAATCATGGCGCAGCTCGCCCCGGCGCGACCGATGATCACCCGCTCGTGCCGCGATGTCTGCCTTTCGGGTGCCCCTACGTGCTGCATCCGCCGGTTGACCGCCGTGAGAGCGCTCTCAAGAATGTGCTGGTCGGTCGTGATCGACGTCTCTGCACCGGTACCGCCTCCGCGGCGGGGCCGGGCGGAGCGCGGCGGCCGGCGAGGCCCGGCGCCCGGCCGGGCCCGACCCGAGGGAGGACTGCGCGATGGCGCTGCCCGGAAGATCGCGGAACCGGACGACGACGGGGACGGCTCCGCGCGGGCGCGGCCGGCTGGCCGCGGCCGCGCTCGCCGCGGGGATCGGCCTGACCGGTCTGGTCACCACCCCGGCCGGGGCCGACGTCCCGCCGCCGGACGAGGGCTGGACGCTGACCTTCGGCGACGACTTCACCGGCGCGGCGGGTGCCGCGCCCGGCGACGACTGGCAGGTCGACACCGGCCGCGGCTACCCGGGCGGACCGGACGGCTGGGGCACCGGCGAGGTGCAGACCTACACCGCCGATCCGGAGAACCTGCAGCAGGACGGCGACGGCAACCTGGTGATCACTCCGCGCCGGGACGAGTCCGGGGCCTGGACCTCGTCGCGGATCGAGACGCGGCGCGGCGACTTCAAGGCCGCCGAGGGCGGCGTGCTGCGGATCGAGGGCCGCATCCGGATGCCGGACGTGGCCGCGGACGGGGCGCTGGGCTACTGGCCCGCGTTCTGGGCGCTGGGCTCGCCGTACCGCGAGGACCTGTGGAGCTGGCCCACCATCGGCGAGTTCGACATCATGGAGAACGTCAACGCCGAGAACCGCGTGTACGGCGTGCTGCACTGCGACGTCTCCCCCGGCGGTTCCTGCGACGAGACCGACGGCCTGGCCGCGAGCCGGGAGTGCCCGGACAGCACCTGCCAGGAGGCGTTCCACACCTACCGGTTCGAGTGGGACCGCAGCGGCGAGGTCGAGGAGCTGCGCTGGTACGTGGACGGGCAGCAGTACCACTCGGTGCGCGAGTCCGATGTGGACCCGGCGGCGTGGCAGAACATGACCTCGCACGACGGGTACTTCGTGCTGCTCAACGTCGCGGTCGGCGGCCAGTTCCCGGACAAGAACTCCGGGATCACCACGCCGACCGAGGCGACGGAGCCGGGACACCCGATGCTCGTCGACTACATCGCCGTCTACAACCGGTGATCCGCGCGCGGGCGGCCCCTCCGCACCGGAGGGGCCGCCCGGCCGTCACACCTCGGCTTCGAGCAGTTCCGAGGTGACCGCGGATTCGGTGTCGGGGAGGTTCAGCTCCCTGGCCCGCTTGTCGGCCATCGCCAGCAGGCGGCGGATCCGGCCGGCCACCGCGTCCTTGGTCATCGGCGGGTCGGCGAGCTGGCCGAGCTCCTCCAGCGACGCCTGCCGGTGCGCCAGCCGCAGCCGCCCGGCCACCAGCAGGTGGTCCGGCGCGGTGGGGCCGAGCAGGTCCAGCGCGCGCTGCACGCGGGCCGCCGCGGCGACCGCGGCGCGGGCCGAGCGGCGCAGGTTCGCGTCGTCGAAGTTCGCCAGCCGGTTCGCGGTCGCCCGCACCTCCCGGCGCATCCGGCGCTCCTCCCAGGACAGCACGCTGGAGTGCGCGCCGAGCTTGGTCAGCAGCGCGCCGATGGCGTCGCCGTCGCGGACCACGACGCGGTCGGCGCCGCGGACCTCGCGGGACTTGGCCTGCACGCCGAGCCGCCGGGCCGCGCCGACCAGGGCGAGCGCCGCCTCCGGTCCCGGGCAGGTGACCTCCAGTGCGGAGGACCGGCCGGGTTCGGTGAGCGAGCCGTGCGCGAGGAAAGCTCCGCGCCAGGCCGATTCGGAATCGCAGGAGCCGCCGGAGACGACGTGCGCGGGCAGCCCGCGCACCGGACGTCCGCGGGGGTCCAGCAGCCCGGTCTGGCGGGCGAGGCTCTCGCCGTCCTTGACGACGCGCACCACGTAGCGGGTGCCCTTGCGCAGGCCACCGGACGTGATCATGTGCACGTCGGAGGTGTGCCCGAACAGCTCGTGCACCTCCTTGCGCAGCCTGCGCGCCGAGGAACCGCTGTCCAGCTCGGCTTCCACCACGACCCGGCCGCCGACGATGTGCAGCCCGCCCGCGAACCGCAGCAGTGAGGAGACCTCGGATCTGCGGCAGCAGGTCTTGGTCACCGGCAACCGGCTCAGTTCGTCTTTGACCGCCGCGGTCATCGCCACCGGTCACTCCTCCTCTCCAACGCGGCCGCCAGGCTCGCCGCGAGCGCCTCCGGGTCGTGCCTGCCCGGCGCGGCGGGCGAGGCGACAGTGTCGAGCAGAGTTTGCGCACCCAGCCCGGTCGCCGCAGCACGAAGCCGATCAGGTGTCGGCACCGATCCGGCGTCCGCGAGGACGGCGTCCACGGACAACCGCGGTGCGTGCTGCGAGAGTACGTCGAGATGTTGCTCCGGGGAGAAACCCGCCGTTTCGCCCGGTTGTGGGACGAGGTTGAGCACCACCACGCGCCGCGCGCTCGTGGACACCAGCGCCTCGTGCAGCTCCGGGACCAGCAGGTGCGGCAGCACGCTGGTGAACCAGGATCCGGGGCCGAGCAGCACCACGTCCGCGTCCAGCACCGCGCGCACCGCGTGCGGGCAGGCCTGCGGGGTGCGCTGCTCGCCGTTCGCCGCGGTGAGCCGGACCTTCTTCACCCGGCCCGGCGTGCTGGCGATCGCGACCTGGCCGCGGATGGTGCGCACCGCGTCCGGGTCCGCGTCCAGGCCCACCACCTCGGCCTCCATGTCGAGCGGCTCGCCGGACATCGGCAGCACCCGCCCGCGGGCGCCGACCAGCCGGCATGCCTCGTCGAGCACCGCGACGGGGTCGCCGACCACGTCGAGCAGCCCGGCCAGCAGCAGGTTCCCGACGGCGTGCCCGGCCAGCGCCCCGTTGCCGCCGAAGCGGTGCTGGAACACCTGCGCCCAGCGCTGCCCGTTCTCATCCGGCGAGGCCAGCGCGGCCAACGCCTTGCGCAGGTCGCCGGGCGGCAGCATCCCGAGTTCGCGGCGCAACCGCCCGGAGGAACCGCCGTCGTCGGCGACGGTGACCACGGCGGTGACGTCCGGGGTGAGCCGGGTCAGCGCGGCGAGGGTGACCTGCAGGCCGTGCCCGCCGCCGAGCGCGACCGCGCGCAGCGGGCGCTCGGCGGGGTCGTGCGGTGGTGCGGCCGAGCTCACTCGCGCCCCAGGTCCCGGTGGACGGTCTTGACCATCATCCCTTCGTCGTCGGCGAGCCTGCGGGCCATCTCCTCGACGAGGGCGACGCTGCGGTGCTTCCCGCCGGTGCAACCCAGCGCCAGCGTCAGGTACCGCTTGCCCTCCCGGTGGTAGCCGGCGCCGACCAGCCGCAGCAGGCCCTGGTAGCTCTCCAGGAACTCCTCAGCACCTTCCTGCCCGAGCACGTAGTTGCGGACCTCCTCGTCGAGGCCGTTGAACTCGCGCAGCTCCGGGATCCAGAACGGGTTCGGCAGGAACCGGCAGTCCATCACCAGGTCGGCGTCCATCGGCAGCCCGTACTTGTAGCCGAACGACAGCACGGTGACCCGGGTGCGGGTCTCGGCTTCGGTGCCGAACGCGTCCTCGATCTTGGTGCGCAGCTGGTGCACGGACAGCCC
The DNA here is from genome assembly GCF_024734405.1 of Saccharopolyspora gregorii. Lineage (NCBI taxonomy): Bacteria > Bacillati > Actinomycetota > Actinomycetes > Pseudonocardiales > Pseudonocardiaceae > Saccharopolyspora > Saccharopolyspora gregorii. Next base: position 2,072,115 of record NZ_CP059556.1, on the reverse strand, counting down.
GGTGGTGTCCACGACCAGGTCGGCCTCGGAGCGCAGCCGGGACAGCAGCGCGCGCTCGTTGGCGATGCCGTCGGCGAGCCGCCCCTCGCCCTGCAGCGGGTGGCCGCGGCGCACCTGCTCGAAGCGGCGGATCAGCACCTCGTCGGTGGCTTCCAGGAACAGCACCTTCGGCTTGTAGCCGCGGGCGTCCAGGTCCTTGATGACCGAGCCGAGGTCCTCGGTGAACGCGCGGCTGCGCACGTCCATTACGACCGCGACGCGGGTGATCGCGCCGCTGGAACGCGCCCCCAGCTCCACCATCGTCGCGATCAGTTCGGGGGGCAGGTTGTCCACGACGAACCAGCCCAGGTCCTCCAGGCATTTGGCGGCGGTGCTGCGCCCGGCGCCGGAAAGGCCGCTGACGACGGCGACCTCGATGCCCGACTTCTCCTCGCTCACTGATTCTCCCCTTCAGTGCTGGTGTCTCCCCCGCCTGCCCCGGCCGCCTCGGCGGCCAGGGCCGCGCACACGGTCTCGGCGGTACGCCTGCCGAAGCCGGGTACCGCCATGATGTCCTCGATCCTCGCCTGCTTGAGCTTGCGCACCGAACCGAAGTGCTTCAGCAGGGCGGTCTTCCGGGCTTCCCCAAGCCCGGGGACGGAATCGAGCACGGACCGGCTGAGCCGCTTGGAGCGCTTCTGCCGGTGGTAGGTGATCGCGAACCGGTGCGCTTCGTCGCGCACCCGTTGCAACAGGTACAGCGCCTCGCTGGTGCGGGGCAGGATGACCGGGTCGGGCTCGTTGGGCAGCCACACCTCTTCGAGGCGCTTGGCGAGGCCGATCACGGCGACGTCGGTGACGCCGAGTTCGGTGAGCGCGTCGGCCGCGGCGTTGGCCTGCGGCGCGCCGCCGTCGATGACGAGCAGGTTCGGCGGGTAGGCGAACTTGCGGGGGCGGCCGGTCTCCGGGTCGATGCCGGGGGCCGGACCGTCGAGGTCGGCGACCTCGCCGGAGGCGGAGCGGACGTCCACTTCGGACTCGGTGGTGGGCCGCCCGGCGTCCTGGTCCGGTGCGCCGGACTGCCCGGCGGCGAAACCCGGTGTGCCGGAACCCGCCGCGTCGGGTTCTGCTGTGCCGGACGCTCCCGCGTCGGCCTGCCCCGCACCGAGCTGCCCGGTGCCGGTCTCCGCGGCACCGGTCTCCTTGAGGTAGCGGGCGAACCGGCGGCGCACCACCTCGTCGATGGAGCCCACGTCGCCGCCCTCGGCGCCTTCGCGCACCGAGAACCGGCGGTACTCCGACTTGCGCGGCACCCCGTCCTCGAACACCACCAGCGAGGCCACCACGTCGCTGCCCTGCACGTGGCTGACGTCCACGCATTCGATGCGCAGCGGCGCGGTGTCCAGCTCCAGCGCCTCCTGCAGCTCCTGCAGCGCCGCCGAGCGGGCGGTGAGGTCACCGGCGCGGCGCAGCTTGTACTGGGTGAACGCCTCCTTGGCGTTGCGCTCCACGGTCTCCATCAAGGTCCGCTTGTCGCCGCGCTTCGGTACCCGCAGGTCCACGCGGCTGCCGCGCAGCTCGCCGAGCCACTGCCCCAGCGCTTCGGCGTCCTCGGGGACCTCCGGCACCAGCACCTCGCGCGGGACCGGGGTGCCGCCCGCGTCGGCCTGGTCGGCCAGCGCCGCCTGCTCCCCGTAGAACTGGGTGAGGAACCGGCCGGTGAGCTCGGCGAGCTCGGTCTCGGCCTCCAGGTCGATGACCCAGCCGCGCTGGCCGCGCACCCGGCCGCCGCGGATGTGGAAGACCTGCACGGCGGCGGCGAGCTCGTCCTTGGCGAAGGCGATCACGTCGGCGTCGGTGCCGTCGCCGAGCACCACCGCCTGCTTCTCCATGGCGCGGCGCAGCGCTTCCAGGTCGTCGCGCAGCCGGGCGGCCCGCTCGAACTCCAGCTCGGCGGACGCCTCCTTCATCTCGCGGTCCAGCTTGCGCATCAGGGTGTCGGTGCGGCCGCTGAGGAAATCGCAGAAGTCGTCCACGATGGCCCGGTGCTCGTCGGCGTCGACCCGGCCCACGCACGGCGCCGAGCACTTGCCGATGTAGCCGAGCAGGCAGGGCCGCCCGATCTGCCCGTGCCGCTTGAACACCCCGCTGGAGCAGGTGCGGGCCGGGAACACGCGCAGCAGCGTGTCCAGCGTCTCCCGGATCGCCCACGCGTGCGCGTACGGGCCGAAGTAGCGCACGCCCTTGCGGCGCGGGCCGCGGTAGACGTGCAGCCGCGGGTACTCCTCGTGCAGGGTCACCGCCAGCACCGGGTAGGACTTGTCGTCCCGGTAGCGCACGTTGAACCGCGGGTCGTACTCCTTGATCCAGGAGTACTCCAGCTGCAGCGCCTCCACCTCGGTGCCGACGACGGTCCAGCGCACGCCGGTGGCGGTGGTGACCATCCGCCGGGTGCGCGGGTGCAGCCCGGAGAGGTCCGCGAAGTAGTTCGCCAGCCTGCTGCGCAGGCTCTTCGCCTTCCCGACGTAGATGATCCGCCCCTCGGCGTCGTGGAAGCGGTACACGCCGGGGGCGTCCGGAACGGTTCCGGGCGCTGGGCGGTACGTCGACGGGTCGGCCACGGCTCCACCCTACGTGCGCGGCCGACACTCCCCGTCACGGCATCGGGGCCCGCTCGGGGACCTTCGCCCCTGGGTCGTGCCGTCGTCACGCGGTGTCCTGGGAGGCCCGCCGGGGCGGCCCGGCGGAGCGCGCGAGGACGAGGAGTTGATCATCGATGGCGCAGGTCGGGCACGGCGGCGCGCACGCCGTGCGCCGCACCGGCGGCGCTCGGGCGCGAGGGCCGGCGCGGTTCGCCGGGATCATGCTGGTGCTGGTGGGCGCGTTCCACGTGGCCGTGGCGGTGGCGACGGTCGCGGCTGACCTGTTCCTGGTGGTGCTGGGCAGCTACGTGTTCGGCTACGACGTGGCGACGTGGGGCTGGCTGCACCTGGTGCTGGGCGCGCTGGTGGCGGTCGCGGGGGCCGGGCTGCTGACCGGCGGCCGCTGGTCCCGTCCGGCGGCCCCGGCCCTGGCGGTGCTCAGCGCGGTGGCGGGGTTCCTGTTCGTCCCGTACCAGCCGCTGTGGTCGCTGCTGATCATCGCGGGCGACGTGGCGGTGCTGTGGGCGCTGACCGCGAACCGCCCGGCCGACTCCCCCTGACCGGTCCCGCCCGCGGCGGGACCGGCGGGGCGCTCACAGCGGGTGCGGCAACCGGTCGTGCACCGGCAGCAGGCCGAAGGGCTTCGACGGCAGGGTCTGGTACCAGTAGGCGACCGAGGAGATGTCGTCGGAGCGCTTGTTGGCGTGCCCGTGCTCGATGCTCACCTCGATCGACGAGTCGAAGGTGATCGGGTCCTCCACGTGGAACCGGTAGTAGGACACCTGCCCGCTCCAGTTCCGCCCGCCCGGCAGCGTGAGTCCGTGGTAGGGCGCGTGGTACGGCTGGCTGGGACACCAGGCGGTGTTGAAGTAGTCCTCGGTGCCGGTGCCGTGCAGCCGCGGCGGCCACGGCTCACCGTCGATGAAGATCATGTCGTCGCCTTCGCCGTACCAGTTCCAGTCGGTGGTGGAACGCAGGTTGTGCACGTTGAGCACCGACCCGACGTAGTGTCCGCGGCCCTCGGCCCGCAGGATCACGTAGTTGCCCGCCCCGTCGAGGTTGGTGCCGCCGAACAGGAACTCGTCGTTGCTCTGGTCGCCCTGCTCGACGCCGTCGGTGGGGTCCTCGCGGCGCCACTGCGCGTGGAAGTAGCCGAGATCGGGGTCGGCCTGCTGGTACTGCTCGTAGTCGACGTAGTAGTAGAAGATCACCGTTTTGAGGCTGAGCTCGCTGATCAGCTCGAACCGGGCGCCTTCGGCGAAGGGCATGGCGAACCAGCAGTTGAAGCCCTTGCCGTCCTGCGGGCTCATCTGCAGCGGCGCGGACACGAAGTTCTCGGTGCGCCCGTGGCCGATGCCGAAGAAGTCGCCGAGCGGTACCAGCACGCTCGGGTGCGAGGCGTCGTCCCAGGTGATCTTGAGGACGAGCCTGCGCAGGTAGTCGCCCTCCACTTCGGGCCGGTGCGGCCCGTCCTCGACGGCGACCGTGCACCAGATGTGGGTCACCGCACCGGGCCCGGTGAGCCGCGCCAGCTCGCGGCTCTCGCCGGGTTCGAGCCGGATGTTGTCGTCGTTGCCCCCGGTCCGGTCCCAGCTGGAGACCCGCCCCCGCTTGGACTGCCGCAGCCTCGGCAGGTCCCGCAGGCTGCTCCCGAACGTCCCGTAACCGGACATGCGCCCCTCCCAGTTCGCGTGCTGGACCGGTGATCCCGCCCCCGGAGAGTCAACGTTCCGGGACCCGTTCGTGTCGAGATCATTCATCCGATCGGCATTTCCCAAGATCACCGTTTCCGGCGAGCCCGGGCACCGCGGGGAGGGGCGGCCGACCTCAGCGGTTCGGCGGCCGGTAGTGCTCGATGCGGCGGAGCACGCCGCGGATGCGGGCGCCGTGCACCGGCGACAGCGCGTAGCCCGGGTAGCTGGCGAACCAGCTGGCGCTGCCCATGCTCACCGCGTCCGCCCCGGCCCAGAAGTACTCGCGGCAGTCGTCGAAGCTGCGGATGCCACCGGTGCCGATGATCGGCAGCTTCACCCCGGCGTCGCGCAGCTCCTTCACCACGCGCAGCCCGATCGGCTTGATGGCCCGCCCGGACAGCCCGCCGAACCCGTTCTTCAGCAGCGGCTGCCCGGTGTTCGGGTCCAGCCGCAGGCCCTTCACCGTGTTGATCGCGGTCAGCGCGGACACCCCGTGCCGGGCGGCCAGCTTCGCGTGCGCGATGTAGTCGTAGTCCGCGGACAGCTTGAGGATCACCGGGTGGTCGCTGCGCGGCACCGCCTGCGCCAGCACCTGCTCGATGATCGCGTTGAAGTCGAAGTTGACGTTGTGGCAGGAGACGTTGAACTCGACCGCCGCGATGTCGCCGGCGGGCACCGCCGCGTTGACCTTCTCCACCAGGGTGACGAACTCCTCGGGGGAGAACCCGCCGACCGAGATGATCGTGTTCTGGCCGCGGGTGCGCGGGTAGTAGTCGCGCAGGTAGGCGTCGATGCCGACGTTGCACCAGCCGAACGCGTTCATCCAGCCGCCGTCGACCTGGCGCAGCGCCTGCCCGTAGCGCTTGAGCAGCGCCGGGACCTCGTGCAGCGGCCACACGTCCTGGGTGGTGAAGTGGCCCTCGCGCGGCTCCACGGTGACGGTGCGGGTGGTGACGGCGCCGAAGCGCTCCAGCGGGACGAACATCGAGATCGGGCTCATGCCGTAGGGCACCAGCTTGGAGTTCGCGACGCCGTAGCCCAGCAGGCTCGACGCGGTGACCAGCCGGTTGCGCAGGTGGATGTCACCGATCCGGACGGCGGGCGCGCGGGGCTCGTCCCGCACCAGCCGAAGATTTCGCTCCTGGGCCACGCTCACGGTCTCCTCCTCCATCGCCGCCCGGCCGCACCGGTGCCCCGCCCGCTCGGCGGCCGCGCCGGAGCCGGGTCCCGGCGCGCGTGCCGGGATCCCCGGCGCTCGACGCCTGCGCCATTGTCCCTCACCCGTTCGCCCCCTTCACAGGCGCGGTGCCGCGATGATCGGTTGAACTCGCGCAGACCGGGCGAGCCGGTCTCGGCACCGCCCGGGTGGAATGGGCGGCGGACCGGGAATCCACCGGGCCGGACCCGACCCCGAGCGAGAGGACAGCGGTGCCCGAGACGACACCGGCCGAGCCCGGCACGGCCGCGCGGCGCGCGCGGTGGGCGGTGACCGCCTACTTCGTGGTGAGCGGATTCGCGCTGGCCACCTGGACGGCGCGGATCCCGACGATCAAGCAGGACCTGGGCCTCGACGACGGCGGGGTGACCCTGGCGCTGTTCGCGGTCGCCGCCGGATCGGTGCTGGCCATGCAGGTCTGCGGCCACCTCACCGACCGGTTCGGCAGCGCGCGGGTGGTGCCGCCCGCCGGGGTGCTGGTCGCGCTGTCCGGGCTGGCACCCGGCCTGGCGGACGGGCTGGGGACGCTGGTCGCGGGGCTGGTGGTGTTCGGGGCGGCGCACGGGACGATCGACGTGGCGATGAACTCGCACGCGGTGCGGGTGGAGCAGCGCTACCGGCGGCCGATCATGAGCACCTTCCACGCCACGTTCAGCCTCGGCGGGCTGCTCGGCGCCGGTTCCGGGGCGCTGGCCGCGCACCTCGGGGTGAGTCCCGCCGCGCACTTCGCGCTGACCGGGGCGGTGCTGCTGGCGCTGTCCCTGCTGGCCCGGCCCGCGCTGCTGCCGCCGGAGCCCGCGCCGCCCGCCGCGGACGGGCCGCGGGTCCGCGGGTTCCCGATGGCGATCGTGTTCCTCGGCGCGCTCGGGTTCTTCTGCTCCGTCGGCGAAGGGTCGATGGCCGACTGGTCCTCGGTGTACCTGCACGACGAGCTCGGCACCGGGACCGGGTTCGCGGCGCTGGGCTACGCCGTGTTCTCCGCCACGATGGGGCTGTTCCGGTTCCTCGGCGACGGGCTGGTGCGGCGGTTCGGGCCGGTACCGCTGGTCCGGGTGTGCGGGGTCGTCGCGGGCAGCGGGCTCGGGGTGGCGCTGCTGCTGCACCACCCGGTGGCGGCGCTGGGCGGGTTCGCGCTGTTCGGCGTCGGGCTGTCCTGCATCGTGCCGCAGATCTTCAGCGCCGCCGGCCACCGGGACCCGGCGCGCAGCGGGCGGGACCTGGCGCAGGTCAGCACCCTGTCCTACGGCGGGCTGCTGGCCGGGCCGGTGTTCATCGGGCTGCTCGCGCAGGGCTTCGGGCTGTCGGTGGGGCTGGCGGTGCCCGCCGCGCTGGCGCTGCTGGTGGCGGTCGCGGCGGGCGCGGTGCGCCCCGAGCCCGCGACGGCCGCGGCGCCCGGACGGGCGTGATCAGCCACTGCGGGTAACGGCGTAGCCTCCGGAACGCTTGATCGGGTGCCTCGGTGGTGGAGATCGCGATTGATCGACGCCACTGCGGGGAACCCGGTCGATGAGCGTGTGCGCAGCGCGCCGCAGACCGGCGCGCGAATCGGAAGGAGGACACCGTGGGCATCCTCAGCTGGATCATCTTCGGCCTGATCGCGGGTGCGATCGCGAAGTTCATCCTGCCCGGCAGGGACCCGGGCGGCATCATCGTGACGATCTTGATCGGCGTCGTCGGCGGGCTGCTCGGCGGCTGGATCAGCAGCCAGTTCGGCGGCCAGGGCGTCACCGGCTTCAGCGTCATGAGCTTCGTGTGGGCCGTGATCGGCTCGCTCATCCTGCTGATCGCCTACCGGTTGGTCTTCAACCGGTCGCGTTCCTGACGCAGGGGCTCGACGAACGGGTGCCCGGCAGCGATCGCTCCCGGGCACCCGTTTTCGCACCACGTCACTCCCCGCCGCGGCGGGCCTCCACCTCGCGGCGGAGTTCGCGCAGGTCCCGCATGGCCTGCACGGCGTGCGCGCCGTCGGTGGACTGGATCGCCATCACCGAGGCGTACTCGTCCTGCGGCAGCTCCAACCGGGCCCACGCGGCGCCGTCCGGGAAGCTGACGGCCTGCACCTCGTCCCACGAGTAGCGCTGGGTGCCGATCACGTTGCGCACCTCCAGCCCGGACAGGTCGGCGCGCAGCCGCGGCCGCGCCAGCAGCAGCGCCCCGCAGGCCAGCAGCACGCCCAGCCCGGCCATCGCGATCTGGTCCGACACCCGGAAGTACACGCCGGTCGGGGTGTTGCGCAGCAGCACCGCCACCACGGCGAACACGACCACCAGCACCACGGCCACCGGGATCACCACCCGGCGGATCTTGATCGGCCGCACCACCACGGGCCGGACCGCGTCCGAGGACTCCACCGCGTCCCCACCTCCCGCCGGTTCCGGACCGGCCACCTCGTCCCGAGCCTCAGCTGACTGCATGCGTCCAGTTTGCCCGGTAGCGCGGCGCACCCCGCGGCAGCCCTCCGGACGCGGGTCAGCGGGCGCGCAGGTCGCGCAGCACCAGCGCGGTCTCCAGAGCGGCCGCGGTCGCCTCGAAGCCCTTGTCCTCGACCGATTCCGGGAACCCGGCCCGGTCCCGGGCCTGCTGGTCGGTGTCGCAGGTGAGCAGTCCGTTGCCGACCGCCGTCGACTCGTCCAGCGCCACCCGGGTCAGCCCGGCGGTCACCGAGTCGCAGACGTACTCGAAGTGCGGGGTGCCGCCCCGGATGACGACGCCGAGCGCCACCACCGCGTCGTGCCCGCGCGCCAGTTCCTGGCAGACCACCGGGAGTTCGATCGAACCCGGCACCCGCACCACGGTCGGTTCCGGGATCCCCGCCTCGTGGGCGGCGGCGAGCGCGCGCTCCAGCATCCGGCCGGTGATCTTCTCGTGCCAGCGGATGCTCGCGATCGCCAGCTTCAGCCCGTCGGCCCGCGGGACCTCGACGCGGGGCCTGCCTTCTCCGCTCATGCGATGACCCCCGGCCTGCCGAAGCCGGTCTCGTCGCCGTCGCCGGTGATCGAGGAGTCCTCGCCGTCGTCGAGGTGGTTCAACTCGTGCCCCATCCGGTCCCGCTTGGTGCGCAGGTAGCGCAGGTTCTCCGGGTTCGGGCGGATCGGCAGGGCCTCCCGGCCCAGCACCCGCAGGCCGTAGCCCTCCAGCCCGATCCGCTTCTCCGGGTTGTTCGTCAGCAGCCGCATCGACTTCACGCCCAGGTCGCAGAGGATCTGCGCGCCCTGGCCGTAGTCGCGGCTGTCCACCGGCATCCCCAGCGCCACGTTCGCGTCGACGGTGTCGGCGCCGTCGTCCTGCAGCTGGTAGGCCTGCAACTTGTGGATCAGGCCGATGCCGCGGCCCTCGTGGCCGCGCATGTAGAGCACGATACCGCGGCCCTCGGCGGCGACCTTCTCCATCGCCGCGGACAGCTGCGGACCGCAGTCGCAGCGCAGCGAGCCGAGCACGTCCCCGGTCAGGCACTCCGAGTGCACCCGCACCAGCACGTCCTCGCCGTCGCCGATCTCGCCGTAGACCAGCGCCAAGTGCTCGATGCCGTCGAGGGTGCTGTCGTAGCCGAAGGTGCGGAAGGTGCCGTGCGCGGTGGGGATGCGCGCCTCGGCGACCCGCTCCACCTGCTTCTCGAACCGCCTGCGGTAGGCGATGAGGTCGGCGATGGTGATCAGCCGCAGGTCGTGCTCGTCGGCGAAGACCTCCAGCTCGTCGCGGCGGGCCATGTCGCCCTCGGACTTCTGGCTGACGATCTCGCACAGCGCGCCCACCGGCCGCAGCCCGGCGAGCCGGGACAGGTCGACGCTCGCCTCGGTGTGCCCGGGCCTGCGCAGCACGCCGCCGTCGCGGGCGCGCAGCGGCACCACGTGCCCCGGCCGGTGCAGGTCGGCGGCCCGCGAACCGGCGTCCGCGAGGACCTGCAGGGTGCGGGCCCGGTCGCTGGCGGAGATGCCGGTGCTGACGCCTTCGGCCGCGTCGACGGCGACCGTGTAGGCGGTGCCCTTGCGGTCCTGGTTGGAGTGGTACATCGGCGGGAGGTCCAGCCGGTCGCAGTCCTCGCCGGTCATGCCGACGCACAGGTACCCGGACGTGTAGCGCACCATGAACGCCACGAGTTCCGGCGTCGCCTTCTCGGCGGCGAAGATCAGATCGCCTTCGTTCTCGCGATCCTCGTCATCGACCACGATCACCGGGCGGCCCGCCGCGATGTCGGCCAGGGCGCGCTCGATGTCGTCGAACCTGTTGCTCACCGTGTCCCGTGCTCTTTCGCTCTGGGGCTGCGGCGCACCACCGGTGCGCCCGCCCTCGGTTCGGGCTGCCGGGCGGCTGTGCGTTCCCGGCACCGTCATTGTCCTCTCGCCTGCCGGGCTCCGGCCGCCGATCGGGCGGTCAGGACCCGTCCGCTCCGGTACGGGGCCGGTCGAGCTGCGCTGCGGCGAGCCGTTCCAGGTGCTTGGCCAGCACGTCCACCTCGATGTTGACCTCTTCACCCGGTCGGCGCACCCCCAGAGTGGTGAGTTCCCGCGTGGTGGGAATCAGCGCGACGCTGAACTCGGTGCGTCCCGCTCCGACCACGGTGAGCGATACCCCGTCCACCGTGATCGAGCCCTTCTCCACCAGGTAGTGCGACAACCCGGCGGGCAGCTCGAAGCGGGTGAGGTCGCCGTCGGACTCCAGCAGCACGGCCGTGCCGTCCACGTGGCCCTGCACGATGTGCCCGCCGAGCCGGTCACCGAGCGCCATCGCGCGCTCCAGGTTCACCCGGTCGCCCGCGGTGATGTGCCGGATCGCGGAGCGGCGCACGGTCTCGGCCACCACGTCCACGGTGAACCGGCCGGCGCCGGAGTCCACCACGGTCAGGCACACGCCGTTCACGGCGATCGAGTCGCCGTGCTTCGCGTCGGAGGTCACCAGCGGTCCTTCGACGGTCAGCCGCACCCCGTCGCCGTCCTCCTCGACGGACGTGACCGTGCCGAGCTCCTCGACGATGCCGGTGAACATGCTCTTCCTCCTCAGCGGCCGGTGGGCACGGCGCTGACGCGCACGTCCGGTCCGCTCATCGTGGTCTCTTCGATGTCCCACCACCATGCTTGGGAGACGCTCGCCACCCCGGCGTCGCCGAGCGCGGCGGGACCGGCGCCGAGCAGCGCGGGGGCCAGGTAGGCCAGCACCCGGTCGACGCACCCGGCGGCGACGAACGCCCCGGCCAGCGTCGGCCCGCCCTCCAGCAGCACGTCCACCACGCCGCGCCGCCCGAGCTCCGCCAGCGCGGCCGCCGGGTCGCCGCCGGGCAGCCGGATCGTGGCGGCCGAGTCGTCGAAGACGCGCGCCCCGGCGGGCACCTCGCGGTGGCCGACGACGACGCGCAGCGGCTGGTGCGGGCGCAGGCCGCCGTCGGCTTCGCGGGCGGTCAGCTGCGGGTCGTCGGCGAGGACGGTGCCGGTGCCGGCGAGGATCGCGTCGACCTTGCCGCGCAGCTCGTGCACCTCGGCGCGCGAGGTCGCCGAGCTGATCCACTTGCTGGTGCCGTCGGCGGCGGCCGACCGGCCGTCCAGGCTCGCCGCGTACTTCCAGGTGACGTGCGGGCGGCCGGTGCGGGCGAAGTGCAACCAGGCCCGCAGCGGGCCGCGCGCGATCTGCTCGCCGAGCAGGCCGGATTCGACGCGGACCCCGGCGGCGCGCAGCACTTCGGCGCCGCCGGCGGCCTTCGGGTTCGGATCGGCCACGGCGTGCACCACCCGCGCCACTCCCGCCGCGAGCAGCGCCGTGGTGCACGGCGCGGTGCGGCCGGTGTGCGCGCACGGCTCCAGGGTCACCACGGCGGTGCCGCCGCGGGCGCGGTCCCCGGCTGCGCGCAGCGCCATCACCTCGGCGTGCGGCCCGCCGGGCGGCTGGGTCGCGCCGGTCCCGGCGACGGCGCCGTCGGCGTCGAGCACCACGCAGCCCACCGGCGGGTTCGGGCTGGTGCTGCCGCGGACGCGTTCGCTCGCGGCGAGCGCCGCGAACATCGCGGCGCGCACCGGGTCCGCGGTCGCGGCGGTCACTTCCGGGCGTGCGCGAAGTTCGGGGCGGCCTGGGCGCGCAGCGCCTCCACCGCGCGGGCCGGGTCGTCGGCGCCGTAGACGGCGGAACCGGCGACGAAGCAGTCGACCCCGGCTTCCGCGGCCTGCTCGATGGTGTCGGCGTTGATGCCGCCGTCGATCTCCACGATGAGGTTCAGGTGCCCGGTGTCGACGAGGTTGCGGGCGGCGCGGGCCTTCTCCAGCACCTCGGTGATGAACTTCTGGCCGCCGAAACCGGGCTCGACGGACATCACCAGCAGCGTGTCGTAGTGCTTGAGCACCTCGACGTACTGGTCGAACGGCGTGCCCGGCTTGATCGACAGCCCGGCCTTGGCGCCGGCCGCGCGCAGGTCCGCGGCGATCTTCACCGGGTCCTGGGCGGCTTCGGCGTGCACGGTGACGTTGTGCGCGCCCGCTTCGGCGTAGCCGATCGCCCAGCGGTCCGGGTCCTCGATCATCAGGTGGCAGTCCAGCGGGATGTCGGTGGCCTTGAGCAGCGACTCGACGACCGGGAGCCCGAGGGTCAGGTTCGGCACGAAGTGCGCGTCCATCACGTCGACGTGCACCCAGTCGGCGCCCTTGACGGCGTCGAGCTCGGTGGCGAGGCGGGCGAAGTCCGCGGACAGGATGGAGGGCGCGATCATCGGCTGGTTCGACACATGCGGGAGTGTAAATCTCACCCGCCCACCGCCCGCGCCCGCGTCGACCCGACGAGGTGAACCGCCCGCGCGCCCAGGTGAACGGGCGGGCGGTGCCCCGGCCGCGGCTCAGGAGCGCCCGGCGGCCCGGCGGCGCAGGACGTAGTAGGCGACGCAGAGCAGGGCGAGGAACGGCACCCCCGCCTTCCACGCGGTGTCGAACTGCTCGGTGAACGGCGTCGTCAGCAGCACCGCCCCCACGAACAGCATCGCCAGCACCGTCGTCACCGGTGCGCCCGCCAGCCGCACCGGCGAATCCGGCAGCCCCGCGGCGACCCGGTGCCGCCGGAACGCCAGGTGGCTGGCGAAGATGAGCAGCCAGGTGATCAGCGCGCCGAACAGCGCCAGCCCCAGCAGCAGCGGGAACGCGGTGGACTCGGCGAACACCGAGATGCCCGCCGCCAGCACCAGCCCGCCCGCGGACAGCAGCAGCGCCCGCTGCGGCGCGCCGTGGCGGCTCAGCCCGGCGAACCACTTCGGCGCGTAGCCGTCCTGGGCGAGCGAGTAGGTCATCCGCGCCGTCACGTACAGGTTCGTGTTCATCGCGGACAGCGCCGCGGTGAGCACCACGAAGTTCATGACGCCCGCGGCGGCGGGGATCCCGGCGGTCGCGAACAGCGCCACGAACGGGCTCTGCGTCACGTCCTCCTCGGTGGACACCTGGTTCCACGGCATGATCGAGACGACCACCAGCATGCCCAGCACGTAGAACAACCCGAGCCGCAGCACCATGTTCCGCGCCGCCCGCGGCACGTCGCGGCCCGGGTTCCGCGACTCGGAGGCGGTGACGGCGACGGCCTCGGTGCCCAGGTAGGAGAAGGTGACCACGGTCAGCGCCAGCCACACCGCACCGATCCCGTTCGGCAGGAACCCGTCGTGCTCGGTGAGCGCTCCGACGCCGGTGGCGGGGCGGCCGGGCAGGCCGAACACGATGTAGGTGATGCCGAGCAGCACGAACACGACGATCGTGACGACCTTGATCAGCGCGAACCAGTACTCGAACTCGCCGAAGAACCGCACGGCCGAGGCGTTGATCGCCAGCATGACCAGCGAGAACACCACGACGGGCAGCCACAGCGGCAGCTGCGGGTACCAGAACTGCACGTAGAGCCCGGCGGCGACGACCTCGCTGCCGATGTTGACGACCTGCGCGGCCCAGTAGATCCACCGCTGCACGAATCCGGCGAGGCCGCCGAGGTAGCGCTGCGCGATGGGTCCGAACCCGCCGGCCTCGGGGTGCACGACGACCATCTCGGCGAGCGCGTAGGCCAGGGCGAGCGCGGCGAAGGCGGCCACCGCGTAGGCGATGATCACGGCCGGGCCCGCGATGTTGATGGCGAGTCCGGAGCCGAGGAACAGCCCGGTGCCGATCGCGCCGCCGATGGCGATCATGCCGACCTGCCGGCCGCTCAGGTCGCGGCGCAGCCCGCCGCCGTCCGCAGCCCGCTCCGGGTCCGTTCCCGCTGGTTCCAACTCGCCGCCTCCTCGACTGGCGCGCACTCGCGCGCACAGCACCCTAGCGACGCCGAACCCGGAAGCACGCGACAGTCTCCCCCCACCACGGCGCTCCTCCGACCCGAATGCCCTGCCCGCCCACCCGAGCAGACCGAACGGCCCACACCGCCGCCCCGCCCCCACGAGGCAGTTGCCGTTGATCCTGTCAGCGGCGAAGCCGCTGAGCGGCGACCACGCACGCAGCCGGACCACCCGCGGGTTCTCAGCGTTCTCCTCGCGAGGACAGCGTTTTCTCCTGTGGCGGAGCCACCGGTGAAAACGATCCCGCAGCGAGGAGGACGCTGAGGTTCCGCCAGCCGACCACCACCGTCACCGAGGCAGCTCCAACGAAATAGGAGTGCTCTCCTGGACCGAGCGGGAGACCGTGCAGTACCGCTCGATGGCGCGTTCCACCGCGTCGAGCAGCTTCGCCCGGTCGGCGCCGGCGACGGAGCTCAGGTCCACGTCGAAGCGGACCCGCACCTCGGAAAACTTGTTCGGGTCGGCGTCGGTCTTGTCCCGGTCGGCGTGCACCGCGATGTCGGCGTCCGCACCCGCGCGGCGCACCAGCAGGTTCTCGCTGGTGACGGCGGAGCACCCGGCGATGGCGGCGAGCAGCAGCTCACCGGGGGTGAACGCGTCGGGGGCGCCGTCGCGGCCGATGGTGACCTGCCCGCCGCGGCCGTTGGTGGCGGTGAAGGTGTGCTCGGCGGTGCGGTGCACCTCTACCGGTGTGCCTGGCATCTCGTCCTCCGCTGCTGGTCGATGGATCTTCCCGCACAACCGGGGACGGTCCCGGGATGTTCCCTCAGCCGGTGCCGGTGTCCTGCCCGCGGGAGCGGGTGAGGAGGTCTTCGCGGGCGCGGGCGACCCGCGAGCGGACGGTGCCGAGCTCGCAGCCGCTGACCTCGGCGGCCTCCAGGTAGGTCAGCCCGAGGACCTGGGTGAGCACGAGCGCTTCCCGCCGGTCCGGGTCGAGCCCGTCGAGCAGCACGCCGACTTCGACGAGTTCTTCGAAGCCGCGTCCGGTGCGGCCACCGCTCTCGGCCGCCTGCGCCCAATCGGAGGTGACGGTGCGCGGCCGGGCGCGTTCGGAGCGGATCTGGTCGACGACGACGCGGCGCGCGATGGCCAGCAGCCAGGTGCGCGCGGAGGAGGAGCCGCGGAAGGTGCGCACGGCCCGCATCGCCCGCAGGTAGGTCTCTTGCGCGAGGTCGTCGGCCGCGGGCACGCCCGCGAGGTGCGCGAGGAACCGCCAGACGTCGCGCTGGGTGGCCCGGACGAGTTCTTCGAGGGCGCGGCGGTCACCTTTCCCGGCGGCCAGCGCGAGCTCGGTCACACGGGTGTCTTCGGCCTCCGAGTGCGTCACGGTGGTCGAGACTAGTCGAGGCCCCGCCGGGAACTCCTCCCCCTGCTCGGCCGACAATCTGACCGTGAACTGCGAACGATGCCGGACCTCGGTGTCGGCCTTGCTGGACGGGGAGCTCCCGGAGGCTCCGGAATCCGAGGTCGACGCCCACCTGGAGACGTGCGCGGCCTGCCGGGCCTTCCAGGCCGAGGCGGGGGCGCTGACCCGGAACCTGCGGGTGCGGGCGGTGGCGCCCACCCCGGACTTGGCGGGGGCGGTGCTGGCGGCGGCGGAACGTCCGCGCCGCACGCGCGGGGTGCTGCGCGGGGCGTTGGCGCTGACCGCGGTGGCGCAGATCCTGCTCGCGCTCGGTCAGCTGTCGGGGCTGATCGGCATGCACGGGCACGCGGCGCACGGCGGGCCGGGCATGGCGGCGCACCTGTTCAACGAGAGCACCGCCTGGAACCTGGCGCTGGGCGTGGGGTTGCTGTGGGCGGCGTGGCGCGATCGCACGGCGGCGGGGGTGCTGCCGGTGCTGAGCGCGTTCGTGGCGGCGCTGGCCGGTTTCTCGGTGCACGACCTGGTGATCGGGGCGGCGACGGTGGAGCGGGTGGCCTCGCACGCGCTGCTGCTGGTCGGCCTGGGCCTGCTGTTCGCGGTGCACCGCACCGGCGGCGGCGACCCGGCGGACGCGGACCGCACCGCAGCCGACGGCCCGCACGCGGCGGACGACACCTCCAGCGCTCCCCGAGCCCCGCAAGGCCCACCGCACCTCCGCCCGACCGCCCACCGCGAAGCGGCCTGACCGCAACGAAGAATCAGTTGATCATTTGATCCCCTCAGCGGCGAAGCCGCTGACCTGCCGACCACCTGACCAACGGAACCACCAGCGGGTTCTCAGCGGTTTCCTCGCGAGGACAGCTTTTTCGCATGTGGCGGAGCCACCTGTGAAAAAGATCCCGCAGCGAGGGAACCGCTGAGGTTCCGCCACCCACCCCCGAGCAGCAGGAGTGCGTCAGGCCACTCGCAAGAGCGCGCAGAACATCGCGTCGGTGCCGTGCTTGTGGGGCCACAGCTGCACGGTCGGCCCGTCCCCGAGGTCGGGCACGCCGGGGAACGCCTCGCGCGCGTCGAGGAGTTCCGCCCCGCTGCGCCGGACCACGTCGGAGATGACGCCCTCGGTCTCGGACAGGTGCGGGGAGCACACGACGTAGGCCACGACGGCGCCGGAGCGGGCGAGGCCGACGGCGGACAGCAGCAGCGAGCGCTGCAGCTTGGCGAGTTCGGCGACGTCGGAGGGCTGCCGCCGCCAGCGCGCTTCGGGTCGGCGGCGCAGCGCGCCGAGCCCGGTACAGGGCGCGTCGACGAGCACCCGGTCGTAGCCGGGTTCGAGCCCGGGTTCGCGGCCGTCGGTGACGTGCACGGTGACGGCGAGGTCGCGGGTGACCTTGCGGATGAGTTCGGCGCGGTGCTCGGACTGCTCGACGGCGTCGAGGGTGCCGCCGTCGAGGGTGATGAGGGCGCCGAGCAGCCCGGCCTTGCCGCCGGGTCCGGCGCACAGGTCGAGCCAGCGGGTGTCGCCGCCGGTGACCTCGGGCCGGGTGACGGCGAGCGCGGTGAGCTGGCTGCCTTCGTCCTGCACGGCGGCGAAGCCCTCGCGGACGGGTTCGAGGTCGCCGGGGTCGCCGGCGCCCGCTTCGAGGTGCACGCCGTAGGGCGAGTAGGGCGCCTCGTCGCCACCGGTGATGGCGGCGAGCTCTTCGGCGCTGATCTCGCCGGGGCGGGCGGCGAGGTGCACGGCGGGCCGGGCGTCGTCGGCGGCGAGCGCGGCGGCGAGTTCGTCGCCGGTGTCGCCGAGCGCGTCGGCGAAGGCCTGCGCGATCCAGCGCGGGTGCGCGTGGCGCAGCGCGAGGTGGCCGACGGGGTCGGTGGCGCGGTCGGGCGCGAGCCGTTCGACCCACTGCTGCTCGTCGCGCTCGCTGGCGCGGCGCATCACGGCGTTGGCGAACCCGGCGAGCTTGGACCCCGCCTCACCGCGCACAATGTCCACTGTGGAGGCGACGGCGGCGTGGTCCGGAATCCTGGTGCGCAGCAACTGGTACACGCCCAGCCGCAACGCGTCCAGCACGAGCGGATCCACTTCGGACACTTCGCGTCCGGCGCAGTCGGCGATCACCGCGTCGAGCAGTCCCCTGGCCCGGCAGGCGCCGTAGGCGAGCTCGGTGGCCAGGCCCGCGTCCCGCCCGCTGATCTTGCGCTGCCGCAGCAGGCCGGGCAGCGTCAGGTTCGCGTAGGCGTCGCGTTCGCGCACGGCGCGCAGCGTGTCCAGCGCGGCCATCCGCGCCGGGTCCTGCGCCGGCGGCCGAGCCGGGCTCTTGCCGCGCTGCGGCGGGCGGCTGCCGCGCGGCCGGGACGGACGGCGGGGGCGGTCGTCGTTCACTGCAGGCGTTCTCCTTGCTCGATGCGGGTTCCGCGCGCCCAGTCGGTGGCCGCCATCCGCTTCTTGCCCTGGGCTTGCACTTCGCCGAGCTGCACCGCTTCGGTGGCGGTGCCGACGAGCACCCGGCGGCGCTGCACGTCGATCTCGCCGGGTGCGAGCCCGGTCTCCTCGGTGCGGGTGACGGGCCCGAGCTTGAACCGCTCGTCGCGGAACCAGGCCCACGCCCCCGGGTCGGGGGTCACGGAGCGGATCAGCCGGTCCACGGCGAGCGCGGGCGCGGCGAAGTCGGCCTTGGCGTCCTCCGGGGTGACCTTCGGCGCGTAGCTGACGCCTTCGGCGGGCTGCGGCCTGGCCTGCAGGGTGCCGTCCTCGATGCCGTCGAGGGTGGCGACCAGCAGGTCGGCGCCGGAGATCGACAGCCGGTCCAGCAGCGCGCCCGCCGTGTCGGTGTCGCGCACCGCTTCGGTGACCACGCCGTACACCGGCCCGGCGTCCAGCTCGGGGACCAGGTGGAAGGTGGCGGCACCGGTGATCTCGTCGCCGTGCCGGATCGCGGACTGCACGGGCGCCGCGCCGCGCCACGCGGGCAGCAGCGAGAAGTGCAGGTTCACCCAGCCGTGCCGCGGGATGTCGAGGGCCTGCTGCCGCAGCAGCGCCCCGTAGGCGACGACCGGGCAGCAGTCCGGTTCGAGTTCGGCCAGCCGCGCCAGGAAGTCCGGGTCGGTGGCGCGGGCGGGGGTGAGCACTTCGACGCCGTGCTCGTCGGCGAGCGCGCCCACCGGGGAGCGCAGCACCTTGCGGCCGCGGCCCGCGCGGGCGTCCGGCCGGGTGATCACGGCGGCGACCTCGTGCCGCTCGGAGTCCAGGAGCGCGCGCAGCGCGGGCACGGCGGGCTCGGGCGTCCCGGCGAAGACGATCCGCATGCTCAGCGCTTCCCGAACAGCGGGTGCGGGCTCTCCTTGACGACCGGCACCTGCCCGTCGAACCAATCGGCCTGCCGGATCTCGCGCAGCGCGCGCTTGCGGGTCTCGGCGTCGAGCCGGTCCACGAACAGGACCCCGTCCAGGTGGTCGGTCTCGTGCTGGATGCAGCGGGCCAGCAGGTCGGTGCCCTCGATCTCCACCGGGTCGCCGTGCATGTTCCAGCCGCGGGCGACGACGCGCTTGTGCCGCAGGCAGTCCCAGCGCATGCCGGGGATGGACAGGCAGCCTTCGGGGCCGTCCTGCATCTCCTCGCCGACGACCTCCCAGCCCGGGTTGATCAGGTGGCCCTCGAAGCCGTCGCAGCGGTAGGTGAACACGCGCAGCCCGACGCCGAGCTGCGGCGCGGCCAGCCCGGCCCCGCCCTGCTCGTGCATGGTGTCCCACAGGTCGCGCACGAGGCCGTGCAGTTCCTTGTCGAAGTCCACGACCTCGTCGGCGCGGGTCCGCAGGACGGGGTCGCCGAAGAGTCGGACGGGCTGGACGGTCACGCGGGCTCCCGGTTCGGGCTCGGCGGGGGGACCCGGCGAGTCTAGTCGTCGCCCTCGCGCCGCCCGACCGGGCGCTCGTCCTCGCCCGCCCCGCCTCCGCGGCCGTCCCGCGCGGCGGCCTCCTCGCCGCGGGATCGATTCCTCCTGCGGCGACCGCCGCACCGGCGACATCCGCACTCGGAGCCCGCCGACGGCCCGTTCGCCGCGGCGTCGGCGGTTCTCCCGCTCGACCCGGCCGGGTCAGGGGGCGGGCAGCACCACCTCGGCCGCTCCCCCGCCGCGGCGCGCCGGTTCGGCGGCGGCGAGCCAGCGCCCGTCGGGCAGCCGTTCCACACCGGTCGCGGCCCCGATCTCCGCGGACGGGTCGAGCTCGTGCCCGAGGGCGCGCAACTTCTCCGCTTCGGGCAACGCCAAAAACGCCGCTTCGGCCTCGGTGCTCGGCGCGTTGCGCTGCGAGGCGCGCGGCCGGGCGATCGCCTCCACCAGCGGCAGGCCGCGGTCGATGCGCCCGCTCAGCACCTGCAGCACCGTGGTGATGATGGTGGCGCCGCCGGGGCTGCCCACCGCCAGCACCGGTTCCCCGTCGCGCAGCACCACGGTGGGGCTGATGGAGCTGCGCGGCCGCTTGCCGGGTTCCGGCAGGTTCGGGTCGGGTTCGCCGGGCACGGCCGGGGTGGACGAGAAGTCGGTGAGCTCGTTGTTGAGCAGGAACCCGCGCCCGGGCACGGTGATGCCGCTGCCGCCGGTCTGCTCGATGGTCAGCGTGTAGGACACCACGTCCCCGCGGGCGTCGGCGACGGTGAGGTGCGTGGTGTTCGGGCCCTCGTAGGGGGTGCCGCCGCGTGCGGGCGGTCGCGGCGCGCAGGGCGCGGGGTCGCGCGGGTCGGCGGCGGCGACCGGGGCGGGCAGGACCGCGTCCGGGGTGATCAGGCAGGCGCGGGAGTCGGCGAACTCCTGGCCGGTGAGCTCCGCGGTGGGCACGTCGCCGAACGCGGGATCGGCGACCCAGCGGTTCCGGTCGGCGAAGCCGAGCTTGCTCGCCTCCAGGAAGCGGTGCAGGTACTGCGCCTCGTCCAGCGCGCCCAGGTCGGTGCCTTCGAGGATGTTCAGCGCCTCGCCGACGGTGGTGCCGCCGGAGGCCGACGGCGGCATCCCGTACACGTCGAGCCCCCGGTAGGACACGTGCGTCGGGTCGCGCTCCTCGATCCGGTAGTCGCGCAGGTCCTCGGCGGTCATGCCGCCGGGCCGCACGGTGCGCCCGGCGGCCGGGTCGACCGGCGGGTTGCGCACGGCTTCGACCACGTCGGCGCCGATCTCACCGCGGTACAGCGGGTCGAGTCCTTCGGCGGCGAGGGTGCGGTAGGTCGCGGCAAGGTCCGGGTTGCGGAACGTGCTGCCGGTGGCGGGCGGCGCACCGCCGGGCAGGAACAGGTCGCGAGTCGCGGGGAACGCGCTGAAGCGCTCCTGGTTGGCGGCGGTCTGCTCCCGGAAGGTGTCGTCGACGACGAAGCCGTTCCTGGCGAGGCGTTCGGCGGGGCGCAGCACCTCGCCCAGGTCCTTGTTCCCCCACCGCCGCAGCGCCTGCTCCCAGGTGGCGGGGGTGCCGGGCACGCCGACGCCGAGGCCGCTGGTGATGGCCTCCGCGGCGGGGATCGGCTCGCCGTCCTCCAGGAACATCTCGGGGTGCGCGGAGGCGGGCGCGGTCTCGCGGCCGTCGAGGGTGGAGACCTCGCCGGTGCCCGCGTCGTAGTGCACGAAGTAGCCGCCGCCCCCGATGCCCGCCGAGTAGGGCTCGGTGACGCCGAGCGCCGCGGCGACCGCGACGGCGGCGTCGGCCGCGGTGCCGCCCGCCCGGAGGACCTCGATGCCGGCGCGGGTGGCGTCCGGGTCGACGCTGGAGACGGCGCCGCCGTAGCCGATCGCCTCCGGCGCCTTGGGCGGCGGGGCGGGGGCGGCGTGCGCCATCGGAGTGATCAGCGCGCAGGAGGTGACCGCCGCGAGGGTGATCCGAACGGGTCGTGCTCGCACCATCGTGTGCCTCCGATCTCCGAGTGCCCGTCACTGTGCCGAGCGACGGCCACCTCGACAACACGAACGGGGCATCGTTGGCGGACCGAGATCAACACCGGCGCGATCGGAGTGAACGGACCGTTCGACCAACGAGATCGGACGAACAGTCCGTTCACCCCACACCGACACGAGTGAACGGACCGTTCGACCAACCAGATGGGACGAACGGTCCGTTCACCCCACACCGACACGAGTGAACGGACCGTTCGACCAACGAGATCGGACGAACAGTCCGTTCACCCCACACCGTTCACTCCGCCACGACCGCGGGTGCGGCTACGGCTGCTGCGGCACCAGGGCCTCGCCGTGGTAGCGGCAGTTCGGCGCCCACAGCAGGTACGACGGCATGCCGTCGTCCTGCGCGGCCTTGATCTGCGCGCCCACCTCGGCGGGCCCGTAGCTGGCGCCGAGGCTGAAGTCCTGCAGCCACGGGATGATCTGCACGTCGGTGCCCTCGACCGCCTTGGCGAACTCGGCGAGCGAGCGCTGCACGATCTCGTAGGGCTGGGTGTTCGGGTCGTCGACGCCGAACTCGCCCGGCCCCCAGTGCGACGGGTAGACCATCGGTGCGATGTAGTCCACGTACTTCGCCATCCGCGGGATGTCCTGGGCGATCTGGGTGGGCCGGTCCACGGCGATGCCGAACACCGACGCCCCGAGCAGCGCCCCCTTCGAGCGGACCGCCGTCTGGGTGTCGCGGAGGAAGTCCGCGATGCCCTGCTCCGGCGTGGTGCGCAGCCCGGCGAAGCGCATCTTCTCGATGCCGCCGTCCGGCCTGCGCACGTAGTCGTAGAGGACGTCGTCGAAGCCGAGCGAGGCGGCTTCGGCGGCGAGGTCGATGTTGTACTGCCGCACCGCCGGGTCGGCGAAGTTGGTGAACGCGAAGTCGCCGTACCCGCTGCTCCACGGCTGGCCGTCCGCGGTCTGCACGACCCGTTCCCGGTGGCCTTCACGCCAAGACGCCTCGCCGAGCACCGGGTCCTTGAAGGCGACGAGCCGGCCGACGACGCGCACGCCCATGCCGTGCAGCTGGTCGAGGGCTTCGCGGGCGTCGTAGTAGTTCTTCACGGCGCCGATGCGGTTGGCCTCGGGCAGCGCGGAATCGTAGGGGATCTCGCCGCTTTCGTCCTTGATGTCGAGCTCGACGGTGTCGATGCGGCCCTGCCTGGCGAGTTCGAGCACGGGTTCGCGCAGCGAGTCGCTGGTCCAGGCGAGCCCGGTCATGTGCACGGCGCGCATGCCCGGGTGCTTGATGTGCACGGTCATGGTGCGCTCCGCGCGGTTGCCCGCGAGGTCGGTGGCCACGACCTGGACCTCCCGTTCCGGCCGGTCGACGACGGCGGAGAACGCGCCGTCCGGACCGGGCCGGACCGGTTCGCCCGCGACGGTCACCTGGTCGGCGCCCGCGGCCTTGCCGGTGACGGTGACGGGTTCGCCGAGCTTCTCGGGCCGCAGCGAATCCTCGACCTGGAGCTCCGGTGGCGCGCTGTCCACTGTGAACTCCTGCGTGGTGCTGGCGGAGCCGAGCCAGGAGATCGCCCTGGGAGTGACGACTTCCAGCACGTGGGAGCCGTCGGGCACGGCGGGGGCGTGCACGGCCACCGCACCGTCCTGGGGCGTGGTGGGCACGGGCTTCCCGTCGAGCAGAACGGTGGAACCGCCTCCCTCGGAACGGAT
This sequence comes from Saccharopolyspora gregorii, assembly GCF_024734405.1. NCBI lineage: Bacteria > Bacillati > Actinomycetota > Actinomycetes > Pseudonocardiales > Pseudonocardiaceae > Saccharopolyspora > Saccharopolyspora gregorii. The sequence continues at coordinate 2,049,342 of NZ_CP059556.1, read as the reverse complement.
TTGAATGGATCCATCGGCCGTCGCCTCGGCGCGGACCGGGTGCGACGGCAGCCCGTCGACCCGCACGTCCTCTGTGGACAGCATGCGGAGCAGCACGTACCCCGCGATCAGCAGCACGATGACGGCGACGGCGACGACGGCCCACTGCGGGATGCCGCCGATTCCGTTGTCACGGCTGGGTTTCGTTGGTCCTGGGGCCCCTTCGGGCGCAGGTTCCGTCACAGCTTTCGCCTCCCCGACGTCGGCGAATCCGGACAACTGAACACGTTACGTTGCCGGTCGAATGTGCGCGCCACCCTTCCAGGTAATAACGTGGAGATCAACAAGTGACTTTGAGTATCCACATCGGCCGAAAACTGCACTAACGTGCGAACCGATGCTGAGCGTGATCGAGCGCACCTGCGCCGTGACGGCGGTGGCGCTGCTCGCCCTGTCCGGTGCCGCGTGCAGCACCCAGGACCCCGCCCCCGACACCCCTGACGTCGCCGCTCCCCCGCCCGCGCCGCCACCACCTCCGGCGCCGGAATCGGTGCGCGCCAACGAACTCGGCAAGGTCCCGGTGCTGATGTACCACCGGATCACCACCGAACCGAGCAGCGTCTACGACCGCACCCCGCAGGACTTCCGCGCCGAGCTGGAACGGCTCGCCGCGGAGGACTACACGCCGATCACCGCCAGCGAGTACGCGAGCGGCCGCATCGACATCCCCGCGGGCAGGCACCCGGTGGTGCTCACCTTCGACGACGGCTCCACCGGCCAGTTCGCCTTGGACGGCGCCGGGCGGCCCGCGCCGGACACCGCGGTGCGCATCCTGCTCGACACCGCCGCCGAGCACCTGGAGTTCCGGCCCACCGCCACCTTCTTCGTGTTCGACCCGCCGTTCGAGGACCCGGGCGGGAAGACCACGCTGCCGTGGCTGCACGAGCACGGCTTCGAGGTCGGCAACCACACCCTGGAGCACCCCAACCTCGGCCAGGTCGGCTCCGCGGAGGCGCAGCACCAGATCGCCGCCATGCAGCGGAAGATCGGCGAAGCGCTGCCGGACGTGCCGGTGCGCGCGCTGGCACTGCCGCTGGGCGTGCACCCGGACGACGAGGCGCTCGCCGCGGACGGGAGCGCCGACGGCGTGACCTACCACCACGACGCGGTGTTCCTGGTCGGTTCCAACCCGGCGCGCTCCCCGTTCGACGCGGAGTTCGACGGGCAGAACATCCCGCGGATCCGCTCGCAGGCCGCCACCGGCGAGGAGGCCGAGTACGGGTCCACCCAGTGGCTGGACGAGCTGGCGGGCGACCCCGAGTCGCGCTACACCTCCGACGGCGACCCGGACCGGATCTCGGCGCCGAACTCCGCGTCCGCGGACCCGGCCCCCGGCCTGCCCGGCCTCTACCGCTACTGACCCGGATGAGTGGCCCGTCCGCGCGGCGGAACCGGGCGAGCGGGCCACTCACCTCGGGCGGGTCGGGTGATCAGAGGAGTTCGAGCGGGTCGACCCGGACCTTGACCCGCTCGGCCGGTCTGCGGGAGGCGCGGACCGCCTGCGCCGCGTGCAGCGCGGTGGCGAGCTCGCGCCCCGCCGGGCGGGTGACCCGCACCAGTGCGCGCTCCTGCTCGGAGCCGCCCTCCTCATCGACCTCGCCCAGCGGCACCGGCCCCAGGACCTCGCCGGTGCCGGGCAGTTCCAGGTGGTCCAGCAGGTCGTTCACCGCCTCCGGCGAGCCGTCCACCGCGGCGACCCGCATCGCGGGCGGGAAGCCGAGCTCGGCGCGCCCGGCCAGTTCGATCGACGCGTGCCAGGCCGGGTCCCAGCGCACCAGCGCCTGCACCGGTTGCAGCGTGGAATCGGCCATCACCACCACCCGGCCGCCGTCCTGCGCGGGGCGCACCATCGCCGCCGCCGCGAACCACAGGCGCAGCGCCTCCTCGGTGGCGCGCAGCTCCGGGCGGGACAGCAGGGTGCGCCCGTCCAGCAGCAGCGCCGCGCCGTAGCCGCCCTCGGCGACGGGTTCCGCACCGGGCGTGCACACGATCAACGCCGGTCCCGCGGGCACGCTGGAGAGGATCTCCCCGCCGCCGGAGGTGCGGACCGCCACGCCGCTGAACGCCCGCCCGAGCTCCTCGGCGGTGCGACCCGCGCCGATGGCGATCGCCCGCAGCCGCCGCGAACCGCAGGACCCGCAGCGGAACGCGGCCTCGGCCGCCCCGCACCAGCGGCACGCGGCCGGTTTCGGCGCTCCGTCCTCGGTGCCGCCGGGCAACCCCAGCGGTCCCGCGCAGCGGCGGCAGCGCGCCTGCTCCCGGCAGTCCCCGCAGGCCAGCGCGGGCACGTAGCCGCGGCGCGGGACCTGCACCAGCACCGGGGCGCCGTCGCGCAGCGCCGCGCGGGCCGCGTCGAACGCCACCGACGGCAGCCGGGCCGCGCGGGCCGCCGGATCGCGGGCCAGCTGGGTGTCGTCGGCGCCGATCGCCACCACCCGCGGCGCGGCGGCCCGCACCTGGTCGCGGCTGCCGACGACCTGCTGCGCCCAGCCGGTCTCCACCAGCAGCGCGGCCTCCGCGGTGCGGGCGAACCCGGCGACGAGCACCGCGGCCCCGGCGGCGTGCGCCCGGTGGGTGAGCACGTCCCGCGCGTGCGGGTACGGCATCTGCGGGTAGCTGTGCATCGCGTCCCCGTCGTCCCACACCACGGCCAGCCCGAGGTCGTGGACCGGGGCGAACATGGCCGCGCGGGTGCCGACGACCACCCGCACCGCGCCGCGCAGCACCTTCAGCCACCGCTTGTACCGCTCCCCCGGGCCGAGCTCCGAGGTGAGCGCGACGACCCCGTCCTCGCCGACCGCGCGGGCGCAGGCGGCGTGCAGCCGGGTGACGTCGCGGTGGTCGGGCACCACGACCAGCGCGCCGCGCCCGGCCGACGCGGCGGTGGCGGCGGCTTCGGCGAGCCGGTCGGTCCACTGCTCGCCGGGCAGCGCCTGCCACACCGCGCGGGCCGGTTTGCCCGCGTGCACGGCGTCCAGCAGCGCCGGTCCGCGCTGGTAGCGCTGCCACGCCGCGGTGTCCGGCCGTTCCGGGACGGGCGCGGGTTCGGCGACCTGCTTCTCGGCGCGCGCGTGCCGGGGCGGCACGGCGAGCCGCACCACGTCGGCGAGCATCCCGCCGTAGCGGGCGGCGACGGCGCGGCACAGCTCCAGCAGCCGCGGCGGCAGCACCACCTCGGAGGAGATCACCCGGTCCACCCACTGCAGGGTGCCGGTGAAGTCCGAGTTCTCCTTGCGCTCCAGCAGGTACCCGTCGACGAGCTTGCCGCGGAACCGCACCCGCACCCGGCAGCCGACGACGGCGGCCTCGTGCAGCCGGTCCGGGACCAGGTAGTCGAAGGTGCGGTCCAGGTGCGCGGGCAGCGACACCTCCACCAGCACGCTCGCCACCGGCAGCGCGGGTGCGGCCGTGCGCTCGGCCTTCGTCGTCGTGTTGGTCCCGCGCCCCGCCATGCGCACTTCTCTACCAGAGCGCGGCGACGGGCCCGCGCACCTGGTCGGCGATCCGGGCGGCGCCGAGGGGGTCACTACGATGCGGCGGGCAGCGAACGTGAAAGGACCCCGCGTGTTCGACGTCGTCTTCTACCACCCCGAGATCCCCGGCAACACGGGCAACGCGATCAGGATGGCCGCCGGTTCCGGCTGCGCGTTGCACCTGGTGCGGCCGCTGGGGTTCGACGTGGCGGACGCGCGGCTGCGCCGGGCGGGCCTGGACTACCGGGAGCGGGCGGTGCTGCGGGTGCACGACGACTGGGAGTCGCTGCTGGCGGAGCTGGATCCGCAGCGGGTATTCGCGTTCACCACGGGCGCGACGACCTCGCTGGAGGAGGTCCGCTACCGGCCGGGCGACGTGCTGCTGTTCGGCCCGGAGTCGACGGGCCTGCCCGCGGAGGTGTCCGGTTCGGACCGGATCACCGACCGGGTGCGGATCCCGATGCTGCCGGGGATCCGATCGATGAACCTGGCGAACTCGGCGGCGGTGGCGGTGTACGAGGCGTGGCGCCAGCAGGGCTACGCGATGCCCGCGGACTGATCGGCGAACCGGCCCGGACGCGGAACCGCGCGGCACCCGGTCGTCGGATGCCGCGCGGTTCGCGGTCTCGATCTCGTCGGCGGCGCGGCCGCCGAGGCGGGATCAGGGCTTGGCCTCCGGCTCCGCCGGCTGCGCGGCCGCCTCGTCCTTGCGGGCCTTCGCCAGGCTGGCCACCGTGGTGATCACCAGCACGCCGATGATGACGCCCAGCGACATCCAGTTGTTGATGTCCAGCCACTCGGGCACCGCGTGGTACTCGTGCAGCGCGTGCACCACCAGCTTGATGCCGATGAAGCCGAGGATGATCGACAGCCCGACGTTGAGGTAGACCAGCTTGTCGACCAGCCCGCCCAGCAGGAAGTACAGCTGCCGCAGGCCCATCAGCGCGAACGCGTTCGCGGTGAACACCAGGAACGGGTCCTGGGTGATGCCAAAGATCGCCGGGATGGAGTCGACCGCGAACAGCAGGTCGGCGCTGCCGATGGCGACGATCACCACGAACATCGGGGTGAGGAACCGCTTGCCGTCGATCTTCACCACGGACTTGGTCTCGTGGTAGTCGTCGGTGACCGGGAAGACCTTCCGGACCCAGCGGACGACGATGTTCTCCTTGTACTCCTCGTCCTCGTCCTTGTTCCGGATCATGCCGATCGCGGTCCAGATCAGGAACGCGCCGAAGACGAAGAACACCCACACGAAGCGCTCGATCAGCGCGGCGCCGACGGCGATGAACGCGCCGCGCATCACCAGCGCCAGCAGGATGCCGATCAGCAGCACCCGGTGCTGGTGGATCGTCGGCACCGCGAAGCTCGACATGATCACCATGAAGATGAACAGGTTGTCGACGCTGAGCGAGTACTCGGTGATGTAACCGGTGAAGTACTCGATCGCGAAGTGCTGGTCGCCGAAGATCCACACGCCGATGCCGAAGACGATCGCGCAGGCGATGTAGAAGGTGACCCACCGAGCCGCCTCGCCGGTGGTCACCTCGTGCGGCTTGCGGTCGACGATCACCAGGTCGATCAGCAGCAGCAGGGCGAGACCGCCCAGCGTGGCCGCCCAGATCCACCAGGGCACGTGCATGGAATCGGCCGCTTCTTGAGCCTGCTGCGCCACCAAGGTCAGCTCGGCACCCATCGATTACCTCCGGTTCAGGGCGTGCGCCGGGACCGGAGGTCTCTTCCACCGGCGAAAACGAGCCGGTCGACGGCACCGGGTCCCAACGGGAGCTTTCGGGGCAACCGGTGGGGCCGTGATGACGATGCCGCCGCGAAGGAATACTCCCCTCCACAACGTTGCCAAGATTGTCACTTATGCACTGCTTCGAACACCAGCCCGGGTTGATCGCCCCGAATGCAGCCGGAAGGCTACGGCGAGCTACCTAGGACAGCAATGCCCTGGTCACAGCATCACCCGAACCGGGGTACCGGTGCCGGCGTGTGAGCAAGGCCATCGGCTGCAGCAGCTCGACTCGAACGAACGGGCGATGGCCGTGGCCCACGGCGCGGTTATGATCGCCGCGCCCGCACTCGGGGATGCGGCAGCGCACCGAACGACACGACGATCGCGAGGGTGACGCCGCGGCGGACGGCCGGATTTCTGTTCGGTTGCTGCTTCATAGCGTCTTCGCCCTGGCCCGCCTCAGGATGAAACCGTTGCCGCCTCTTTCCCCTACTGTCGGGCCCGTGCCCCCGCTCCCCCGCCGCAGCAGGCCGTTCCTGCTGCTCATCGTGATCGTCGTGCTGCTGATCGCAGGGCTGGCGGCGCTCTGGTCCGGCGAGCCCCCCACTCCCGCCGCTCCGGAGCCGCGCCAGGCGCTGATCGACGTGCAGGACGGCCCGGGCGGCCAGGAGCGCATCCAGATCGATTCGACCCTCTACGCACCCGCCGCGACCCCGGCCCCGGCGGTGGTGATCGCGCACGGCCTCGGCGGCGACAAGACCGACGCGGACGCGCAGGCGCGGGAGCTGGTGCGGCGCGGGTTCGCGGTGCTGACCTACTCGGCGCGGGGCTTCGGCGGCAGCAGCGGGCGGATCCGGCTCAACGCACCGGAGTACGAGGTCTCCGACGCCCACCAGATCGTGGACTGGCTGGCCCGGCAGCCGGAGGTGCAGCGCGACGGCGAGAGCGACCCGCGGGTCGGCTTCACCGGCGTCTCCTACGGCGGCGCGCTGAGCCTGCTGGTGGCGGGCAGCGACCCCCGGGTGGACGCCATCGCACCGGTGATGACCTACAACGACCTCGGCCAGGCGCTGCTGCCGAACGCGGCGGGCGGCGCGCCCCCGTCCGCGGACACCCCGGCGCACGGCACCGCCGGGCCGCAGGGCGTGTTCCGGCGCGCCTGGGCGGGGCAGCTGTTCTCCCCCGGTGGGCCGGCGCCCGCCGACGGGTCCTCGGTGGCCTGCGGGAACTTCGCCCCGGACGTGTGCGCGGCGTACGGCGAGCTGGCCCGCACCGGCCGCGCCTCCGCGGCCACCCGGCAACTGCTCGCCTCGGTCTCGCCGAGCTCGGTGACCCGCGACATCCGCATCCCGACGCTGCTCGCCCAAGGCACCCAGGACACCCTGTTCGGCCTGGACCAGGCCGACGCGAACGCCCGCCAGATCGCCGCCGCCGGCGGTGACGTGAGCGTGCTGTGGTTCGCCGGAGGGCACGACGGCGCCCCGCCCGGGCCGCGCGTGGAGGCCCGGATCGCCGACTGGTTCGCCTTCCACCTGGGCGTCGGCGAGGCGGCCGACCCCGGTGACCGGTTCCGCTTCGACATCGCGGGCAACTCCCGCGCGGACGGCGAGGTGCCGGTGCGCACCGCGTCCGCCCCCGACTACCCGGGGGTGCGCGCGGACCGCACCCCGCGGTTCTCGCTGGACCTGCACGGGCGGGCCACCTCGGTGCTGAACCCGCCCGGCGGTGCTCCGGGCGCGCTGAGCTCGTTGCCCGGGAAGCAGGGCCGCCGGGCCGAGCCCTACGACCTGCCGCGGCAGGTCGCGGTGTTCGGCACCGAGCCGATGTCCTCCCGGATGCTGATCTCCGGGGTACCGCAGACCCGGCTGTCGGTCGCCGCCGAACCCGGCCAGCCCACCACCCGGGACGCGGTGCTGTTCGCGAAGCTCTACGACGTGGACCGCGAGGGCCGCCGCGAGCTGCTGGGCGACGCGGTCGCCCCGATGCACGTGACCGGCCTGCGCCCGGACGGCACGCCGGTGGAGGTGAACGTGGCGCTGCCCGGGGTGGTGCACTCGGTCGAGACCGGGCACCGGCTGGAGCTCGCCGTGAGCACCACCGACCAGGCCTACGCGGTGCCGACGGCGACCGCGGTGCACCGGGTGGACCTGGCGGGGCCGCGCGCGCTGTCGGTGCCCTCGGTGAAGGGCACCAGCACCAGCGACGGCGCGTTCCCCGCCGCCCCGGTCGCCGGGATCGCCGGGATCGCCCTGCTGGGCGGCCTCGGCTGGTTGATCACCCGGCTGCGCCGCCGCTACGCGCCGGCGACGGAGGCCGAGGTGACCGGGCCGCCGCTGGAGATCACCGAGCTCACCAAGACCTTCCCGCGCAAGGTCACCGCGCTGCGCGGTGCGTCGATGCGGGTGGAGCGCGGGCAGATCGTCGGGTTGCTCGGCCCGAACGGCGCGGGCAAGACGACGACGCTGCGGCTGCTGCTGGGACTGCTGCACCCGACGTCCGGGGAGGTCCGCGTCTTCGGGCACCGGGTCGAGCCGGGCGCCCCCGTGCTGTCCCGGATCGGTGCGCTGGTCGAATCGCCCGGGTTCCCGCCGCACCTGACCGGGCTGGAGAGCCTGAAGCACTACTGGGCGGCGACCGGCAGGCCGATGCTGCAAGCGCGGTTCGACGAGGTGGTGCACATCGCGGGCCTCGGCGAGCACGCGCACCGGCGCACCGCCACGTTCAGCCAGGGCACCCAGCAGCGGCTGGCGATCGCGCAGGCCATGCTGGGGCTGCCCGACCTGCTGGTGCTGGACGAGCCGACGAACCGGCTGGACCCGCCGCAGATCCACCAGATGCGCGAGATCCTGCGCCGCTACGCGGCGACCGGCCGCTGCGTGCTGCTGTCCAGCCACCTGCTGTCCGAGGTGGAGCAGACCTGCACGCACGTGATCGTGATGCACCGCGGCGAGGTGATCACCTCGGGCAGCGTGGCCGAGATCGTGTCCGTGGACGGGCAGGCGACCTTCCGCGTCGACGACCCCGCGCGGGCCGCGGCGGCGCTGCGGGCGCTGGAAGGGCTCGGCGCGGTGGAGGTGGACGGCGACCTGGTGCACGCCGACCTGCGCGGGCACGACCGGTCCACCGCGGTGAACGCGCTGGTGGTCTCGGGGGTGTCGGTGGACCAGGTGGGTCCGCGGCGCAGGCTGGAGGACGCATTCCTGAACCTGGTCGGAGAGGAGCAGCGCTGATGGCGGAGCGGTCCACGGGCGGTACCGGGCCCGCGGCCCCGGACTCCTCGGCGGAGGAGCCGTGGGCGGCCGACGCGGCGCGCGGCGGCCGGGAGACCGAGCCGCTGTCGTCGGAGTCCGAGCGGCACCGGGCGGCGATCGCCCGCGCCCTGGAGTCCGGCGGCCTGCTCGGCGGGGACTCCGCGGAGCCGCGCGGGCAGCTGTGGGGTTCGGACGCGCTGCTACCGGACGACCCGGAGCCGGACGAGCGGTCCGGCCCGGTGGAGCGCGACGACCTGGACTTCCCGGAGATCGGCCGCGGCGGATCCGCCGAACCCGGTACCGAGCCGGACGACGGCGCGGCCGCTCCCCTCCCGGAACGGGACTGGACCAGCCCCACCTGGGAACCGGACGAACCGAAGACGACCGGGCCGGACCCGGCCGCGCGGGACGCGTCCGGTCCGGGCACGGCGACGAGCGCCGCCGGGTCGGCCCCGGCGGGGGGCACCACCGGACCGGGCACGACCGGGAGCGCGACCGGCTCGGGCACACCGGGAAGGGACACCGGCCCGGGCGCGACCGGACCGGACCTGACCGGCACCACCGGACCGAGCGCGACGGGTGGCGGCACCGGCCGGGTCACCGGGAAGCACCCGCGCGCCGGTGTCGTCGAGAGCATCCCGGCCGCGGTGCCCGAGGCGCCCGCGGCGAGCGGGGAGACGGCGGCGAGCGGGGAGACGGCGGCCGCGCTGCCGGTCAGCGCGCAGGACCCCACCCAGCCGGACGGCAGCGTGCAGGGCTACCAGGTGCGCCGGACGCTGCCGGTGCGGGTGGAACTGGCCCGGCAGGCGGGCCGGCGGCGGACGCGGCTCGCACTGGGCTTCCTGGTGCTGCTGCCGCTGCTGCTGCTCGCCGCGTTCGAGATCGGCGACGACGGCTCGGTGCCGCGGACCGCGGACCTAGCGGGGATGGCCACCTCCAGCGGGTTGAACTTCACCGCGTTCGCGATGTCCTCCTCGGCGGGGTTCCTGCTGGTCGTGGTGGTGGCGTTGTTCTTCGGCGACACGGTGGCCAGCGAGGCCTCCTGGTCGAGCCTGCGCTACCTGCTGGCCGCTCCGGTGCCGCGCGGGCGGCTGCTGCGGCAGAAGGCGGTGGTGGCGGCGGTGCTGTCGCTGCTGGGGATCGCGCTGCTGCCCGCGGTGGCGCTGGCGGCGGGCGTGTTCTGGTACGGCACCGGGGAGCTGGTGACGCCGAGCGGGAGCGTGCTGCCGTTCCCGGTGGGCCTGCTGACCGTGGTGCTGGCGGTGCTGTACCTGGCGGTGCAGCTGAGCTGGGTCGCGGGGGTGGCGCTGTGGTTGAGCGTGAACACCGATGCGCCGTTGGGCGCGGTGGGCGGCGCGGTGCTGGCCTCGATCCTGTCGCAGATCCTGGACCAGATCTCGGCGCTGGGCGGGCTGCGTTCGTTCCTGCCAACGCACTACGCGTACGCGTGGGGGGACCTGCTGGCCGAGGAGGTCGATTGGACGGGCATGGCCAACGGGGCGTGCTCGTCGCTGGTGTACGCGGCGGTGTTCGTGCTGCTGGCGCACTGGAGCTTCCGGCGCAAGGACATCACCAGCTGATCGGGCGGCGCGGGGCGTGGCCGAACGGGGTAATAGGCTGCGACGCATGGAGGTGTTCCACCTGCGCTACTTCGCGGCCGTCGCCGAGAACCTGAGCTTCTCGAAGGCGGCGCGCCAGCTGCACATGGCGGTGTCGCCGCTGAGCAGGCGGGTCCGGGACCTGGAGCGCGAGCTGGGCGTGCGGCTGTTCGACCGCGATTCGCACAGCGTGAACCTGACTCCCGCGGGCAGCGCGCTGCTGCCGCTGGCCACCGAGGTGCTGACCCGGTTCGACGACATCCCGGGGCGGCTGCGCCAGGAATTGGGGACGCAGCAGCGCATCGTGCACGTGGGCGTGCCGCCGGGCCTGCACCCGCGGTTGCGGGACCGGCTGCGCGAGTTCGACCGCACGGCGGGCTGCGAGGTGCGGCGCTGGCCGGGCGGCAGCCTGGACCTGGTGGACCAGGTGCGGCGCCGCGAGCTGGAGCTGGCCCTGGTGCACCTGCCCGCGCACGCGGAGGGCGTGGAGGTGCGGGAGGTGATGCGGGAGCCGCTGGGCGCGGTGCTGCCCGCCGCCGAGTTCGCGGGCCGCGAGTCGGTGTCGCTCGCCGAGCTGACCGGCCACGTCTACGCCCGGCCCGGTTCGGGCCTGTCCCCGACGTACTTCGACCAGCTGGAGGTGCAGCTGGCGGCGGCGGGCATCCACCGCCGCACCACGCTGAGCACCAGGGACTACTCGGGCACCGGCGAGTTCGTGGCGAACGGCGGCGCGTTCGCGATCTCGATGCTCGACCCGCAGAACCAGATGGGCCGCCCGTGGGAGCACGACCGGGTGGTGGTGCTCCCGTTCGCGGACATCGACCCGGTGCTGGCGACCGGGCTGATCTGGCGCGCGGACCGCGCCGAACCGGGCGGCGAACTCGCAGACCTGGTAGCAGGAGCCGTCGAAGCCCTCTCGTGACCGGGGAGCTGGAGCCACCCCGGCGGGACGGCCCCGCATCGCTTTCCTGTCAGCGGCGAAGCCGCTGAGCCGGCGACCACCCGAGCAACAGGACCACCCGCGGGTTCTCAGCCGTTTCCCGCGAGGACAGCGTTTTCTCCTGTGGAGCCACCGGTGAGAACGATCCCGCAGCGAGGGAACGGCTGAGGTTCCGCCACCCCACCCCCGAGCAACGGTCAGTCCAGCTCAACAGCGATCAAGTCCGCTGCGCGCAGTTCGTCGTAGGTCCAGTTCGCTCCGGCCAAGGCGCAGGCCAGGCGGTCGAGGAACGCGTGGTCGCGGCGGTCCGGGTCGTCCTCGTCGTCCTCGATGAGCTCGTCGAGGTTCCCGGCGGCGTCGATCGCGGCGCGCACGACCGCGGGCGCGCCGGCGGGCAGTTCGGCCACGTCGCTCTCCACGTTGTCGAAGTCGGTCTCGAACACCGGCACCCCGTCCTCGGCGTAGCGGAGCCGGTTGAGGGCGTTGATGTCGATGTGCAGCGACACCGCCGGTCCGCCCGCCGCGGCGGAGAGCGCCGCGGCGGGGTCGTCGCCGAGGTCTTCGGTGGTGTTCGCGTCGTCCATGACGAAGGTCCAGCCGCGCACCCGCCCGGCCAGCAGCACGGTCTCCGCTTCGGAGTCGAGCACGGTGGCGGGCAGCGAGCGGGCGTCGAGTCCGGCCGAGGCTTCGGCGGGGAGCGCGCAGGGCACGGCACGTGCCGGGTCGGCGCCGAGCACTTCCAGCGCGGCGGCGGGTTCGAGGTCCCGCACCAGGTAGAACATCAGGTGGTCGGGCCCGTACAGCGAGGTCGTCCAGACCGGACAGCCCTCGTCGTCCAGCGTTCCGGCGGGGAATCCCGGCGTGGTCAGCACTGCGCCTCCTCGGTTCGAGCGGTGTGCCGATCATTGTGGTCGCCACCACCGACAGCGGATCGTCCGGCGGGACCGCACGGGCGGACCGCTCCGGCGAAACCGCTGGTCAGCGCCCCGCAATGGCGTGACCGCCGCGGTCACGCCGTTGTTCTCCGATCGGGCGCACCGATCGATTGCCCCTCCCGGAACCCGCTCGTAGCGTCGTTAGTGAAGCTAATGAAACCGCGCGAGAGGAAGTCCGCAGCCATGACAGCCCCCGCCGACGCACCCGCCACCTCGGGCCGGACCGGCCCGCTGGCAGGTGTCCGGGTCATCGACATGGCCACCGTGGTGATGGGCCCGTACGCGGCCCAGATTCTCGGCGACCTCGGCGCCGACGTCATCAAGATCGAGTCGCCGAAGGACACCGTCCGCAACGGCACCCTGCACCGCACCCCGGGCATGACACCGCTGAACCTCAACGTCAACCGCAACAAGCGCAGCGTGGCGCTGAACCTGAAGGACGAGGCCGACCACGCCACGGCGCTGGAGCTCATCGGCGGCGCGGACATCCTCATCACCAACATGCGGATCGGTGCGCTGCGCAGGCTCGGCATGGACCACCAGAGCCTCGCCGAGGAGTTCCCGCACCTCATCTACGCGCACGCGCAGGGCTTCCGCCCCGACTCCGACCGCGCCGACCTCGCCGCCTACGACGAGACCGTGCAGGCCGCGTCCGGGCTGCTGGACCTCGCCGCGCGGTCCGGGGACATCGGTGCCCCCGTCGTGCTGCCCAGCATCTTCGCCGACAAGGTCGCGGCGCTGACCATCGTCTACACCGCGCTCGCCGCGCTGCACCACCAGCGCGCCACCGGCGAGGGTCAGCTGGTCGAGGTGCCGATGGCCGACACGCTGCTCGCGTTCAACCTGGTCGAGCATCTGCAGGGCGCCGCGTTCGAGCCGCCGATGGGCCCCACCGGGTTCGCCCCCTCGATGAACAAGGGGCACCGGGCCCGTCCCACCAAGGACGGCCACGCGATGATCATCCCCTACAGCCCGCAGAACTGCCGCGACCTGTTCCACGCGGCCGGGCGCTCCGACCTCGCGGAGGACCCGCGGGTCAACGGCGAGATCCTGGACGCCATCAGCGACGGCGAGGCGCTCGCCGAGATGATCGAGTCGGTCACCCCGAACCTGACCACCGCCGAGTGGATCGACGTGTGCACCAAGCACAGCATCCCGGTCGGGCCGGTGCTCAAGCTCGACGACGCGGCAGCCGACGACTACGTCCGCGGCGGCCACCTGCTCGACCTGGCCGAGCACCCCAGCGAAGGCGCCTACCGGGCCATCGGGGTGCCGGTGAACTTCTCGGCCACCCCCGCCTCGATCCGCAGCCACGCGCCGCTGCCCGGCCAGCACACCGACGAGGTGCTGCGCGAGCTCGACCATCGGTGAGCTTTGCCGCAGCACCCACCGGGGAATTCCACCTCCACCACCCGTGCACGAAGGAGACCGGTCGTTGAACCGCGAGCAGATCCTGCAGAGCCCCACCACTCCGCTCACCGCGCCCGCCTACGCCGCGGCGGTCCCCCGGTTCACCGACCGCGAATACCTCAACGTCGTGTACCGGACCGACCCGGAGGCGCTGCGCGCCGTGGTGCCGGAGCCGCTGGAGATCGATGAGCCGCTGGTGCGGTTCGAGATCATGAAGATGGGCGAGGTCACCTCGTTCGGCCCGTACGTGGAGTGCGGCCAGGCGATCCCGGTGCGCCTCGGCGCCGAGCGCGGCGAGTACCTGCACGCCATGTACCTGGACAACTTCGCCGCCACCGCCGCCGGCCGCGAGGCCAGCGCCTACCCGAAGGTGCTGGGCTCGCCCGCGCTGTTCCCCGACCAGGGGGCGCTGGTGGGCACCCTGGACTACGGCACGCAGCGGGTCGCCACCGCGACCATGGGCTACAAGCACCACCCGATGGACCTGGAGCGGGCGAAGGCCGAGATCACGGTGCCCTCGTTCATGCTCAAGATCGTCCCCGGCTACGGGCGGGAACCCCGGGTGTGCGAGCTGATCCGCTCGCAGATCACCGACATCACCGTCAAGGAAGCCCACACCGGCCCGGCCCGGCTCCAGCTGTTCGAGCACGTGCTGGCGCCGCTGGCGGACCTGCCGGTGCGCGAGGTCGTCTCCGCCAGCCACGTCGTCACCGACCTGACGCTCGGCGCCGCGACCCCGGTCCACGATTACCTCGCCGAGTGAAGGAGCGAAATCCCATGACGAGCAACGACCTCCGGGGGAAGTCGGTCGCGGTGGTCGGCGCGGGCACCATCGGCCTGTCCTGGGCCGCGCTGTTCGCCGCCCGCGGCATGCGGGTGCGGCTGACCGACCCGCGCGAGGACCTGGCGGCGGTGCTCGGCGAGGCCATGCCGTCGATCGCCGCGGGCATCCCGGGCGCTGCGGCCGCCGACCTGCTGACCCGCATCGAGGTGACGTCCTCGATGCCGGAGGCGGTGCGGGACGTCGACCTGGTGCAGGAGAACGGCCCGGAGCGGCTGGACTTCAAGCAGGAGCTGTTCGCCGAGATCGCCGAGCACGCCCCCTCCTGCGCGGTGCTGGCCTCGTCGAGCTCCGGCATCGTGGCCACCGACATCGCCGAGCAGCTGCCCGCCGAGGTGGCGGCGCGGGTGCTCATCGCGCACCCGTTCAACCCGCCGCACGTGGTGCCGCTGGTCGAGGTGGTGCCGGGCGAGCGCACCGGCGAGGACGTGGTGCGGGCGACGGTCGAGTTCTACCGCGAGCTCGGCAAGACCCCAGTGCGGTTGCACAAGGAGGTCCCCGGCTTCGCCGCGAACCGGTTGCAGGGCGCGATCATGCAGGAGGCCATCAGCCTGGTGCTGGACGGCGTCGTCTCGGCGTCCGAACTGGACACCGTGATGAAGGCGTCGCTCGGCGGCCGCTACGCCACGATCGGCCCGTTCGAAAGCTTCCACCTCGGCGGCGGTCCCGGCGGGATCCGGCACATGATGGGCCACCTCGGGCTGCGGATGGCCGAGCAGTGGAAGGGGCTGGGACGCCCCGAGCTGACGCCCGCCGCCGTCGAGGAGCTCGTCGGCCAGATCGAATCCGCCTACGGATCCGGCCCGCACGCCTACCTGGAGCGCTCCGAAACCCGCGACCGCAAGCACAACGCCATCAACGCCGCGCTGGCCGCGGAAGCGGACGGCGCGGAACAGAACTGACCGGCCGGGGCGCACGCCGCCCCGCCACTCGCAGAGAGAGGGCCACGATGCCCAAGAAGATCAGCACCGACCCGGACTTCTTCGGCTACGCCGAGCTGCTCAGCGACTCCGAGCGCGCCGAACTCGCCGAGATCCGCGATTACTTGCAGCGCGAGATCGCCCCGCTGGCCAACCCGGCCTGGGACAAGGCGGAATTCCCGTTCGAGGCCATCGAGAAGTTCGCCAAGCTCGGCCTCGCCGGTTACCAGTACCCCGAGCACGGCGACGGCAAGGAGCGCAGCTCCCTGTTCCCCGGTTTCCTCAGCATCGAGCTCAACCGCATCGACCCGTCGCTGGCCGTGTTCTCCGGTGTCCACACCGGACTCGCGATGGGCAGCATCCAGGGCGGCGGCGACCAAGAGCAGCGGGACCGCTGGATGCCGGACATGGTCGCCATGCGCAAGATCGGCGCGTTCGCGCTCACCGAACCCGAGGGCGGCTCCGACGTCGCGGGCGGCATGCGCACCACCGCGCGGCGCGAAGGCGACGAGTGGGTGCTCAACGGCGCCAAGCGCTGGATCGGCAACGGCACCTTCGCCGACCTCATCGTGGTGTGGGCCCGCGACGAGGCCGACGGCCAGGTGAAGGGCTTCGTCGTCGGCAAGGACACACCCGGCGTCACCGCCACCAAGATCGAAGGCAAGATCGCGCTGCGCACCGTGCAGAACGCCGACATCGTCTTCGCGGACGCGCGGGTGCCGGAGGCCGACCGGCTGCAGAACATCAACAGCTTCCGGGACACCGCGAAGGTCCTCGCCCGCACCCGCGGCGGCGTCGCCTGGCAGGCGCTCGGGCTGGCGATGCGCGCCTACGAGCTCGCCCGCGAGTACGCGGTGAGCCGCGAGCAGTTCGGCAAGCCCATCGGCGGGTTCCAGATGATCCAGGACCTGCTGGTGAAGATGCTCGGCAACATCACCGCCATGTTCGGCATGGTGGTCCGGCTCAACCAGCTCACCGAGCAGGGCCAGGCGGGCGCCGAGCAGGCCGCGCTGGCCAAGGCGTTCACCACCACCCGGATGCGCGAGGTCGTCGCCTGGGCGCGGGAGCTGTTCGGCGGCAACGGCATCGTCCTCGACTACGAGGTCGCGAAGTTCTTCGCCGACGCCGAAGCAGTCTACTCCTTCGAGGGCAGCCGGGAGATGAACACCCTCATCGTCGGCAAGTCCATCACCGGGCTCAGCGCCTTCGCGTGAGGTGGTGCGGCGCGGCGCCCGGGGCTGCGGCCCCGGGCGTTCGCGTGCGACTCGGGTCAGCCCGGGTAGTTGCGCACGGGTGTTCGTTTCTGGTCCTCGATCTCCACGATCTGGATCGCCCGGCCGCGCGGCTCACCGGTGTCCTCGTCGAAGTAGAAGGAATCACCCGCGCCGTCGATCTGGTAGTTCGGGCTGATGTGGCCGCCGATCCGCCCGCGCACCGAGTTCGGCGTCGGGACCGCCTGCTGATCGCCCTGGACGGCCTCCGCGATGCCCGCGGCCGCGACCTTCATCGCGTCGTACTCCATGATCGCCCAGCCGTTGGCGAGACGTGCCGGGTCGGCGAACCTCTCCCGGAACTCGCCGAACCGCTTCGCGGCCTGCGGGTTGAACCCAGGTGACCCGAGCGCATCCGGGTCGGCCAGCGCCGCGTAGACCACCCGGACGTCGGCGGGCACGTCCGCCGGGTCCAGACTCGCGGCGTCCGAACCGGTGATCACCGTGGTGTGGCGCGGGCAGTCCGCCGCCAGCTGCTTCAGGAACGGCAGCAGTTGCGAGGACCGCCCCCCGTACAGCACCGCGTCACCCTTGTTCGAGCACGCGCGCTTGGCCGCATCCTCCAACGAGAACGCGATCTCGCCCTCGCCGGCGTCCCCGGCGAACGTGATCGGGAACCGGTCCACCCCGTCCCTGAACGCGTCCTGCAGGGCGTTCGCCAGGCCGACCGTGTAGAAGTCGTCCCGGTTGAGATCCTTGACCAGCTGGTAGGACGACGTCCCCCGCTCGTCCGCGAGCTGGTCCGCCAGCGCTTCCGCCTCCCGCCGGTTGTTCGGGCTGACGAGGAAGAACCCGTCGATCCGACCGCTCGGCACGTCCTCCCCGGCGTCGAACCCCTCCACCACCCCGCGCGCGTTCAACCCGTTGGCGGTGAGCACCGCGCCCACCATCGGGATCTCGGCGTCCGCGAGCGAGTGCGCCCCCAGCAGGGTCTCCTTGGTGCTCACCCCGAGCCCGGTGACCGCGACCAGCGGGGACTCCGCCGCGGTGCGCCGCTTCAGCTGATCGACGACCGGCGCCCACCCCTGCTCGCCGGATCCCTCGTTGGCGACCACGACCTGCAGGGCAGGGCCCTTGGGGTCGTCGTTGACGTCCTGCTGCGCTTGGGCCGCGCCTTCGAGCAGGTCGCGCACCTGGTCTTCGGACGCGGCCCCGAAGGCTTGCTTCGGCACCGGCGTCAGGACCCCCACCGTCACCGTGGCGCGGTTCGGGTCGGCCGCGGCCTCCCGGTTCTGCCGGTCGATCCTGGTCATCACCAGGCTCAGCGCGTCGACGCCGAAGTTCGACGACGCCGACACGCCCATGCACTCCGCGGCGCCCGCCTCGTCCTCGGGGACGCCGGCCGCGCGCAGCTCGGCCGGGCCCACCCAGTCGCCCGAGCCGCAGTGCGCGTACGACACCGCTCGCCACCCGTTCTGGTAGACCGCCACCACCACGCCGCACACCAACGCGGCCGCCAGGAGCGCGGCCAGCCGGCGCCACCACCGCCGTCGGGTGGACTCCCGGTGCGACGGCGGCCGGGTGAAGCTCGTATCCAGCACCGCGTTCACAGCTCCTCCTGCACCCCGGTGTTCACCGGTACCTGTCCGCCTCGGCCCGCAGCACCGGGAGGCCGTCGCGCGCGTACGGCGCGACGTCGTCGAGGTCGACTGCGATCTCGCTGTTCAGCTCGTGCTTGCGGGCGCCGCCGAGCGGGTCGGCCGCCACCCACTTCGCGGCGACGAGCCGGGCCAGCGGGGCCACCGGCAGGTCGCGCGGCGTGACCCACCTGGTCAGGTCGCGGACGCGCTCGCCGGGGGCTTGCGCGCTCGTGCTCCGGCTGGGCGCCGAGCACACCGATCCCAGGAGGGCCAGCCAAGCCACGGCGTCCAGCTGGTCCAGCTGGTCCGCGAGCCGCCGCGTCACCTGCTCGACCTCGCCGAGAGCCAAGGCGAAGTGCAACTCCCCGGCCAGGTCCTGATCCTGCTCGCAGCGGCTGCGCAGCCAGCGGTGCACCGACTCCCAATCGGCGCGCTCGCCCGGGCCGCGGGCGGCGAGCCTGCGCAGCAGCAGCCTGCGCAGCACCGGGACCATCACCTGGTCCGCGTCGACGGAGCACGGCCACCACGCCGCTTCGAGCACCACCGGCCGCGGGTCCGCCGAGGCCAGCATCGGCCGGTACTCCGCCAGCAGCTGCCCCTCCGCGAAGTTCCGCGCCGCGGAGCAGGTGATCAGATCTTCCAGGCCGGTCAGCGGAACGCCGCGCAGGAACGCCTTCAGCGCGAGGGACTCCACCCGGTCCGCACCGGCCCCGGCAGGCAGCGGCCCCACGAGCAACCCGTGCAGGTCGGCCGGGTCCGCGCCCTGCTCCGCGATGGCGTCCAGCAGCATCCGGGTGGTGCGCGCGTGCCCGTGCGCGAAGCCGTGCAGCATCGCGACCGCGCGCCGGAAGTTGTCCAGCACCGGGCTCAGCGGCGCCGCCATGTCGGCGACCGCGTCCGCGCTGAGGTCGCCGAGCAGCACCGGGTACGAACCGTGCCTGCGGTGCTGCGCCGAGCGCGCGAGGTGGTCGGCGTAGCCCGCGCCGTCGATCGGTACCGGCCCGCCGCGCGCGAGCGGGTCGACGTGCGCGGTGGCCACCGCGGTCAGCGGATCCGGGTCCTCGGCCGCGGCCGTCCCGCGCCGCCGGCGCGCGGCTTCCAGTCCCCGCAGCAGTTCCGGTGCGGCGTCCGCATCGTCGAGCAGCACGGCGCAGTTCAGCATGCGGCGATCGGCCGTCCACCCGCTGCGGAACCCGTCCCGCAGGTCCGCCAGGAACGCGGCCCACAGCACTTCGCCCACTTCCTGCGCGACGTCCGGCCCGTCCGCGCGGGCCTTGCGGTTGAGGTCGACCAGCACGTCCACCGGATCGCGGTCCAAGCCCCGGTCCTGGTGCCCGTACCAGGCCCGTTCGTCGCCCCACTGCCACCGGGCGCGCCGCAGCGCGTTGATGCCGGTCAGCACCAGGTCCGGCAGGTTCCCGCCCACCGCGGCGGCCGTCCCGCCGGCGAGCGAGGCCAGGAATCCCGGCGGATCGCTGATCTTCGGGTAGGTGGCCAGCGACTCCTCGACCTGCCTGCGCGCCGCGGGCCGGCTGGTGGGGTCCAAGCGCGGCCCGAGCGCGAGGTGCCCCGCGATGAATCGGGGGAACTCCAGCATCCCGTAGCCCTTGCAGGGCCTGCTCAGCTGAGCGGCGAGGTCCGCCAGCACCCGCGGCACCGGTGCACCGTCGATCCGCGCGCAGTCCAGCCGGGCGCACGGCACGTTGCCGTCCATCCGGGCCGCGAGCTCGTCGAGCAGCGCCGTCTTCCCGGTACCGCTGGTACCGCAGAAGACGAGGACGGGAACCGGCCGGCTCACCGGGATGCCGCCGCGTTCCGGGCGCACCAGGAATTCCCGGACCAACCGCAGTTCCCGCTCGCGTCCGCACAACGATCCGCTCGCGTGCCGCACCATGAGATCCCCCGATCCGCGCTGCACGACTCCCCCGGTCAATTCCCCACCGCACCCGGAAGAGCGAGAAAAGGAGATTACAAAGATCCGGACCGAGCGGTCAACGCTCTTTTATCGGAAAGACGATACCGCCGGGCGGTGAAACCCGATCGGGCCAATGCGCAGTCACCCGGACCACCGGCGGAGCAGCGAGAACCCGCCCGCGCGCACAATTCGACCACCCCGAAGGGGAAAGATCTACAACGTCATCAAGATCGGAAATTGCCGCCGCCGAATGCGCGCACATTCACGACGGTCATATTCCACGAACACGAACGACGAGAACGACCCGCCGGACGAAAGCGCCGAAAGCGAGCGCAGCGACGCTCTCATCCCCGGTGTCCCTGGCCGGCGAACCAGTCGATATGACAGCCCCGTCGAACCGGCGTTCCGCGCCGCCGCGGAGCGCCACTTCCCCCTCGAACGACACGTCACGATGCCGAGCGCCCGCGCCGATCCCCGGTCGGAGCCGCCCTGTTCCACGACGAGCCCGCTGCGAACGCGCGCCGCCGGACACCACCGACGGCCAAGGGCTCGGCGACGGATCGCCGCTTGCCCTGACCCCGCCCGCTCCGGCGCGGGCGGCGGGTCCTACTTGATCCCCGCGGCGTCCATGCCGCGCAGCTCCTTCTTCAGGTCGTGGATCTCGTCCCGCAGCCGCGCGGCCAACTCGAACTGCAGCTCCCGCGCCGCGTTCATCATCTGGTCGTTGAGCTGCTGCACCAGGTCCGCCAGCTCCGCCCGCGGCATCGAGCTCGTGTCGCGGCCCTCCAGCACCCCGGACGAGGCCACCGCCTCACCGCTGGGCTTCTTGCCGCGCGAGGAGTTGCGGCCGGAACCGCCGACCGCCACCGACTCCTCGGTGTCCTCCGACTCGGTGTAGACGCGGTCCAGGATGTCGGCGATCTTCTTGCGCAGCGGCTGCGGATCGATGCCGCGCTCGGTGTTGTAGGCGATCTGCTTGGCGCGGCGCCGGTTCGTCTCGTCGATGGCGTGCTGCATCGAATCGGTGATCTTGTCCGCGTACATGTGCACCTGGCCGGAGACGTTGCGCGCCGCGCGCCCGATCGTCTGCACCAGGCTCGTCCCGGAGCGCAGGAAGCCCTCCTTGTCGGCGTCCAGGATCGCCACCAGCGACACCTCCGGCAGGTCCAGGCCCTCCCGCAGCAGGTTGATGCCGACCAGCACGTCGAACTCGCCGAGCCGCAGCTGCCGCAGCAGCTCCACCCGCCGCAGCGTGTCCACCTCCGAGTGCAGGTAGCGCACCCGCACGCCGAGCTCCAGGAAGTAGTCGGTGAGGTCCTCGGCCATCTTCTTCGTCAGCGTCGTGACCAGCACCCGCTCGTCGCGCTCGGCGCGGTCCCGGATCTCGCCGACCAGGTCGTCGATCTGGCCCTCGGTCGGCTTCACCACCACCTCCGGGTCGACCAGTCCGGTCGGGCGGATCACCTGCTCGACGAACTCGCCACCGGCCCGCCCCATCTCGTACGGGCCGGGCGTCGCCGACAGGTACACCGTCTGCCCGATGCGGTCGGCGAACTCCTCCCAGGTCAACGGCCGGTTGTCCATCGCGCTGGGCAGCCGGAAGCCGTGCTCGACCAGGGTGCGCTTGCGGGACATGTCGCCCTCGTACATGCCGCCGACCTGCGGCACCGTCTGGTGCGACTCGTCGATGACCAGCAGGAAGTCGTCCGGGAAGTAGTCCAGCAGCGTCGCGGGCGCCGTGCCCGCCTCGCGGCCGTCGATGTGCCGCGAGTAGTTCTCGATGCCGGAGCAGAAGCCGACCTGGCGCATCATCTCGACGTCGTACTGGGTGCGCATCCGCAGCCGCTGGGCTTCGAGCAGCTTGTTCTGCTTCTCCAGCTTCGCCAGCTGCTCCTCCAACTCGCCCTCGATGCCGCGGATCGCCTTCTCCATCCGCTCCGGCCCCGCCACGTAGTGGGTCGCCGGGAAGATCCGCACCTCGTCGACCTCGCGGACGATCTCGCCGGTCAGCGGGTGCAGGTAGTAGAGCCGTTCGATCTCGTCGCCGAACAGCTCGACGCGCACCGCCAGCTCCTCGTACGCCGGGATCACCTCGACCGTGTCGCCACGCACCCGGAACGTGCCGCGCGCGAACGCGATGTCGTTGCGGGTGTACTGCACGTCCACCAGCGCGCGCAGCAGCATGTCCCGGTCGATCTCCCCGCCGACCTCCAGCGGGATCGACCGGTCCAGGTACGACTGCGGCGTGCCCAGGCCGTAGATGCACGACACCGAGGACACGACCACGCAGTCCCGCCTGCTCAGCAGGTTCGAGGTCGCCGAGTGCCGCAGCCGCTCCACGTCCTCGTTGATCGACGAGTCCTTCTCGATGTAGGTGTCGGTCTGCGGGACGTACGCCTCCGGCTGGTAGTAGTCGTAGTAGCTGACGAAGTACTCGACGGCGTTGTCCGGGAAGAACTCCCGCATCTCGTTCGCCATCTGCGCCGCGAGCGTCTTGTTCGGCTCCAGCACCAGCGTGGGCCGCTGCAACCGCTCGATGAGCCACGCCGTGGTCGCCGACTTGCCGGTACCCGTCGCGCCCAGCAGCACCACGTTCGCCTCGCTGGCCTTGATCCGCCGTTCCAGGTCGTCGATCGCCGCCGGCTGGTCGCCGGACGGGTCGTAGTCGCTGACCATGCGGAAGCGGCCACCGGTGCGCGGGATGTCGCTGACCGGCCGGAAGGTGGTGTCGGCCGGGGTCGGGTACTCAGTCGCGAAAGCCACGTCCCCGAGGGTACGAGCCCCCACCGACACCGTGCCGCCGGCCGAGGCGCGCACCACCTCCCGCCCCGGATTTCAACCCTGCCGCCACACCCCGGACCCGACCTACAGTGGCGGGGTGACCACGCAACGCGAGATCGCAGAGCGCCTCGGACTGCCCGTGCACCCGCCGAAGGTCGAACTGTTCGACGTCGAAGCGGGGACCAACACCGATCCCAAGAGCATCGTCCGGGACGTAGACGAATACCGGCTCGAACCGTTCGGCCTCTACCTCCGCCGCGGAATGCCCGCCCACCCGAAACTGCGGGCGCTGCAATCCTGGTTGCTGCCCGAGCACGACCTCCGCATCACCCGCTGGGAACACCACCCGGGCCGCGCGGACGGCTGGGACTACTACGTGGACGTCGCCCGCATCGAACCCGGACCGCGGTGGTGGCGCTCCGAGGACCACTACCTCGACCTGCTCGTCGCCGACGGCCGCGAAGCGCAGTTGATCGACGTCGACGAGTTCCTGCTGGCCGTGCGGTCGGAACTGCTCGACGAGCGGACCGCGGAACGAGCCATGCGCGCCGCCTGCACCGCGTTGGAAGGGCTCGCCAGGCACGGGAACCGGCTGGACGACTGGATGCGGGAACTCGGCATCGAGCTGTCCTGGTCCGGGCAATCCACCCACGATCCCGTGGCCCGGCCATCGCTCGTACCGCCGAATCGGTGATGGCCCGCGCACGGGCCGAATCGATATCCGACGAGGACGGGAAAGTTATGTTAAAGAACGGTGCTGACGATCGCGGGCCTCGAAAACGGCGCTACTGTCTGAAGTCGTGGGCGCCGTAATCACTCCTCAGCTGGTGGACACCATCGATCTGTTCGCTGCGCAGCGTTCGCATTCTTCGGGCGCCGTCGTGCCCTTGGATCGATGCCAGGTCGAGCACTGGGGGCTCTCCCTCGAATGCGCGACGCCCGAGGATCCCGCGCACGAAGGCGAGGTCACCTGGCTGATGCCGGACCTCGGCCTGCGGCTCACCCGCCGCCGGTCCCGGCGCAGGCACTCCCGGCGGGAACCGAGCATGCTCACCGTCGTCCACGTCGAACGCGACACCCGATCGTGGACGGTGACCGATCTGCTGCTCGGCCTGCAGGTCCCGGACCACGGCTCCGCGCGCATCGTGCAGGCCGAGGAGTTCGCCACCGCCATCTCCGCCGGCATGATTCGGCTCAGCGAAGCCGACTACGCGCTGCGCACCGTGCACCGGACCTTCGAGGAGATCAGCAGGCACCGGGACATCAACCAGTGGCTCGCCCACCGAGGCATCTTCGAACTCTGGTGAGTTGCTTTTCGTGGTCTTCTTGCTATCGGGGTGGGTGGCGGAACCTCAGCGGTTCCCTCGCTGCGGGATCGTTTTCACCGGTGGCTCCGCCACAGGAGAAAACGCTGTCCTCGCGAGGGAACCGCTGAGAACCCGCTGGTGGTTCCGTTGCGTGCTGGGTCGCCGCTCAGCGGCTACGCCGCTGACAGGAGGAAGATCTGGTTTCAGTCCTGGGGTGGGGTCCAGTTGGTTCGGTCCGCCCATTCCTGGGCTTTCGGAAGTGCTGCGGGGAACCACGGTTCCTTGGCCGCCGCGTAGGCCTCGGGGGTGTCGTGGCGGGCCGCGAGCTCGCGCTTCACGGCCAGGTAGTCCGCGCGCGCCTCCGGCTCCGCCCGCAACCAGTCCCGCAGCAGCAGCGCCACCCGCCAACCCGGCCCGCCGTGCACCCGCACGTGCAAGTTCACCGGACGTCCCGGGTCCGCCGAGTTGTGGTAGCGCTTGAGCCAGTGCTCCGGCTCCGGGTCGAAGGGGTGCGGGTTGTCCCGCTGGATCCCGTCGTCGGCCGGGAAACCGGCGTCGGCCAGCGCCTCCGCGATCGCATCGGCCTCGGCCAGCGACCGCACCGACAGCTGCAGGTCGATGACGTCCTTCGCCGGGAACCCGGGCACCGAGGTCGAACCGACGTGGTCGATCCGCAGCCCGGCCGCACCCGCCGCGCGCAGCACCCGGGCGCCGAGCCGGCGCGCGGTGCGCGGCCACTCCGGGTCGGGTTCGGCGAGCACCGGCGGCTTCCGCGGCGGCCGCTGCCGTTCGCGCACCCCGCGCTCGTAGGGCACCAACCGGTCGAACCACAGCCGGTCCACCTCGGCGATCAGGTCCTCGACCGGGCCCGTGTTGTCCAGCCACACATCGGCGGCCTCCCGGCGCTGCTCGTCGGTGGCCTGCGCGCGGATCCGCGCTCGCGCGTCCGCCGCGTCGAGGCCGCGCCCGGTCAGCCGCCGCACCCGCTCCTCCTCCGGAGCGTCCACGATGATCACCAGGTGGTAGTTCGCCGCGTAGTCGTTCTCCACCAGCAGCGGGACGTCGTGCACCACGACCGCGTCCGCCGGGGCCTGCGCCATGCGCTGCGCGGTGAGCTCGCCGATCTTCGGGTGGGTGATGGCGTTGAGGTCGGCGCGGGCCTGCTCGTCGGCGAACGCGACGCGGGCCAGCGCGGGGCGGTCCAGCGCGCCGTCCGCGGTGCGGATCTGCGGCCCGAACCGCTCGACCAGTTCCGCCAGCCCCGGGCTGCCCGGTTCGACGACCTCGCGGGCCAGCCGGTCCGCGTCGATCAGCACCGCGCCCAGCTCCACGAGCCGCGCCGCCACCGTCGACTTGCCCGACCCGATCCCGCCGCTGAGGCCCACGCGCAACATGCGCTTCATCCTGCCAGCCCCCGGACGTGCGACGGCCCCGCACCTGCGAACAGGTGCGGGGCCGTCGTGCCCATCCGTTCCGGATCAGACGGAGACCGTCAGATCACGCACCGCCGGAGAGCTTCTCCCGCAGCGCGGCCAGCTGGGCGTCGCTGGCCAGGGAGCCCGCGTCGTCCTGCTGCTCGGACGAGCCGGAGGACGAGTAGTTCCCGCCGCCCTGCTCGGAACCCGCACCGGAAGCACCCGCGGCAGCGGCCTCGGCGTCGGCCTCGGCGGCCTTCGCGACCTGCTTCATGTGCTGCTCGTAGCGGGACAGCGCGTCGGCGTACTGGCGCTCCCACTCCTCGCGCTGGGTCTCGTAGCCTTCCTGCCACTCCTGGGTCTCCGGGTCGAAGCCCTCCGGGTAGATGTAGTCGCCGTTGTTGTCGTACTCGGCGGCCATCCCGTACTGGGTGGGGTCGAACTCGGAGTCCGGCGTGAAGCCCTCGTTGGCCTGCTTCAGCGACAGCGAGATCCGGCGACGCTCGAGGTCGATGTCGATGACCTTGATCATCACGTCGTCGCCGACCTGGACGACCTGCTCCGGGATCTCCACGTGGCGCTCGGCCAGCTCGGAGATGTGCACCAGGCCCTCGATGCCCTCGTCGACCCGGACGAAC
Organism: Saccharopolyspora gregorii; assembly: GCF_024734405.1. Taxonomy (NCBI): domain Bacteria; kingdom Bacillati; phylum Actinomycetota; class Actinomycetes; order Pseudonocardiales; family Pseudonocardiaceae; genus Saccharopolyspora; species Saccharopolyspora gregorii. The sequence continues at coordinate 2,023,287 of NZ_CP059556.1, read as the reverse complement.
GCACCGAACGGCACCAGCTTGGTGACCTTGCCCGGCACGATCTGGCCGATCGCGTGGGTGCGGGCGAACTGGCGCCACGGGTCTTCCTGCGTCGCCTTCAGCGACAGCGAGACGCGCTCGCGGTCCATCTCGACGTTGAGGACCTCGACCGTGACCTCCTGGCCGACCTCGACGACCTCGCTCGGGTGGTCGATGTGCTTCCAGGACAGCTCGGAGACGTGCACCAGGCCGTCGACGCCACCGAGGTCCACGAACGCACCGAAGTTGACGATCGAGGAGACGACGCCCTTGCGGACCTGGCCGTTCTGCAGCTGGTTGAGGAACTCGCTGCGGACCTCGGACTGGGTCTGCTCCAGCCAGGCGCGGCGGGACAGGACCACGTTGTTGCGGTTCTTGTCCAGCTCGATGATCTTCGCCTCGAGCTCGCGGCCGACGTAGGGCTGCAGGTCGCGGACGCGGCGCATCTCGACCAGCGACGCGGGCAGGAAGCCGCGCAGGCCGATGTCGAGGATGAGGCCGCCCTTGACGACCTCGATGACGGTGCCCTTGACGGGCTCGTCCTTGTCCTTGAGCTCCTCGATGGTGCCCCAGGCGCGCTCGTACTGGGCGCGCTTCTTGGACAGGATCAGCCGGCCTTCCTTGTCCTCCTTCTGGAGGACCAGGGCCTCGACGAAGTCGCCGACGGTGACGACCTCAGCCGGGTCGACATCGTGCTTGATGGACAGCTCCCGGGACGGGATGACGCCCTCGGTCTTGTAACCGATGTCAAGCAGCACCTCGTCGCGGTCGACCTTGACGATGGTGCCCTCAACGATGTCGCCGTCGTTGAAGTACTTGATGGTTAGGTCGACGGCGGCGAGGAAGTCCTCCTCCGTCCCGACGTCGTTGACCGCGACCTGCGGCTTGGTGGCGGCGGTGGTCGGAACGGTGGTGGTGTCGGTGGACATCAGGTGGGTTGCTCCGGTACGGATAGTTTGTCGGTTGCCTGCGGTTGTCCCCCGCCTCGGCGGTGGCGGACCGGGCTGGCAGACCTACCAGCACGCATCCGCGCACGACCCGCTGGGGGTTGCACCTTGGATCTTAGCCCCCGGGACCGACACCTCTGCGGGCGGAACCGGCGGAACAGGTCCGTCCGCTCTCGGCCCGGCGGTGTTCGACTCCCGGATCGGGTTCGAGCGGTCACCCGCTGCTTCCCCGGCCGGTGCGGCCCGCCACGTCCTCGGACCCGGCGGAACCGCTCCACAGTCGAACGCCGGACCCCCCGTCGTTAATCCCGATCGGGGCACGCAACCTGCCGGGAAGCTCGGCTCCGGCAGCGGCGGTCGGCGGAGCCGACCGGCGGAGCCGGTCCCGGGCGTCTTTCCCCAGCCTGAATGCACGGACGCGTTAAGACCCACGGCGCGGGCGGTATCGTACGCGTTCGCGCGATCGCGGAGCAAACCACTTGTCGGCGAAACACCGAACCACAGGACTTCTCATGCCGCACGACGATTCGGCCACCCCCGAAATTTCACTCGATCCGGCGACGGAAGACCAGCCGGACGGCGGTTCCGCGCACGCCTCCGCGGAGCTGGCGCTGGGCACCGCGGGTGTGAGCAAGCGCACTGCCGACGCGGCCGAGTCCCGGCGGGCGAGCCGGCTGTGGTGGGACGCGGACGCCGACGACTACCAGGCCGAGCACGGCGAGTTCCTGGGCACCAGCGACTTCGTGTGGTGCCCCGAGCGGGTCCGGGAGGCCGACGCCCGGCTGCTCGGCGACGTCGCGGGCGAGCGGGTGCTGGAGGTCGGGGCGGGTTCCGCCCCCTGCTCGCGCTGGCTGGCCGCGCAGGGCGCGCACCCGGTGGCGCTGGACATCTCCGCCGGGATGCTGCGGCACGCGCGGCGCGGCGCCGCCGACAGCGGCATCGAGGTGCCCCTCGTCCAGGCCAGCGCCGACGCGCTGCCCTTCGCCGCGGACAGCTTCGACCTGGCCTGCTCGGCGTTCGGCGGCGTGCCGTTCGTCGCCGACGTCGGCGCGGTCTTCCGCGAGGTCGCGCGCGTGGTGCGCCCGGGCGGGCGCTGGGTGTTCGCGGTGACGCACCCGATGCGCTGGATCTTCCCGGACGATCCGGGGCCGGGCGGGCTCACCGTCGCGCAGTCCTACTTCGACCGGACGCCCTACGTGGAGATCGACGGGGACGGGCGCGCCACGTACGTGGAGCACCACCGGACGCTCGGCGACTACGTGCGGGAGCTGAACGCGGCGGGCCTGCGGCTGCTCGACGTCGTGGAGCCGGAGTGGCCCGCCGGCGCCACGCACACCTGGGGGCAGTGGAGCAGCCTGCGCGGGAAGCTCTTCCCCGGTACGTCGATCTTCTGCTGCGAACTGGCCTGATCTCCGCGGGCGACACGCCCCCGTCGCGCCGTTCGGGCGCGGTGATCGTCGCGGGCTGCCAGAATCCTGGTCGCCCGGCGGCTAGGCGAAGGGGTGGCGGCGCACATGGGTGACGCGCAGGACCTGCTCGACCGGCAGTGCGCGCGGTTCGCCGCGCTGGACCACCGGCTACCGGGGCGGTACCTGCTGCCGAAGGGCGATCCGCTGCTGGCGCGGCTGCCGGACGGGACGGCGGTCGCCGGGCTGGTCGCGCACACCCGGAACCCGCCGGGGTCGGCGCAGAGCCTGTGGCAGGCCACCGATTCGTTCGAGCTGTTCCCGCTGCTCGGCGGGCACCCGGGCGCGGGGATGGCCGCCCTCCTGGCGGAGTGGCGGAGCCGCTTGGCCGCGCACGGGGCCCCGGCCGAGGACTCGTCGTGCGTGGTGACCTGGCCGAGCCGGGACGCGGAGGCGTCGCGCGCGCTGCTGGACCACGGCTTCGTCCCGCTGTCCTGCCTGGCGATCCGACCGCCCGCCCCGCCTGCCGCACTAGATACGAAACTGTCTGGTACCGTAAAGGTGCGCCGCGCCGAACCGGCCGACCTGGACGCCGTGGTCGAGCTCGCTCTCGCCGAGCACGCCTACGCCGCCCTCGTCGGCGCATCGGTGCACCGCCCCCGGACGGCCGAGCTCAAGCGCAACGCAGCGCGCCTGCGGCTCGCCGCCGGAAGCGGACCCGGAGGCGACCCGGTGTGGCTGGCCGAACAGGACGGCGCACCGGTCGCACTCGCCGAATGCGGCTGGATCGACCCCGACCGCCACTCCGGCGGCCACCGGCTCAGATCCGGCCGGTGGGCCTACGTGAACTGCGTGTCGGTGCACGAACGGGCCCGCGGCGGCGGCGTGGGACAGCAGTTGATGGCCGAAGCGCACGCGGAGTTCGCCCGCGCCGGGGTCGTCGGCAGCTTCCTGCACTACAACCCGCCCAACCCGCTGTCGTCGGTGTTCTGGCCCCGCCAGGGCTACCGGCCGCTGTGGACGATGTGGGAGGTGCGCCCGGCAACGGCGCTGCGCTGACCCCCACCGCTGTGAAGGAGTCGAGACGACGCGTGGAGATCGTCGCTGACGCAGTCGAGGTCACCGGGGCGCACAGCACGCTGCTCGCCCCCACCTCGCTGCACGTGAACAGCGGAGACCTGCTGGTGGTCACCGGAGAACCCCACTCCGGCCACACCGCCCTGGCCCTCGCCCTGTCCGGCCGGCTCAAGCCGAGCCGCGGCCGCGTCCTCGTCGACGGTGCCGACGACCCGAGGGCGCTGCGCCGCCGGGTCGCGATCGTCGACGGACCGGAGATCACCGAGCCCGAACCGAGCGTGCCCGTGAGCACCGCCGTCGCCGAAGGCCTCAGCATCGCGGGCCGCCGCTCCGGCCGGTCCGCCGTCCGGACCTGGCTCGCCGCCCACGACCTCACCGAGCACGCGGGCACCCGGGTGGAGAACCTGCCCGCCGCCGAGCGGACCCGGCTGCTCGTCGACCTGGCGTGCGCGGCGAAGACCACCGACGCGCTGGTCCTCGACACGCCCGACCGGCACGGCGGCGACCCCCGCTCCTGGTACGAGCTGGCGAAGCGGGAGGCCCGCAGGCAGCGCGCGGTCGTCGTGCTCTGCTCCCCGCACACCGCCGACCGGCTCGCCGTCCCCCATGCCCGAGTGGGCGCGGACAACCGCGCCGAAGAAGGTGCCCGATGACCACGTTCCGCCTCGCCCTGACCGAACTGCGCAGGCTCACCTCCGGCAAGCTGCCGCGGCTCGCGCTGGTCGCCATCACGCTGGTTCCGCTGCTGTACGGGGCGATGTACCTGTACGCGAACTGGGACCCGTACAACCGGCTCGGCGACGTGCCCGCGGCCGTCGTCATCGACGACGCGGGCGCCACCCGGGAGGACGGCAGCAGGCTCGACGCCGGGGACAAGGTCTACGACGAGCTGGAGGACTCCGGCTCCTTCGACTGGCAGCGCACCGGCGCCGAGGACGCCGAGCAGGGCGTCGCCCAGGGCCGCTACACGTTCGCGCTCGTCGTGCCGCGCGACTTCTCCGCGGCGCTGATGTCGCCCGGCGACTTCGAACCCCGGCAGGCGCAGCTGCGGCTGGTCACCAACGACACCAACAACTACTTGATCTCCACGATCGCCGACAAGGTCGCAGGCGAGGTGCGCAAGGCCGTCGCCGCCGACGCGGGCACCGAAGCCGCCGACCAGCTGCTGCTCGGCTACGGCACGGTGCACGACAAGACGCTGGAGGCCGCCGACGGCGCGGGGAAGCTCGCCGACGGCGCCGGGCGGCTGCAGGACGGGCTCGGCACCGCGGAGGAAGGCACCGGGCAGCTGTCCTCCGGCGCGCACCAGCTGCTCGACGGGCAGCGGCAGCTGCTGGACGGCTCCGGCAGGCTCGCCGACGGGACCGGGCGGCTCGCTGACGGCGCCCAGCAGCTGCGCGGCGGACTCCAGCAGCTGCAGGAGCGCACCGCACCGCTGCCCGAGCAGTCCGCGAAGCTCGCCGACGGCGCCGAGCAGGTCGCCCAGGGCAACGAGAAGCTCGCCGACACCGCGGGCAGGCTCGGCGACGTCTCGCAGGGCTTCGTCGACGACCTGGAGCAGACCAAGAGCCGCATCGCCGAGCAGCTGCGCGCCACCGGCGCCGACGAGCAGACCGTGCAGCGCGTGCTCGCCCACCTCGACGAGCTGAACCAGCCCATCACCGACGCCAACGACAAGGTGCAGGCCCAGATCGGGCAGATCGACCAGCTCGCCGACGGATCGCGGCAGGTCGCCGACGGGAACCGGAAGCTCGCCGACTCCACGCCCGCGCTGACCGGTGCCATCGGCCAGCTCAACGACGGCGCGGGCACCCTCGTCGGCGGCGTCGGCGAACTCGACTCCGGCGCCCGGCAGCTGCACCAGGGCGAGCAGCAGGCCGTCACCGGCACCGAGCAGCTCACCGACGGCGCCGACCGGCTCGCCGACGGCTCGCACCAGCTCGCCGACGGTTCCGGGCAGCTCGTCGACGGATCGCACACCCTGGCCGACGAGCTCGGCAAGGGCGCGCAGGACATCCCCGACCTGGACGACGCCACCAGGGAGGACACCGCGCGCACCATCGGCGATCCGGTGGCGGTGAACAACGACGCGCAGGTCAAGGCCGCCACCTACGGCGCGGGGCTCGCCCCGTTCTTCATGGGGCTCGCGCTGTGGATCGGCGGGTTCGTGCTGTTCCTGATCATGCGGCCGCTGTCCCAGCGCGCGCTGGCCTCCGGGGTGGCGCCGTGGAAGATCGCGGTCGGCGGGTGGCTGCCCGCCGGGATCGTGGGCATCGCGCAGGCCGTGCTGCTGTACCTGGTCGTGGTGTTCGGCGTCGGGGTGAGCCCGGCGCACCCGTGGCTGACGCTCGGGTTCCTGGTGCTGACCTCGTTCGCGTTCACCGCCGTGGTGCACGCCCTGAACGCGGCGTTCGGGCCGAAGGGCAAGTTCATCGCGCTGATCGTGCTGGTGCTGCAGCTGGTCACCGCGGGCGGCACGTTCCCGTGGCAGACGATCCCGGCGCCGCTGCACCCGCTGCACCAGGTGCTGCCGCTGAGCTACGTGGTCACCGCGCTGCGGCACCTGCTCTACGGCGGGCCGGGCCTGGAGGCCGCGGGCACGTCCGCGCTGGTGCTGATCGCCTACCTGGTGGCGGGGCTGCTGCTGAGCACGATCGCCGCCTGGCGGCAGCGGGTGTGGACGCCCGGCCGGCTGAAGCCGGAGCTGTCGTTGTGACCCGAGGGTGAGCGGAGGGGCCGTCGAGCAGTGCGCTCGACGGCCCCTCCTCGTTCCGGGTGCTCACTCCGCGCCGGAAGCGGCCTCGGCTTCTTCGTCGTACCGGGCGATCTCGATCAGGTTGCCGTCGGGGTCGCGCAGGTACAGCGAGGTGATCGGGCCGGATGTTCCGGTGCGCCCGACCGGGCCCTCCTCGATGCGCACGTCGTTGGCCCGCAGGTGCTCCTGCACTTCGCTGATGGGCTGCTCGGTGACGAAGCAGAGGTTGGCCGAGCCGGGCACCGGGTGCGTCGCGGTGGGCTCGACCAGCTCGCTGGCGGCGTGCAGCTTGATGGTCTGCTGACCGAAGCTCACCGCACGCCGGTCACCGGGGAAGGTCACCGTGCGCATCCCGAGGATGCGCTCGTAGAACTCTGCCGCCCGATCGACATCGGCCACGGTGAGCACCAAGTGGTCCACTCTGTCGATGTTGATCATTTTCCTCCTCCGGGAACTCCGCCCCGGGTCCGCCGTGCGCGCCGCGCGCCGGCTCGTCGGCATCCGCTGTTCCGCGAAGTAGGCAGGCTATCCCGGCTGTCACCCGAAAGGTCCAACAGGGGCCCGCCTCGTTCACGTTCCGGCCATCTCAGTGACTGAGACGCCCGCGGCGCCGGAGAATGATCGTTTCGTGACCGAGCCGCAATCTCCGCAGCTCGGAGACCATGCCACCGGCATATGCCAACGGTGAGGGCGTCGCCCGCCGCGCGACGGCCGACGCCTCCCGCCGTGCATTCAGTGTGCGGCCGAGTCCCAGGAACGGCCCGCGCCCACCGACACTTCCAGCGGTACCTCCAGCGGGTAGGCCGAGCCCATCTGCTCCCGCACGATCCGCTCCACCTCGGCGCGTTCCCCGTCGACCAGTTCGATGATCAGTTCGTCGTGCACCTGCAGCAGCATCCGCGACCGCAGCCCCGCCTCGGCGAGGGAGCGGTGCACGCCCAGCATCGCCACCTTGATGATGTCGGCGGCGCTGCCCTGGATGGGCGCGTTCAACGCCATCCGCTCCGCCATCTCGCGGCGCTGCCGGTTGTCGCTGAGCAGGTCCGGCAGGTAGCGGCGGCGGCCGAGGATCGTCGAGGTGTAGCCGTCCTCCCGCGCCTGCGACACCACCTCGTGCAGGTAGTCCCGCACCCGGCCGAAGCGGGCGAAGTAGGCGTCCATCTGCGCCTTCGCCTCTTCCGCGGAGATCCGCAGCTGCTGGGCCAGCCCGAACGCGGACAGCCCGTACGCCAGCCCGTAGGACATGGCCTTCACCCGGCGCCGCAGCTCCTGGTCCACCTCGCCGATCGGCACCCCGAACGCCTGCGAGGCCACGAAGTTGTGCAGGTCCTCACCGGAGCGGAACGCCTCGATGAGCCCTTCGTCGCCGGACAGGTGCGCCATGATGCGCATCTCGATCTGGCTGTAGTCGGCGGTCAGCAGCTCCGAGTACCCGGAGCCGACCACGAACACCTCGCGGATCCGGCGCCCCTCCTCGGTGCGGATCGGGATGTTCTGCAGGTTCGGGTCCGTCGAGGACAACCGGCCGGTGGCGGCGATGGTCTGGTTCAGCGTGGTGTGGATGCGCCCGTCGTCGGCGACGGACTTCACCAGGCCCTCCACCGTGGTCTTGAGCCGGGTCGCGTCGCGGTGCTCCAGCAGGTGCTGCAGGAACGGGTGCTGCGTCTTCTCGAACAGGCCCTGCAGCGCGTCGGCGTCGGTGGTGTAGCCGGTCTTGGTGCGCTTCGTCTTCGGCATGCCCAGCTCGTCGAACAGCACCACCTGCAACTGCTTCGGCGACCCGAGGTTGATCTCCTTGCCGATGACGTCGTAGGCCTCCTGCGCTGCCTGCTTGACCCGGCCCGCGAAGTGCGCGCCGAGCTCGTCGAGCAGGTCGGCGTCCACGGCGATGCCCGCGGCCTCCAGCTCGTCGATGACGGCCAGCAGCGGCAGCTCCAGGTCGGTGAGCAGGCCGCGGCTGTCGATGCGCCCCAGCTCGGCGTCCAGCGCGTCCGCGAGCTCACCGACCGCGCGGGCCTTCACGAGCTCGGCGTTGGCGGCGTCGGCCTTGTCCTGCTCCTCGTCGGCGAGCAGCGACAGCTGGCCGTCGCCGCCCTCGTCCTCGGCGCGCAGCTCCCGCTGCAGGTAGCGCACCACCAGGTCCGGCAGGTCGAAGGACCGCTGGCCGGGGCGCACCAGGTAGGCGGCGAGCGCGGTGTCGCTGGTCAGCCCGGCGAGCGTCCAGCCGCGGCCGCGCAGCGCGTGCAGCGGGCCCTTCACGTCGTGCGCGGCCTTCGGCAGCGCCGGGTCGGCCAGCCACTCCCCCAGCGCCTTGTCGTCGTCCGCGTTGAGCTCGGTCACGTCCACGAAGGCCCCGGCGCCGTCGGCGTCGGCCAACGCGATGCCGGCCAGGTCACCGGCGCCGGTCGTCCAGGTGCCGCTGAACGCGAGCCCGACGCGGCGGCCGTCCCGGGCGTGCCGGTCGAGCCACCCGGCGAGCTCACCGGTGTCCAGCGCGCCGCCGGAGACCTCGAAACCGTCCTCCACCTCGGGTTCGGCGGCGGACAGCGTGCTGAACAGCCGCTCCCGCAGCACCCGGAACTCCAGGTCGTCGAACAGCTTGTGCACCGCGTCCCGGTCCCACTGGGCCAGCACCAGGTCGTCCGGGGTGACCCCGAGCGGCACGTCGTGCTCCAGCTGGGTCAGCTCCCGGTTCAGCTGCACGGACGCGAGGTTGGTCCGCAGCGCCTCGCCCGCCTTGCCCTTCACCTCGTCGGCGCGGTCGATGAGCCCCGCCAGCGAACCGAACTGCTGGATCCACTTCGTGACGGTCTTCTCGCCGACGCCCGGGATCTTCGGCAGGTTGTCCGACGGGTCGCCGCGCAGCGCCGCGAAGTCCGGGTACTGCTCGGGCGAGAGGCCGTACTTGTCCTCGACGGCCTGCGGCGTGAACCGGGTGAGCTCGGAAACGCCCTTCGTCGGGTACAGCACCGTGACCCGGTCGGTCACCAGCTGGAGCGCGTCGCGGTCGCCGGTGCAGATGGCCACCGAGAAGCCTTCGCCGGTGGCCTGGGTGGTGAGGGTGGCGATGACGTCGTCGGCCTCGTAGTTGTCCTTGCTCAGCACCGGCACCGACAGCGCGCCCAGCACGTCCTGGATCAGGCTGACCTGGCCCTTGAACTCGTCGGGACTGGCGCTGCGGTTCGCCTTGTAGTCGGCGAACTTCTCGCTGCGGAAGGTCTTGCGGGACACGTCGAACGCGACCGCGAAGTGGGTCGGCTGCTCGTCGCGCAGCAGGTTGATCAGCATCGAGGTGAAGCCGTAGACCGCATTCGTGTGCTGGCCCGTGCCGGTCTGGAAGTTCTCCTTCGGCAGGGCGTAGAACGCTCGGTAGGCCATGGAATGGCCGTCGATCAACAGCAGACGTCGGTCTTCGGAAGCCATCACGTCGCGGGAGTCTAGGCTGAGCCACCGACAGCGCGTGCGGCGAGGCACGAGGAGGGGTGGACCGTGACGGCGACCGAGAACGAGCAGCCCGCGAACGACTCGATGGCGCTGGTGCTGAACCCGGAACCGGGCCAGTTGCAGCACCGGATGGGCATCGAATACCTCGAATACTCACCCGAACGTGTAGTCGCGACGATGCCGGTCGAGGGCAACAAGCAGCCCTACGGACTGCTGCACGGGGGCGCGAACGCGGTGCTGGCCGAATCGGTCGGTTCCATCGCCTCGGCGCTGCACGCGGGAGAAGGCCGGATCGCGGTGGGGCTGGAGCTGTCCTGCACGCACCACCGCTCGGCCACGGAAGGCGTCGTCACCGGTGTCGCCACCCCGTTGCACCGGGGCCGCAGCACGGCGACCTACGAGATCGTCATCACCGATGAGCAGGGCAGGCGCACCTGCACGGCACGCCTGACCTGCGTCATCCGCGATCAGCCCGCGGGCTGAGTCACTCCAGGTTCTCGAGCACCGCCTGGGCCACGGCCTTCATCGTGGTCCGGCGGTCCATCGCGGTCCGCTGCAACCAGCGGAACGACTCGGGTTCGGAGAGGTTGTGCTTGCTCATCAGCAGGCCCTTGGCGCGCTCGATCGTTTTGCGCGCCTCGAGGCGCTCGCTGAGGTCGGCGACCTCGGCCTCCAGCGCCTGCACCTCGGTGAAGCGGGACACCGCCAGCTCGACCGCGGGCACCAGGTCGCGCTTCGCGAACGGCTTGACCAGGTAGGCCATCGCCCCCGCGTCGCGCGCCCGCTCCACCAGGTCGCGCTGGCTGAACGCGGTCAAGATCACCACGGGCGCGATGCGCTCGCCCGCGATGTTCGACGCCGCTTCGATGCCGTCCATCTTCGGCATCTTGATGTCCAGGATCACCAGATCGGGCCGCAGCTCCTCGGCCAGCCGCACGGCCTCTTGCCCGTCCCCGGCCTCACCGACGACCTGGTACCCCTCTTCTTTGAGCATCTCCACCAGGTCGAGCCTGATCAGCGCCTCGTCCTCTGCCACGAGCACGCGACGTTCGACGGGCTTGGCCTCGCTTGGGTCCTCGGCAGCCGGCGTGGTCACCGGGTCCTCCTGGGGTAGTTCTGACACGGTCCAGTGCGGTGCCGCACCGGGAAAAACCAGCTTACCGGCCGGGCCCTCCAGCTGAGATGACCAGGGAGGGTGACCATCCCGACACCCGTTTCCGGCAGGTCACATCGGCGCGACGCCCACATGGCGGGCGGGCTGCCGGCCAGGCGAACCGAACGGCACCCCTGAGGCGTCGGCACCAGCGGACAGGGCAGTTGAAGACGCCCGCCCGGACCGCCCCGCCGCCGCGCAGTGATCACCGGTCCGGTAAACTTCGGCCCGCTCGGCCCCCGTAGCCCAATCGGCAGAGGCGGCGGACTCAAAATCCGTACAGTGTCAGTTCGACTCTGACCGGGGGCACCAAGCCTGACCAGGCCCGCAAGGCCTTTCACCAGGTGTTTTGCGCGAGAGGCCATGCGGGCCTGATGTGCGGTTGTCCCCGGCTGCTACGGCTGTCTGCGTCTAGCTACGGACGATTCACGGACACGGCCGCCCCTGCTGCATACCGAAGCTCAGGGCTTCCTCGATGCGGCGCCGGGCACTGTCCTCCTGCCCGGCGAGCACCTTCGCGTAGACCTGGTGTAGTACGGCGACCGAATGCCCAGCCCACTCGGCCACCTGAGTCGACGGCACCCCGCTGCCGAGCCACGTCGACACGCACGCGTGCCGCAAGTCGTACGGGCGACGAGCCAGCACTGAGGCGTACTCCTCGGCGGTGAACACCTTCTGCCGTGCTTTGTCCCACACCCTGGCCGCGGTCGACTCAGCGAGGTCGCCGCCCGTCAAGCTGCGGAACAGCCGTCCGTCTGCGGTCGTGCCGAACCGCGCCAGGTGTTCGTGCAGCAGCTCGGTCAGTTCAGGCGGGCACGGAACCGGCCGCACCTCTCCGGCCCCACGCTGCTTGAGGTGGCGCCGGTCGCGCCGCTGCCCGGAGTCCGTCCACGCCCCGCCCGCGGTCGGCGCAGTCTGCGATACCAGCAGCTCGCCCCAACCACTGCCCGGGAGGCGCAGATCTGACTTGCGCAGCATCGCGGCTTCTTCCGGGCGCAGCGCCGAGTAGTACATGACCCCGAAGAACGCCACCAACCCCGGTCCAGCCGACCGGCGCGGCTGCCCGTCGACTCGCTGTTCTCCTACCTTCGCCAGCAGCTGCCGCGCCTGACGCGGGTTGATCACGACGCGCTTGTCGATCGCTTTCACCTCCTTCGGCGGTGTCCACTTGATCCGCGGAAGCACGTTGTTCTGCAACACCCCGAGCTCGACGGCGTACTCAAGCGCGTTGTGGAAGACCGCACGCTTGCGCGCGAACGTCTTGGCACCGGCGGGTTTCCCGTCCATGCGCCGGGCCAGTTGCTCCAGCACGCGCCGCATCAGCGCCGGGTCGTCCAACTTCGACATCGCGACGGTGTTGGCCTCCAACCAGCGCAATGCCCGAGCGATCTCCACCGGCTTCGCGTCGTCGCGTTGCTTGGTGTTGAACAGCCATCGCGTCAACGTCCGGCGCAACACCTGGTCGTCTGGCTTGCCGCGGTCGCTCGTCAGTAGCACCGGGGTCACCGTCGCCAAGGTGTCCGCGATGCCCGCCCTCGACTTCGCCGCCGCGCGGGTCCACTTGAGATCGACATACTGCTGCGAGAATTCGAACCAGCTCATCTGGTTCGCAGACTTCCGGGCCATCGACACCGGAAGCCCCGGTGCGTCGACGAGGAACGCCTCTCCTCTGCTCGCCGCGGTCACGAGCTGGGCGTGGAAGCTGCTCGCGAGCGTCTTCCCTTTGAACGATTCGTGGTGTTCGTGTGTGCCGACACGCCATCGGACCCGGTAGCTCGTGATCTTGCCCTGAGCGTTCTTGCGGGCGGTGATTCGCCAGATGTGGACGCTGTAGCTGGTCTCGGTCATGCGGCGTCGGCCTCCAGGGTGTTGAGCCAGGTGTCGAAGTCGGTGCGCTTGATGCGCAGGGAGCCATTGGGAAGCCGGATGCATTTCGGGCTTCGTCCTTTGGCGCGCCAGTCGTCGAAGGTCGATCGGGAGATGGCCATCTCGGTGCAGAACTCGGGGACGGTCATCCAGGTGCCGCTTCGTCGAGTGGGCATGGTTCCTCCCGTTCAGGCCGCGGCCGGTTGGGTACGGGTGTCGTGGCAGTCGAGGCATTCGCCGTGGAGTGGTGGGGTTTTGGGGATGCGGTAGCCGACGTCGCGGTCGCAGGTGTCGCAGATGCGGTGGGCGCGGTTCATCGCTCGGATGGCGCGGTGCTGGGCAAGGGTGGGGGTGCGTTTCTCGGTGGCGTGGTGTCCGTCGTAGAGCCAGGCGCGGAGTGGGTCGGTCGGTCGGCGCTGTCGTGGTCGGAGCATTTGGGCGACGGCGGGTTGTCGGCCGGGGCAAAGTCCGGCTTCGCGGAGTTGGCGGCGGGTGAACAGGTGCTCGGGCGCCTCGCCCCAGGGGTAGGTCGGGAGGGGGTGGCGGTCGGCGTTCGGGTCGTAGCAGTCGAGGCTGGTGCGGTAGCGGCGTTCGGACATGGGTGTCTCCCGGGGGGTGAGGGGTGGAGGGGTGTACGCAGAATCCGCAAAATACGCAGAATTAAGCCGCGGGGATCGTTTCTGCTGGTCAAGACCCTGTGTAGTGATCTTGGTGGGTGTACGCAGAATGTACGCAAAATGACTGCAAAAATATGTGCAGGTCAGCGGCTTATGTCCGCAGTGGACTGTGTCTGAGCTGGGAAGATTTCTGCGTACATTCTGCGTACATTTTGCGTACGCGCCTGTAGTTCTGTGACCTGCGGGAACGGGTTTTTGCGGATTGTGCGGATTCTGCGTACGGGGTCAGGGGCGGTCGTCGGGGGCGCGGTAGGTGGGGTGGGGCCAGTAGGTCGGGCTCGGTTTGCGGCCGGGTCCGGTGCGGGCGGGTGGGTCGACGCGCGCGATGTGGCCGCGGTCTTCGAGGACGCTCAGGGCGGGGTCGATCGCGGCGGCGGTGCCGAAGTGGCGGCGGTGGTTGTTGAGGATGTCCCGGCGGGTGAAGCAGGTGGGCCGGGTGCGTTCGATCCAGGCGAGGATGGTGCGGGCGTCGTCGAGGGTGGCGTCGGTGCCCATGTGGTCGTAGGTGGCCAGGGCGTGGGCGAGGAAGTACTCGCCGAGCCGCCGGGCCGCGGCGAAGGTTGCGGCGGTGATTTCGTGCTCGCCCGCGGTGTCGAGGTGGCGGGCGGCGTGGAGGTTCCCGGCCAGGCGGGCGACGGCGCCGGGGTATTTCCCGGCCCAGTCGGTCATGTGCCCGTAGGCCGCTCCGGGGCGCAGGTGCGGTTCGATCTCCGCTTGGAGTTCGTACATGGCCTCGTTCGCGTCGCTGCTGAACACGAACGGCACCGGCTTGGACAGGCCCGCGTAGTGGTGGACCAGGGTGCGCACGCGGGTGTCGTAGGCGGTGGCGACCTCGTCCGGGATCGGGGCGGCGGCGCGGGTTTCGCGGAACCCGAGCGTGGATCTCGGCAGCGAGTACAGGAACCGGCCGAGAAGCCCTTTGTCGCGGGCGTCGGTGATGCCTGCGAGGTTCTTGAGCACGATCGGCTGCACGACCAGCCCGAGCGTGAGGTGCGCGGCGGCGACGCGGATTTCGTCGCGGCCTTGGCGCTCGACGTCGAGGGGTTCTCCGGCGTGCCCGGACAGGAACACGTCGAAGTTCGGGGTGCCGGAGTAGCGCCCGCCGACGATCGAGATGATGCCGCCTTCCGGGGCGAGAACGGCGAGTCTGCCGCCCTGCTCGATCAGGCGGGCGGTGGCCTTTTCCGGGGTGATGTTGTTGACCGCCAACTTCGGCTTCGGCGGCACCGACAGGCTCTGTGCGCGGAGTGCGGCGTCGGTGGCGTCGTCGACCGAGGACGGGTCGTCGCTGGCGGCTTTCTCTTCAGCGTCGCGGGCTTCGCGTTCGGCGATGCGCTTGGCGAGCTGGGCGGCTTCGATCTTGGGCATGGCCTGCTCGATGAGGTGCTGCTCGACGGCGTAGACCGGGGCGGTCATGACCCGGAACACCTCGGACTTGCGGGCGCCGGGTGGCAGGGCGGCGATCAGGAACAGGTTCGCGGGCTCGCTGTAGCCGCGGCGGATACGGATCGAGGCGCGGCCGCCGATCGCGGTCGACATCGCCGCGAGCGCGACGCTTCCGGCCAGGTCCGCCGGGGTCTGGGTGAACTCGGCGACCGCACCGACCATGTCGGCCAGCCAGCCGGGCAGCGCGTCGACCGGGAACGCGGGCAGATCACGCACGCTGTCCAGCGGGATCGGCGCATCCTCCCACCGCGCGGCGTGCTGGCCTGCGGTGTCGGGGACGGCGTGCAGGTGGGTGGTCACGGGTTCCTCCTCTCCGGTGCGGGCGGGATGGTCCGGGCGCTGGATGCGTCCGATACCGGGGCTTTGGGGCTGTGGTGTGCTCATGCGGCGGTGCCTCGCTGGGTGAGCGTGCGGGGGTTGTGGGCGGCGGCGCGGAAGGCGGAGTCGACGGTGGCGTCGATCTGCTCAGCGGTCCACGGCTCGTGGGGTCTCGTCAGAGGCAGCCGGGACATGGCGAGGTGCAGGGCGGTGCGCACTGTGGCGTCGTCGACTGCGCCTCCGGCGACCAGGCGGCCGAGCGCGAGCGCGGCTTCGTAGAGGGTGCGGTTCTGACGCCCTGACTCCGCCGCTGCGACTCGCGCGGTCTCAGCCCGAAGCGCTGCTGCCACGTACCCGGACAGGCGGCCAGGGGCGATCTCACGGGGCGCTGAGAGCGCCGGAGACGGACGCGGAGCGGCGGCCCGGCGCAACCACACCGGCGGATCGGCCGGTGTGGTGTCGTCGAGCAGGTTGTAGAACCCTTCCGGGGTGATCGAACCGGGCGCGACGACGTAGCCGCCACCGGCGCGGGTGTCGACGAGCGGCCCGAGCGTGCCCGCGGTGTTGCGGAATCCGGCGGGAGCACGGAAGTAGTGGTGTGTCCCGCCGGAGGGGGTGGCCACGGTGTAGGTCTCCGGCCAGGGTTCGCCGGAGCGGCGTATGAGGCTGGCGAGCACGCCCGCGCCGGTGGTGATCCCCAGCGTGTTCCAGCCGTCAGGCATCCGGTGTGCGTGCCCGGGCTGGTCGCAGTCGACGACCAAGAGCCCGGATCGTCCCGTGGCGAGGCCGACGTTGTACGGGGTCTCGGCCCAGCAGCGAGCAATGCGGTCCGGGTCGGTCGTGGCTCGCTGTTCCCACCCCTGGTGCTGCTCAGCGCAGAGGCCGGTGCGAGGACAGGACTTCAACCCGTGCAGGGCGGGGACCTTCCGGCCCGGCTGGAGGGGGAAGACGTGCCAGCCGAGTTCGGCCAGGCACAACGCCCACGCGCGAAGCTGCGTCGTCTGGGTGCTCACGCGGCCTCCTTGGGCAGGTCCCGCTGCCGCGCGGGCACGACGGGGATGGTGGGCAGGGTGGTCACGCGTGCGTGGCGCTTGTCGCTGTACATGCGGGTGTCGGCGTGCCCGAGCAGCGCGGGCAGGCTGCTGGTGCGGGCGGTGTCGACGGCTGCGCCGATGGAGACCGACACCGCCAGCGGCAGCCCGTCGATCACGTGGGTGGCGGTGAGGTGGCGGCGCAGCTCGCGGGCGCGGAGTTCGGCGTCGCGGACCTCGTCCAGGTTCGTCAGCAGCACGGCGAATTCGTCGCCGTGCAGCCGGATCGGCACTTCACCGGGCCTGCACGCGTCGGCGAGGTCGGCGGCGATCGCGGTGAGCACGGTGTCGCCGGTGCGGTGGCCGTGGGTGTCGTTGATCAGCTTGAACCGGTCGACGTCGAGCAGCAGCAGTCCGGCGAGCCCGCCGCGTCCGGCGCGGCGCTGCACCCGCCGGAACACGCGGTTGAGCGCGGCGCGGTTTCCGAGCTTCGTGAGCGGGTCGGTGTGCAGCTGGTGGTGCAGGCGGTGGGCGTAGGCCGCGGCGGCGGTGCCACCGGTGGCGGTAGCCATCAGGGCGAGTTCTGCGAACATGGCAGGTACCTCCTGGTGAGGGGGTAGGGGCGGCCCCGGCGCTTTCTCAGGGCGATGGCGGGGCCGCACCGCTACGTGGGGGACAAAGCCTCAGGTGGTGATGTGGCCGTCGTCGCGGGCCGTGGCCAGCAGCTCGTGTTCGAGGCCGGGCGGGATGACCGCGTAGTCGCGGACGGCGTCGAGGACCACGCCGGGCGTGGCGATGCGGTCGGTCAAGTCGCCGCGGTCCACGACCGGGGTGCCTTCGGCGTCGAGGACGAGCCCGAAGAAGGTCGACAGGGGCGCGTCCCAGCCGACGATCACGTCGTACTCGGGGCTACGGGCGGGGAGCTCGTGACGAGACATCGCGGGTTCTCCTTGCAACGGTGGAGAAATTGACGGATGGAGGACGGCCAGATCTGGTCGTTCAGAAGCGGTGGCCGCTGCGCTGCGTCGTGGCGCTGAGCTGGTGCAGTGCCTTGTCGACGCGGTAGAACCCGCCGGTCAGGTAGATGCAACCTCTCACCAGCTGGTGGAGCTGCTCGCGGAGGTCCTGGTAGGCGTCACGCTGCTGCGAGGTCATCTCCACCTCCGGGTCGTCGAGCACCCGGTCGACGCGCTTGTGCAGCGTGTCCGCGAAGCGGTTGAGGTTGATTCCGACGTCGATCGAGTCGCGAAACGCCTCCTTCGCCTCCTGCGGCGAGGCAGGCGCGTGGCGAGCGGCCTTGAGCGCCTTCGTGGCGGTGATCAGGTCGTGCATGGTGGTGATCAAGGCGGCCATGTGCGGTGTCCTCTCGTACGGGGTCAGAGCGCGGTGCGGGTGAGGTGGCGGGAGTCGGCGAGCCGAACGGCGAGGCGCTCGACCCGGTCCCAGTGGCGGATGAGCAGGGTGTGCGCCCGGGTTCGGGCGGCGGTTTCGGTGAGGCTGCCGGGCGTATGGCGGTGGACCTGGCGGTAGTTGAGCCGGTCGCTCCCGCACGAGGCGTAGACCTGGCGGCGGGAGCGGCCGAGCCTCTGGCCGCTCTGCTCGGAGAGCCACAGCGCTTCGGCTTCGCCGCCGGCGGCGACGGCGGTCAGGTAGCCGTCGACCTGGTCGTCGTCGATCTCGGCTTCGGCGATGTCCACTCGGCCGCTGGTGACGTTGCCGCCGTGGTGCCACACGTGCAGGGCTGTGACCTGCATTCCGGCGACTGTGTGGAGCACGGCGTGCCCGGCTTCGTGCACAGCGGCGGCCAGTACGGCGAAGGCGATGTCGTCGTCGGTAACCGTGGCCATAGCGGGTGTCCCTCTCGTTCAGCTCAGGCGTGGTCAGGCGGCGATGAGGGCGAGCGCGGTGAGCGTCAGGCCGGTGAGCAGGCAGTAGATGGCGATGGCGATGCGCTGGTACTTGGTGATGGCCAGCACGGAGAGCACGGCGAGGTGGTGGGCTTCGTCGTTGGCGCGGCGGGGCCGGTCGAAGTCGTTGGCCAGGGCCGCGGGGTCTTGCAGGAACGCGGCCCAGCGCAGGAACCCGGATCGGCAGCCCTGGCCGTTGAGGTTCGGACGCAGCACCCACAGCAGCAGCACGACCGCGGCGGCGGTGGGGATCGCGGCCATCGTCAGCAGCACCATCGCGGCGGTGGAGACCTCGCTGCGCATCAGGGCGACGACGCCGGCCAGCACCGCGCCGAACAACCCGAGCAGGTAGGAGGCTTTAGCGTCGCCGCGCTGCAGCTCTGCGCTGACGCTCGTCTTGGCGTCGGTGACCCGGGCGGCGATCTTCGTCCTGTCGGCAGTGGCGGCGATGTACTCGGTCTTCATCGGTTCCATCCCTTCGATTCCGATTACTCTCTGTATTGACAAATGGGCGCGCGGGGTCACGGATCTGACGTCAATCAAGATCAACTAAGGGGATTTCGCGCGCGCACGCGCGCGCTCGCACGTTGGGCGGGAGTGCGGGCCTGTGCCTGACGTCTGACGTCAGACACAGCCGCCTGTCACGCTGCGTGAGGCGTGTCGGTGTCCTCGTGCGGGGTGGCGAGCCGGTAGATGTCGGCGCGGCCGTCCTTGCCGACCCGGTGCAGGAGGGTGCCGGTGAGCTTGTCGAGTTCTCCGGAGACCCACGAACGGCCGCGGCCGTAGGTGGCCTCGGGGTCCGGGAAGTCCCGGACGGTGAGCTGGGTGCGGCCCGCGGCGGCCATCTGCTCGATGTGGCTGCGCAGCAGCGCCACGGCTTCCTTGCGCGTCGGACGGCCTCCGGGGAAGTCCAGGGTCGTGGTGTCGGCGGGCAGTTCGTGCTCGTCGTCGACGGTTAGCTCGGGGTCGGCGAGTTCGGGGAGGGCGATCGGTTCGTCGTCGAAGTCGGCGGCGTCGGACGGGTCCAGGTTGTCCAGGGACTCGAAGTCGGGAGTCGGCTCCACGCCGTCAGCGCCGGCGACCATCGTGGGCTGGTCGGTGGCCGGGGCAGTCAGGTCGAGGTGGCGGGCGTCGATCGAGTGCATCGCGGGCCGGATGCCGGCATGGGCGTCGATCGCCGCGCGAAGCTGGTCGTCGGTGTGGTCGTGGGTCCGGCCCGGGGTGGTGTAGCGGGCTTCGTCGATGCCGGGTCCTTCGAGGTAGTTGCACCCCGGCCGGCGGTTCTTCCACCGGTCCGGGCGCGCTCCGCCCTCGATGGTGTCCTCGGAGAGCAGGTACCCGGCGTCTTCGATGTCGTTGACCCCGAAGCACCACACCCCGCCGAGCTGGGAGCGCACGTCGGTCGGCATGTTGCGGAAGGTCGCCTTCTGCAACGACAGCACCAGGCTGATCCCGGCCGAGCGGGCTTCCTGCGCGATCCGGATCACGGTCTTGGCGTCGTCGAGCACCCGCGGGGACTCCTCGATCCACACCACCAGGTAGGGCAGCCCGTGCTGCTCGAACGCGGCGGGCACCCACTGGTCGTAGCCCCACTGCCCGAGCTGCGAGGCACGATCGGTGATCAGGCCGGGCAAGCGCTTGACCGCCTTCTTGCAGGCCTTCTCCCCGGTCACCACCTGGTACGGGGCGTCGCCGAGGAAGCCAACCGTCTGCTCCCCCTTGGACGGGTCCATCACGATCAGCCCGGCGTCGCGGCGGGTGAGGATGTCGGTCCAGGCTTCCTTGGCACCGTGGGATTTCCCGGAGCCGTTCATGCCCTGCACGCCGTAGTGCGTGGCGTTGCGGCCCTCGCTCTTGTCACCGGGAAACAGGATGACCTGCGGTTCGGTGTCCTCGTAGAGGCCGACCCGGATCGGCTCCATGATCGAGCCGCCCGGCGCGGACGGACCCGGCCACGGCGACGGGTTCTTGAGCACGTCGCGCGGCACGATCGTCATCGTCGCCTGCGAGGAGTCGTCAGGATTCTCGGTCACCCGCACCGCACCCTTGCCGAGCCCGAACAAGCTGGCGATCCGGCCGGTGGCCTTCTGCACCTCGCTCACCTCCATCTCTCCCCGGGGAAGCTGCAAGCGGGTGGTGACCCGGTTGGGCTCCACCTGCGTGGCCGCGGGCTTCACCCCCGCCAACTTGACCTGCTCGAACAGCCCGTTCTCACCCTCTTCGCCGTCGCCGCCGCGCTTGAGGGCCTTGTAGATCGACCACGACAGCGCCACACCGGCACCGCCGACGGCCCACAGCTCCAGCAGCGGCGTTTCGCCCGGACCGGCGATCGTGCCCGCGGTCATCCAGGCGGCGGTGATCCCGCTGGTGGCGGTGGCGAACTTCCGCGTCAATGCCGCACGGGCACGAGCGCACTGCCAGGTCACCGCAGTGAGCCCCACGCCCAGCAGCGACAGCCCCGCCGACGCCCACGGCGCCACGGCCGGGTCGGTCGCCAGCCACTCGTGCACGCCGTAGGTCACCGGCCACACCGCCGCGTACCCGGCCCACTCCGGCGCGTACGGCGCCAGCCGCGACGGCCAATGCTTCTTCGGGGTGTAGTAGCCGAGCCCCTGCATCTGCTCGGAGACCTGAAGGTCACCGTTGCGGTTGCTCTTGCCAGCCATCGTCTTCTCCTCTCCCGGTGGCCTTCTCGGTCGCCGAACGTCGTCTCACCCGGTCACTCGTCGAACTCGAAGCGCCGCGCCCGCTGCTTCTCCCGGGCCGCGGACACCTCCGGCGAGTAGTGCTTGAGGAAGGACATGTAGGTCGCCACCGTCGACTTCGACGCGACCTCGATCGCCGCCGCAGCCTGCTTGAGCTGACGGGCCACCAGCTTCGACCGCACCCGCGAGTCCATCCCGCCGAACTTCGGGTCGGCCGTCTTCACGTACCGCAGCGCCGCTTCCAACTCCTCGGCCGAGACGTGCAGCTCGTGGTACAGCGGGTGGAACAACCGCCGCGCGTTCTCGCAGTACTGGCGGATCGACGACGAGGACACGAACTCCGGCGAACCCAAGATTTCCTTGCTCATCAGGGAAAACCCTTCTCTTGCGTGACTACTTCGGACACTCCGCCGAGCCGGTGCTCAGGCGGCGATCTCGGTGGACTCGGTGGCCATCCGGGCCCGTGCGGCGATCAGCGCCGCACGCGCGGTCTCGTACCGGACCCCGAGCCGCCGGGGCGCTTCCCGATACGGCAAGCCGCGCTTCCCGCCGGTCTCGGCGCGACGCTTGCGATCCAGGCGCTCGGCCCGGTCGATCAGCTCGATCGGCAGCGCCACACCCCCACTCGCGGCAGCCGCTTCCGCGGTGCTTCCCGCCTCCGCGGGAGCCGCTTCCCGCTCCGACCCGGCACCAATCCCCGCCGCCTCGGTGGACGAGGACAGCTCGACGGGCTGAGCAGCCACGGAAGCGGCTGTCTGGTCGCTCACCGGCGCTTCCTGCTCGGGCTGGCCGAGTGCCGGGCTGGTCGCTTGATCCACGGGCTCAGCAGGAACGGCCGGGACAGGCTCGGAGACCTGCTGGGAAGCATCCTCAGTGCTGGCCGCGTCCGCTTCCCGCCGCTCGGTGAGCACCAAGGCCATCAGGTGCGACAGCAGCCACGCCAGCACTACCGGTCCCGCGCCGACCGCCACCGCCGCAGGGTCCGGCAGCTCCCCGCCCCGCAGTGCGTCCCACGTGTTCAACCCGAGCCCGGAACCACCTGCCAGCAGCAGCACCGACCACGCCCACCGGCGGATCTTCGCGCTCCTGGCAGTCGTGACCTCGTTGAGCGCCAGCAGGGTCGCCAGGTCGTTCGTCGAAGCGAACACCACCGCCAGATGCTCACCCAGCAGCGGGGCCACCGCGTCCTTCTGCCCGGCAAACGAGAGCGCCAGCGCACCGAGCATCACCAGGAACAGGCCCGATTTGCGGATCATCGCCGCGCCCCTTTGCCCCGGCCGGTGCCCCCGGTGCTGATGCGCACCGTGCCGCGGCCCAGCGAGCGCAACTCACCGACGACCTGCAACCACCACAACCGGCCCATGACCAGCCCCCACAACGCGCACAGCGCCGTGACTCCGAGCATCCAGCCCAGCCCCATCGCCACCAGGCCGAGCGACCCGGCACCGAACAGCACCGGCAACAGCAGCAACTTCACCAGCCGCCACCCCATCCGGATCGGCAGCAGCGCCACATCCACCGCCGCGCTCATGCCGCCTCACCACCCCGGACCACCCGGAACGGACGCAGCGGCAGCACCTGAGCCGGACGCGTCTGCGAACGGTGGGTGTGGACGGCGGTGCGCTTCTTCTGCAACCGCACCAGCACCGACCGGCGCTGCGAACGGGCCTTGTCGAGCCGCCGCTGCGCCAGCTCGTCCGACCGTCCCGCGTCCTCCGCGTCCAGCACCGCGATCTCAGCCGCCAACACCCGCTCGTCGGCCTCCGCCACGTCCGGGTGCTCCGACAGCTCACCGTGCCCGGCCAGCAGCAGATCCTCCGGGCTCGGACCGGACAGACCCTCCAGGAAGTCCACCGGATACGGGTCCGGCTCGACGTCGTGCTCACCGAACGCCTGACGCACCTTCAGCGAGAAGTACTCGGGGTCTACCTGCTGCATCAGCTGCTTCGCTCCGGGCTTGTTCGCTGCGGTTGAACCGATGTCGTGCATGAATCTCTCCTCTGTCGGGGTGCCTGAGCACCGGGTGAGTTGATACTGGACTTGAAACAAGACTGATGTCAAGCGCAAAACAGACCTGTCGTCAGGTTTCCCTCGTGCCTCGCGCTTGGCTACACTCCTGAAACAGGCCCGATTTCAAGCGAGGGGTGTATGGATCAGGACTTGGACTGGACCGCGGTTGGCAAGGCAGTCTCGGAGCGCATGAAGCAACTCGGCCTGCGGCAGCGGGACGTCGCAGACAAGGCGGATGTCGGTCTATCGACCGTCCAGGAACTCGCGAACGGCAAACGGCGGGAGCGCAACCCCAAGACGCTCATGGCGATTTCCAACGCGCTGGGCTGGCCGTCAGGCAAGATCGCGGCGATTGCGCGGGGCAACCCCGAGAGCGTCGAGCCGACCCTCGAAGAGCGGGTGTCCGCGCTTGAGGCCACGCTCGCCGAGGTGGTCAGTCGGTTGGAAGATCGCTGAACCGGTGTGGTGCGCATGAGAAAAAGGTATGTGCAGGTCAGCGCGATGTGGACTGACTGCGAGTACGAGTCTCGAAGGGGGTGGAGGAGCTGCGCGGGCAGAGTGGCGATACAGGTCTGACTGCCAGTGAGTCCCCCGTCGCAGGCAGGGTCGCCGGGGCTGTTCTGGCCGCCATTCGAGGCGAGGTGAGGTTGACCCAGCAAGGTCTTGCGGAGGCCATGCAGGTGTCGCTGGCGACGGTGCAGGGGTGGGAGTCCGGTAGGCGGCCGCTGATCAACCTGCCGATGGCGCGCTTTGGGAAGCTCCGCCGCGTGCTCCAGCTATCGACGGTCACGTCGGCACGCCTGACGGTTCTCTCCGAGGCCATGCAGGCGGACGAGATCTTGTCCGAGATCGGCAGCGAAGACCCAGCTACCCACCCACTCGCGCTCGTAGTGCCCACTCGGCTGCAGACCGAACTGCTCACGTGGCCGATGACGGGTGTTCCGCCCCGCCAGCTCGCTGGGACGAAAGCCCGCTTGGACGTCGCGAAGGGTGAACGGGATCAGCTCGCCACCGCCCTGCGCACCGTCGCGAGCCGGGCCGATCGAGGAGTCGAAGGAGCGATGCTCCGCAGGCAAGCGCAATACCTCGTCGCCGAGCACGCGAAGTCGGCGGACTGGGTCGCGCAGATGCGGGCCGAAGACGTGCGGGCGGCTCGGGACATTCGCGAATGGTCGCCGGAGTGGGCGGTCACCAGGTCGCGGGCGATCAGCTCGGCCGCTGCGGGCGACCTGGAACCCCTGTCAAGGTTCATCGAGCACGGGCTCGGCACGGAGGCTGCGGTGAAGGCCAACCTGGCGTACTGGGCCTACTGGGTAGGCGAGATCCCCGAGCCCTGGACCAGCGATGCCGACATGCTCGCCGATGACCAACCCTGGTCAGGCGAGCTGCTGCTCAATTCCCTCCTGGACGGGCTGGAGAACGCCCCGTACCGGGATCTGTGCGCGCACGCACTGAACGCCCTGATCCCGTTCCGCCGCGGGCTGGATCGCCCTGATCATCGGCGACGAGTGCTCGACGCGATCGACCGGGCGACGGCGGCGCACGACTTCGCCCGTGATTCCCTACGAAAACTCGATCAGCTCTCCTACGCCTTGAGGAGCACCCATGCCTGACCAGCGGTTCGCCGAGATCATCGCGTTCGCCCACGAAGCTGGGCACCTCAAGCACACCCCGCGCACCGGCTGGCTGCTCGGGGGAGTCCGCAATGGCGAAAGCGTGGCAGAGCACTCGTACCGGGTGGCCGTGCTCGCGTACGTCATCGCGGCGTGTGAGGGGGCGAATCCGGAGCGCGCCGCGACACTCGGTCTTTTCCACGATCTGCCCGAGACTCGCATCGGCGATGTCCCGAGCGTCGGGAAGAAGTACGTGAGCACGGCCAGCCCGCACGACATCGTCAGCGACCAGGTAGCGGACTTGCCCGCGGACCTCCGAGACCGGATCGTGTCCGCGGTGGACGAACACGAGTCCGCCAAAACCGCTGAGGCAACGCCGGAATCCCGGTGCAGCCGGGACGCGGACAAGCTCGAATGCCTGCTGCAAGCCCGGGAGTACCAGCGGGAGGGCTACACCGAGCTCGATGAGTGGGTGCGCTCCAGTGCTGAAGCCGTGAGCACCGCGACGGGCAAGGCACTCGCCGCCGCTGCGATGGACGTTCCGCCGGGGGAATGGTGGGGTTCGTTCGCCCGCGCCGTCGGTAGGTAGCCGGAGCTGGCGAAGCGGTCCCCGGCTCGGTGGCCGGGGACCGGTCAGGCCTTCGAGTGGCCGGCGAAATGGGCTCCCCACGTGCCATTTACGGACACGCGGGCATTTGCCAGGGTGTTTCCGCTGGTGAAAGCTGGTTCAGTGGAACCACTCAAAATCCGTACAGTGTCAGTTCGACTCTGACCGGGGGCACCACCGCTCACCAGCGGAAACAACCGAAGATCTGGATCATGGTCTGGTCCGCTGGGTGTGGCCTTGGGCGAGCATGCTCAAGGCCGTATTGCTGCGCGCTCGAAGTCCCGCGAGCGCGGTCCAGGCGCGAGCTGCTGGCTTCCGGGTGGTCGCGCGCGGGCGTCGAACCGGTCACCGGCAAGCGGGTCTACCTGCGCGAGACGATCAAGGGCACGAACGACGCCGCGCGCGAGCGCGCCGAGAAGGTCCTGACGAAGTTGCTCAACCAGGTCAACGAGCAGAACTCGGCGCCGTCGACCGCCGCGCTGTCCTACGCACTGAGCGAGTGGCTGCGCGCCAGCGAACTGGAAGAGAGCACGCGCCACACGTACGAGGGCTACCTCCGACGCACCAGAGGGCTACCTCCGGCGCACCATCCTCCCCGCGCTCGGCGGGACAGCGGTCAACAAGATCAGTGCGCGGATGCTGGAGAGCTCCTACAGCGAACTGCGGCCGCACCCGCGGCGACGGCACGCCGCAGATCGAGAAGCACGCCCGCGACGGCGAGCACGAACGCGCCGAGTCCGGCTGCACGCCGCACGTGGCGGATCCGAGTCGCGCGTCGACGTGGGGAGTGCTGAACCGGAGCGGCGGAGAGCACACGACGGCTCGCGCCTGCACATCACCCGGTGACGTACACGATGATGTCCCGCGACGTTTCCAAAGTAGGGGTCAACAGGATCCTTTCGGCTAATGCGTCGGCGACCCGTCCTCCGCAGACTTCGGGAAACACGTTGGACCACCGGAAGGTTTCCCATCATGAACGGTCGCGCCCGTCGTGACGTCGGCACCACGACATCGAGCGCCGCATGAAGGAAGCGGTACTCGACGTCCTGACCACGCTCCTCGCCTCGCCGTGGTGGTACGTCGCCTTGTTCTCCTTCTCGGCGATCGACGGCTTCTTCCCCGTGGTACCCAGCGAAAGCCTCGTCATCACGGCCGGCGTGTTCGCCGCGAACGGGACGACGAACCTCGCCCTGGTCATCGCCGTGTCGGCTGCGGGTGCCGTTCTCGGCGACCACGTCTCGTACTTCGTCGGGCGGTTCGCCGGGGCCAAGCTGCTCAGGCACCTCCGGACCGCCCCTCGACGCCGAGCCGCGTTCGACTGGGCCAGCAGCACTCTCGCGGAGCGCGGCGGGTTGATCCTCGTCATCGCCCGGTACATCCCCGGCGGCCGCACCGTCACCACGCTGACCGCCGGGATGGTCGGTTATCCGCTGTACCGCTTCACCTGCTTCGACCTGCTCGCGGGCGTGAGCTGGGGTGTCTACTCAGGACTGATCGGCTACTCGGGCGGCATCGCCTTCGAGCGCAACCCGATCCTGGGTCTGCTGTTCGGCTTGGGACTCGCCCTGTCGGTCACGGTCCTGGTCGAGGCAGGACGGTGGCTCTACCGGCGCCGCCGCCCCGAGTCGGACGAGGCGGAACCCGAGAACTCCGACCCGGTGACGTCCTCCCGGTGAAATCAGTCCAAACCCGCGTCGTGCACCAGGATCGCCGCTTGGACCCGGTTGCGGAAGCCGAGCTTGGACAGCGACCGGCTCACGTGCGCCTTCACGGTCGCCTCGCTCATGAACAGCTCCCGGGCGATCTCGGCGTTCGACAGCCCTCGTGCCACAGCGCGGATCACGTCGTGTTCACGGGCCGTGAGCACGTCCAGCCGCCGGCGGAACTTCTCGACCTCCGACTGCTCGGTTTCGGCGAAGGTCGTCAGCAGCCTCTTGGTCACCGTGGGCGAGAGCATCGCGCTCCCGGCCGCGACGGTGCGCACCGCACCGAGCAGGTCCCGCGGCTCGGTGTCCTTGAGCAGGAATCCGACCGCGCCCGCCCGCAGGGCCCGGTGCACGTAGTCGTCCAGGGCGAAGGTCGTGAGCATGATGATCTTGGGCGGATCGGCGCGGCGCTGGAGTTCCTCCGACGCGGCGAGTCCGTCCATGGTCGGCATGCGGACGTCCATGAGCACGACGTCCGGCCGGTGCCTGGCGACGGCGTCCACGGCTTCCCTGCCGTCACCGGCCTCGCCGACCACCTCGACGTCCTCGGCCGGATTGAGGATCAAGCGCAGGCCGGTACGCACCAGCGTCTCGTCGTCGACGAGCAGGACCCGAATCACGCAACCCCCTCAGCCACTTCGCCCCGCGTCCGAACACCGAGGGTATCCCGTCACGTACGCGGCGAGGTCACCTCGTCATCATCCCATCCACGCCCTGACCGCCGTGTACCACGCCACGAATCCGATCCCTCCACCTGACGCCATCCGCTCGCCCAGCCCTGTCCGATCCGACGACACAGCACGGAGATTCCATGATCACGGTGCACGACGTGACGAAGCGTTACGGGAGCACGACCGCTGTCCAAGACCTGACCTTCGAGGTAAGTCCAGGGCAGGTCACCGGGTTCCTCGGCCCGAACGGGGCCGGCAAGTCGACCACCATGCGGATGATCCTCGGCTTGGACCGGCCGACTTCCGGCGAGACCCGGATCAACGGCAGCACCTACGCCGCGCTGCGCGATCCGCTGCGCGAGAGCGACCAACCATCCGACACCACGTGATGCACCAACAACAACACATGCTCGGTCACGTCATTCGGCTTGTCGTCGGAATGCACGACGAAAGGAGTGGGGCGCACGGGAATGTCGATCGCGAGATCGAATCTGACCTGCCCGTCCGAGACGAGTTCGCCTCGCAAGTCGCTCTCGGGCACCTCGACCGTGGTGCAACCGAGTCGTACCGACTCTGGTGCCAGCACGACCTGGAACGGCCCCTCCTCGTCTTCCCTGAAGACCGTTCTCAACGACTCGTGGCGTTCGACCACATCGGACAGTGCCGCTCGCATCGCCGCATGGTCGACGGTGCCGGGGATCCGGGGCGCTACCGGCGTGACCCCGCCGGCCGGGCGGGTGGGTGATCGGTACGGCGGCTCATCACTCCGATCCCCGAGTGGACCCGCCGGACTCCACCGGAGTGGTCGGCAACGTCGCCTGGACGGAGAACCCGCCGTCCGGGGTCGGCCCGGTGGTGAGCGTGCCGTGCAGCAGTCCCACCCGCTCGTGCAGGCCGACCAGTCCGAGACCGCTGCCCGGCAGCCCCTCCGATACCCGTTCCGGAGCCGCGTTGCTGACACCGACCTCCACCGCGGACGTCAGGTACCGCACCGTCACCTCGGTCCTGGCGGTTCCGGCGTGCTTGTGCACGTTGGTGAGCGCTTCTTGCGCGAGCCGGTAGGCGGTGTGGTCGACCATCGCGGGCAACGCCACAGGCGTGCCTTCACACCGATAGCGAACGTCGAGGCCGGCGGAGCGAGACCGTTCCACCAGATCCTCGATGTCCGCCACGGTGGCCTGCGGCTGCAGCTGGACCTCCGACGGGTGGAGTCGCAGCACGCCGAGCACCTCGCGGAGCTGCCCCAGCGCCTCCCGGCCGGTGCGGCGGATCAGCGCGGCCTCGTCCGCCAGCAGTTCGTTCGGCGAGTTCGCCTCGATCGCGCCCGCGTGGAGCACCATCAGCGACACCCGGTGCGCCACCACGTCGTGCATCTCGCGGGCGATGCGAGAGCGCTCCTGCGCGCGGGCTTGCTCCGCGCGGGCCTCCTGCGACCGCAGAAGCTGCTGGGTGCGTTCCCGCAGCCCCTCGACGACCTGCCGTCGCGCTTTCACCCACAGTCCGATGAACAACGGCAGCACGACGAACAGGGCCACCCCGCCGAAGGAACTCTGGACCGAGTCCCACCCGACGTCCGGCCGCCCCACGCGCACGAGAGTGGGCGCCATGACCGCTGCCGTCGCCGCGACCGCGTAGGTCGCGAGGACGAACGAGCGCAGGCGCAACGCCGCCCGGAACGACGCGACGCAGAGCAACGGCCAGAGCGAGGCGATCAACCAAGTACCGAACGCGAGTGCGTACAACGGCCACGACCAGCGAGGCGCCAGCCAGGTCACGACCGCCGAGAGGGTGGCGATCAGCAGGGTCAGGGCGAGGCCCGGAATCGAGGTGAACGCGGCCGGTTCGGCTACCAGAGCTCCGGCGGGGAGGAAGGTCGCGACGAACACCGCAAGGCACACCGCCACGGCGAGCACGCGGTCGGCCGTCGACCACGACCGGTCCTTCGCATCGAGCTGCTGGGATTCCGAGCGCGCCTTGGGGTCCACGCGCCGAGCGTAACGGCCGTTCGACGTCCCCTTTCGAGGCGCGACTTTAGTTGCAGATCGTCTATCCGATCGGCCGACGGCAGCGAACTCTCCCGGGCACGACGCTGTGCGGATGACTCAAACGACCGCTGCCGTCCGTGCAGCCGGATTGACCAAGGTGTACGGCCATGCCGAGGCGCGCGTCGTGGCTCTCGACAGCGTCGACGTCGAGTTCCGCAGCGAGCAGTTCACCGCCATCATGGGACCGTCCGGGTCGGGCAAGTCGACGCTGATGCACTGCGTCGCGGGACTCGACGCCCCCAGCGACGGTGAGGTCTTCGTCGGCGGCACCGCCCTGACCGGCCTCGACGACGTCGCCCTCACCGAGCTGCGCCGGGACCGGATCGGGTTCGTGTTCCAGGCGTTCAACCTGCTCCCCACGCTGACCGCCTGGGAGAACATCACGCTCCCGCTGGACCTCGCCGGGCGCAAGCCCGACCCGCAGGTGGCCGAATCGATCATCGAGGCGATCGGCTTGCGGGACCGGCTCAGCCACCGGCCGAGCGAACTCTCCGGCGGCCAGCAACAGCGAGTGGCATGCGCCCGTGCCCTCATCACCCAGCCGGACGTGGTGTTCGCCGACGAACCGACCGGTGCGCTCGACTCCAGGTCGTCGTCGGACATCCTGTCGTTCCTCCGCCGCAGCGTGGACGACTTCGACCGCACCGTGGTCATGGTGACCCACGAGCCGATGGCCGCTACCTACGCGGACCGGGTGTTGTTCCTCGCCGACGGCCGCCTGGTGGACGAGATGTACGCACCGACCGCCGAAGGCGTGCTGGACAAGATGAAGTCCCTGGAGAAGGTCGGTCTCTGATGCTGCGAGCAATGCTGCGCGATCTCCGCGCACACCGGGGCCGCCTGGCCATGACCTTGGTCGCGATCGCGCTCGGCGTCGCGTTCGTCGTCGCGAGCTTCGTCGTCTCCGACTCCCTGGCCAAGACGCTCGCCGGGCAGACCGCCCGGGGTGGGGTCGACGTGTCGGTGCAGACCGCGTCCCAGGACCCGGATCTGACGCTCGCCGACCGCGACGCGTTGGCGGCCCCGAACGGCGTCGCCGAGGCGCACGGCGTGATCGCCGGACGTGCGGGTGTGGTGGGCACCGACGGCAAGCTGGTCTCGACGGGCACGGACCTGGCGGGCACGAACTGGGACGAGACCGGCCGGTTCACCCTCGTTGACGGGCGAGGGCCGCAGCGTCCGGGTGAGGTGGCCCTCGCCGAGTCGCGCGCCGGCGAGGCACGGCTCGCCCTGGGTGATCGTGCCCGGATCGTGCTCGGCGACGGCCGCATCGACGAACCCGTCGTCGTCGGGCTCTTCCAGTACTCCGCGCTGGGGCCCGATGCCGCGGGCCGCTCCGAGCACGTCCCGTCCATCGCCTACGACGGGGCGACCGCGGCGTCGCTCGTCGGAGACCGCTTCGACCGCATCGAACTCACGGGCACCCCCGGAACCGAACCCAGCACGCTGCGCCAGGCCGCCGAGCAGACCATCGGAGCCGGGCACGCCACCGATGAGTACAGCGTGTCCACCGGTGCCGAGCTGGTCACGAACGCCGAGCAGGCCGCGGACAAGACGGCGTCGGACACACTCGCGCAACTGCTGCCCTTCGCGGCGATCGCGCTGTTGGTCGGCATGTTCGTCATCACCAACACCTTCAGCCTCCTGGTCACCCAGCGAACGAGGCAGTTCGCGCTGCTCCGCGCGGTAGGTGCCCATCGCAGGCAGGTCCGGTCGAGCGTGGTGGTCGAGGCGACCGCGCTCGCGTGCGTCGGGGCGACGATCGGCACGGTGCTCGGGATCGGGCTCGGCCTGATCGTGTTCCGGTTCATGCAGCCCGAGGGCGACGTGGTCCGCTACGGAGTTCCGCTGCTCGGCGTCGGGTCGGGCTACCTGGTGGCGGTCCTGGTGACCGTCGCGGCGGCTTACGGTGCCGCCCGGCGCGCGGCGGCGGTCTCCCCGATGGCCGCCCTGCGCAACGACGCGGTGACGTCGAAAGGCCCGCACACCCGCCAGTCCATCGCCGGCGGGATCTGCGTGGTCGCGGGCCTGGTCGCGATCGTGGCCACCGCGTCTCCCGGTCTCGGCACCCTCGAACGGATGATCGCGATCGGCGGTGCCGTGCTGTGCACGGGCGGGGTACTGCTGCTGACTCCGGTCGCGGCCGGCGCGCTGCGCCCTCTCGCCACCTGGTCGCAGGGCTGGGGAGGCCCGGCGACACGGCTCGGGATGCGCAACGCGGCCCGCGACCCCCGGCGTACGGCCGCCACCGCGACCACCCTGATGGTCGGGCTCGGGCTCGTGTGCGCCTTCGCGACGCTCAGCTCCAGTCTGGCCACGATGGTGACGGCCTCGATCCGGCTGAACATCCCGGTGACCTCGACGGTGCTGGAACCGGCCGCCGGTGGCGCCGCCACCCTCGGCCCCGGCGTGGTCGGGGAACTCAGGTCGCTGCCCGCCGTCTCCACCGTCCTCGCCAGCAGGGACACCTTCGCCGAAATCCGGCACGAGGGTGGCACGAGCGAGCGCATCGTCTCCGCGATCGACCGCGAGGGGCTGGGCGAGGTGCTCACCCCGAAGATCACCGAAGGGACCGACGACGTGTCGCGCGGTGCGATCATCGCGCAGAACGAGGCGAACATGCTCGGCCTCGAGGTCGGCGACCCGCTCGAGCTGGTCGTCGAGGGAACGCCGGTGAAGACCGCGGTGGTCGGCGTCTACGACGCCACCGAAGCACAGGCGAGCATCTTCTTCGACCAGGCCCTGGCACCGCCGCACCTGCGCGACCACGTCACGACGGTCTACGCCGGCGGCCCCGACCCGCAGGCCGCGCGCGAGGCCATCGCGACCGCCTTCCAGGACCGTCCCGAGATCTCGATCACCGATCGGGACGGGGTGATCGCCGACCGGGTGGAGGAGTTCCGGTACGGCCTGCTGGTCATGTACGCGATGTTCGGCGTCGCGATCGTGATCGCCGTCTTCGGCGTCGTCAACACGCTCGCGCTCTCGGTGATGGAGCGGTCCCGCGAGATCGGCGTGACCCGCGCGGTCGGAGCCGGCCGCGCCCTCGTCCGCCGTACGATCAGGGTGGAGAGCATCGTGATCTCCCTGTTCGGCGGCATCCTCGGGGTCGGTGTCGGAGTCGGTACCGGGACGGTGATGCAGCACGCGATGCTCGGGCAGGCGCTGTCCCGGGCGACGCTCCCGTGGACGCTGATCCTGCTCGCCCTGGTCGGGATCGTCATCGTCGGTGTGCTGGCCTCGCTATGGCCCGCCCACCGGGCGGCACGCACCAACATGCTGGAGGCGATCGGGTCCGACTGACCCGCCCCGCCCGGTTCCCTCCCGTACCAGC
Organism: Saccharopolyspora gregorii; assembly: GCF_024734405.1. Taxonomy (NCBI): domain Bacteria; kingdom Bacillati; phylum Actinomycetota; class Actinomycetes; order Pseudonocardiales; family Pseudonocardiaceae; genus Saccharopolyspora; species Saccharopolyspora gregorii. The sequence goes on along the minus strand of NZ_CP059556.1, from coordinate 1,990,551 downwards.
GGGAGGGAACCTGCGCGTCGGGGTCCGGAGGCAGGTGAACAGCGCCCAGCCGGCGTGCGCTCCGCAGTCCACACAGGACTGATTTCGCCGGCGCTTAACGGATGCCCCTGAGCGACCCGAAACCGTTGTCCCGGTGCACCTCCGCTGACACACTCGCCGCACAGCGCAGCACGCTCACCCGCGCCTTTCCGGGGAATCCGCGCGACGACGCTTCGCTGCCGATGCGGGAAGGACCTCACGCGCATGGCTCCCTCGAGCAAGCTCAGCCTGCTCAGCCTCTACCAGCCGGACTGGGCAGCTGATCCCTACGCGCTGTACCACGCGATGCGCGAGGACGGCCCGGTCCAGTGGGACGACTGGATGCGGAGCTGGATCGTCCTCGGTCACGCCGAGATCGCGCAGCTTTCCAAGGACGACCGGCTCTCCGGTGCGCGCATCGAAGACTTCCACGCCCAGCTCCCGGCATCGGTCCGCTCCGATGTGGAGCCGCTCGCCGGCGCGCTGTCGGACATGATGCTGTTCAACGAGCCGCCGGAGCACACCCGCCTGCGCCGCATCATCAAACCGGGTCTGACCCCGAGGTTCATCCGGGAGATGCGCCCGCTGATCACCGAGCGCGCGGCGGAACTCGTGGACGCGGTGCTCGACCAGGGGCACATGGACGTCATCGGCGACTTCTCCGAGCCGCTGTCCCGGAACGTGATCGCACACCTGGCCGGAGTGCCCGGCCACGCCACCCCGCTGCTGGAGAACTGGCAAGGTCTGCTGCACGAGTTCTTCACCCAGTCCTGCGCGGAAGTCCCCCGGGTGAACTCCCTGCGGGCCGCCTTCGACGAGCAGGCCGCGAAGCGACGTGCGGGTACCGCCGACGACCTCTTCAGCCAGGTGATCGCCGGACAGCTCGAACGCGAGACCTACACCGACGACGAGGTCTTCGCCAACTTCCTGCTGCTCATCGACGCCGGACAGGCCACCACGACCCACCTCATCGGCAACGCGGTCCTGGCGCTGCTGCGCCACCCCGATCAGCTCGCCCGGCTCCGGGCCGATCCCGACCTCTGCCAGGTCGCGGTCCACGAGTTGATGCGGTACGACAGCTCGGTGCAGTTCACCACCCGTGTCGCGCTGGAAGGCATGGAGGTCGGCGACCAGCACGTCGAGCAGGGCCAGTCCGTCACCCTGGTCCTCGGGGCGGGCAACCGCGACCCACGCCGCTACGACGACCCGGATCGTCTCGACATCACCCGCAAAGCGACCGACCACCTGTCGTTCGGACACGGCATCCACTACTGCCTCGGGGCCTCGCTCGCGCTCGCCGAAATCGAGATCGCGCTGCGCGTCCTGCTGGAGCGGACGACCGAACTCAGGCTGCGGACCGACGACCTGGACTGGCTCGACAGCATCAACTTCCGGTTCGCCAAGGAACTGCCGGTCGAGTTCGGCACATGACGCCCACGCTTCGACGCATCGTCCACGATGGACGGTTAAGTCCAGGGTGAAAGCGCCGTCTCGGGACGGATTCCTGGCTTCAGGGCCTTGCACCGGTGCCGGAAGGTCCCGATCGTGTCGTTGGCAGGGACATCTCGACGTCCCTCGCGGCCCAGAGCGCATCCGGCCGGGCCGCTGCACGACGAAAGCCAGACGCTCGACCGGACAGTGGGAGGATCACCGTGACCTACCTCGGACACCCGCGGCTGAACTTCGCGGGTACGTTCCAGTCCGACGCCGCCACGGTGAACAACGCCCAGCCGTACTTCGACAACGACCTGTTCGAACCGCGCTTCCACTGGCGGATGAAGCTCCCGGACGTCAACGGGTTGTGGAACCCTGGCGGATCCAACGCGCTGCGGTTGCACGACCTGCGCATCACCAGCGCCTGCTACGCCGACGGCCGCACCCTGACGTCGAAGGCCGACGACCCCGCTCTCGAAGGAACGGTGCGGGACGACGACCTCCGCGCCAACGGGAAGTTCGTCGATCTCGACCCGGAGAACCAGCTGGTCTCCGAGATCTACGGATTGCGGATGCGACTCCTGGACGCGGCGGGCGGCCAACTCCTGAAAGCCGACTACGCCGTAGCGGCTATGGACGAGATGTGGATGCGGGCGACGCTGCCGTCCGGCCGCGGCGACCCGGCGGCGGTGTACCACTCGGTGCTGACCAACCTGGAGTGGGCGGACCCGCTCGAATCGGCCATCCTGCGCGAGATCCGGGACACCACCGACGACGGAACGCTCTCGATCAAGTTCAACATGGACGGTGTCGAGGACGGGATCGAGGAGTGGAGCGACGACCTCACCTACGGCCGCATGGTGGGATCGATCGGGCCCTATCGGAGCGGGCAGCCGAAGCACTGGGCAGGCGCCCGTGTCCTGAGTCCCGTCGAAGGCGCGCCGTTCCACCATGCGCCGTGCAGAGTGGACGGTTCGGGAATCGTTTTCGTGGACCTGGGCAACAGCATCAGGGCGTCGACACGCGGTGGGCCTCTCGTCGAGCTCCCGGCGCTGAGCCTCGCCGCGCTCGACGAGAACGGCACGCCGGAGGTGCTCGCTCCGCTCGACGGCATCGACCAGGGCTTCTACGAACGCACTGCCGCCATCGTCACCGCTCGGCCCGCCGCCGGTCAGCACGAGGCGGTGGCCGGTCGACGGCTGGCAGTGGTGGACGACGCACGACCGCCGAAGGTGCTGCTCGCCGAGCCCCACGACGGCGGGACGCTCCACGCCGACAAGTACGTCTTCCGGCTCCACCCCGAGGAGGGGCACGACACCGCGACCGTCGACTTCCGCGCGTTTCGCTTCGGGCAACCTGCCGCCCACACCGACATCGCGCTCGGTACCGGCGAAGAGTCCGACGTCGTGGAGTTTCCGCGCAGCGTGACGACCGACGAGCAGGGGCGTGCGCGCATCACCCTCACCGGCCGGGACCCCGGCCATCCCCGCCCGATGCTCGACGGGCTCACCGTGCGCATCCCCTACCGGTTCGCCGCACGACCGGACGCGCCGTCGGGCCATCTCAGCGTGCGGGTGTTCGACCGCTACACCGGCCCGGAGCGCCCCACCTGGAACCGCGACGTGCGGCCGATCTTCCAGCGGTACGCCAACCTCTACCCGGTCATGCACGACCTCTTCGACCTGGGCAACTACCACCACGTCACGCGGCACGGGACCTACATCCGCCGCACGATGCTGGCCCCGCTGGAATCGCCGAACCACATGCCCGTCACCCGAGACCTCTCACCAGGAAAGCGAGACATGATCGTGAAGTGGCTGCGGACCGAGCCCGCTCCCCCGGTGATGGAGATCGGCAGTCCCGAAGAACTGCGTGCCGTGCTACAGCAGGCCGTCTTGGTCGAGCAGGCCACGGTGCCGCCGTACCTCGCGGCGCTGCTCTCGATCAAGGCAGGCCACAACGTGCGGATCGCCGAGACGATCCGTGGGGTGGTCATCGAGGAGATGCAGCACATGGCCCAGGTCTGCAACCTGCTCAACGCCGTGGGCGGGGCACCGCAGATCGGCAGGCCCGGCTTGGTCCCGACCTATCCTGGCAAGCTTCCCGGTCCGGTGCTGCCCGATCTGACCGTACGGCTGCGCAAGCTGTCCCGCGAGCACGTCAAGGACGTGTTCATGGCGATCGAGCAGCCGGATCACCCCACTGTGGACGGTGCACTGTTCCGCGGTTCCGTCATCGCACCGGACAGCGTGCGGCTGGACCGTTCCGGCTCCGTGCTGGAGGCCGACGACGGCGCCATGCGGGCTCTGGAGGACTGGTTCAACCGAGCCGAGTACACACCGCAGACGATCGGTTGGTTCTACAACCAGATCGCGCGGGCGATCTGCGAACTCGACGACGGCGGGTCGCTGTTCACCGGTGATCCCGCCCGCCAGGTGAGTTGGCCGGACGCGCCGGGCACGCTCTACAAGGTCACCGACAAGCGCTCCGCGCTGCTGGCCATCTACCAGATCATCGAGGAGGGCGAGGGGAGCCCGCACGACCTCGACGGTGACGGCGTCCTCGACCCCGACGAGTTCGGCCACTACTACCGCTTCCAGGAGATCGTGGAGGGACGCCGACTCATCCGGAACGAGCGCGGTGCGTGGGTGTTCGAGGGAGCCGAGGTGCCCTTCGACCCGGCCGGGGTCCATCCGGTCGTGGACGACGCGGACACCTACCGCCTCCCGGCCGACTCCCCCGGCAGGCGCGAATCGGTGGCCTGCGACGAGTCCTACACGAACATGCTCACCGCGTTGCACCGCGTGTTCAACGGCCATCCCGACGAACTCGACGACTCCGTCGGGCTGATGTACCAGCTCCAGGTGCAGGCCAAGAAGCTCCACGACATGCCGTCCGGGGACGGCGACACCGTGCTCGGACCCGCGTTCCAGTCCCCCGGTGTCGAGTTCTGACACCGGCCGCCGTCGACTCCGCCCTCGCGACTGTCCAGTGAGGACGAAATCACCGGAACTACTCATCCGCACGTGAAGGGGTACACATGGGCCGGATGCCGACCGAGACCGGGTCCTCACGAGTGGCACGACAGGACGGAGTTCTCAGGCTGCACTGCAACGAGAGCGCCTATCCGCCACCACCCGCCGCGCTCGGCGCGGCGACCGAGGAACTCGACAACGCCTGCACGTCCTATCCGGACAGCGACTGCGCGGAACTGCGCGAACGGGTCGCCGAGTACCACGGCCTGAAGTCCGACATGGTGGTCGTGGGCAACGGAGCCGACGAACTCGTGCTGCTGACCTCGATGACCTTCCTCGGCTCCGACGACGCGGTTCTGGTCACCGATTCGACGTTCCCCGGATACGTCTCCTCCGCGCGCGTGGTCGGCGCCCGCGTCCACAGCCTGCCGTTGGACGACTACCGGGTGCCGGTCGACGCCGTGGTGCAGGCGATGGCCGCGCCGGAGGCAGGAGCGCCCACGCTGGTGTTCGTCTGCAACCCGCACAACCCGGCGGGAACGGTGCTCGAACCCTCCGACGTCGAGCGGATCCTCACGGCCGCCGAGGCCGCCGGCGTGATCCCGGTGTTCGACGAGGCGTACATGGAGTTCGCGGGGCCGGACCACGAATACGCGATCAGCGCGGTCCGCGCCGGTCGTCGTCTGCTGGTGCTCCGCACGTTCTCCAAGGCGTGGGGGCTGGCATCCCTGCGACTCGGGTGTGCGCTCGGTCCGGCGGACCTGGTCGAGCGCATCCGCCGGACCCGGGAGCCGCTGCCGTTCAGCGTCAATCGAATCGTCCAGCAGGCCGGGGCCGCGGCGCTGGAGTCCCGCGACTACGTCGACGAGGTACGGCGGAAGACGGTCGCGGCGCGGGAGCACTTCTGCGCGCGCCTGACCGAGATGGGCGTGGCGTTCCAGCCTTCTGCCACGAACTTCGTGCTCGTCAAGCCGTCCGGCAACAGCGCTGAGATCGCCGCGCGGCTGAAGCAGGACCACGACATCCTGGTCCGGGACCTGAGCATGTTCGGTCTGCCCGCCCACCTGCGGGTCACCGTCGGTACGACGGAGCAGATGGACCGGTTCTGCGCTGCGCTGGCCACCATCCTCGAAGACTCCGAAGTGCACGACGAGTTGAACACCGGACTCGGCGCTCCGAAGGGCCGCATCCAGGTGGCCACCGGACCCGTGATCGAACCGGCGGCGCTGTTCAACGGCTACGTGGGCGCCAACGTGGTCTTCGCCCTGACCGAGCTGAACGTCTGGCAGCACCTCCAGGACGGTGCGCGACCGTTCGACGCTCTCCCCCCGCTGACCGGAGCGGAGCCGTCGAAGCTGCTCGCGCTCCTGCGCGCCGCCGCGCTGCTCGGCTACGTCGAGGTGAGTTCCGCTGTCACTCCGTCGGATCCGGGGACCGCGAGCACGGTCGCGCTGACCGACGCCGGACGGGTGCTGGCGCGTCACCGGGGTTTCTTCACCTGGGGAATCGGCGGGTACAGCGACGTGCTGCTCCACCTCTCCGACCTGGCCACGGGCCGGGCCACCTTCGGCACGGACGTCGACCGCGATGGCGGGAAGGTCGCCGTCGGCTCCGGTCTGGTCGGCGAAGAACTCATGCTGCGCACCGAGCACGAGGTCGTCGCGGACGTCGATTTCGGCACCGTCGCGGACCTCGGGTGCGGTGATGCCTCCCGGTTGATCCGGCTGTGCGGATCGAACGAGGCCCGCACCGGGCTCGGAATCGACACCAGCCGGGGAGCCTGCGAAAAGGCGGTCAAACGCGTCGCCGACGCGGGACTGGGACACCGCGTGGAAGTCGTGTGCGCCGACGTCCTCGACGTCCTCGACGAGCGGACGTTCCCCGGCGTCGAGCTGGTCACGAGCTTCCTCATGATGCACGACCTGTTCGAGAGCAGCGGTGACCCGGCAGGAACGATGCGGATGCTGCGCAAGGTGTTCCCCGACGCCAAGTGGTTCCTGGTCGGCGACACCGTCAGCCAGGACTGGGGTACCTCGCCCAGCACGCTGCCGATCTTCTCCGTCGAGTTCGAGCTGGTGCACGCCTTCATGGACACACCGATCGCGAGCCGCCGCGCCTACGAAGACGCCTTCGCGGCGGCGGGACTGCGGGTTCAGCGCCGCGAGCCGTTCGGCGCACCGTCGACCTGGCTGTGGCTGCTCGCCGCGGAATAGCGTCCGCCGTGATCGCGTCGTTCCGCACGGGCGGTCACCCGCAGCTCGGCGCTCCGGCGGCCGGCCGTGCACTCGGTCGTGCCCGCGTGTTCTCCACCCGCGGACAAGTGAGCCGCCCAGAATCGGCGGGCCGCGGCGAGGTCCGGCGGCGCCGCGCCGACCGGCGCGGGATCACCGGCTCGGCCCGACTGTTCCGCTCCTGGCCCGTGGCCGCCGGACCGCGGGGTCAGGCGGGGGCCGGGTTTCGGAGGTGGTCGAGGACGCTTTGGGCGAACTCGCACGCGAACTGGTGGCGGAGGCCGTAGAGGTCCCAGTTCCGGTCGATGGCGGCCGGGTCGAGCACCCTCGCCTCCTCCTGGTGCAGGGCGAGGTCGCCTGCGCTCCGGGCGGACAGCAGCGCGAGGTGGGCGGCCCGGACCTCCTCCGACCGCTCGACGTCCGCCAGCGCCAGCAGCTCTTCCAGTTCCCCGGCCTCCAGCAACCGGGGCAGCGAGTTCCGGGACCAGTCGGCGCCCCAGTACCGCAGCCGGAGCTCCGGGGCGCGCGCGCCGGCACCGAGTCCGCCCAGGTAGGCCGGTGGCGGTCGTAGTGCGACCACCCGCTCGGGTAACACGTGTCGGCGACCGGCCGCGGACTGCAGGGCGAGTTGGGCGGTGTCCACCCACCAGCTCACCCACTGCGCGTACTGGGTGAACCAGGTCTCGCGGACGGTTTCGGCGCGGAACCACAGGTCGCGCCGGACGAGGTCCAGCGACGCCGTCCGCGCCTCGGCGGCGAGCGGGCCGAGGTCCGGCGGGGGTGGAACGGCGCGCACCGCCTCCACCCACTTCGCCTGGACCAGTGCGACCGCGGTCGCCTGGTCGGCCAGCAGCTCCAGGAATTCCGCTGCACCCAGTTCCGCCGCCCCGCCCCCGGGACCGCCGGTGCGCACCTCATCGCTCACGGTCTTCAACGCGCCCCCTCTCCGGCTCGCGCGGTCTGTTGCGGGTCACGCGGCTCCGGTGCTGCGCGGCCACGGCGCGCCGGACCGCTGCCACCACCGGCAACCGCTCGCGCCGGCGCACGGCGCGACCGGCCCGTCCGACTCGACCCGGACGGTTCGGTGCTACACCTCGCCCGGAGCGGGCACCTCCTCCCGCGGCCAGTACTCCTTGCCGAGGGCGGGGACCTTGCCGCCTTCCGCCGCGGTGTCGTCGAGATGTGTCCAGCGCTGGCGCAACGCCCCTCCTCGTCAGCCTGCGTTCCCCCGGTCGACCGCCGGACGTCGCCGTCCGTTCGGTCTGGTGTCGCCAGTCAAGCAGCGCGCTCCCGCGCGGGATCGCGAAAACGCGCGACGGAGGACGCCGAGGCAGCAGGTCTGCCCGGAAACCCGGCGCGCGCCGCGGGCGCCCGGAAGCCCCGGCTCGCGGCGGGAATGCGCCGGAGGCGTTCCCCCGCGGCGCACCGGTGCGTACGTTGATGTTCCTGCATACGTAGTCAAGGAAAGGGGCGTGCCTGATGAGGTTCAGCAGGCGATCGTTCGTGCTCGGAGCCGGGGCCGTGGTGACCGGAGCGGCGTTCGCGCCCGCCGCGGCGCGGGCGGCGGGTGGGACCACCGGGACTCCGCCGTGGCTGGCGGAGTCCGTGCTGTACCAGCTGTACCCGCAGAGCTTCGCGGACGGCGACGGATCGGGCGTCGGCGACCTCCGCGGGATCGTGGCGCACCTCGACCACCTGGAATGGCTCGGCGTCGACGCGATCTGGGTGAACCCGGTGTTCCCGTCACCGCTCACCGACGCCGGGTACGACATCGCCGACTACACCGGCGTGCACCCGCGCTACGGCGACGAGCAAGACGTGGTGCTGTTAGTGGAGGAGGCGCGGCGGCGCGGCATGCGGGTGCTGTTCGACCTCGTCGCGGGGCACACCTCGGACCAGCACCCCTGGTTCCTCGGCTCGCTGCGCGACGACACCGACCACCGCTACATCTGGGCGTCGCCGGAACAGCTGCCGGAGGACGGCTCGCTGCCGGAGGACTTCGTGGCCTCCCCCGGCCCGCGGGCGGGCGCGTTCCGCAAGAACTACTACGACACGCAGCCCGCGATCAACTACGGCTACGCGCGGATGGACCCGGCCGAGCCGTGGCGCCAGGCGGTGGACGCCGACGGGCCGCGGCGCAACCGCGATGAGATCTTCCAGGTGATGGATCACTGGCTTCGGCTGGGCATCGCCGGGTTCCGCTGCGACCTCGCGGCCACGCTGGTCAAGGACGACCCGGGGTGGGTCGAGACCGGCCGGCTGTGGGGCGACCTGCGGGCGCGGGTGGCGCGGCGGCACCCGGACGCGGTGCTCATCTCCGAGTGGGGCGATCCGGAGACCTCGGTGCCCGCCGGGTTCGACGCCGACTTCTACCTGCCGGTCAACGGCCCCGGCGACGGCGCGCCGTGGAAGTCGCTGTGGCACGAGAACCCGTACTTCGGCGCGGCGGGAACGGGCAGCCCGAAGGTGTTCATCGACGCGTGGACCGAAGCGACCGAGCGGATCGGGCGCGGGCGGATCATGCTGCCGACGGCCAACCACGACAGCGCGAACCGGCTCAACGACGGCGTGCGGACCCCGCAGGAGCTGCCCGCCGCGTTCGCGTTCCTGCTGACCTGGCCGATCGTCCCCGCGCTGTACTACGGGGAGGAGATCGGCATGCGGATGGTCGACGGCCTCCCCGAGGTCGAGGGCAGCGCCGGACGGCAGCGCAACCGGACGCCGATGCAGTGGGACGGCGGCCCGAACGCCGGGTTCTCCACCGCCCCCGCCGAGCAGCTGTACCTCCCGATCGACCCGGATCCGCAGCGGCCGACGGTCGCGGGGCAGCGCGACGATCCCGGTTCGCTGCTGAACCTGGTGCGGCGGCTGCTGGCGCTGCGCAAGCGGTACCCGGAGCTGGGGACGCGGGCGGACGTGCGGGTGCTCGCGGACGGCTATCCGCTGACCTACCTGCGCGGCGACCGGTTCCTGGTCACCACGAACCCGCGGCGGGAGCCCGCGGCGGCGGCCGTGCCGGACGCTCGGCTCGCCGGGGCGCGGATCGTCGAGGACGGCGGAGCCCGGGTGGACGGTGACGAGGTCGTGGTGCCCGGGTTCGGCTACGGCGTGTTCGACCTGGCGGGCTGACCCGCGGGTGGGCGGCCCGCGCGACCGGGTCGCCCACCGGGCCGCCGGTGCGGCGAACCACCCCGCGCCGGGGTCGGCCGAGGTCTTGCGGCCGGGCGGTGGGCCGGTTCAGGCTGCTCTCCGCCGCGGTGCACCGGCCGCGCGGAACCTCCTGCCGCACCGCGCGATTCTTGACGCCCCGTGGGGCGAGAGCTAGCCTCCGACAACCTTCATACGTATGCATGACCGCGCAACGGGGCGCGAACCACTGGGAGATGCCGATGTCCATCGGAACGCCGGGAGCACCCGCTCCCACCGCCGCGAAACCGGAGCGGGCGACGAAGCAGCAGATCCGCCGCGCGGTGTACGCCGGCGGAGTCGGGAACTTCGTCGAGCAGTTCGACTACGGGCTCTACGGCTACATGGCCCCGATGCTGGCCTCGTCGTTCTTCCCCGGTGGCGGCGGCGCGGGCGCGGTGCTGAGCACCTACGCGGTGCTCGCCGTGGCCTGCGTGTTCCGCCCGCTCGGCGGCACGCTCGTCGGCCGCTGGGGCGACCGGGTCGGGCGCAAGAAGGCGCTGCTGTGGACGATCATCATGATGGGCGTGTCCACCGCGCTGATCGGCGCGCTGCCGACCTACCAGCAGGTGGGCTTCCTGGCCCCGCTGCTGCTCGTGGTGATCCGGACCTTCCAGGGCATGATCTCCGGCGGCGAGTACGTGGGCGCCGTCGCGTTCATCGTGGAGTGGGCGAAGCCGAACCAGCGGGCCTACTACACCTCCTACGCCTCGAACAGCTGCTTCCTCGGCATCCTCTGCGGCGCCGGCGTCGCCGCGCTGGTCAGCACCCTGTTCGAGCAGCCGCAGCTGGAGTCGTGGGGCTGGCGGCTCCCGTTCCTCGCGGTGCTGCCGCTGTCGCTGGTCGGCCTGTGGCTGCGCAGCCGCATCGAGGAGACCCCGGAGTTCCTGCGCGAGACCAACGGCGGCACCGACATCGTGCGGTCCCCGGTCCGCGAGGCGCTCCGCGAGCAGTGGCAGGCGATCCTGGTGTTCTGCGGCGCCTCGATCATGCTGGCGATCCTGTCCTACACCTGGGTGACCTACTACCCGGAGTACCTGGTCAGCGAGCTCGGGCTGAGCCGTTCACAGGCGCTGCTGTCGAACCTGATCTCGGTGGCGGTGCTGATGCCGCTGCTGCCGCTGGCCGGGAAGCTGTCCGACCGGATCGGCCGCAAGCCCATGCTGATCAGCGGCGCGATCTGCTGCATCGCGCTGGTGCCGCTGGCCTTCGCGATCGGCGAGCTGGGCGGTTTCGGCGCGGCGGTCGGCAGCCAGCTCGTCTACATCATCCCGGAGTTCTTCCTGACCGGGATCGTGACGACCTGTTCGGCGGAGCTGTTCGCCACCCGCACCCGGTTCAGCGCGAGCGCCATCGCCTACAACAGCTCGTTCTCGGTGTTCATGGGCGTGACGCCGTTCGTCGCGGCGCTGCTGGTGAACCGGTTCGGCACGATCTACGCGGTCTGGGCGTACTTGGCGGTGGCCGCCGTGCTGGCGCTGGTCGTGATCACGGTGTTCATGAAGGAGACCTACCGCTCGGAGCTCAGCGCGAACAAGTTCGCCTGACCGGAACCCGATGGTGCGCGGCCCGCCGGCGACGTCCGGCGGGCCGTTCGGTCACCGGGGCGGGGCGTGAGTGCCCCGGCGCACCAGTTCCGGCTGGAAGGCGACCTGGCGGGCGGTTTCGCGCACGTCCCCGGCGAGGCGTTCGACGAGCAGGCGGGCCGCGGCGCGCGCCATCTTCGGCAGGTCGTAGCGGACGGTGGTGAGCGTGAACGCCTCCCAGGACGCCATCGGCAGGTCGTCGAAGCCGATCAGCGTGAGGTCCTCGGGGATGCGCAGGCCCGCGCGCAGCGCCGCGTTGTACGCACCGATCGCCACCACGTCGTTGCCGCAGAACACGGCGGTGAGATCCGGGTCGGCGGCCAGCAGTTCGGGGAGCCCGTGATAGCCGGTGTCGAAGTCGTAGGGACCGCGCCGGATCCTGCTCGCGGGCAGCGCGATGCCCGCGTCGGCGAGCCCGGCGACGAAGCCCTGCTCGCGCTCGCGTCCGGTGCTGGTCGCGGTGACGCCGCCGAGCAGGGCGACGCGGGTGTGCCCGAGCGCGGCCAGTTCGTCGGCGACGAGCCTGCCGCCGAGCTCGTTGTCGACGACCGCCGAGTCGCCGTCGCGCCCGTCCACCCGGTTGAGGAACACGAACGGGACCTGCTTGCGCCGCAACGCGTCCGGCAGCCCGGAGCCGCTGGTGGCGGTGGTGAGCACAGCGCCGTCGATGGAGTGGTCGAGCAGCTGCTCGGCGGCGAGCGCTTCGTCGGAGCGCTCGGTCAGCAGCATCATCCGGTAGCCGCGCTGCTCCAGCTCGTCGTGCAGCGGGCCGACGAGGTACGGGTAGAACGGGTTGGCCAGGTCGCTGACCAGCACGCCGATCCGGCGGGTGGTGTGCGTGGAGAGGCTGCGTCCGGCCGCGCTCGGCACGTAGTTGAGCGCGTCCGCCGCGTGCCGGACGCGTTCCCGCGTCGCCGCCGACACCCGCGGGTCGCCGCGCAGCGCGCGCGAGACGGTCGCCTGGGACACCCCGGCGAACCTCGCGACGTCATGACTCGTGATCGACATTCGACCTCCCGGTATACGGATTCTAGCCGGGCCCTCCCCGCGAGATCCGGATGGATCCAGCACGCGGGACCGCACCGCGGACCATTGACCACCACGGGGCCCGGTGCTCTAATGCATACGTAGTCACAACCGCGGAGGTGCACGGATGCAGCAGGTACGGGTGAACGAAGCGGAGATCGCGCGCAGGACCATCCGGCGCACCGATTTCGTGTCGTGCGACCAGGCGTTCATCGACTGCCGCACGCCCGGATCGGAGCGCAAGGAGAACTACGCGATGATCGGGCCGGGGGTGTCGCAGAACTCCGAGCAGGTCATCAACCTCCGGGAACCGCACGGCTACAACATCGGCGCGGCCGCGATGCCGCACGACGTCACCAACAACCTGCACCTGCACTTCACCGCCGAGGTGTTCCTGTGCTTCCGCGGCGAGTTCCTGCTGCGCTGGGGCGCCGACGGGAACGAGGGCGAGCTGGTGCTGCGGGAGGGCGACATCGCCTCCATCCCCACCTGGATCTTCCGCGGCTTCACCAACATCGGCCCGGATGACGGCTGGCTGTTCACCTCGCTGGGCCACGACGACACCGGCGGCATCATCTGGGGCCCGACCGTGCTGCGGGACGCCGCCGGGTACGGCCTGCACCTCACCGAGGACGGCAGGCTCATCGACGCGGTCGCCGGGGACGAGCCGCCGGAGGACGTGGAGCTGGTGCGCCCGATGGCGGAGTCCGACATCGCGCGGCTGCGCTCCTTCTCCGTCGAGAAGATGCGGCGCCGCGTGGTGACGCAGGAGGACCTGGAGTGGTGTTCCACGCCGTTCCTCGGCTCGCACGTGACCGGTGGCGGCGCGGAACTGGCGCTGGTGGTCGGCTTCGGCATGACCGAGGACCTCGACCAGGAGCCGCGGATCCACAACCCGCACGGCCACAACATCGCGTGGCTGCGCGCGGAACCGGGCGCCGGCGTGCCCGGGCACCGCATCGAGGAGACGCAGGTGCTCCTGGTCAAGGAAGGCCGCTGGGAGGTCACCGTCAACGACCACGAGCCGGTCGTGGTGGAGCTCGGCGAGTGGGACATGCTGTCGGTCCCGCCGGGCGCGTGGCGCAGCATCCGCAACGTCGGCGAGGACACCGGCAAGCTCGTCGTGATCAATTCCGGGGACGGGCGGGTGCGCCTGGACTGGGACGAGGAGGTCGTCAAGGCCGCCGCGGACGCCGGGTACTCGATCGACCACAACGGTTACGTGGCCCCGTACGCGCTGGTGCCGCGGTCCCGTGGCTGAGCAGGTGGTGCTGCTGCCCGGCATGCTCTGCGACGCCGGGCTGTGGTCCGCGGTCGAGTCCGCGGTGGACTCGACGGTGCTGCACGCGCAACCGGATGCGCCGAGCATCACCGGCATGGCCGAGCAGGTGCTGTCCATTGTGGATGGCCCGTTCGTGCTGGCCGGCCTGAGCCTGGGCGCGATCATCGGGTTCGAGGTGGCGCGGCTGGCGCCGGAGCGGATCGCCGGGTTCGCCGCGCTGGCCACCAACGCGGCGGCCCCCCGGCCGGAGCAGCACCAGGCGTGGTGGCGGCAGGCGCAGCGCGCGCAGGCGGGCGGGTTCCCCGTGGTGGTCGACGAGATCCTGCCCGCGATGTTCGCGGAACCGCAGCCACCACCTGAGTTCGCCCGCGCGTTCCGCGAGATGGCCGCGCGGATCGGCCCGCGCCGGTTCCTCACCCAGCTCGCCGCGCAGGCCACCCGCACCGACGCGCACGAGGTGCTGTCCGCCATCACCGCTCCGGCACTGGTGGCGTGCGGGACGGCGGATGCGCTGTGCCCGCCGGAGTTCCACCGCGCGATCGCCGCGCGGCTGCCCGACGCCGAACTGCACGAGGTGCCCGGAGCCGGGCACCTGCTGCCGATCGAAGCCCCCGAGGTCACCGCCGAGCTGCTGAACCGGCTGCTGCGGCGGTGCCGAGCCATGAACGAGGAGAACGACGTTGCCCGAAGTGTTGAAGCAGCCGGCGCCGAAGCAGGCGGCCACCGACGACTCCGCCTTGCGGGAGCGGGTCCGCGCGATCATCGAGGACGTCCGCACCCGCGGTGACGCCGCGGTGCGCGAGTACTCGGAGCGCTTCGACGGCTGGAGCCCGGAGTCGTTCCGCCTCGCCCCCGAGGAGGTCGAGCGGATCGTCGCGTCCGTGCCGGCCCAGGTGCTCGACGACATCCGGTTCGTGCAGGAGCAGGTGCGCGGTTTCGCCCGGCACCAGCGGGAATCGCTGCACGACATCGAGGTGGAGACGCTGCCCGGCGTGCGGCTGGGCCACCGGCACGTGCCGATCGGCGCGGTCGGCGCGTACGTGCCCGGCGGGCGCTACCCGCTGACCGCCTCCGCGCACATGACGATCGTGACCGCGAAGGTGGCGGGCGTGCCGCGGGTCGTCGCCTGCACCCCGCCGATCCGCGGCGAGGTCCCGGCCGCGACGGTCGCCGCGATGCACCTGGCGGGTGCGGACGAGATCCACCTGCTCGGCGGGGTGCAGGCGGTGGCAGCGATGGCCACCGGCACCGCATCGGTGAGCTCGGTGGACCTGCTGGCCGGGCCGGGCAACGCGTACGTGGCGGAGGCGAAGCGGCAGCTGTTCGGCGAGGTTGGCATCGACCTGTTCGCCGGGCCGACGGAGATCCTGGTCATCGCCGACGAGCACGCCGATCCGTTCGTGGTGGCGGTGGACCTGCTCTCGCAGGCCGAACACGGGCCGGACTCCCCGGCGGTGCTGATCACCACCTCGCGGGAGCTGGCCGTCGAGGTGCTCGGGCACGTGGAGGCACTGCTGCCCGGGATGCCGACGGCGGACTTCGCCGGTCCCGCCTGGCGCGACCACGGCGAGGTCGTGGTGGTCGGCTCGATCGACGAGGCCTTCGCACTGGCCGACACCTACGCCGCCGAGCACGTCGAGGTGCTGACCGAGCGGCCGCGGCTGGCGCTGGAGCGGATGCGCGACTACGGCGCGCTGTTCCTCGGCGAGGGCACCTGCGTGTCCTACGGCGACAAGGTGATCGGCACCAACCACGTGCTGCCCACCAAGGGCGCCGCCCGCTACACCGGCGGTCTGTGGGTCGGGAAGTACCTGAAGACGGTGACCTACCAGGAGGTGACCGATCCGGCGTCGAGCGCGCGGCTCGGCGAGGTGTGCGGGCGCGCGGCTCGCGTCGAGCTGTTCGAGGGCCACGCCCGCTCCGGCGACGTGCGGGCCGCGAAGTTCGGCGACGCGACCCCGGAATGGGCCGACCGTGCCCGCGCCTGAGCTCGCGGGCCGCACCGCGCTGGTCACCGGCGGCGGCAACGGGCTGGGCCGGGCGATGTGCCGGGCGCTGTCCGCGGCGGGCGCCCGGGTGATCGCGGTCGGCCGCACCCGCGAGTCGCTGGCGGAGACGGTGGCCGGGCTGCCGGGCGCGGGCCGGGCGGAGACCTGCGACGTCGCCGACCCGGATTCGGTGGCGGCGCTGGCGGAACTGCTGGCCGACGAGCAGGTCTCGATCCTGGTGAACAACGCCGGGATCGCCGGCCCGGTCGCCCCGCTGACCGAGATCGAGCCACCCGAGTGGGACGAGGTGTTCGCCGCGAACGTGCGCGGCACGTACCTGGTGTGCCGCGCGTTCCTGCCCGCGATGACCGCGCGCGGGGCGGGCGACGTCGTCAACGTGGCCTCGGTGTCCGGGAAGCGGCCGCTGGCCCGCAGAACTCCGTACTGCGCCTCGAAGATGGCGGTGCTCGGGTTGACCACCACGCTCGCGGCCGAGGTCGGGCCGCTCGGGGTGGCGGTGAACTCGCTGTCGCCCGGCCCGGTGGACGGGCCGCGGATGGCGCGCAACTTCTGGCTGGAGGCCGAGCGGACCGGGACCACCGTCGAGCAGGCCGAGGCGGAGTTCGTCTCGCGCGCCGCGCTCGGCCGGATGGTCACCGAGGACGAGGTGGGCGCGGCGTTGGTGGCGATGCTGCGGATGCCGGGGCTGTGCGCCGCGGACGTGGACCTCTCGGCGGGGATGGTGGGCCGGTGAAGCTGAAGGCGAGGTTGCGCGCGGGCGAGCGCCTGCGCGGCGGAATCCTGCGGCTGCCCGCCGAGATGCTCGTGGAGCTGTCCGGGGTCGCCGAGCTGGACTACGTGCTCGTCGACTGCGAGCACGGGCCGGACGATCTGGTGGCGCTGCAGCAGCACCTCGCGCTCGCGCAGGCGCACGGCCTGCCGGTGCTGGTGCGGGTGGGGCGGGCCGATCCGAACCAGGTGCTGCGGATCCTCGACCTCGGTGCCGAGGGGATCGTGGTGCCGCACGTGGAATCCGCGCGGGAGGCGGAGGACGTGGTGCGCTCGGCGCACTACCCGCCGCGCGGGGACCGCGGGTTCGCGACCTACAGCCGGGCGGGCCGGTTCGGCGCCGTCTCGGCGGCGGAGCACCTGGCGGCCGCGCAGGACGTGCTGGTGATCGCGATGGTGGAGACCGGGCCGGGCGTCGAGCGCGCCGCGGAGATCGCGGCGGTGGACGGTGTCGACGCGGTGTGGGTCGGTCCGGCCGATCTGGCCGTGTCGCTCGGAGTTCCGCCCGGGGACGCCGCCGTGGGGCGGGCGAAGGCCGAGGTGCACCGGCAGGCGCGGGCGGCCGGTGCCGCGGTGATGAGCATCGTCTCCAGCGCGGGGGCCGGTGCCGTCGAGGACGCCGACTTCGTCGTCTACAACCTCGCGCACATCCTGCTGACCACCTTCCGCGAGCTGTGATCCGGCCGAACAGCCCGACTGGCCACATCGGACAGTCGGGCCGTTCGCCTGCGCGCAGCACGAGGTGAACGACTCGCCGGCACCAGGCGACCGGCTCGCTCGACCGGCTCGGATCCGCTCCCCCTGCGCGCGGCGCGCGCTGAACGGCCCACCCGGGCGGGCGGCTCGGGCGGACCGTTCGATGCGCGCTCAGTACAGCTCGGGTCTGCGGTCGGCGAACAGGTCGGCGTGGGCGGTGCGCCGCTTGGTGCGGGACGCCGCCAGGTCGAGGTCGGCTTCGGCGCAGCCGGACTCGTCCGCTTCGGCGCGCACCCAGCCCTCGTGGTCGATGACGGCGGAGCCCTCGGTCCAGCGGGTGCCGCGTTCGGTCCCGGCGCGGTCGCAGCAGGCGATGGCGACGCCGTTGACCCGCGCCGCCGCCATCGCGATGACGACCTCCGGAGGCCGCTCCCCCGCCGGGCGCGGGACCAGCGGCCAGTTCGTCGGCACCGCCAGCAGGTCCGCGCCCTCCAGCGCGAGTTTCCGCGTCAGCTCGGGGAATTCGAGGTCGTAGCAGATCAGCACGCCGATGCGGCCCCGGCTGGTGTCCAGCACCGGCGGTGCTGCCGAACCGGGGGTGAACAGCAGCTTCTCCTCGTCCCACAGGTGGGTCTTGCGGTACGCGGCGACGAGCTCCCCGCGGTCGAGCACCGCCGCGCTGTTGTGCAGCTCCCCGCCCGCGCCGCGTTCGCAGAACCCGCCCACCACCACCGAATCCGGGGCGGCGCGGCCCCATTCCGCGAACAGCGGGTCGTCGGGGGTGACCGCCACCGACGCCGCTTCGGCCACCGAGCTCAGCCGGTAGCCGGACGTCACCAGTTCCGGCAGCACGATCACGTCGGCGCCACGCGCGGCGGCCCCGCGCACGGCCGACGCCGACAACTCGCGGTTGTGCGGCAGGTCGGCCACGCGCGGGGCCAGCTGGGCGCAGTGCACCCGGGTCACGGGCGGCTCATCCGAGCTCGGCGGGCGGCACGTCCGCCAGCAGCTGCGCGAGCACGTCGAACTCGTTGAACAGCGACCACTCCTCCACGATGCGCCCGCCCGAGAAGTACAGCTGGGACATCCCCCACAACTGCGCCCGGCGACCGGTCGGGGCGCCGTAGAGGCCGTAGCCGCGGTGCGTGCCCACGCCCGACCAGCGGACGGAGACGCTGAAGCCGTCGGCCTCGTTGCCCATCCAGTACACCTCGTCCACCGCGACCCCGAGGTCCGGGAACGTGGCCAGCAGCGCCCGCGCCATGCCGCGCACGTCGGAGCGGTTGCTCCCGGTGCGGTTCGTGGTGCCGTGCCAGCGCACCGCGTCCGCGTACACCCGGTCGAACGTGCTCAGGTCGCGCCGGTTGTAGACGTTGTGGAACAGCGCCCGCACCGTCCGCTCCACGTCGAACCCGTCGGTGGGCAGCGGCAGCGCCTCCGGCTTGCGGCCGCCGACGAGCCGCTGCGGCTCGCTGAACTGGCGCGCGGTGAGCGGGGCGATGCCGCCCTCGTTGCCGTAGGTGCGGGCCGCTTCGACGACGTTCACGCCGAGCTGCTGCAGCTTGGCGGCCGTGTTGTAGAGGACCCACTCCTCGTAGATCTCGTTCTCCCGCACCACGCAGTTCGCCATCACCCACGTGTCGAGCTTGCGCCCGGTCGGCGGGCCCCAGCGCCACGGCCCGGTGTGGTGGCCGATGTTGATGGCGCGGTGCGAGGTGACGAAGCCCTGGTCCTCGTCGCCCGCCCAGATCACGTCGTCGGCGTAGTGCCTGCAGTCCGGGAACGCGTTGATCGACTGCATGGTGCCGTCGACGAGCTGTTCCACGCCGTAGGAGTAGCCGTTGTCGCCGTGCAGCCGGCAACCGGGGCTGTAGGTGTCGTAGATGTACCCGACGTCCTGGTCCTCCCAGATGCGGTGGGTGATCCGCACGATGTAGTCGACGATGTCGGTGTAGGTGTCCTCGAACCCGCGCATCGGCTGCCTGCGCTCCCCCGGCACGCGCAGCGGTTCGTCCGCGCCGTGCCCGGAGTCCACGCGGATGGCGTGGTCGGTCGGCATGGTCCGCGCGGGCGGGTGCATGGTGCCCTCGGGAGCTCCGCGCCGGTCCTCCCGCTGCGGGGCGGCCTTCGGGTTCTGCTCGTCGGACTTGCCGCTCATCTAGCGCTGTCCCTTCTCGTAGCGATCGGTGCGGATCGTGGCGGTGGCGCGGTGCGCGGCCATCCGCTCGTACTCGGAGATCACGTCCACGGCGTCGGCCAGCAGCGGGGTCGCCTCCTCGGCGACGCGCTGGTAGGTCAGCGGCTTCAGGAACCTCGACACCGAGAGTCCCGCGCTGTGCTTGGCCCCGCCCGCCGTGGGCAGCACGTGGTTGGTGCCTGCCATGCCCTTGTCCGAGTAGGCGACGGTGCTCCACGGCCCGAGGAAGATCGAACCGTAGTTGCGCAGTTCCCGGTGGTAGCGGTCGTCGTCGGCGGTGATCACTTCGAGGTGTTCGGGCGCGAGGTCGTCCATCAGCGCGATGGCGGTCTCGGCGTCCGCGGCCCAGGTCACCGAGCCGTGGTCGCGCCAGGCGGGCCCGGCGATCTCGGCGGTGGACAGGGTGGCGAGCTGCCGCTCCACCTCGGCGATGACCTCCCGGCCGAGCCGTTCGGAGGTGGTGATCAGGGCGGCGGGCGAGTTCACCCCGTGCTCGGCCTGGCCGAGCAGGTCCGCGGCGACCAGTTCCGGGTCGGCGGTGTCGTCGGCGAGCACCGCCACCTCGGAGGGCCCGGCGAGCAGGTCGATGCCGACGGTGCCGAACAGCTGCCGCTTCGCCTCGGCGACGAACGCGTTGCCCGCGCCGACCAGCACGTCCACCGGGCGTTCGCCGAGCAGCCCGAACGCCATCGCGGCCAGCGCCTGCACCCCGCCGAGCACGTACACGCGGTCGGCGCCCGCTAGGTGCGCGGAGTAGAGCACCGCCGGGTCCGAGGTGCCGTCGCGCCCGGGCGGCGTGCAGGCCAGCACGGTCTCGACACCGGCGACCTTGGGCACGCCGACGGTCATGAACGCGCCCGCCGTGAGCGGGAAGCGCCCCGCCGGCAGGTAGGCGCCGACCCGCTGCACCGGCACGTACCGGTGCCCGGTGATCAGGCCGGGGGCGAGTTCGGTCTCGAAGTCCCGCAGGTGGTCGCGCTGCGCGCGGGCGAACGCGGCGGTCCGCTCGGCGCCGAGCTCCAGCGCCTCCCGGTGGGCCGGGGTGAGCCGGTCCCCGCTGCTCGCGATGGCGGCGGCGTCGAGCTCCACGTCGGCGGCGGTCCAGCCGTCGAGTTCGCGGGCGTAGCGCAGCACGGCGTCCATCCCGTCGCGTTCGATCGCGGCGAGCATCTCGGAGACCCGCTGCACCACCGCCGGTTCGCGTTGGGCCGCGGGGCCGTCGTGCGCGGGGGTCTTGAGGCGGCGGCAGGAGCCGCCGAGCTCTGTGAGCAGGGAAGGTGCGAAGCGCATGGCGCGAACCCTACGAACGCGCGAAGCACAGGACAAGGTGAGAATTCCCTGCGCCTGGCATAGGGTTTCCCTGTGACGTTGAAGCAGTTGCGGGCGTTCCTGCTCGCCGCCCGGACCGGCTCGTTCACCACCGCCGCGGCCACCATGGGCATCGCGCAGGCCTCGGTGTCGGAGCTGATCCGCAAGCTGGAGGACGAGCACGCCACCCGGTTGTTCACCCGCGGCGCGCGCCGCCTGGTGCTCACCGCGGCGGGCGAGGCGCTGCTACCGCACGCGGAGCGGGCCGCGGTCGCCGCCGACGAGGGCGCGCAGGCGCTGCGCTCGGTGCGCTCGCTGCACGGCGGCGTCGCCACCTTCGGCCTGCTGCGCAACGCCGGCTACTACCTGCTGTCCGACCTGGCGCAGCGCTTCCACGACGACCACCCCGACGTGCGAATCCGGCTGATCGGCCTGAACTCGGTGGAGGTCGCCGCCGCCGTCGCCGCCGGAACGGTGGAGGCCGGGCTGGTGGTGCTGCCCATCGACGACGAGGGCCTGGAGGTGACGCCGCTGCTGCGCGACGAGGTCCGCTACGTCACCGCCGATCCGGCGCGCGCCGCGGAACCGGTGGGCATCGAGGACGTCGCGCGCGCCAGCCTGATCCTCTACGACGCGCACTACGGCTGGAGCGACCCGACCCGCCGCCAGCTCGCCGACCGCGCCCAGCTCGCCGGGGTGAAGCTGGAACCGCGGATCGAGGTCGAGCACGTCGAATCCGCGCTGGCGCTGGTCGAACGCGGCATAGGGGACACCATCGTCGCCGGCGCCGTCGCAGGCGGGGCCGGGTTCCCGCGCGCCCTGCACACCACCGGCTTCCGCGAACCGCTGCACGACACGGTGGCGCTGGTGCGCAGGCAGGACACCACCCTCTCCCCCGCCACCCGCGAACTCGCCCGCCTCGCCCAGCACATGCTCCTGCAACGCCGGAATCCGGACGGCTGACGACGATGCGCGCACCGATGATCTTCCTGGGTGATCTTGCGGGCGCGACGGGGTGAACCCCCAGCGTTCCGCTCCCCTCCCCAATGGGGCCCACGCCATGGTGCAAGCCGAGGCCGGCACGAGGCGAGGAGGAACCGGATGGGCGCGACGTTGCGGATCGAGTCGCTCGCGGTCGAGGACGGCCGGGGCTGGCAGGAACCCTACGACCTGTCGGGGCGGCTGGTCGCGATCGTCGGCCCGATCGACCGCGGGAAGACTTCTATGGTCGACTGCATCGACTACGTCTTCGGCCGGGAGGTGCAGTTCCGGGGCGCGGTTCACAAACGGCTGGTCTCGGTCCGGGCTCGGGTACGGATCGGGGACGAGGACGTCGTCCTCCACCGATCACGCCGCAAACCGAACGCTGTCGACGTGCTGACGCCGGCCGGTGGACGGATCGCGTCCCTGCCGGTCCGGCGGCAAGGCGACCAGCAGGAGTTGTCGGACTGGTTGCTCGCCCGGCTGGGGCTCGACGACGCCTTCGCGTCGGTGCGACTCGCCAGGGACAGGCGGCTCTCCTTCGCCCACGATCTGCTTCCGTACCTGCACATCCGGCAGGACGACAGCGAACGGTTCGTCATCCGTCCGCGGTCCGAGGACGCGGCTCGGCGCGTCGTGGCCGCACTGCTACTGGGCTTGACCAGTGAGAAGTCGGAACGGCTGCGCACTCGCACGAGCGAGCTGCGCAACCTGGTCGAGAGCCGTCGGCGGGACGTCGCGCGGATCCGGGCCTTCCTCGATGAGTCACCTGCGACCGAGTCCGTGGCACTCGACGCCGATCTGACCCGGCTCCGGGCGGGAGAAGCGCAGGCCGCACGGCGGCTCCACGAGCTGCGCAAGCAAGCCAAAGCAGCCACCCGGTTCGCCGACCACTTGCGGAACCGGCTGGAGCACGCGCGAAAGCGGCTGTCGTCCAGCGAGGACGACCTGGACCGCGCACTGCGGCAGCGCGATGCGACGCTTCGCGAACTCGCCCACCTGGACGCTTCCCTGGCAGAGCTGGCGAAGGACCCCACCGTCCCGGACGAGCGAGGCCGGGCGCTGCCACTGCTGCGCTACGACACGTGCACCGCCTGCGGCGGGGATCTCAGCTCACGCGTGGTTCCCCCGGGACGGTGCAGCCTGTGCACCGAACCGCTCCCGGATGCGGCGCGAGCAGCGGAAGCACAGCGGCTGCGGCAGCGGCGGCAGCGGGCCGCCGGACCGCTCGACGGGCATCAGAAGGAGTTGGACCGGGCTCGTGCTGCCGTCGACCACGCCCGGCAGCAGCACGCGGATGCCCGAACCGCGTTCGACGGGGACGTCTCCGACGCGATCGCCCCGCACGTCGACGCGATCGCTGCCGCCACCGCGGAACTGGAATCCCTGCGCGCGCGGATCACGGCGCTGGAACGGGTTCGGGAGCCGCACGAACGGCTCGTGCGACAGCAGCGCGAAATCGAGGAGCTCGAACACCAGCATGAGCTGACCTGCGGTGAACTCGACCGGGCCGAGGCGGAGCTGACCAAGCCGGAGGACGTCCTCCAGCACATCGACGACCTGTTCCGCCGCATCGTGGACTCGTTCGACCTGCCCTGGTCCACCGGACGCGCCCGGCTCCACCCGGAGACGCTGCTGCCGATGGTCGACGAGCAGGGTTTCGGCCAACGGGGCGGCGGCTCGCGCACCGCTGTGTCCGTCGCCTACAGCCTGGCGTTGCTGATGCACGCCCTGGAAGATCCGATGCGGTCCCAACTCCCCACTTTGCTGGTCCTGGACTCACCGCAGAAGAACATGGGGCCGAGCGACCCCGATCAGGACCTGGTCACGCGGATGTACACGAGGATCAGCGACTACTTCGAGGAACGCCGGAGGCATGCAGGTGGACGGTTCGAAAACGTGCAGCTCATCATCGTCGACAACGACATCCCCGCGAAGGTCCGCGACCACTTCCGGCCGCTGATCGAGTTCGAGGGGGACGAAGGGTTCATCCGCGATCTGGAGAATCCGCACGGCTTGCCGGACAACCCCGAGCAGCTGGCTCTCGACCTGGACGAGGGGTGAAACGCGCGGTTCCGAACCGATCGGGGCGGCAGCGACGCAGGACCGGCGCTCTGCTTCGCGGGCGATCCGCACCCGGGACCGGCCCCTCGATGCTGCGGTCCACGCGCGGATGACCATCGGTGCGGCCGCTCGCCCCCCGTCACCGAAGCCGAACACGACCCGGCCACGGCAGCACCGAGTCCACAGTGGACTAGCGGGCTCCGGTGACGGCTCGGGCTCGGGGGGCAGGGGTTCGCCTGGTGGGTTGGGGGCGGCGCTTCGGGGTGGTCTTCGCCTTCGCAGCGGTCTTGGTCTTCGCGGTGGTCCGGGTGCGGCGCTTGCGGGTGCGGGTCCGCTTCACCGGGACTCCGGCGTAGGT
Source organism: Saccharopolyspora gregorii (assembly GCF_024734405.1). Classification (NCBI taxonomy): domain Bacteria; kingdom Bacillati; phylum Actinomycetota; class Actinomycetes; order Pseudonocardiales; family Pseudonocardiaceae; genus Saccharopolyspora; species Saccharopolyspora gregorii. The sequence goes on along the minus strand of NZ_CP059556.1, from coordinate 1,966,432 downwards.
GACGCCGAGCAGCAGGGCCTGCAGCACGGCGGCGAGCAGCACACCACCCCACAGCGCCGGCCCGGACAGCTGCACGAACACCAGCGATGTCGGTGCGGTGACCAGGAATCCCCACATGCCGACGAGGCTGTTGTCGGTGTGGTCGAACAGCAGCACGTCCAGCGCGATCCACGCCCACACCACCGCGACCAGCGCCAAGTAGCCCAGCCCCGCCGGGTTGAACAGGTACCGGTGGAGGGCTGCGGTGGCCGGGGTGCGCCGTGGGCCGTGCATGGGGTGAGCCTCCCAGAGAAGTGGATCAAGTGCTTCGATCTTCACTATCCCGGCGTGGCGGACCCTGCCGCATGAGCAGTTCTACCCATCCGGCCCCGGCGTTCGGCCGAATCGGGGTTCAGCGGCGCAGCAGGGCCACCACGAACTGCGAGTCCGGTGTGAACGGTCGCACGTCCCAGGTGGACAGCGCCAGGTCCACCTCCAGGCCGGCGGCGGCCACGTCGGCGAAGAACTCGTCGAACTCGTACCCGCGGCCCGCGCCGAACCCGGCGGCCACCCGGCCCTCCGGCGCCAGGTGCGCGCGGAAGCGGCGCAGCACCTCGCGGCGGGTGGCGGGGGCGAGGAACGCGAGCACGTTCCCGGCGCACACGATCGCGTCGAACGGCTCGTCGATCCCCCGCGCGGGCAGGTCCAGCTCGGCGAGGTCCGCGACGAGCCAGCGCGGCCCCGGGTGGTCCTGCTCGGCAGCCGCGATCAACGTCGGATCCACGTCGACGCCGACAACCCGGTGCCCGGCGGCCGCCAGCGCGGCACCGACCCGGCCCGGCCCGCAGCCCGCGTCGAGGACGCGCGCGCCGCGCGGCACCATCGCGTCCACCAGCCTGGCTTCGCCCGCCAGGTCATCACCCGCCCGGGCGAGCCCGCGCATCCGCTCGACGTACCAGTCCGAGTGCCCGGGGTCCGCGGCGACCTTCTGCATCCAGAGACTCTGCTCGACCATGCCCCCATCCTGCCGCGCCCGGCATGCGAAGCTCGATCCGCACCCGAGGCAGCACCGGGAGACGAGGGATGACGCTGGACGACGACGGACTCCGGTTCGACGACCACCGCTGGGTCGCGCACGTGCTGGTGGCACGCGCGGGGCGCTACCTGGTGCTCAAGCGCGGCGCGGACCGCTACCTCGGTGGCCGGTGGGACCTGCCCGGTGGCACCGTCGAACCGGGCGAGGACCTGCGCGCCGCGGCCGAACGCGAAGCCGCCGAGGAAGCCGGGCTGGTCGTCCGAGCCACCGATGAGCTGGCCCGGTTCAGCAACGCCGACACGCGCGGCAGGCCGATCTGCTACCACACCGTCACCTTCCTCGGCACCGAAGCGGATCCCGAGGCGGAGGTGGTCACCGCGCCGGAAGAGCACGACGAGCACCGCTGGCTCACCCTGGAGGAGACGCTGCGGCTCGACCTGGTGCGGCACGTGCGCCGCGCTTTCGACGCCCTCGCCGACCGGTGACCGCCCCATCCGCCACCCCCGCAGGAGGTATCGCACCCGTGAAAACCCGAGTCGACCGCGCATGCCTCGTGGTGCTGCTGCTGGTGGGGGCGAGCACCGGGTTCTGGGCCTTCGTCGCGCCGGAGTCCTGGCACGCCTCGTTCCCGGGTTTCGGCCTGGACTGGCTGCCGCGGCTGGGCCCGTACAACGAGCACCTGGCGCGGGACACCGGCGCGATGTTCCTGGCGCTGGCGACGCTCAGCGGTGCGGCGCTGCGGCGGGTCGACGACGTGGTGCTCACCCGGGCCGCCGGTGCGGCGTGGCTGGTGTTCAACGCGCTGCACTTCGGCTTCCACAGCACGATGCTGCACATGTACGGCCTGCTCGACCAGGTGCTGAGCATGGGCAGCCTCGGCCTGGTCACCGGCCTGGCGCTCGTCCTGGTCCTGCCCGGCCGGGCGAGCGGTCAGGGGGCGTCGCGGTAGGCGGTGCCGGCGGCGTTGGGTTCGGCACCGTCGTAGAGGCCGGTGGGGCTGGTCCCGGTGGAGAGGGTGAACCAGGCGTAGCGCTCCACGAACGGCAGTCCGTCCAGCATGGCGGCGGAGTCGCGCACGAAGTCCGCCTGCTGCTGCTCGTCCGGGTAGCGCGGAGCGTCCCCGGAGAAGTCGATGAGCGCGTACTCGGTGACCCACACCGGTTTCCCGTAGCGGTCGTGGACGGCCTGCACGTAGTCGCGGAGCTGATCGGTGGCCTGCGGCGAGAAGTCGCCGCCGTACCAGTGCAGCGGGATGAAGTCGACGCGCAGCCCGCGCTCCTCGGCGCCGCGCAGGAACCGGTCGAGCCAGCCGTCGTCCTGGTCGGCACCGGTGGCGACGGCGGGCGCGCTCAGCCGCATCCCGGTCTCCTCCAGCTGCGGCCACAGGTCGAGGGCCTGCTCGACGGTCATTCCGGCCTGCTCGTCGAAGTCCGGTTCGTTGAAGGTGAGCAGCGTCGACCCGGACTCCTTCGCCGCGTCCAGGTCCTGCGGGTTCACCGAGTCGGCGCCCCAGATCATCGGCACGAACTCGGCGCCGTCGGGTGCGGTGACGCCCTGCGGGTCGGCGGCCCAGCCGTAGAACCAGTCGGCGCCGACGTCGCGCAGCGCCGCGTCCACCCCGTCGCCGGGGTTGACGCTGACGCCCTTGCCGCCGGCGTCGTCGGCTCCGGCGGTCGCGGGGACGAGCAGCAGGGCCGCGGCCGCGGTCACCGCGGCCCACCACGTCCGGCGCGGGAACGTCCTGATCATCGATTCCTCCTGGCGTCGCCGCAGTTCCCGCCCGCGCGGCGGACGCGGCCGGGACGTCGGGATCATCGTAGGGCGCCGCGACGCGGTCCGATCCCCTTTGAATTTCCCGGTTTTCTCGTCGGTGGACCGCGCGTTCGGCGGTACCGCAACGGGTTCCGGGCGTGCCGTCCGCCGCTGCGGGCGCGGCTCGACCGCCCTGGCTCGACGCGGCGACGCCGGAACCGGCCAGACCGGACGAAGCGGGCACGACGGGCGGCCGCGCCACGCCCTACCGCGTCCACCTGGTGAAACGCGAGTCCGGCTCAGCATTCCCATGCAGTGGGAGATCGACGCGCAGGGTCACCAATGACGACCGTCCGCATCGGACGAGGTCCACATCGGGTGAGGTGCGCGGCAGATCCTGTGCGCAGCGTCACCGAACCGGCGGGGACCGGTCGCACGGGCCCACCCCCGCCGCCGGGCCGCCCGAACGGCAGGACCATGCTCGTTCCCGTGCCCCAACACCGAAACACCCGACAGGAGGTCGACGACGTGTCGCCAAGCCCGGTGCGCGCCGCGGACGTGGACGCCGCGGCCCAGCGGTTCAGCACGACGATCCCCCCGACCCCGCTGCAGCACAACGAACGGCTCTCCACCCGGCACGGGCTCGACGTGCGGCTCAAGCGGGAGGACCTCACGCCGGTGCGGTCCTACAAGGTGCGCGGGGCGTACAACTTCATCAGCCAGCTCTCCGCGGAGCAGCGCGAGCGCGGCGTCGTGTGCGCCAGCGCGGGCAACCACGCGCAGGGCGTGGCGTTCGCCTGCGAGTCGCTCGGCGTCGCCGCCCGCGTGTACCTGCCGCGCACCACGCCGCGGCAGAAGCGGCAGCGGGTGGCGCGCTTCGGCGGCAGCCACGTCGAGGTCATCGTGCTCGGCGACACCTACGACGACGCCGACGCCGCGGCCCGCGCCGACGCCGCCGACAGCGGCATGACGCTCATCCCCGCGTTCGACGACCCGCGCACCATCGCCGGGCAAGGCACCGTGATCCGCGAGGTCGTCCAGCAGCTCGGCAAGGCCCCGGACGCGGTGGTGGTGCCCGTCGGCGGCGGCGGGCTGCTCGCCGGAACCCTCACCTGGCTGCGGGAGAACCACCCGCAGGTTCGGGTGATCGGCGCGGAACCGCAGGGCGCGGCGAGCATGGCGCTCGCGCTCGACCGCGGCGAACCGTCCCCCGTGGACGATCTGGATCCGTTCGTGGACGGCGCCGCGGTGCGCGTCGTCGGCCGCAACCCGCACGCCATCGCCGCGCTGGACCCGCCGGACCTGGTGGCGGTGCCGGAAGGGCAGATCTGCGTCGAGATCCTCGACCTGTACCAGTCGGACGGCATCATCAGCGAGCCCGCGGGCGCGCTGTCCCCCGCCGCGCTCGCCCAGGACCTCGGGCTGGCGCCGGGCTCGACGGTGGTGTCGCTGATCTCCGGCGGCAACAACGACGTGAGCCGGTACGCGGAGATCGTGGAGCGGGCGCTGGTGTTCGAGGGGCGCAAGCACTACTTCCTCGTCGAGTTCCCGCAGGAACCCGGTGCGCTGCGCCGGTTCCTCGACGACGTGCTCGGCCCGGACGACGACATCGCGCTGTTCGAGTACGTCAAGCGCAACAACCGGGAGACCGGCCCCGCCCTGGTCGGGCTCGAACTCGGCGCCCCCGAGAACCTGGACCCGATCCTCAAGCGGATGGAAGCGATCCCGCACCGCATCCAGCAGGTCCCGCCGGACAGCCCGCTGTTCCACTTCCTGGTGTGAGTTCGCCGGGGTGAGTGGCCCACCCGCCCGTCCTCCGTGGGCGAACGGGCCACTCACCTGGGGCTAGGGGTGCCGCAGGACGTTCATGATCAAGCCCACGTAGTGCTCGTGGTCGGCCTGGAGGCAGGCGCGCTGGGCGTGCTTGCCGTTGCAGCCCTCGCCCCAGCCGCTGCCGTCGCCGTAGTCGAGGAAGTCGTGCGGGATGCCGGCCGCCGCGAGGTTCGCCGCGGTGACGACGGCGGTCTCCCGCACCCGGTTCTCGGCGATGGCCAGGACCGGATCGTCCAGCAGGTTCCCGCCGTTGCCCGCGTAGATCGCGACGCCCATGCCGCGCAGGGCTTCGACGTGCTGCGCGGGGCTCTGCGCGTTCCAGATGCCGTCGTTCGGCCACACCGGCGACCCGAAGATCGCGTCCGGCGGGTCGAGCGGCGTGCCCGCGCCGTCCCACAACGCCGAGGCGGTGACGGCGGCGCGCATCTCCGGGTTCACCAGGTCGAGGTCTCCGGAGAAGCTGCCGACGTAGCGGAACAGGTCCGGCCGGTGCTCGGCGTAGTGGAACGCGCCGAAGCCGCCCATCGAATGCCCGGAGATCGCGCGCCCCTCGCGGGTGGCGATGGTGGCGAGGTTGTCGTCGATCAGCGGGATCAGCTGGTCGAGGTGGAAGGTCTCCCAGTTCTGCACGCCGGAGTTCCCCGGCGCCACCCAGTTGGTGTACCAGCCCCGTCCGCCGCCGTTGGGCTCCACGGTGATCAGCGGGACGCCCGCGGTGGCCTCCTCGGTGATCTCCATGTTCTGCACGGCGTTCGGGTACTCCGGCGAGCCGTGCAGCGTGTAGTGCACCGGGTAGCGGGTGGTGCCGTCGTAGCCGTCGGGCAGCGTCACCATGACGACGTGCTCGCCGGAGACCTGGCCCGGCAGCACCGGGTGCTCCGGCACCTGGTCGGTGCGCACGGTGATGGTGAACGTCCGCGCGCTGTGCCATTCCGGCTGCCCGACGACGGTGATCCCGTGCCCGTCGGCGAAGTGCGGCGGTGCGGGTTCGGCGATCGCCGCCGGTCCGGTCAGCCCGGCGGTGGCGGTGAGGGCGATCAGCGCGGCGGCCCAGCGGCGCGGCCCGGTCCGGTGTTCGGTTCGCATCAGGTTCCCCCGGATGAGGTCGACCCGCCTCCCCTGACGGGTGCCGTGCTGAGCGAACCAAGGCCGGGCACCGGGTTCCAGCGGCCAGTCGGGTGATCGCGGCGGCAACATTCCGCACCAGTGCGCGAACTTCCGCCTTTTTCGGCATATGCCAAGGAGTTTTCGGGTGATCCGGTCGCAGCGCGGCCGTGTTCAGCGGCCCCGAGTTGTGGGACCTTGTCCTTCCGGGGCGGGCGGGGCCGCCCTCCGGGGAGGTCGTGGGGATGTCGGGTTCTGACGAGCGCTCCTGCCCACCTGAAGTGCGCAACGCCGTCAACATCGCACCGGGTGCCCAGGTGCACTCCGTGGTCCAGGGCGGGGTCCTGCACGGCGACCTGATCGGGAACGCCGGGCGCACCGCGCTCGACGAGCCGCTGCGCGTGCTCGCGCGGGAGGTGCGCACCCGCTGGAAGCGGGAGGAGGCGCGGGTGCTGCGCGAGCACGAGGCGCTGCCGGTGCGGTGGGAGGCGGCACCGGACCGGCTGAGCGGCCACTGGCGCGGCGACCGGGCGGACGCCCCGATCGACCTCTCCGGCGTGTTCGACGAGGAGGCGAACGGGATCCTGCTGACCTACGGCGCGCTGCCGTGGGGACGGCTCGTGGTGCTGGGGCCCGCCGGGTCCGGGAAGACGGTGCTCACCGTCGACTTCGTGCTGCGGGTGCTGGCGCAGCGGCAGCGGGGCGGCCGGTGGGCCGGCGGCCCGGTGCCGGTCCGCTTCGACCTCGGGGCCTGGGACCCGAGCGCGATCGGCCTCCGGAACTGGCTGATCGAGCGGCTCGCGCACGACTACCCGCAGCCGGGTGGCAGGCGGACGGCCGCCGACCTGGTCGATTCCGAGCTGGTCCTGCCCGTGCTCGACGGTTTCGACGAGATCGCCGAACCCCGGCGCGGCACCGGGCTGCGCGCGATCAGCAGGCACGAGGGGCCGTTGCTGATGACCAGCCGCGAAGCGGAGTACGCCGCCCTGGTGGACGAGACCGGCCCGGTGAAGCGGTCCGCCGCGATCCGGCTCGTCGAACTCGACGAGGCCGACCTGATCGAGCACCTGGCGCGCGGCGGGGTCGAGGCGGGACGCCGCTGGCGTTCGGTGCTGCGGGGCTCACCGGCTGATCCGGACGGCGCGGCGTCCCGCGACCTGCTGCAGGTGCTGCGGAACCCGCTGATGGCCTCGCTGGCCCGCACCGCGTACCGGGAGGACGACGCCCGCCCGGCGGAACTGCTCGACCGGGACCGGTTCCCGACGCAGGAGCGGTTGAAGCACCACCTGCTGCAGAAGTACGTCCCCACCGTCTACGACGACGAGCTCGCCGACACCCGGCCGATCGAGATGCGGTGGCCGTGGACGCAGGAGCAGGTGCAGCCCTGGTTCCGGCACCTCGCCACGCACCTCGTGCGGCGCGACCTGCGCCCCCGCTCCCGGCCGAGATCGCCCGGTCCCGCCCAGGACCTCGCCTGGTGGAAGATCGCCGACGACCTGCCCCGGCGCACCCGGATGCTGGTGGTCGCGCTGGTCACCGGCGCGGTGGTGGGAGTGGTGGTGTTCCTCGGGCACTCGGCGCTGTTCGTGGCCGGGGGCAACGGCGTGCCGGCGAGCCTGGTGGCGGGCGCCGCGAACGGGTTCCTCAACGGGACGATGGCCGGACCCGGGTTCGGTCTCGCGCACGGCGCCCGGTTCGTCTTCCGGCGGGCCGCGATCGAGCCCTCCCACGTGCGCTTCCGGTTCCGGCGCGGACCGCGCAGGCCGGATTCCCGCTCGTTCCGCACGATCGCCACCAGGGCCGCGGTGGCGCTGCTGCTGGGCACGGTGTTCGGGTTCTGCTGCGGGTTCGTGCCCGGGCTGCTGCGCGCCTGGTCCACCCCCGAGGCCCCGGTGCTGCTCAGCGCCCTGGTGGACGGGCTGCTGTTCGCGGCGATGTTCGGCATCGGCGCCGGGCTCGTGCTGTTCCTCGCGGCGATCTTCGACGCGCCCCTCGACATCGGCGCGGCGGCCAGCCCCGAGGCGCTGCTGGCCGCCAACCGCCGCACCGCGCTGGTGCAGCTGCTGCTGTTCGGCCCGGCGTTCGGGATGTGCGTCGGGTGCAGCGGTTTCCTGGTGGTGGAGCTGCTCGGCGGCGGGCTGTGGGGCCTGCCGCTGACCTGGAGCACGTTCAGCACGATCAACTTCGGCGTGCTGGGCGGCGCCGGCGGTGGCCTCGGGGCGGTGCTCGCGTTGAGCGCCTGGGGCGAGTGGGTCGTGTTCGGCCGCATCTGGTTGCCGCTGCGCGGGCGGCTGCCGTGGCGGACGATCACGTTCCTGACCGATGCCCACGAACGCGGCGTGCTGCGCAGGCACGGCCCGGTCTACCAGTTCCGGCACGCCCTGCTCCGGGACCACCTGGCCGGCTAGCGGTCAGCCCGCGTCCCAGCTGATCGGCATCGCCGACGGTCCGCGGGTGGACAGGCCGTCCTTCCACTCGATCGCCGCCTCGTCGGTCACCCGCAGCCCGGGCAGCCGCCGCAGCAGCACGTCCAGCGCGACCTGCAGCTCCATCCGGGCCAGCGGGGCGCCGAGGCAGTGGTGCGGGCCGTGCCCGAAGCCCACGTGCGAGGCTTCCGCCCGCGCCAGGTCGAGCTGCTCGGGGTTCCGGTAGACCGCCGCGTCCCGGTTCGCCGAGGCCGTCGCGGGCAGCACCGGTTCCCCGGCGCGCACCAGCACCCCGCCCAGCTCGACGTCCTCCAGCGCGTAGCGCGCGATGCCCGCCCCGTTGCCGAGCGGCACGAAGCGCAGCAGCTCCTCCACCGCGCGCGGCACCAGGTCCGGCTCGGCGCGCAGCCGCGCCAGCTCGTCGGGGTGCTCCAGCAGCACGTGCACGAAGTTCGGGATCTGCGAGGCGGTGGTCTCGTGCCCGGCGACGAGGATCGCCTCGGCCAGCGAGAGCATCTCGTCCTCGGACAGCCGGTCCTGCTCGTCGCGGGCGGCGACGAGGGCGCTGAGCAGGTCGTCGCGGCCGTGCTCGTCCCGCCTGCGCTCCGCGATCAGGCCCGCCACGTACTCCCGCATCGCGCCGATGGCCTCGGCGACCTCGCCGGGGGTGAACTTGGTGGTGGACAGGAACGCGTCGGACCACTGCCGGAAGTCCCCGCGGTCCGCGTAGGGCACGCCGAGCAGTTCGCAGATCACGGTGATCGGCAGCGGCAGCGCGAAGTCCGCCACCAGGTCGGCGGGCGGCCCGGCGGCGAGCATCGCGTCGACGAACCCGTCGGCGATCTCCTGGACGCGGGGGCGCAGCTGTTCGACGCGCCGCTGGGTGAACGCCTTCATCACCAGCCGGCGCAGCCTGCTGTGCTCGGGCGGGTCCATGCTGAGGATGTTGCCGCTGGAGCCCTGGTGCGGGCGCATCCGCGGCTCGTCGCGCCCGACGCTCGCCGCGCGGCTGAACCGCGGGTCGCCGAGGACGACCTTGACGTCCTCGTAGCGGCTAGCGAGCCAGGCCGGTTCGCCGTAGGGCAGGCGGACGCGCAGCAGCGGCCGCTCGCGCAGCTCCTGGAACAGCGGTTCCGGGTCCAGCCGTTCCGGTCGGCTGAACGGGAAGGACGTGGGTTCCGCGGTGGTCATGCGCAAACTCCTGCGGGTGGGGCTGTTCGGGCGCCACCCACCCTACAACTAAGTCAGTTGATTGTCTTAGTTCCCGGGGTGCGTCAGCCCGCGTGGCCGAGGCGCCGGGACAGCTCCGCCGCCCCCTCCCGGATGATCCCGGTCAGCGCGCGGTCCGCCGCGTCGTCCCAGCGCGGCGTCGGCACCGAGGCGCTCATCGCCGCGACCACCGCACCCGAGGAGTCCCGCACCGGCGCGGCGACGCAGGCCACCGCCTCGTTCGACTCGCAGTGCTCCCGCGCGATCCCGGTCGCGGCGACCACGTCCAGCTCGCGGCGCAGTTCCCGCCGGGAGGTCGTGCTGCGCGCGGTCAGCGCCACCAGCCGCCGCCCCGCGTACAACTCCGCGAAGCGCCGCTTCGGCAGCGCCGCCAGCAGCACCTTGCCGACCGCCGTGCAGTGCGCGGGCAGCCGCCGCCCCACCGCCGAGACCATCCGCACCGGGTGCGTGCTGTCCACCTTCGCGACGTACAGCACCTCGGTGCCGTCGAGGACCGCGACGTGCACCGTCTCCCCGCAGCGCAGCGCCGCCTCCTGCGCCGCGAGCCGGCCCTCGCGGGCCAGGTCGAGGCGTTCCGCGTAGGCCGAGCCGAGCTGGAACGTCCGCACCCCGAGCCGGAACCGGGTGCCGCCCTCCCCCGCCGCCACCAGGTAGCCGCGCTCGACGAGGGTGCCGAGCAGCTCGTGCACCGTGGTGCGCGGCAGGCCCAGCGCCGCGGTGATCTCGGGCGCGCTCAGTTCCGCCTCGGCCAGGAACAGCTCCAGGACGTCGAACGCTCGCCCCACCGCCGGTACCGCTCGTGCCATCGGTTCGCTCCTCCGCGTTCCGCCCCAGCGGCGGGCCATCCTACCCGCGGCGGATTGACCGGCTCCGCGCGCCGAACCTACCGTTGCCGAACGTTGTCCGACATGTCGAACGGAGCGGCCGGTGCGGGAGACACGCGAATTCCTGGTGGCGCAAGGGCTTCCCGGCGGCGGTCCGCAGCTACCGGCCAGCGGGAAGCGCTTCCCCGACGGCGCGCAGTACCGGGTGGAGATCCCCAGCACCGAAGGTCCCGAGGTGCTCGACGCCGTGCTGGACGAAGCCCGGGCGCGCGAGGTGCCGGTGCACCGGATCTCCCAGGGCAGCGGCGGCATGCTGCTCACCGCGGTCGAACTCGGCACGATGTCCCGGACCGCGGCCGCCGCGTCGGTGGAGCTGAGCCTGTTCGCCCGCCCCGTCGCCGCCTGGGGCACCGGCGCCCTGGCCACCGCGAGCGGCGGCGGCCCGGTCGCCGCGCAGGCCCGCGGCACCGAAGGGCTGGTGCACGCGCTGGAGGACGTCCGCCGCACCGCCGAAGCCGGCGTCCGCAGCGTGCTGATCACCGACCTCGGCGTGCTGGCCACCGCGTCCCGGATGCGCGAATCCGGCGCGCTGCCCGCGGACCTGCGGTTCAAGATCAGCGTTCAGATGGGGCTGTCGAACCCGGCTTCGGTGCGGATCGCCGAACAGCTCGGCGCGGACAGCTACAACGTGCCCACCGACCTCGACCTCCAGCAGCTCGCCGACATCCGGGCCGCCACCGCGCTGCCGCTGGACGTGTACGTGGAGGCCCCCGACGACCTCGGCGGGTTCGTGCGGCACTTCGAGATCGCCGAGATCGTGCGGGTCGCCGCACCCGTGCACCTGAAGTTCGGCCTGCGCAACGCGCCGAACATCTACCCGAGCGGCACGCACCTGACGCCGACCGCCGTCGCGCTGGGCCGCGAGCGGGTGCGCCGCGCGCGGATCGGGCTGGAGCTGCTGCACCGCTACGCCCCGGAGGCCACCTGCTCGGCCCCGGCCGCCGCCGACCTCGCCCTGCCGCGCACCTCCTGACCCGCGGGAGAATCCGCAGCGCCGGCCACCGCGTACCGTGCGCGGGTCCGGAAGGTCGTGGGAGGAGCGGGAACCGTGCGGATCAGGACGTTCGCCGAGGGTGACACCGAAGCGGTGGTGGCGTTGTGGAAGTCGGCGGGCCTGACCCGCCCGTGGAACGACCCGTGGGCCGACGTGCGGCGCAAGCGGACCGTGCAACCGGAGATGTTCTTCGTCGCCGAGGACGGGTCCGGCGGCGTGGTCGGCACCGCGATGGCCGGCTACGACGGGCACCGCGGCTGGATCCACTACCTGGCGGTCGCCGATGAGCAGCGCGGCACCGGGCTGGGGCGCGCGCTGGTCGAGCGGGCGGAGGCCGCGCTGGCGGCGCTGGGCTGCCCGAAGGTGCAGCTGCAGGTCCGCCCGGACAACACCGGCGTCGTGGACTTCTACGAACGGCTCGGCTACGCGCCGTACGAGGTGGTCGACCTCGGCAAGCGCCTCATCCCGGACGGCTGAGGGCGGCGCACCGACCCGGGAGATCTCGGCCCGGAGACCCCGGCGCCGCCGCGCGGCCGAACGCGCGCGGTCCGCGCCCGCGAGCCGGGGTCCGGATCCGGACCGGAAAATCGACATCCCCGGTCGACCAGCGGAAACGACCGCGCCCACCGCGCCCGCCTGCCCACCGCCCCGTCGCCGGGACCACACTGGACATCCGGCGGAGGGAGAGCGCGATGGGGGCGTTGGCGCGAGCGGGGATCGCGGTGCTCGTCGTGCTGCTGGTCAGCGGGGGCGCGGTGCTGGCCACCACCGGTGGCGGCCCGGTCCGGTGCGGTGCGCAGATCATGGGCCCGGACCAGGTGTGCCGGCTCGTCTCCAGCGCGGGCAGCACGCTCAACAGCTACGACGACCAGCGGGAGGTGCAACGCGCCGACCAGGACCGGCGGCTGCTGCTGGCCGGGCTGACCGGGGCGCTGCTGCTGACGTGCGGCGGGCTGATCGCCGTGCTCGTGCCGTCGCGGCGCGAGCACGACCGGGTCAGTCGAGGGGCGCGCTGAGCACGGACCTGGCCTTCGCGCCGATCGTCTCGCGCACCCCGTCGGCGATGATCCGCAGCGCGTCCGGGTCGCCCTTCACCTGCGAGCGGGCCGTGTTCAGCGCCTGCGACACCGTCACGTGCGGCGGCACGAGCGGCACCGCCGGGTCGACCCGGGCGTCCACGACGGCGGGCCGGTCGGCGTGCAGCGCCGCGTCCCACACCGGTCCGGCCTGGTCGGCGTCGGCCAGCTCGTGCCCGGACAGGCCGAGCAGCTCGGCCCACCTCGCGTACGGCACCTCCGGCAGGTGCTGGGCCTCCGGGTAGGGCTTGTCGCCGAGCATGGCCCTGGTCTCCCAGGTCACGTAGGACAGGTCGTCGTTGGCGAGCACCAGCACGGTGAACCGCGGATCCGCCCACTCCCGCCAGTACTTCGCCACCGTGATCAGCTCGTTGACCCCGTTCATCTGCATCGCCCCGTCCCCGACGAGCGCGACCACCGGCCGCTCGGGGTGGGCGAACTTCGCCGCGAGCGCGTAGGGCAGCCCGCCGCCCATCGACAGCAGGGTGCCGGAGAGGCTGCCGAGCATGCCGGGCCGCATCTCCAGGTCGCGGGCGTACCAGCTGGTGGCGGTGCCGCAGTCCGCGGCGACCATCACGTCGCCGGGCAGCCGCCGGGACAGCTCCCGCACCACCAGCTCCGGGTTGAGCCCGCTGGTGTCCGCGTCGGCGCGCTTCTCGCTGTAGGACTCCCAGCGCCGCGTCCACTTCCCGATGTGCTCGCGCCACGTGCCGTCGGCGCGCTCGTCGAGCTGCGGCAGCAGCGCCTCCAGGGTCGCGCGGGCGTCGCCGACGAGGTTCACCTCGGTCTCGTAGCGGAGGCCGCAGCGGGCGCCGTCCACGTCGATCTGCACGGCCCGCGCCTGCTTCGGCGCCGGGTAGAACTCGGTGTAGGGCATGTTCGAGCCGACGATCAGCAGGGTGTCGCACTCGCGCATCAGGTGCCAGCTCGCGGTCGAACCGAGCAGCCCGATGGGTCCCGTGACCCACGGCAGCGCGTCGTCCAGGACGGTCTTGCCCAGCAACGCCTTCGCGGCCCCGGCGCCGAGCCGGTCGGCGACCGCGGTGAGCGCGTCGGTGGCCCCGTGCGCGCCCGCTCCCGCGAGGATCGCGACCTTCTCCCCCGCGTTGAGCACGTCTGCGGCCTGCGCGATGCCCCGGGGGCCGGCGGCCCCGACCGGGGTGCTCGGCACCGCGGAGGTCCGGTAGTAGCCGTGCTCGGCGGGCGGCTCCGGCACCGCTTCCCGCTCCAGCAGGTCGCTCGGCAGCACCAGCGCCGTCACCGTCCGGTGGGCCAGCGCGGTGCGGCACGCGCGGTCGACGAGGTGGCGGACCTGGCTGGGTTCCACCAGCTGCTCGCAGAAGTCGCCCGCGACGTCCTTGAACAGGTTCGTCAGGTCGATCTCCTGGTAGTAGCCGCCGCCGAGCGCGGTGCTCGCGGTGTGCCCGAGCAGCGCCACCACGGGCTGGTGGTCGAGCTTCGCGTCGTAGAGCCCGTTGAGCGCGTGCACCGCGCCCGGGCCGCTCGTCACGGCGCAGCAGCCCAGCTCGCTGCCGCCGTACTTCACGTCCGCGCAGGCCGCGAACCCCGCCGTCTCCTCGTGCCGGACCTGGATGAACTCGGTGCCGGGAGCGGTGCGCAGCGCGGCGATCACCCCGCCGATCCCGTCGCCCGGGTAGCCGTAGAAGCGGCGCGCTCCCCAGGCGCCGAGGCGTTCGACGATGTGCTCGGCGACGTTCTTCGGATCAGCCACTGGTCGCGGTACCTCCTCGCGGGGGTCGGCCGCCGGGTGGCGGTGGCGGTCCGCCACCTGGCGGGACGGAGTTCTGGTTCAGCGCCCCTTCACGGCGTCCTTCACCTTCTCCACGGCCTGCTTGAAACCGCCCTTGGCCTGGTCGGCCTTGCCTTCGGCCTGCCACTGCTCGTTGCCGGTGACGTCACCGGCCTTCTCCTTGGCCTGGCCCTTGAGCTCTTCCGCCTTGTGCTGGGCCTTGTCCTCGTCACCCACGACGTCATCTCCTTCCGGTGGACGTTGCCTTCCACCGGCGCGTACCCGTTCAGCGCGCGGCTACACATCCCGGTGCGCACACCCGTTCGGCCGCCGGTTCACCGGTGGGCGGGCGGCGCGGTGGCCTCGGGTTCCGGCGCGGTGCGGCCGGATCCCCGTCGGCCTGGTCCGTCAGATGCGGACGAGCTCGTCGAGGAGGTCCCCGGCCTTGCTGATGTCCTCGGTGAGCGGCCGGTCCTCCACCCGCGGGTCGAGGGTGTCGGCGGCGAGCCGGAACGCGTCCCGCACCGGCACGTCCACCAGGTCGGCCTCGCGCATCCGCAGCGCCCGCACCGCGGCGACGAGCTCGCAGGCCAGCAGCCGCCGGTACGCGGCGGCGGCAGCGGTGGTGGCGCGCGCGGCCTGGGTGGAGAAGCTGGCGTGGTCTTCGAGCCCGCGGGAGACGACGGCGGTGCCGAGGGTGGCGGGCAGCGCGGCGTGGCGCAGCTCCGCGAGCGCGTCGTGCGCCACGTATTCGAGGATCATCACCCCGGAGCTGCCGGTGGGGCCGGCGGCGAGGAACGGGCGCAGCCCGGTGAACTCCGGCTCGACCAGGTCGCCGAGGCGCGCGGCGGAGAGCTCCGCCACCTGGTGCACCGTCGCCCGCACCCAGTCGAGCGCGGAGGCGACGTAGGCGGTGTGGAAGTGCGCGTGGTGGTAGGCGTCGCGGTGCACCACCGAGATCATCGGGTTCTCGGTGCCCGCGTTGATCTCGATGGCGAGCACGTCCCGCAGGTAGTGCACCGCGTCCACGGCGGCGCCCTGCACCTGCGGGTAGGCGCGCAGCCCGAACGGGTCCTGGATGCGCCTGCCCGGTTTCGGAGTGCTGTCCAGCCCGAGCAGCCGCCGCATCTGGGCGGCGCAACCGACCTGCCCGGCGTGCGGGCGGGCTTCGTGCACCGGCGTCGCGTACGCCTCCGGGTTGCCGTCGAGGGCGACGTAGGTGAGGGCGGCGACGACGTGGCTGGCGCGGGTGAGCCGCTCCAGGTCGAGGGTGGCGAGGGTCGCTTCGGCGAGGGTGGCGGCGTTGCTGCTCATGAACGCGAGCGCGTCGCCCGCCGCGATCTCCACCGGCTCGACCCGCCCGGACAGCCAGGGGCGTTCTCCGGCGAGGGCGAGCGCGATCTCGGCGAGCGGTGCGAGGTCGCCGGTGCCGATGGCGCCGAGCCGGTGCACCAGCGGCAGCGCTCCGGTGCGGACCGCCTGGGCGAGCGCGGTGATCAGGTCGGGGCTGACGCCCGCGCGGCCCGCGACGAGCTGGTTGAGCCGGATCAGCAGCGTGCCGCGGGTGTGCTCGGGGGACATGGGTTCGCCGCTGCCGCCCGCGTGGCTGCGCAGCAGCCGGAGCCCGTGCTCGGCGGAGTCGCGGTCGCCGACCACGTCGTCCTTGTTGGCGCCGACGCCGGTGGTCCGGCCGTACACGACGCGTTCGGTGCTGAGCTCGTCGGCGAGCCGCCACGAGTGCTCGGCCACCCGCAGCGCCGCCGTGGACAGGTCGATCGCCGGCGGTCCCGCGGTCCGCGCGGCGTCGGCGACGTCGGCGCACCGCAGCGTGCGGCCGTCCACCCGGATCACTCTCGTCTCCTCTCGATCGGCCGGTCCAGTATGGGCGCGGCGGGACGCGGCGCCGGTGAGATCATCCGCACTCCGCGGGCCGGGCGGCCAGGGCCGGGGTTATCGTCGCCGGTCGGCGGCCGCCGGGTCGCCGACCATCCGCGAACAGGAGGACCGAGTGCTCGCCCTCGTCGTGTCCCTGCAGGTCAAGCCCGGCCACCGGGACGGTTTCCTGGCCGCCATCACCGCCGACGCCGAGGCGTCCGCGGCGAACGAGCCGGGCTGCGTGAGCTTCGACGTGGTCGTCGACACCGCGGACGACCACCACTTCTTCCTGTACGAGGTGTACCGGGACCGGGAGGCGCTGGAGGCGCACCGGGCGAGCCCGCACTTCGCCGCCTGGACCGAGGCCGCGGCCGAGCACCTGGTGCCGGACTCCCGCCAGGTCACCGTCACCGAACGCCTGCTGCACGAGTCCTGATCACCGCCCGGTGGGCGGGTCCGCTCAGCGGGCGGTCACCGGGGCCAGCCACAGCCCGGTGATGGCGTCGACGAGCCCGGTGGCGGCGTCGTCCCAGCTGGAGCGCGGCGTGGTGGCGGAGTCGGCGAGCGCCCGCTCCCGTTCGGCGGGCATGTGCACCATGAGCTGCCGCGCCATGTCGTTGCGCTCGGCGCGCACCTCGTCCGGCAGCGCGGGCAGGCACCGGCGCAGCCCGTCGATGATCCGGTGCAGCGAGGGTTCGCTGAGCGATTCCTCCACCATCACCGGGCGCAGCGACGGATCGGTCATGACCTGCGCGCCGAACCGGGCGAACCAGGTCGGCACGCCCAGCGAGGCGAGGTGCTCGATGCTGGGGCGCACCAGGCATTCGACCCAGTCCCGGACGCCCGCGTCCGGGCTGATCTCGGCGAGCATCCGCACCCGGATCCGGTCGATCGGTTCGGCGTGCCTGCGCACGATGGCCCGCACCAGGTCGGTCTTGGTGCCGAAGTGGTAGCCGACGGCGGTGTTGTTGCCCTGACCGGCGGCTTCGCTGACCTGCCGGTTGGACACCGCGAACACCCCGTTCTCGGCGAACAACCGCTCCGCCGTGTCCAGGATCGCCTCCCGGGTCGCCCCGACCCGCTCGCTGCGCGCCGCTTGGCCCGCCATCTGCACCACCACCCGTTCCACCCGTCCGGCGCGGAGTTCCCGCTGCGCACGGGCTCCTCGCGCACCGCCAGTCAACAACCACCACCCGGTTGAGTCAACCGACTGAACCGAGCTCGCCCCGATCTCGGAGCCACGTCACATCCGACCAGATCGCCCGGTTTCCGCCTCACACGGCCCGGGCGGCGAGCAGCGACAGGTCCACCGGCAGCCGCCGCGCCGATTCGACGGCGAACCCGGCGCCGCTGAGCAGCTTCTCGTACTCGTCGCGGTGCCGTTCGCGACCGCCGGTGATCGCCAGCATCTGCATGTCCCAGGCCGCGGCCAGCGATTCCCGGCCCGGACCGTCCGGCAGCAGCCGCTCCACGACGAGCAGCCGCGCACCGGGTTCGCAGGCGTCCCGGCAGGTCCGCAGCAGCCGCGCGCAGTCCGCGTCGTTCCAGTCGTGCAGGACCCGGGACAGCAGGTAGACGTCGCCGCCCGCGGGCACCTGCCGGAAGAAGTCGCCCGCCGCGGCCGTCAACCGGCCGCCGCAGTCGTCGTCGAGGCGGCCCGCGACGTGGTCGCGGTCGAACAGCACCCCGTGCAGGCCGGGGTTCGCCGCGAGGACGTGCCGCAGCAGGGTGCCGTCACCGCCGCCGACGTCGATCGCGGTGCCCGTCGCCGGGAACTCCGCCACCGCGGGCAACGCCTCCCCCACCAGCCGGGTCACGGCGCGCATGGCGCGGTCGAACGTCCGCGCGGTGCCGTGGTGCCGGGCGAAGTGGTCGAAGTGCTCGATGCCGAAGTGGTGGCCGAAGGCGGTCCCCCCGGTGCGCACCGCGGACTCCAGCTCGTTCCACGCCTGGTAGAACTCGGCGCCGTAGAGCCGGACCAGGTCGCGGAACGGGTCGTCGTCGCGCAGCAGCGCGCCGGTCCCGGTCGTGGTGAACGCGCCGCCCCCGGTGTCGCGGAGCAGGCCGAGGTGCGCGAGGTGGCGCAGCAGCCGTTCGGTCGCGCCGGGATCGGTGCCGGCACCGGCGGCGACCTCCGCACCGGTCAGCGGCCGCTCCCGCACCCGGTCCGCGATGCCGAGTTCGGCGGCGACGTGCACGGCGCGCGCCGCCCAGTGCCCGGACAGCAGCCCGAGCAGCCTGGTGTGCGGGTCGGCGTCCTCGGTCCCGGTGCGCAGGACCGTCTTGCTGCGCATCAGGAATTCGGCGAGGTGCCCGTCGTGCGGGAGTCCCGGCGCCATCAGGTGGGTGGCGTGGTCGCCGACGTGCACGTTACTGATGCTCGGTTCGTCGACGAGCCGGGTGAGCAACCCGTCGTCGCCGGTGACGGCGGTGAGCACCAGGGTGTCGCGCAGCGGTCCGGTGCCGTCGTCCGGCCTCCACGGCGCCACCCAGGCGCAGGGGAACGGCAGCTCCACCCCGGCCTGCGGTGCGTCGGGTGCGTCGAGCAGCACGACGGCGGGCCGCAGCACCGCGGAACCGTCGGGTTGCTCGCGCACCAGGTCGCCCGCGGTGATCAGCCGGGCGCCGCCGTCGAGCTTGGACCGCAGGTGCGCTTCGAGTTCGCGGGCGCGGGCCGGGGTGTGCGCGGGCAGCACGGCCGCGTCGTGGTCGGCTGGGTGCGCGGGGATCGCGTCGAGGCGTTCGGCGAGCAGCCGGGCCAGGTCCTCGGCGTCGCCGTCGACGAGCACGGCGGTGGCGTTGACGCAGGCCGTCCCGCCGTGACCGGTGATCGAGTCGACGACCACGTCGAGGTGCTCGGCCGGCCGCCCGTCGGCGAGCAGCACCTTGGACCGGCCGGGGCCCTGCACCAGCACGTCGGACCGGTTCCCGTAGCGGCGCACCAGCTGGTCGCCGCCGTAGACGAGGGCGAGGTCGGCGGCGGCCACCAGGTCGTCGGCGACGTCGTGGTCCGTCGGCAGCAGCACCACCTGGTCGGGCCCGAAACCGGCGTGCCGCAGCGCGGTGACCAGCCGGTGCGGGGTGAACGGCTCCCGTCCGGAGGGGCGCACCGCGATCCGGTACCCGAGCGCGAGCGCCTCGATCCACTCGGTGTGCGTGCCCGGGTGGTTTCCGGGGGCGTGCACGGCGAGCACGTCACCGCGGCGGCTCCACACCGCGCCCGATCCGGCGCGGTCCAGCCAGTGCGCGGCGGAACCGGTGGGACGTGCCCGGTCCACCGAGTCGGCGGCCACCTCGGCGCTGCGGGCGAGGGCGAGCGACGCGGCCCGCACCACGGGCAGCGCGACGCCGGACGCCCGGCACACCGCGCGTTCGTGCTCGGGCAGCGCGATCCCGTCCACGGTGCCGAGGAAGGCCCGGGCCGCGTCGGCGAGCGCGCGTCGGCGCCGCGGCGCGGACAGCGGCTCGGCCCGGCGCAGCGCGGCGACGTTGCGCTTGACGTGCAGCCGGGGCACCAGGCTCAGCTCGGCGAGCACCGCGCCGTCGACGGCGGTGACCTGCTGGCGGCGGGTGGCGCGGAACGCGCCGGTGGTGCCGAGCGCGTCGAGCTGCCGGGGTCCCATCAGTACACCCCTTCGATCACGGCGGCGTTCTCGAAGGTCGGCACGGGCGCGACGTCCGCGACCGAGGATCCGAGCGCTCCGGCGGGCGCGGCGACGCGGGTGGCGACGTCGCGTTCGAGGTTGTTCGGCAGCAGCATGGACCTGCTGACGTGGTGCATCACGACCTGCCCGCGCTCGCCTTCCGCCACCTCCGCACCGGTGTCCGGGTCGACGACGGTGAACGTGGTGTGCGGCGAGAACGAGTCGAAGGTGCAGGACCTGCCGTCGCAGCCCGGCCGCTCCATGCTGCCGCCGAGGATCGTGGTGCTGCCGTACTGGCCGCGCAGCGCCACGTCCGGGAACACCTCGTGCCGCAGCAGGTGCCGGGTGTCCGGGTCCAGGTGCGCGCCGCCCCACATGATGGTGCGCACCCGGTCGTTGATCACCTCGGTGAGCCGGTCGCGCTCGGCGATGCGCTCCAGCAGCGGCGGGGTGGCCACCAGCACCCCGATCTCCTGGGTGTCCAGCACCGCTTCCACCTGGTCCACGACGTGCTCGGCGTAGCGGTCGGCTTCGTCCGGGCGGCCTTCGGCGATGCTGCGGCGCACCCACCGCGGGTCGAGGTCCACGGTGAACGCGACACCACCGCGCATGCCGGGCAGTTCCGCCATCAACCTGCCGAAGATGTGCGGGCCGCTGGGCGCCACCGTCAGCCAGTGCGCGTCCCGCGGGAAGCCGAGTTCGTCCATCCGCGCCGACTTCCACGCCAGCGAGTGCTCCAGCCAGTCCCGCAGCAGCACGACCCGCTTCGGCACACCGGTGGTGCCACCGCTGTCGAACGCGCCGAGCACGTCGGGCCGGTCGCCGTAGCCCCGCGGCACCAGGTCTCGGATCGGGACGCCGCGGAGCTCGTTCACCACGTTCGGGAAGCGGGCCAGGTCGGCGTGCCTGCGCACGTCGCGCCGCGGATCGAACCCGAGCGAAGGCGCCCGGTCCAGCCAGAACGGCGAACCGGTCTCCGGGGAGAAGTGCCAGTCCATCGCGGCCGACAGGAATGCTTCCTCGTCGAACTCAGCGGCATCGTTCCAGTTCCAGTGCACGGCTTCTCCGAATCCGATGATCACAGGCATCCGCCCGGTGCTGCCACCGCGGGGATCCGGGGCGGGCCCGGACGGCCGTGCGATCGCGGCCGGATTCCCCACGACGTGGAGGGGCGGCGACGGCCTTCCAGAGGCGCGCTCGATCGAGCGCCGTTCCAGCGAAGCACACGCACCCGCACCACCGGGGCACACCGTGCCAGCGATCACAGCGACCCCGCGCCCCTCCACCCACCGCACGAGACCGTCGGGTGGTCGCCGAGCGGCCCCGGGGAGCCGCAGGAAGATCCGCCGAACGTGACTTTTGACGCGGAACGGTCGGGAGCTGGGGACTACCACTGACATGACCGGTGAGCAGTCCCGGCGTTCGAGAAGGAGGTTCTCCCGTGGTGGCAACGACTTCCGCGCACCGAACCGCTCCGCCGCCGGTCGGCGGGCGACCTCGCAGGCGGACCCGGTGCGGGCCGGTGATGTGGGCGGTGACGATCGCGACCGCGACGGTCGCCGACAGCTGGGCGCCGCCGGCCGGTCTCGCGTCGGCGGTGCCCGCGCTGGTGGCGACCGGCGCGTTCACCACCTGGCTCGCGGTCCGGATGCTGCGCTGCGGTGCGGGACCGGACGACGAGCGGCGGGACGGCACGTGATCATCGCGAGGTGAAGCCGCCGGCGGCGGAGGGGGGAACGGGGGTTCCGCCGCCGGCGAGCGGCTCCGGTCGCGCACCAGCGGGGGTGCGCGCCGGGGCCGCGTCCCCGGGTGTCCGGCCATCCCCGGACACCCAGCCATCCCCGGACACCCAGCCATCCCCGGACACCCAGCCATCCCCGGACACCCAGCCATCCCCGGACGCCCGGCCGTCGCCGGACACCCGGCATCCCCGGACAGGCCGAGGCCGCCCCCGGACGCCTAGCCATCATCCAGCCATCACCGGCAGCCCAGCGGTAGCCGAAACCCCTCCACCGCAACGGGAACCGCGGAGCTCAGCCGAGGGTGCGGGCGAACTCGGCCGCGTCCGGCACCAGCAGCACCGCGACCAGCACCAGGCAGACCAGCTCGATGGTGCGCTCGATCCGCTTGCCCTGCTTCGATCCGACGCTCCAGCGCATCGACTTCGGCAGCACGTGACCGCGCCGCCAGCGGGCCCCCGAGCACCGCGCGGCCCGCTTGCGGCTGCACTTGGCGCAGCGGCGGCGGATCGGGAACGTCCAGCAGATCCCGCTGCGCGTCGCCGAATCCCCCACCGAGTGCACCAGCATCCCCATCGTGATGGACAGCCCGGCGAACCAGCCGAGTTCGGCCATCGCACCCGCCGCCGCCAGTGACCAGCTGATCGCGACCGCGGCGATCAGCGCCACCGCGTCCTGGTCGGTGCACAGCCTGCGGCGCACCCACTTCGGCCCGGACCGGGACAGGGCGCTGATCCCGGGCGCCAGCACCAGGACCATCGCGACGCCCGTCACCCACGGCGTCAGCAGCGCGCCCAACGCGACCAGCAGTCCCAGCCCCGCCGCGAAGACGGGGGTGTGCACGAGACCGCGGTGCTCGCCGTCGCCGGGCGGGTCGTGCGGGAGTCGCGTCCGGCCGTAGGTGGTGCGCGCCAGGAGCTGGAAGAACTCGCCCACCAGCGCCGTCACCCGCCCACCGCTGCGGTAGGCGGTGGCGCCGTCGGCGTCCAGGTCGGGCAGCAGCGCCGCGCCCGCGCCCAGCAGCGCCCCCAGCGCGGTGCCCGCGACTCCGAGGTCCGCGCCGGTGAGCGCGCCCACCGTGCTGCTCGACACCGCCCCCGCCAACGCTCCCGTGCACGCGTGGCCGCCCGCTTCCATGCCCCGTCCGCTCCCTCGGTCGAGGCGCCGCGGCCGACCGGACGAACGTGGCGCTCGGCCGGACGGCCGCAGCGCCGGATCACCGGGCCGCCGACGTCCGCCGCGGCCCAGCGGACATTGAACATGATCTTGGTCCCGAGTGGTCCCGGTACCGGGCGGGATCACCCGAGCGGACGCGGGTCACCGCACCCGGTGCCCGGTGGTGACGTCCACGTGCGCGGGCACCTCGTCGTGCTCGTCCCCGACCGAGAGGGTTCCGGTGGGCTCCACCAGCAGCACCGCCGCACCGCGCGCCGACGACGGCTTGTGGAACGTCCCGCGCGGCACCACGAACACCGAGCCGCGCGGCACGGTCACCGTCCGCTCGCCCGCTTCCTCGCGCAGCGCGATGGCGATCTCCCCGTCCAGCACCAGGAAGAACTCGTCGGTCTCCAGGTGCACGTGCCACACGTGCTCGCCGCGGAAGCGGGCGAGCCGGACGTCGTAGTCGTTGAGGTAGGCGATGATCCGCGGGCTCCACGCGGCGTCGAAGCCGTCCAGCGCGGTCGCGAGGTCGATCGGGTTCGTGGTCATGACCGCCATCCTCGGCTCGACCCGGCCGCACCACGAGTGCTAGGAATCGCACATGTCGCAAGGATCCTCGCACCGGGTCGTGGTGCTGGTCGACGAAGGCTCGAACCCGTTCGAGATGGGCGTGGCGACCGAGCTGTTCGGCCTGCGCCGCCCCGAATTGGACCGCCGCTGGTACGACTTCGCGGTGTGCGCGGTGCGGCCGCGGGTGCGGATGCACCTGGGCATGTTCACGCTCTCCGACGTCGCCGGGCCCGAGGTCGCGGACGCGGCGGACACGCTGATCGTGCCCAACCGGCCCGACCCGGAGGTGCCCGCCGATCCCGAGGTGCTGGACCTGGTCGCCCGGGCGGCCCGGCGCGGTGCGCGGTTGGTGAGCTTCTGCACCGGGGCCTTCACCCTGGCCGAGGCGGGCGTGCTGGACGGTCGGCGGGCCACCACGCACTGGCGCTGGGCCGCGGAGTTCACCCGCCGCTTCCCCGCGGTGCGCCTGGAACCGGACGTGCTCTACGTCGACGACGGCGCGGTGCTCACCGCGGCGGGCAGCGCGGCGGCGCTGGACCTGGGGCTGCACCTGATCAACCGGGATCACGGCGCCGAGGTCGCGAACGCGGTGAGCAGGCGGCTGGTGTTCACCGGCCACCGCGACGGCGGTCAGCGGCAGTTCGTGGAGCGGCCGGTGCCGGACGTCGCGGACACCTCGCTGGCGCCCGCGCTGGACTGGGCCCGCGCGCGCCTGGACCGGCCGCTGACCGTGGCGGACCTGGCCGCGCGGCTCGCGACGAGTCCGGCGACGCTGCACCGGCGGTTCCGCGCCGAGCTCGGCACGACCCCGCTCGCCTGGCTCACCACCGAGCGGATCGCGCTGGCCCGCCGCCTCGTCGAACGCGGCGAGCTCGGCCTGGACCGGGTCGCCGCGGCCAGCGGGTTCGGCACCTCCGCCAACCTCCGCGCCCGCTTCCGCGAGCACACCGGCCTCACCCCGTCGGCCTACCGCCGCCGCTTCGGCGCGACACCTCCGGAGCCGGTGCCGGAGCGAGGATGACGCGAAGTGCGCTCAGCGCCGGGGAATGCGGCGCCGAGCAGTGTTCTGACGAGGGATCACGCGGCGGCGGACGCACCGGGCGCCCGCCGCCGTGCACCGCTACTCGTCGGCCAGCGGCTCCGCGCTGATCTTGCGCAGCATCAGCCCGCTGGCCGACGCCGCCAGCGCCGCGACCAGCAGGCCGAGCACGATCGGCGCCAGGATCGCCGGCGTCAGCGTGGTGCTCTGGTCCAGCACGTTCAGCAATCCGAGGCTGACGCCGGTGCCTCCCGCGGTCGCGATCCCCGCCGCGACCAGCGCCGGGAGCGCCGCCTCGACGTGCAGGGCGCGGACCAGCACCCGGCTCTGCGTACCGGCGGCGATCAGCGCCCCCAGCGTGCGGCGCCGATCGATGACCGACCCCGCGGCGGTGATCGCCGCGCTGCCCGCCGCGAGCACCGACGCGATCGACAACCCGATCACGGTGATCCGGTGCAGGTCCCCGGTCTGGACGTCCCCGGCGACGCTGCGCGACTCGATCGACTCGATGTCCGCACCGGGGATCGTGCGCGCCATGGCGGTGCGCACCTCGATCCGGTCCGCCCCGGTGGGCGGGAGCACGGACAACGTGGTCTGCTCCGAGCCTTCCACCGCGGGCATCGCGCGCGGGTCGACGAGCACGGTGTCCAGGTCCGGCTCGGAGACGACCGGAGTTCCGGGCGGCACCGGCGTGGCGGAGGGCCGGTCGGCGCCAGCCGTGCTCGGGGTGACGGTGAGTTCCGAGGTCGGCTGCCCGTCCGGCACGTGGACGGCGGGCGGCCCCTCGCACGAGGGCCGGAAGGGAGTCACCTCCCGAGCAGCGCGGCAGTCGATGACCAGGCCGAAGGCGGACGAGTCGCCGGCCCCGCCGATCAGAACCTGCTCGTAGCCGGCGACGGTGGCCCGCACGCCCCGCGCCGCCAGTTCGTCGGCGAGGCGTTGGCGCAGTTCGGGTGCGCGGCTGCTGGGCACGTCCGCGAGGAGCACGCCCCGCTCGTCCCAGCTGCCCATCGAATTCGGCCCGCCGGTCATCGCGGGCAACGCCGTCAGCGCCATCGATCCGATGAACACCGCGAGCACCATGCCGGACGACGACCGGTAGGCGCTCTTCGGGTCGCTGACCAGCCGCCTGCCCGCCAGCAGCACCGAAGGACCGCGCCACACCCGGGCGAACAGCCGGCCGGTGGTGGCGGTGATCCACGGTCCGACCAGGGAGAACGACCACGCCACCGCGGCGATCGGCAGCACGAGGACCAGGAATCCCGCACCGTCGTCGTACTTCACCATGCCGAGCACGAACAGCGCCGCGACCACCGCGATGATCAGCAGCCGCCACGCCTTGGGCCTGCCGCGCTGCTGCTCGGTGGCCGCGCTCAGCGGCGCGCGCACGACCCGGCCGGCGCCCAGCACGGACGAGGCCACCACGAGCGCCGGAACGCCGATCGCCACGCCCAGGACCGCCCAGATCGACGGGGTGATGTCGTCGACGAACCAGGTGCCGTTCCCCCAGGGAATCATCGCGATGAGGTACCGCAGCGGCCAGGTCAGCAGCACTCCCGCCGCGGTGCCGACCACCGCGGCGAGCCCGGTCTCCGCGGCCACGGTCGAGACCACTTGGGACGGAGTCGCACCCGCCATCCGCAACGACGCCATCCTGCGTTCCCGACGCGCCGCGGTCAGCCGCGAGGCCGAGGCGACCAGCACGAGGCTGGGAGCCGCCAGTACGAACAGGCCGAACAACGCCATCGGTTGCAGCAGCAGGTCCTCGGACTCCGCCTGGATCGTCACCGAGGAGTACGGGTTCGCGACGGCGGCGGCCTCGTCCAGTGCGCCTCGCGGGTGCCCGACGACGGCGACGAGCTGTTCCGGGTAGCGCAGCAGCCGCGGGTCGATCGTGCCCGCGGTGCGCTGCGGGAAGCGGTCGGCCAGTTCGCCGTCCGGCAGCGCGGCCGCCTTCTCGGCGAGCGCCGGGGACAGCAGCGCCTCGCCGGGAGCCGGGAATTCCGGGGCCTTCCCGCCGCCGGCGGCGCCGGAGACGTCCAGCCGGCTGATCATCTCGCCGCGCACGTAGTCCTGGGAGGCCAGTTCCACCCCGCCCGTCTCGGAGACGCCCTGGTGGCCCTCCTGCCAGGAGGAGCGGTCGGTGCGCGCCTGCGCGGCGTGCGGCAGCGCGGTGAGGATCAGCACCAGCGCGGTCGCCACCATCACGCCGGCGGCGGTCAGGATCGCCGAGGTGCGGGTGCGGGAGTCGTGCCGCAGCACCCGCACGGCCAGCTGCAGGGGGTTCACCGCGCCACCGCCCCGCCGCGCGCCGCGACGTCGTGCGCGATGAGGCCGTCGCGGATCTCCACCACCCGGCTGCACCGAGCGGCCAGTTCGCGGTCGTGGGTGACCACGACGACGGCGGCACCGGAACGGGTCGCGCTGTCGGCGAGCGCGCGCATCGTCGCCTCGCCGGTGCGGGTGTCCAGTGCGCCGGTCGGCTCGTCCGCGAAGATCACCTTCGGTTCGTGCGCCATCGCCCGCGCGATCGCCACCCGCTGCGCCTGGCCACCGGAGAGCTGGCCGGGCAGTCGTGCCTCCATACCGCTCAGGCCCAGCTCGGCCAGCCATTCGCGGGCGGTGCCGATGGCCCGGCGCCGGTCGGTGCCGCCGAGCAGCAGCGGCAGCGCCACGTTCTCCTCGGCGGTCAGCTCGCCGACGAGCATGCCCTGCTGGAACACGAAGCCGAACTCGTGCCGCCGCAGCTCGCTGCGCTTGGTCTCGGAGAGCTGGTCGACGCGGCGCCCGCCGAAGATGACCTCCCCCCGGTCCGGGCGCAGGATCCCGGCGAGCACGTGCAGCATCGTGGTCTTGCCGGAGCCGGACGGGCCCACGATCGCCAGCACCTCACCGGCCCGCACCTCGATGTCCGCCCCGCCCAGCGCCCAGTGCTCGCCGTACTGCTTGGCCAGGCCGCGGCCCGCCAGCACCGTCCCGCCCGCCGGCATCTGCCCCTGCTGCATGTGTCGTTCCCCTCGGTCCCGATGCGCCGTGCGGCGCCCGGGAGGAACGTTCGCAGCGCGCGAGGGGAAGCCGCCTCATCCGACAGGCCGTGCGAGGTCGGCTGATCGGCCGGAGCTCCTGGTCCGACAGGCCAGGCATGCCGTTGCGGCCGGGTTCTCGCCGACCGGTCCCGGTGGCGCCCGCGAGAGCACCGGTCGTGCCCGGGCCCGCTTTCCCGCTCCGGGCAACCGGTCCCCCGGCGCTACCCCGCCAGTTCGAGGTCTTCGAGGCTGCGCCGCGAGGTCTCCCGCACGCAGAAGAACGTGAACACCAGCGCCAGCACGGCGAAACCGGCGAAGATGCCGAACACCGCGCCCGCGCCGAACACGAGCAGCACCGGGAAGAACTGGGACACCAGCAGGTTCCCCGTCCAGTTCGTGAAGGAGCCGACGCCGACGCCGAGGGTGCGCACCCGCAGCGGGAACTGCTCCGGCAGCAGCACCCACATCAGCGGTCCCCAGCTCAGCGAGAACGCCACCTTGAACACGGCCAGGCACAGCACGGCCCCGGTCGCTCCGGCCGTCCCGGCGAGCAGGTCCCCGCCGAACAGCACCGCGAGCACCGACATGCTCAGCAGCATCGCCGTGCCGCCGAGCAGCAGCAGCTTCCTGCGCCCGACCGCGTCCACCACCCGCGCCGTGATCAGCGTGGTGATGATGGACAGCGCGCCGAGCCCGACGCTGTTGAGCAGCGCGGCGCTGTCGCCGAAACCGGCGGCGCGCAGGATCGTCGGCGCGTAGTAGACGATGGTGTTGATCCCGATGAACTGCTGCAGCAGCGCCAGTCCGACGGCCACCAGCAGCGGCCTGCGCAGCGCGGGGGTGAGCAGTTCGCGCCAGCGGGCCCGGTCCTGCTCCGGTTCGGCGTCCCTGGTGCGGCGGATGTCGGCGAGCACCGCCGCCGCCTCGTCCTCGCCGAGCTGCGCGCACAGCACCCGCCGCGCCTCCTCCGTCCGGCCGTGGGCGACGAGCCAGCGCGGCGTCTCCGGCGAGCGGGACACCCCGAACAGCAGCAGCAACGACGGCACCAGCGCGATGCCCAGCATCCACCGCCACGCGCCCCACGGCGACAGCGCCAAGCTCGTCACGTAGGCGACGAAGATCCCGATGGCGATCATCAGCTGGTTGAGGGTGGCGATGCCGCCGCGGTTGCGCGTCGGCGCCAGCTCGGACAGGTAGGTGGGCACCACCACCGAGGCGATGCCGACGGCGAGCCCGCCGAGCACCCGGGCCGCGACGAGCACCGCCACCGACGGGGCGAGCGCCATGCCGATCGCGGACAGCCCGAACACGGCCGCGCCCAGTTGCAGGATCGGCCGCCGTCCCCAGCGTTCCGCCAGCGAGCCCGCCATCAGGCTGCCGAAGATCGCGCCGAGCATCAGCGAGCTCACCACCAGCCCCTTCGTCCACGGGGTGAGCCCCAGCGCGGGCGAGATGAACAGCAGCGAACCGGCCGCGATGCCCTGGTCGTACCCGGCGAGGATGCCGCCGAAGGAACCGAAGAAGAACACCGAGCGCGCCGCGGCGGAGGAGCTCGGCGAACGGGATGGGGACATGTGCGGTTCTCCAGTGGCATCACGGTGTTCCGGGCCGATCAGTGCGATGGAGAGTGGCACCGGACCCCATTTGCGTCAATGCTCGGTCAGAATGTGGACAGGTTTTTGACGAAGCCCGTTCGTAAATGGAGCAATGCCGGGTTACGCTGCGGCCATGACCGACCCCGCCCCGACCGCGCTGCACCGGCTGCGCCAGGGCAACGCCGAACGCGTGCTCGGTTGCCTGCGCAGGCACGGCGAGCTGAGCCGGGCCGCGGTCGCCGAGCGCAGCGGGCTGTCCCGCACGACGCTGTCGGCGATCCTCGGCGACCTGATCCGGCGCGGGGTGGTCGTGGAGACCGAACTCCCGCCGTCGCACCGCCGGGGCCGCCCCACCCGCGGGCTCACGCTCAACCCGGGCGCGGGCCAGTACCTCGGTCTCGAACTGGGGCGCAATCGGATCCGGCTGGCGCTGGCCGACGCAGCGCACCGCGTGCAGGCCCGCGCCGACCTGTCCTACGGCTCGGCGCGCGGCGCGGCGGACCGGCTGGCGCTGGCCGAGCGCGCCGTGCGGGAGGCCGCCGAGCACCACGGGATCACGCTGGGCACGCTCGCCGGGATCGGCGTCGGCTCCACCGGGCCCGGCGAGCTGGTGCTCGCGCCCGCCGCCGGGCTGGACGAACCGGACCGGCTCCGCGGGCGGGAGCTGATCGCCGACCGCCTGGCCCGCGCGTTCGGGGTGCCGGTGGGCGTGGACAACAACACCCGGCTCACCGCGCTCGCCGAAGCCACCTGGGGCGCCGCGGCCGGGGCCTCCGACCTGCTCTACGCGCACTTCTCGCACGGCACCGGCGGCGGCCTGATCATCGGCGGGCAGCTGGTCCGCGGCACCGGCGGGGTCGCCGCCGAACTCGGGCACCTGTGCGTCGACGACACCGGGCCGAAGTGCTGGTGCGGCGGACGCGGCTGCCTGGAGCGCTACGCCTCGGTACCCGCGGTGCTGCGCGCGACCGGGCACCGCCGCTGGGCGGTTGTGCGGGACGCGCTGGCCCGGGACGGCGCCGAGGCCGAGGCGGTCCGCGCGGCCGGGGAGCACGCCGGGACGGCGCTGGCGGCGATGTGCACGGCGGTCAACGCGGGCCGGGTGGTGCTCGGCGGCGAACTCGCCGAACTGGGCGAGCCGTTCCTGCGCCCGCTGCGCGAGTCGTTCGCCCGGCGCGCGATGCGGTCGCTGCGCGGCGGCGTCGAGTTCGGCACCGCGGGCACCGCGCCGTGGGGCGGGGCGCTGGGCGGGCTGGCGCTCGCGTTGCACGAATCTCCGCTGCTGGCCCGCTATCCGCTGCCGCGGCACCCCGAGCAGGCCGCCGCGCCGAACGCCGAATCCGGCCGCTGACCCCGAACCCGCCCGACGCTTCCCGCCGAGGAGATCTCCGTGCCGCGCAACGTGCTCTTCCTGATGACCGACCAGCACCGCATCGACACGATCGGCTGCTACGGCGACCCGACCGCCGTGCGGACGCCGAACCTGGACGCGCTCGCCGCCGGCGGCACGCGCTTCGCCAACTGCTTCACCCCCACCGCGATCTGCACGCCCGCGCGCGCGAGCCTGCTCACCGGGTACGCCCCGTTCCGGCACAAGCTGCTGGCGAACTACGAGCGCAACGTCGGCTACCTGGAGGACTTGGCGCCGGACCAGTTCACCTTCGCCGAGCGCCTAGCCGAGCGCGGCTACAACCTGGGACTGCTCGGCAAGTGGCACGGCGGGGTGCGGCGCAACGCGGCCGACTACGGCTTCCAGGGCCCGGACCTGCCGGGCTGGCACAACCCGGTGGACCACCCGGACTACCTGGCGTACCTGGCCGAGCACGGGCTGCCGCCATACGCGATCCGCGACGAGGTGCGCGGGACGGCGCCGAACGGCAACCCCGGCAACCTGCTCGCCGCGCGGCTCGACCAGCCGGTGGAGGCGACCTTCGAGCACTACCTGACGACCCGCACCATCGAGATGCTGCACCGGTTCGCCGCCGACGAGTCCACTTCGGACATGCCGTTCTTCTTGGCGACGCACTACTTCGGCCCGCACCTGCCGTACCTGCTGCCGGACCACTACTACGACATGTACGACCCGGACGAGATCGAGCTGCCGCGCTCGGTGCTGGAGACCTTCGAGGGCAAGCCGCCGGTGCAGCGCAACTACAGCGAGCACTGGGCGTTCGACACGATGTCGCCGGAGGAGAGCCGCAAGCTCATCGCCGTCTACCGGGGTTACGTGACGCTCATCGACGAGCAAATCGGCCGGTTGCGCGACGCCATCGACGAGCTCGGGCTCAGCGACAGCACCTCGATCATGTTCACCGCCGACCACGGCGAGTTCACCGGCGCGCACCGGCTGCACGACAAGGGCCCGGCGATGTACGACGACATCTACCGCATCCCCGGCATCGTGTCGGTGCCCGGGGAGCCGCCGCAGGTGCGGGACGAGTTCGTCAGCCTCACCGACTTCACGGCCACGATCCTGGAGCTCGCCGGGGAGGACCCGTCACCCGCCGTGGACAGCCGCAGCCTGCTGCCGCTGGTGCGCGGCGAGCACCCGGAGTGGGCGCCGGACCTGGTCGCCGAGTACCACGGCCACCACTTCCCGTACCCGCAGCGAATGCTGCGCGGCGCCCGCTACAAGCTGGTGGTCAACCCCGAGTCGCACAACGAGCTCTACGACCTGGAACTCGACCCGGACGAGCTGCACAACCGCTACGAGCAGCCCGAGGTCCGCGAGGTCCGCAACGCGATGCTGCGCCGCCTCTACGACCTGCTGCGCGAGCGCGGCGACAACTTCTACCACTGGATGACGAGCATGTACCCGGTCGGCGAGACCGATTACGACCCGACGCTGAGCTCGTTCTGACGCCCGGAACGGACAAGAGCCCCGGCGGATCGCACCGCCGGGGCTCCGTCTCGGAGCGGGTCAGCCGTCGAAGCGACCGGCCTTCACCGCACCGACGAACGCCGACCACTGGGCACCGGTCGCGGTTAAATGACCCGCTGCTCTGTCCTTGGTGTCACGGACGGCGGCGCCTTCGGCGACCCGGCCGACCTCGACGCATGCGGTGTTGTTGCTCGACCGCTTCGCCTTCCGCCATCCTGCCGGTTGCTGTGTCACAGCTAGCTCTCCTCAAATCCTGTCTCCGCACTGCGTTCGGCGATGAACTTCAGCGTGTCGTCCGCGCTCAACGCCTCTTCCCGGAGCGTATCGAGCGCGTCTCGGTACGCCTCGATCGCCGGATCACCGGTCAGGAATGCCGCAGATGCGAAGTGCTCCAAGTGCACGACCGGTCGCGCGGTCGGGAACTCGAAGAACATGAACTGCCCGCTGTGGGCTGGCGTCCACTTGGGCAGTCGATCCGGAATGACGCGGATGGTGATGTTAGAGAGCTCTGCCGCCTGTTGCAGGTGCCGCAGCTGACCGGACATCGTGTGAGCGTCGGCAATGGGCCTGGTCAACGCGGATTCGGCGATCAGAGCCTCGAAGTGCGGCGCCTTGCGGCTGGTCAACACGTCTCGACGGCTCGCGCGCATGGCGACCTTCGTCTCCACCTCCCCAGGAGATGATTCAGTCATGATCGCGCGGGCGTAGTCGCCCGTCTGCAGCAGGCCAGGAACGAGAAGCGGCGCCACCTCGCTGATGGCGATAGCTGTCCGCTCGTAGTTCATCAACGTGACCAGTTCCTGGTGCACCCCAGGGATTCCGGCCCGTAGGTAGTTCGGCCCGTCGTCCTCGCGGGCGATGTCCACGATTCGTTCGCGCTCAGCCGCCGACAGGCCGAGGGCTGCCGCGGCCGCCCCCACGTCCTCCGGGGTCGCCGTTCGTGTGCCCGCTTCGGTCCGAGTGACCCATGCGTGCGCGACGTCCAGCCTCCGCGCCAATTCACGAACACCGATGCCCGCGTCTTCGCGAGCTTTGCGCAACTCGGCGCCGAGAGTTCGAGCCTTCGGGCTACCTGGCTTGGATCGGGTCACCGGCCAATCGTAAGGAAGCCGCTCCTAGTCGAACGTCCCCCCGATCGAGCGATTGCACCCTTGGATCAGATCCAGCATGTTTGGATCAGATCCACTGATCCAGACGTTCACCTTGGGAGAGATCATGTGCAACCCGAGCCTTCTACCGCGCTTGTCGGACGCTGCGCCCAGTACGACGTGGTGCGACGGGCCGGTGTCGTGATGACGGTTCCGATCCTGCTCAGCCTGTTGGCGTGGGCGCTCGTGTTCCTGCTGTGGTGGTTGCCCGGTGCTCGTGCGGATGCGCGGCGGCGGGAATGGTGGCGGTGACCCGCGTGCGGTTCGTGCTCCCGGACGGATCGCACTCGATCCACGCCACGATCGCCGCACCCGAGGAATGGGGCGACGCGCGCGTCGCCGAAGCCTTGTGCGGTGCGGTGATCACCGTGCCACGAGGAGCCCGCCGCGCCCGGCCACCACGGGACTCCTACTGCGAGCGCTGCACCGAGATCTACGCGGCCCGCCATCCGCTCACCCCGTTCCGCCTCCCGTCCGAAGGCCCGACATGAAGGGGGCTCGATGCCCGCCCACCACACGATCACCGTTCCGTGCCGGGACATCGCGTTCCGGGACCGCGCCGTGCACCTCGGCCGCATCCGCCGCGGGATCAGCCTCCGGGTTCCGGAAGAGGCGCACGCGATCCTCGACCTGGCGCAGGCCGCGGAGCTGCACCGGGAGCTCGGCGCGGCGATCGACGGCCTTCGCCGCGAAGCGGATGTGGCCGACTCGTGAACGCGCCGACGGACCGCTTCGCGCCTGCACCGCTGGCCTGGATCACCTCGGAGTGGTGTTCGACCTGGCACCTCTGCGGCAGGACGACGCGGGGCACGGTGCTCGTCGCGAGCTGCGGGCATCCGCTGAGCGGGCGGATGTCGCGGGTCTTCGACCGGCCGCCGCCGCTCGACACCCGCCAGGTCTGCCAGGCGTGCGTGGCCGCCACGAGCACACGACCGAGCTCCGTCCGGTTCCCGGTGCTGGAGGACGCGCTCGTGGTGATGGCCGAGCGCCGGTCGTCGCGCGCCACGACGCCGCCGGCGCCCGATCCGCCGATCACCTGGCCGGACACCGACCCGGACGCGCCCGGAACCCGCGCGGATATGCGTCCACTGTGGATCGTGCCGCGCGTCGAACGGCTCTCGACCGCGCGGGCCGCTTGATCCACCCCTGATCGCGGCCTGCCGTCCCGCCTCCCCCGAGCGGTGGCGGGCCGCACGTCCGGCCGGTGCTCGCCCCTCTCCCCGACTCGCGGCGAGCACCGGTCGGACACCCCGAACGCCCGGCTACCAGGCGACAGGCAGCGACTTCAAGCCGTAGACGAAGTGGTACGAGCGGAACTCGATCTCGTCGTCGGGGACGGCGGTGCGCAGCTCCGGGAACGCCCGCAGCAGCGCGGGGAACGCGATGCGCATCTCCATCCGGGCCAGCGGCGCGCCGAGGCAGTGGTGGATGCCGTGGCCGAAGCCGATGTGGTTCGTCGGTTTGCGGGTGATGTCGAGCGCGTCGGGATCGTCGACCAGTTCCGGATCCCGGTTCGCCGCGGGCAGCGCGAACACGACCATCTCCCCAGCGGGGATCACCTGGCCGGCGATCTCCACCTCGGTGGTGGTCACCCGCGGCGTGCCGGAGTGCACGATGCTCAGCCAGCGCATCAGCTCCTCCACCGCGGGCGCCACCCGCTCCGGGTCGTCGCGCACCAGCGCCAGCTGGTCGGGGTGGCGCAGCAGCGCGAGGGTGCCGAGGCCCAGCATGTTGGAGGTCGTCTCGTGCCCGGCGAGCAGCAGCAGGCTCGCGATGCCGGTCAGGTCCGGGGTCTCCAGCTCGTGGCCGTGCTCGCGCACCAGCATGCCGAGCATGTCCTCGCCCGGATCGGCCTGCGCGCGTTCGACGAGTTCGCGCATGTACGCCCGCTGCGCGAGGCTGGCCTGCCGCCGCACGTCCTCGGGCAGCGAGGTGTCCAGGATCGTGCCGGTGCGGGTCTGGAACTCGTCGCGGTCCGCGTAGGGCACGCCCAGCAGTTCGCAGATCACCAGCGAGGGCACCGGCAGCGCGAAGTCGGTGACCAGGTCGCGCGGGGCACCGGCCCGGCGCATCGCGTCCAGGTGCTGGTCGACGATCTCCACGATGCGCGGTTCGAGCCGCCGCATCCGCCGCACCGTGAACTCGGGGGTGAGCATCTTGCGCAGCCGGGTGTGCTCCGGCGGGTCGTAGCCCAGCAGGTTGCCGCGGCGCAGCTCCGCCGCCTCCTCCGGGGACAAGTCGCTGTTCGGCCGCTGCCAGCCGTTGCTGAAGGTCTCCGCATCGCCGAGCAGCGCGCGGACGTCCGCGTGCCGGGTGACCAGCCAGGCGCGGGCGCCGAACGGGGTGGCGACCTGGGTGACGCCGTCGTTCTCGCGGGCCGCGGCGAGGTCGGGAACCGGGTCGAACCCGTTGCGCCGCATGTGCAGGGGCAGGGCGGGAGTGGTGGCCGGGCTGTCCGTCGCAGAGGACATGGGCGCTCCTGGTGTCGGAAGGGGAACCCGACCCACGCTACCTAACCGAGAGTCGACTCTCACTTAATCCACCTGTGAACTTCCTGAGAGCGCATCGCCGGGCCGGCCGGACCCGGCCGGCGGGGCGGGATCAGCAGCCGGCGTCCGCGGACGGCGCTTCCCCCGGCGGGCACGGCAGTTCCGCTCCCCCCGGCCGGCTGCCGTCGAGCAGCAGCGCCAGGTAGCGCCGCCAGCCGCACGATTCGCCGGTGGCGCGCTCCGCCACCCCGGTCGTCGCGGTCGCCAGCACCATCACCACCACGGCGGTGAGGTCGCGCTCCCCCAGTTCCGCGCGCACGCGCCCGTCGCGCTGAGCGCGCCGCAGCACCTCCCCCATCGTCGCCAGGAACCTCGGCAGCACGTCGGACATCGTCACGCCGGTTTCGTGCACCGCGTTCAGCAGCGCCCCGTTGCGCACCACCGTTTCCAGGCTCTCCTCCAGGCCCCGGCGCAGGCCGAGCCACGCGTCGGGTTCGGCCGCGGCCTCGGCGAGCAGCGGTTCGACCTCCTCGGTGAAGTACTGGTCGAACACGGCCGCCACCAGCTCCCGCCGGCCCGCGAACCGGCGGTACAGCGTGGCGAGCCCCACCTCGGCGCGCCGGGCCACGTCCTCCAGCCGGATCGCCGGGCCGCGCTCGGCGAGCTCCGCCCGTGCGGCCGCCAGGATCCGCCGGTGGTTGCGCTGGGCGTCGGAGCGCAACGCGCGCCGCTGCGGGTTCGCGGATCCGGACATGGCCAACAGCATGCCGGACCGCCCCGCACCAGCCGGGACGAGGGCGAACACGTGCACGGCGCGATCACCGGCCCGGTAACCTCACGACCAGCGAACCGGCCGCGCAGGCCGGACCCCCGTACCACTCGTTCGACGGCCGGACGCGACACGCGGCCAGGAAGGAACTCACGTGAGCACGCAGGTGGAAACGGCCGAATTCCAGGCCGAGGCGCAGAAACTGCTGCAGCTGATGGTGCACGCCATCTACTCGAACAAGGACACGTTCCTGCGGGAGCTCATCTCCAACGCCTCCGACGCGCTGGACAAGCTGCGGTTGGCCTCGTACCAGGACAAGGACCTGCAGGTCGACACCGACGACCTGCACATCTCGGTGGAACCGGACCGCGAGCAGCGGACGCTGACGATCCGCGACAACGGCATCGGGATGTCCAAGGACGAGGTGCGCGACCTGATCGGCACCATCGCGAAGTCGGGCACCGCGGAACTGCTGCAGGAGCTCAAGGACACCTCCGACGGCGCCGCCGCGCAGGAGCTGATCGGCCAGTTCGGCCTCGGCTTCTACTCCAGCTTCATGGTCGCCGACAAGGTCGTGCTGCTGACCCGCAAGGCCGGCGAGGACGCGGCGACTCGCTGGGAGTCCAGCGGCGAGGGCACCTACACCATCGAGACCGTCGACGAGGCCCCGCAGGGCACCGCGGTCACGCTGCACCTCAAGGCGGAGGACCAGGAGGACCGGCTGCTCGACTACGCCGACACCCGGACCCTCACGCGGATCATCAAGAAGCACTCCGACTTCATCGCGTGGCCGATCCGGATGGAGGTGGACAAGCCCGGCGCCGAAGGGGAATCCACCACCGAGGTCGAGACGATCAACTCGATGAAGGCGCTCTGGGCCCGCCCCAAGGGCGAGGTCGAGCAGGCCGAGTACGACGAGTTCTACAAGCACATCAGCCACGACTGGAACAACCCGCTGGAGACGATCCACCTGCGGGCCGAGGGCACCTTCGAGTACCAGGCGCTGCTGTTCATCCC
This sequence comes from Saccharopolyspora gregorii, assembly GCF_024734405.1. NCBI lineage: Bacteria > Bacillati > Actinomycetota > Actinomycetes > Pseudonocardiales > Pseudonocardiaceae > Saccharopolyspora > Saccharopolyspora gregorii. The sequence goes on along the minus strand of NZ_CP059556.1, from coordinate 1,929,415 downwards.
CTCGACCGCGCCGTTCGACCTGTTCTCCCGGGACCAGAAGCGCGGCACCCAGCTCTACGTCAAGCGCGTGTTCATCATGGACGACTGCGAAGAGCTGATGCCGGAGTACCTGCGGTTCGTCAAGGGCGTCGTGGACGCGCAGGACCTGTCGCTGAACGTGTCCCGCGAGATCCTGCAGCAGGACCGCCGGATCCAGATGGTGCGCCGCCGTCTGGTGAAGAAGGTCCTCACCACGGTGCAGGAGATCCAGGCGAACGACGCCGAGCGCTACACCACGTTCTGGGACAACTTCGGGCAGGCCGTCAAGGAGGGCATCGTCGGCGACCCGGACAACGCGGAGCTGGTGCTGGACATCTCCTCGTTCGAGTCGACGCACCACGAGAGCGACCGGACGACGCTGCGCCAGTACGTGGAGCGGATGCCGGCGGACCAGGACGTCATCTACTACATCACCGGCAACTCCCGCACCAAGATCGAGAACTCGCCGCACATCGAGGCGTTCCGGGACAAGGGCGTCGAGGTGCTGCTGCTGAGCGACCCGATCGACGAGATGTGGGTCGAGTCGGTGCCGGAGTTCGACGGCAAGCGCTTCCAGTCCATCACCAAGGGGGAGGTCGACCTCGACGAGAAGACCGAGGAGGACTCCCAGCAGCAGGAGGAGTTCGCCGGGGTCCTGTCCTGGCTGGGCGAGGCGCTGTCCGACGACGTGAAGGAGGTGCGGCTGTCCTCGCGGCTCAGCAGCTCCCCCGCGTGCATCGTCGGCGACAACCACGACATGACGCCGACGCTGGAGAAGATGTACCGGGCGATGGGCCAGCAGGTGCCGCGGGTGAAGCGCATCCTGGAGATCAACCCGACGCACCCGCTGGTGACCGGGCTGCGCTCCGCGCACACCGCGGACGGCGAGCGGGCCGACCTGGCCGAGACGGCGCAGCTGCTGTACGGGATGGCGCTGCTCGCCGAGGGCGGTGAGCTCCGCGACCCGGCGAAGTTCACCTCGCTGCTCGCGAACCGCCTGGCGACCACCCTCTGAGCACCGGCCCGCCCGTGAGGTGGGCGGCCCCTTCGACCCGGCGGACCGGGCGAGCGGGCCGTCCACCCCGGGCGGGCGGCGGTCAGACCTTCGCGGACTCGTCGCGGAGTTCGCGCACTTCTCCGCGCAGCGCCTGGACTTCCGCCAGCAGCGCCGCCATAGTGGCGCTCTCGTCCGCGGCGCGCTCCCGGTCCTCCTGGCCCACCTGGGTCTCCATCGCGCTGACGGCGACGGCGATGAACAGGTTGAGCACGGTGAACGTGGTGACGGCGATGTAGGCGACGAAGAAGATCCACGCGATGGGTCGTTCCGCCATCACTTCGCGGGCCACGTCGGACCAGGCCTCCCCGGTCATCACCTGGAACAGGGTGAACAGCGAGGAGCCCAGGTCGCCGAAGTACTCGGGGGCGACGTCGCGGTACAGCGTGGTGGCCAGCACCGAGGAGACGTAGAGGATCAGCGCGAGCAGCGCCGCGATCGAGGCCATGCCGGGCAGCGCCGCCAGCAGCGCGGACACCACGCGGCGCATCGTCGGCACCACCGAGATCAGCCGGAGCGCCCGCAGCACCCGCAGCGCCCGCAGCACGTCGAACGGCCCGGTCGCCGGTGCCAGCGCCACCCCGACGATCACCAGGTCGAAGCAGTTCCACGGGTCGCGGAAGAACCGGGCGCGGTGCACGTAGAGCCGGGCGAGGAGCTCGACGACGAAGATGGCCATCGCGGTGCGGTCGACGACGTGCAGCGGGGCGCCGTAGCGGTCCAGCAGGTGCGGCACCGTCTCCAGGCCGAGCGTGATCGCGTTGACCACGATCACGCCGATGATGAACGCGTGGAACCGGGGCGCTTCGACGACGTTCTCGACGCGCTCGCGCACGCTCATGCTGGTACTCCCGCCGGGCTGACTCCATTTCGGACGGTGATCAACTTAGTGCCCGCCGCGCACGGCCCCCGCCCGGGGGATCACTCAACGTGACACGGCCCCCACTCCCGGCAGCGGGAGCGGGGGCCGGCTACCCGACGAATCTTCGTCCGTTTCCTGTCAGCGGCGAAGCCGATGAGCTGACGACCACCCGATCTACCGGACCACCCGCGGGTTCTCAGCCGCCTTCTCGCGAGGACAGCTTTTTCCCTCGTGGCGGAGCCACTCGGGAAAAAGATCCCGCAGCGAGAAGGCAGCTGAGGTTCCGCCACCCCAGTGCTACGCAACAAGAGTTCGGAGTGCAGCTCAGTCAGAGCGTCGCCGTGTCGATGACGAAGCGGTATCGGACATCGCTGGCCCGCACCCGCTCGTACGCCTCGTTCACCTGGTCCGCGGCGATGACCTCGACCTCGGCGCCGATGCCGTGCTCGGCGCAGAAGTCCAGCATCTCCTGGGTCTCCGGGATGCCGCCGATCATCGATCCGGCCAGCGACTTGTTCCCCGCGATCAGCGAGAAGGCGTTGTAGGACAGCGGGGTTCCGGGCGCGCCGACGTTGACCATCGCGCCACCCGGGCGCAGCAGCGACAGGTAGGCGTCGACCGGGATCTCGGCGGAGACGGTGTTGAGGATGAGGTCGAACCGTCCCTTGAGGACGTCGAAGGTCGCCTCGTCCGAGGTGGCGTGGTAGTCGGACGCGCCGAGCCGCAGCCCGTCCTCCTTCTTCTTGAGGCTCTGGCTGAGCACCGTCACCTCGGCGCCCATCGCGGCCGCGATCTTGACGCCCATGTGCCCGAGCCCGCCGAGACCGACGACGGCGACCTTCTTGCCGGGGCCGGCGTGCCACTGGTTCAGCGGCGAATAGGTGGTGATGCCGGCGCACAGCAGCGGAGCCGCGACGTCGAGCCCGATGCCCTCGGGGATCCGGCAGACGAAGGAGTCCTTGACCACGACCTGCTTGCTGTAGCCGCCGTAGGTGTTCTCGCCGTCGAAGCCGACGCCGTTGTAGGTCTGCACGTTGCCGCGCACGCAGAACTGCTCGGTGCCCGCTCGGCAGGGTTCGCACTCGCCGCAGGAGTCGACCATGCAGCCGACGCCGACCCGGTCGCCGACCCGGTGCGCGGTGACGTCGGAGCCGACGGCGGCGACGGTGCCCGCGATCTCGTGGCCGGGGACCATCGGGAAGATCGCGCTGCCCCACTCCTCGGCGGCCTGGTGCAGGTCGCTGTGGCAGATGCCCGCGTAGGCGATGTCGATGAGGACGTCGTCCGGGCGCAGGTCGCGGCGGTCGATCACGGTGCGTTCCAGGGGTGCGCCGGCGCTCGGTGCGGCCATGGCGGGTGTGGGAGCCACTGCGGCCTCCTGTTCCAGGGTTCGGTGATCATCCGCATTGCGGTATGCGCATGCGTTCCCCTAAAGTAAGAGGCTACTTACATTGCACGCAACCGACATCGTTGTGAGCTGCCTTATGCCGCGCGCCTACCACCACGGCGAGTTGCGGGCCGCCCTGGTCGACGCCGCTCGCGAACTCCTCGCGGAACGCGGCGCGTTCTCGGTAGCCGAGGTCGCCCGCCGCTGCGGGGTGAGCTCCGCCGCCCCCTACCGGCACTTCCCCGACCGCGCCGCGCTGCAGGCCGAGGTCGCGCTCGCCGTGGCCGGCGAGCTGCGCGCTGAGGTCGTCGCCGCGACGGCGGCGCACGAGGACCCGGACCGGCGGCTGGCGGAAGCGGCCGCCGCCTACACCGGGTACTCGATCCGGCACCGGGCCGGGCTGCACGTGGTGTTCGCGGCAGAGCTGAGCGGGGACCGGTTCCCGGAGCTGCGCCGGGCCGCCCGCGAGCTCATCGACGAGTACCTGGCGCTGTGCTTCGCAGCCGCCCCGTCCGCGCAGGACGCGCTGCTGCTGATGGAGCAGCTGCTGACCCAGGCCCACGGCTACGCCACCTTCTACCTGGACGGCGTGCTGTCCCTGCAGGGCTACGACCCGGCCGAGGTGCGGGCGAAGTCCGCGGAGGCCGCCATGACCACCATCCTCGGTGCCCGGCACTCCTGACCCGGAACCGCCGTGGTCCGGTCAGCCCCGCGGCTCCAGGAACTCCGCGGTGCTGCCGCTCATCAGCGCGGTCAGGTAGAACGTCAGCTCCTCGACCGGCTCCGGCCGCCCGTTCCGCAACCAGGTGGCGACGGTGCCGACGAACGCGTGCGAGAGGAACGCGAGCAGGTACTCCGGCGGGCAGTACGCGGCGTCGACCCGCGCCCCCAGCACCGCGAAGTCGTCGGCGAGCAGGCCGCGCAGCGACCGGCGGCAGCGGCGCCGGAAACCGGTGCCCGCGGCGCCGCGGCACAGCAGCGGCAGCAGCTCCGCGTGCTCCTCGACGACCGCGAGGAGCGCCCCGATCCGCAACGTGAGCACCGGGTACAGCCCGGCGTCCCGGCCCGCTTCCCGTTGCGCCGCGCGGAAAGCGGCGCACAGCTCGTCGAGCACCCGCTCGCGCAGCGACGCCACGTAGGCGCCGAGATCCGCGTGGTGCCGGTAGAACGTGGTGCGCCCGACCCGGGCGCGACGCGCCAGCGCGGCGACGGTGATCCGGTCGACGTCGGATTCGGCGCCGAGTTCGATCAGCGCGTCCCGCAACGCGGCCTCCACCCGGCCCGGCCCGCGAACGACGTCCCGCACCGGGCCATGCTCCCACCGGCACCCGGCCCCGCCCGCCCCGGGCGCGACGGTCTCCCCCGCCGCGAGCTGCGAAGCGGAACACCGGGGTGCCGACCTGTTCCGCGGCCGTTCGTCGCCACCCGCGATCGCCGGGACACTGGTCGCCGCACCACCGGAACGCACCGGAGGACGCCGCACCCCCGGTTCCGCGCCCGGTGGCGCCTCCGCCCGTCCCACGGGCGTTCCCCTCGCCCGCCACTGCTCCCCGGAGGACGACCATGACCCACGACGTCGAAGCGGTCCACGACCTCGCACCGGTCGTCGACCGGCTGCCCGGCGAACCCGTCCCCTACTACCTCGCGAGCGGGGAGGGGCGGCGCTACGAGCTGGACGGCGTGCTGTGGACCGTCATCGCCCGCGCCGCCGACACCGGCGGCCTGTTCGACGCCGCCTACGTCAGCGGCGGGCGCGGCGCGGAGGTGCCGTGGCACGCCCACGCCGTCGAGCAGCGCTCGTTCTACGTGTTCGACGGCAGCGTGCAGGTGTGGCTGGGCGAGCGCAGCCGCGTGCTCACCCGCGGCGACTCGCTGCACGTGCCGCCGGGGACACCGCTGGCGCTCCGGATGCTGGCGCACGTGACCCGGCTGCTCACCTGGGCGGCGCCGGGCGGTTCGCTGGAGCTCGTGGAACGGCTCGGCACCCCGGTGCGGCGGCACGTGCACTCCGGCCGCGCCGAGGCCACCACCTCGGCGCCGCAGCGGGCCGAGGCGGGCGCGCCGCTCGGCATCACCTTCCCGGACGCGGCGCGGACGGACGCGCTGGACGAGTGGGACGCGGAGCTGCCGCAGGGCGTGCGGCCGTACTTCCTGCGGCTCGGCGAGGGCGACCGCCGGGAGACCGGGGAGAGCCTGAACACCTACCTGACGCGCGGCGCGAACACCGGCGGCCGGTACTTCGCCATCGACACCCTCGGATCCCGGTCGGAGTACTTCGTCCGGCACTTCCACCGGCTGCACACCGAGAACTTCCTGTGCGTGTCGGGACGCGTCCGGCTGCACGTCAACGGCCGGGAGGTGCTGCTGACCGAAGGGGACTTCGTGCACGCCCCGGCGGGCACCATCCACACCTTCGCGTTCGAAGCGCACAACACCCGGATGCTCGGCATCCTCACCCCCGACGTGTTCGAACCGTTCTTCGACCTCACCGGCCGCCCCACCGAGCTGCACGTGCACCCGGAGCTCCCGGCGGACCTCGCGGTGGACCCGGCGCGGCTGGCCGCGACCGACCTCGACCTCGTGGTCGTCGGACCGCCGCCGGCACGCGGGAGGACGATCGGCGGCTGATCCCGCATCCGGGGGAACCGCGGGGTGCAACGGGGTCGCAACCCTTCCGGGCGCGGTGGCGGTCGGGTTCGCTGAGTTCCGGACGCGCCGTCACCGGCGACGGCGCGCGCTGCTCCGGGAGGTCCGCCCATGTCCCAGACGCTCGGTGAGAACCAGACGACCCGCACTGCTTCGGAAACCCGGCCGGCGCGGCCGGACCAGGCGCGGTGGGAGACGCGGCCACCGGCGGAGAGGTCCGCCGCCCGCGCCCGCGCCGAGGACTGGCTCGCCGAGTTCGAGGCGGCGCTGGCGGCCCGCGACGCGGACCGCGCCGCCGGGCTGTTCGCCACCACCTCGTTCTGGCGCGACCTGGTCGCGTTCACCTGGAACCTCAAGACCGTGGAGGACCGGGACGGCGTCGCCGACCTGGTGCGCGCCACCGCCGAGACCACCGACGCCCGCGGCTTCCACCTCACCGCGGAACCGACCGAGGCCGACGGTGTGGTCGAGGCGTGGCTCGGGTTCGAGACGGCCGCGGGGCGCGGGAAAGGGCACCTGCGGCTCGTCGACGAGGGCGCGTGGACGCTGCTGACGACGCTGCACGAGCTGACCGGCCACGAGGAGCCGAGCGGGCACCGCCGCCCGAAGGGCGCCGAGCACGGCGTCGATCCGGACCGGACCACCTGGCAGGAGGCCAGGGACGCCGAGGCCGCCGAGCTCGGCCGCACCCGCCAGCCGTACGTGGTGGTGGTCGGCGGCGGGCAGGGCGGCATCGCGCTGGGCGCGCGGCTGCGCCAGCTCGGGGTGCCGCACGTGGTGCTCGACGCGCACGCCCGTCCCGGCGACCAGTGGCGCGGCCGGTACAAGTCGCTGTGCCTGCACGACCCGGTCTGGTACGACCACCTGCCGTACCTGGACTTTCCGCGGAACTGGCCGGTGTTCGCGCCCAAGGACAAGATCGCGGACTGGCTGGAGATGTACACCAAGGTCATGGAGATCAACTACTGGTCTTCGTCGACCTGCCGCTCCGCCTCCTACGACGAGCGCACCGGGGAGTGGACGGTGCTGGTGGACCGCGACGGCGAGCGGATCGAGCTGCGCCCGCGGCAGCTGGTGCTCGCCACCGGCGTGTCCGGCAAGCCGAACGTGCCCGAATTCCCCGGCCAGGACCGGTTCCGCGGCGAGCAGCACCACAGCTCGCGGCACCCCGGGCCGGATGCGTACCGGGGGAAGCGGGCCGTGGTGATCGGTTCCAACAACTCGGCGTTCGACATCTGCGGGGCGCTGTGGGAGGTCGGCGCCGACGTGACGATGGTGCAGCGCTCCTCCACGCACATCTCCAAGTCGGATTCGCTGATGGAGCTGTCGCTGGCGCCGCTCTACTCCGAGGAAGCGGTCGAAGCGGGCATCACCACCCAGCAGGCCGACCTGGTGTTCGCCTCCCAGCCGTACCGGATCATGGACCGGTTCCAGCGGCCCGCGTGCGACGCGATGCGGGAACGCGACGCCGACTTCTACGCGCGGCTGGAGGCCGCCGGGTTCCGGCACGACTTCGGCGACGACGATTCCGGGCTGTTCATGAAGTACCTGCGGCGCGGGTCCGGCTACTACATCGACGTCGGCGCGGCCGAACTCGTCGCCGACGGGCGGGTGGCGCTCGCGCACGGGCAGGTCGCGGAGCTCACCGAGGACGCGGTGCTGCTCGCCGACGGCACCGAGCTACCCGCGGACCTCGTCGTCTACGCCACCGGGTACGGCTCGATGAACGGGTGGGCCGCGGACCTGATCAGCCAGGAGGTCGCGGACAAGGTCGGCAAGGTGTGGGGCCTCGGTTCCGGCACCACCAAGGACCCGGGTCCGTGGGAGGGCGAGCAGCGCAACATGTGGAAACCCACGCAGCAGGAGGCGCTGTGGTTCCACGGCGGCAACCTGCACCAGTCCCGGCACTACTCGCTGTACCTGGCGTTGCAGCTCAAGGCGCGGGCCGAGGGGATCCCCACTCCCGTCTACGGGCTGCAGGAGGTGCACCACACCAGGTGAGTCCGGGCCGCTCCCGCGCTCGCACGACCGGGCGCGGGAGCGGCCCCCGCCCGGGATCACCGGGCGAGGCGGCGGACCCCCGGCGCGGTGGAGCGGGACAGCAGCGGCCCGGTGCGGTCCGGCGGCGCGACCTCCACGCCGGGGGCGATCCGGTACGGGCGGGCCAGCACGAGGCCGCCGAGGGACTTGCGCAGCCGGGACACCTCCGCGCGCACGGTCACCAGGTGGGTGCGGTCGCCGTAGAGCGCCTCGGACAGCTGCGCGGCCGAGAGCCCCGCCGGTCCCGCGTGCGCCAGCAGCACCAGCAGCTCCGCGTGCCGCACCGGCAGCGGGTGCACCCAGCTGCCGGTGCCCTCCACAACAGCGCGCGGCGGGGACGAACCGAGGTCCAGCGCGAGCCGCATCCGCGGCGCGGGTTCCGGGCGCAGCAGCCAGCCGCCCGGCACCGGTTCCGGCAGGCAGTGGCCGACGCCGTGCACCGCGACCGGTACCCCGGACCGCGGCGCCCCCACCCGGTCCGGCCCGGCCATGCCGGTGGCCGCGGCGACCCAGCCGTGCTCGTCCACCACCAGGCCCGGCCCGCGCAGACCGGCCAGCAGCGGCCCGGCCACCTGCCGCAGCGAGTCGAGCCCGCGCGCGTGCTCCCGGCGCAGACCCGCTTCCGCGACCTTCACCGCGGTGCCGACCAGCGCCACCGTCAACGGGTGCACGGTCTCCACCGGGCCGCTGACGTCCACGATGCCGAGCAGGTCCCCGGTGCGCGGGTCGTGCAGCGGGGCGGCGGTGCAGGTCCACACGTGGTGGGCGCGCAGGAAGTGCTCCGCGGCGAACATCTGCACCGCAGCGCCCTCGGCGAGCGCGGTGCCGATCGCGTTGCCGCCGACCACGTCCTCCGACCAGCGCGCGCCTTCGGCGAAGCCGATCCGGTCGGCGCGGTGCCGGACCAGGTTCGCGCCCTCGCGCCACAGCACCACGCCGTCGGCGTCGGTCACCACCATCACGTGCCGGGAGTCCTCGGCGACCGCGGTGAGCGCGGCCCGCAGCTCCGGCAGCACCGGCCGCAGCCCGCTGCGCTCGCGGCGGCGCTGCACCTCGGCCGCGTCCGCCGGATCGGGCGGGAACAGCAGGTCCGGGTCCACGCCCTGGGCGCGGGCACGCCGCCACGAGCGGGCCACCAGCGCACGCGGCTGCGCCGGGGCGCGCCCTCCGGAGAACAGGGCGTCGTGCACCTGCGCGAGCGTCCGGGCCCGTTCGCGCACCGATCGCGCGTCGTCCACCGCCACCTCCCGCCGCCGGGTGTGGCCCACACCATAACCACGCCGCACCCGGGGGACGGAAGACCGCGACGGCTTATCAGCATGTGACAACGAGGGTTGGCGGGCGCGGTGCGCGCGGGCCACGATTCGGCCGCGCCGAATCCGGCGCGTCTCCACCGAACCCGCAGGGAGCCGAGCCAGTGATCTTCATCGTCGTCAAGTTCCACGTGCGGCCCGACCACGCCGACCAGTGGCTCTCGCTGGTCGACGAGTTCACCCGGGCGACCCGGAACGAGCCGGGCAACCTGTTCTTCGACTGGGCCCGCAGCGTCGACGACCCGAACGAGTTCGTGCTCACCGAAGGCTTCGCCTCGCAGGAGGCCGGCGTCGAGCACGTGCAGTCCGCGCACTTCCAGGCCGCGCTGGAACGCATGTCCGAGGCCATCTCCGCGACCCCGGACATCATCAACGTCGAGGTCCCCGGCGACGGATGGTCCAAGATGGGCGAACTCGCCCCGAAGAACTGAAAGGCTGCGTCTTCTCCCGCTGCGTAGTGCTCGGGTGGCGGAACCTCAGCGGTTCCCCCGCTGCGGGATCGATTGCGCAGGTGGCTCCGCCACATGCGCAATCGCTGTCCTCGCGGGGGAACCGCTGAGAACCCGCGGCGGTGCGGGTTGCCCGCATGGTCGTCAGCTCAGCGGCTTCGCCGCTGACAGGACGACGGACCGGACCGGCCACGCGGGTTCCGAGACACCTGGTCAGGTGGACAGGGTGTCCACCAGGTCTCCGACCTCGTGGTGCGGCAGCGCCTTGGCGACGTCGCCGAGCGACACCATGCCGACGAGCCGCTGCCCGTCGATCACCGGCACCCGGCGCACCTGGTGGTCCTTCATGGTCGCGAGCACCTCCTCCGCGGAGTCGTCGGCGCCCGCGGTGATCGCCTCGGCCTGGTTCAGGTCCCCGGCGGGGAAGGTCCCGGCGTCGCGGCCCTTGCCGACCACCTTGACGACCAGGTCCCGGTCGGTGATCACTCCCTTGATCTTCTCGTCCGGCCCGCAGATGGGCAGCGCCCCGACGCCGAGGTCGGTCATCTTGCGCGCCGCGTCCGCGGCGGTCTGATCGGTGTTCACGCATTCGGCGCCCGCGGTCATCATCTCCCGTGCGGTCGTCATGGTGCTGCGCCTCCTCCCGTTCGGAAATCGCGATCAGCCCCCGGCTACCCGGCGAGCTCCGCGCGCAATCATCCGATCGTGGAACCGCCGGCCGGGCTTGGGGTTTCTCCTAATCTTTCCCGGGTAGGAATGGTCGCGACCCGGCCTGCCGCGCCAGCGGATCGCCGGCAGCACCGCCGTGAGGAGATCCCGATGGCGCCCTCCGCCGGAACGGGCTTGCTGCGCAAGCCGGACACGACCCTGCCGCACCGGTTGGCGCGCTCGGCGCGCGCCGAGCGGGACGCGCTGCACTCCACCGAGGAGCTGTTGGCCTGGGTGCGGGAGCGCGGCGCCGCGCAGCTGCACGACGTGCGGCGGATCCCGTTCGCGGAGCTGGACAAGTGGCGCTTCGACGACGCCACCGGCGACCTCGGGCACACCAGCGGCAAGTTCTTCAGCGTGCAGGGGCTGCGCGTGTCCAGCGACCACGGCCCGGTGCGCTCCTGGACGCAGCCGATCATCAACCAGCCGGAGATCGGCATCCTCGGCATCCTGCTGCGCGAGATCGACGGGGTGCTGCACTGCCTGATGCAGGCGAAGACCGAACCCGGCAACGTGAACGGGGTGCAGCTGTCCCCCACCGTGCAGGCCACCCGCAGCAACTACACGCGGGTGCACGAGGGCGGCGCGGTGCCGTACCTGGAGCACTTCCGCGACGCCGCGGGTCAGCAGGTGCTCAGCGACGTGCTGCAGTCCGAGCAGGGCTCGTGGTTCTTCCGCAAGCGCAACCGGAACATGCTGGTGGAGGTGCGCGAACCGGTCGCGGAGCACGAGGACTTCCGCTGGGTGACGATCGGCCAGCTGCACCGGCTGCTGGCGGTGGACGACCTGGTGAACATGGACGCCCGCACCGTGCTGTCCTGCCTCCCCGGCGGGTTCGAGGGGTCCGAAGTGGACGGTTCGGACCTGGCGGGCGCGCTGGCGCGGTCCCGGGATCCGCGCTCGGGCACCTTGCACACCACCGCCGAGGTGCGCAGCTGGATCACCTCCCGGCAGGCCGAGCACCAGGTCCGGGCCTCGCTGATCCCGCTGCACGCGGTGCGCGGCTGGCGGCGCACCGACGCGGAGATCCGGCACGAGCTCGGCACCTTCTTCACCGTGCTGGCCGTGGACGTGCGCAGCAACAGCCGCGAGGTCGGCGGCTGGACCCAGCCGCTGCTGCACCCGCACGGCACCGGAGTGGTGGCGCTGCTGGTGAAGCGGGTCGACGGGGTGCTGCACGCGCTGCTGAACGCCCGCGTCGAACCCGGCTACCTGGACGTGGTGGAGCTGGCGCCGACCGTGCAGTGCACCCCCGAGAACTACGCCGGTCTCGGCGTCGACTACCGGCCGCCGCACCTGGACGTGGTGCTGAGCAGGCGGCCCGAGCAGGTGCTGTTCGACACCGAGCTGTCCGAGGAGGGCGGCCGGTTCTACCAGGCCCGCAACCGGTACCAGATCATCGAGGTGGACGCGGACTTCCCCGACTCGGACCTGCCGGACTTCCGGTGGCTGGCGCTGCGCCAGCTGACCGGGCTGCTGGAGCACAGCCACTACGTGAACGTGCAGGCCCGCAGCCTCATCGCCTGCCTGCGGGGCCTGCGGTGAGCCGGCGGGTGCGGCTCGGCGTGCTGGGCTGCTCGGCGATCGCGCGGCGCCGCACGCTGCCCGCCGCCGCCGAGATCCCCGAGCTGGAGATCACCGCGGTCGCCAGCAGGGACGCGGCGAAGGCGGCCGAGTTCGCGGACCGCTTCGGCGGCACCGCCACCACCGGCTACGCGGCGCTGCTGGACGATCCCGAGGTCGATGCCGTCTACCTGTCGCTGCCGACCGCGCTGCACCACGAGTGGGCGCTGCGGGCGCTGCGCGCCGGGAAGCACGTGCTGTGCGAGAAACCGCTCACCGACCGCGCCGACCGCACCCGGGAGCTGACCGCGCTGGCGCGGGAGCGGAACCTGGTGCTGCGGGAGAACTTCGCGTTCCTGCACCACCCGCAGCACCGGACCGTCGCCGATCTCGTCGCGGACGGGCGGATCGGGGCGCTGCGCACGTTCACCGCGACCTTCGGGATCCCGCCGCTGCCGGACTCCGACATCCGCTACGACGCGGCGCTCGGCGGCGGTGCCCTGCTCGACGTCGGGGTCTACCCGATCCGGGCGGCGCAGCTGCTGCTCGGTCCGGGCCTGGCGCTGTCCGGCGCGGTGCTGCGGATGGACGAGCGGCGCGGTGTGGACCTGGCCGGGCACGCGCTGCTCGTGTCGCCGGACGGCGTGTTCGCCGACCTGGAGTTCGGCTTCCAGCACGGTTACCGGTCCCGCTACGGGCTGTGGGGCGCGACGGGCGCGCTGGGGCTGGACCGCGCGTTCACCCCGCCCGCCGAGCACCCGCCGCTGCTGCGCGTCGACGAGCAGGACCACGCCGAGGAGTTCGTGCTCGTCCCCGCCCACCAGTTCCGCGACTCGATCGCCGCGTTCGCCCGCGCCGTGCTGGACCGCGCGCCGGACGAACCGGCGTGGCTGGACGCGGCCGAGGAGACCGCGCGGCTGGTGGAGCAGGTGCGGGCCGCCGCGGTGCGGGTGCCCGCCTGATGGAGGTCGTCGGCAGCGGTTTCCTCGCCCGGCACTGCACCGCGCGGCTCGGCGCGGCGCACCCGGAGGTGGTGCTGATCGCCGCCGGGGTGTCCACCACGGCCGCCGCGGACACCGCCGAGTTCGACCGGGAGGCGGCGCTGGTCGGCGAGGTGCTGCGGCGCTGCCGGGCGGACGGGCGGACCGCGGTGTTCCTGTCCACGTCCTCGGCGGCGATCTACGGCGCCGACGGGACGCCGGGGCGCGAGGACGGCCCGGTGTTCCCGCTGAACGCCTACGGCAGGCACAAGCTGGCGCTGGAGCGGGTGTGCGAGCTCTCCGGCGCGCGGTTCCTGGTGCTGCGGCTGACCCACCTGGTCGGGGACGGGCAGCAGCCCGCGCAGCTGCTGCCGTCGCTGGTGCGCGGCGTGCTGGACGGGGTGGTGACGGTGCACCCCGAGGCGCACCGCGACCTGCTGGACGTGCGGCACGTGCCGCCGGTGCTCGACGCGCTGTGCGCGGCGGGCGTGCGCGACGAGGTGGTGAACGTGGCCTCCGGGGTGCCGATCCCGGTGCCGGCCGTGGTGGCGGCGCTGCGGCGGCGGCTGGACGCCGACCCCGAGGTGCGGGCGCTGTCGCGCCCACCGCAGCTGACCCGGGTGGACCTGGCGAAGCTGCACCGGCTGGTGCCCGCGTTCGCCGAGCACGACTTCGGCCCCGGCTACCTGGACGACCTCCTGGACCGGTACCTGCACTCCTACCTACTGACGTCCACAGTGGACTTTCACTCCGGTTGATCGCCGCCGATCCGGCGGAACTCGTGACGCAGGAAACCGCGCGGCGAGGCCGTGCCCTCTTCCGGTCGGCGGCGACGCCGCTGAGCGGAGACCACGCACGCCCGCGGTTTCTCAGCGATTTCCCCGCGAGGACGGCGTTGTCGCCTGTGGCGGAGCCACCGGTGCACTCGATCCCGCGGCGAGGAAAGCGCTGAGGTCCCCCCGAAGGGGCGGAACCTCATCCCCCCGCGACGAGATCCCGAAGCGCGAGGACCGCTTCGGCCGGGGCGGGTAGTTCGTTCGCCGAGGAGGCCACTTCCGCGGCCGACCCGGTGAACGCCGGTTCGGTGAGCAGGCGGTGCAGCGCTCCGCCGATGCCCTCGGCGTCGGCCTCCCAGTTCGGGATGTCCAGCCCCGCCCCGGAACCGGTGATCCGCCGGGCCATCAGCGTCTGGTCGAACCCGCACGGCAGCGCCAGCTGCGGCACCCCCGCCACCACCGAGGTCATCGTCGCTCCCCCGCCGCCGTAGTGCACCACCGCGTCGCACCCGGGCAGCGCCAGGCTCAGCGGCAGGTCGGTCCGCACGTGCACCGACTCCGGCAGCGGCCCGCACTCGCGCGCGTCCGCGGGCGAGGCCAGCAGCAGCACCTCGCAACCCAGCCCGGTCGCGGCCGCCACCACCTGCGGCATCTTGTTCACCGTCGCGCCGAACGTGCGGGTCGCCGACCGGCCCCACACCACGCACACCCGCGGCCGGCCGCCGCGCGGCGGCACGTCCAGCGGCGCCGAGCCGGGGCCGTTGTACGGGACGTAGCGCGACGGGATGCGGGGTTCGGGCCCGTTCGGGCGGAGCTGCGCCGGGCACGGGTCCAGCACGTGGTCCACGTGGTGGAAACCCATCTCGCCGACGCCGTAGCGGGCGAAGGCGCCGCTGGTGTCCACCGGCACCGCGGGTTCCGGTGCACCGCCGCCGACGGGGCTGTAGTCGTCGCCGGTGCCGACCGGTCCCCACAGCTGCAGGACGTCGGGCACCCCGGTCACCTTCGCGACCAGCGGGCCCTCCACGCTCATCAGGTCGTGCACGACCAGGTCGGGGCGCCAGTCCCGGGCGTAGGAGACGGCGGCGTCGGTGCTGCGGGTGGCGTGCTCCAGCAGCACCGGCCGCAGCTCCTCGTGCCAGGCGCCGAAGTCGAAGGACGCCAGGTCCAGCGGTTCGCCCGTCCGCGGGTGCAGCGGCGGCGCCGGGTACGGCCAGTTCCCCCGGTGCGCGCCGAGCAGGTTGATCAGCCGCGCGCCGAGCAGCAGGTCGAGCCCGCGCAACACCGGGACCGGGGTCAGACCCGCCCGCGACACCGGGTCCACTTCGGACTCCGCGCACAGCACCCGCACGTCGTGGCCCGCGGCGCGCAGCGCCCAGCCCAGCGGGACCAGCGGGAAGTAGTGCCCCGGCCAGGCGGACACCGCGAACAGCACTCGCATGCGCGTTTCCCTTTCGCTCGACGGGCGCCGCCAAGCTACGTTGCGGCCCGGTGGGCGAATCCCTAGAGATGGCGCGGAATCCGACCCGCCGGAGCCCGGGGCGCGGCCTGTTCTAGTCGTCGCACGAGTGTTTCGGTGCTAGCCGTTGGCCCGGCGTGGACCGGTACCGCATGCTCGGCTCGCGGATCCTGGGGAGACGCGAGCACGTCCCCCGGGGCACACGACGAACCAGTTGCGGGGGAGCCACGCATGACCGTGCTGCCAACGGCACCCGGCGAGCGGCCCGACCGCGGTGCCGTCGGCGCCGGGACTCCGATGATCGAGGCGATCGGCGTCGGCAAGTCCTTCGGCGCGGTGCCCGCGCTGGATTCGGTGACGTTGAGCGTGCCGCGCGGCTCGGTCCTCGGCCTGCTCGGGCACAACGGCGCGGGCAAGACGACGCTGGTGAACGTGCTGACCGCGATGCTGCCCGCGACGTCCGGGGTGGCCAGGGTCGCTGGCTTCGACGTCGCCGAGCAGCCGCGGGAGGTGCGCAAGCGCATCGGCCTCACCGGCCAGTTCGCCTCGGTGGACGAGCAGATGAGCGGCCGGGACAACCTCGTGATGCTGGCCCGGCTGCTCGGCGCCGACGGAGGCCGTGCCCGCGCGCGGGCCGCGGAACTGCTGGAGGCCTTCGACCTCACCGACGCCGCGAGCCGCCGGGCGGGCACCTACTCCGGCGGGATGCGGCGGCGCCTGGACCTGGCGGCCTGCCTCGTCGGGAACCCCGAAGTGATCTTCCTGGACGAGCCGACGACCGGACTGGACCCGTCGAGCCGGATGGCGATGTGGGACATCGTGGAACGCCTCGTCGCGGAGGGCACCACGGTGCTGCTGACCACCCAGTACCTCGACGAGGCGGACCGGCTCGCCGACACCATCACCGTGCTCTCCGCCGGAACCGTCGTCGCCTCCGGGTCGGCCGCGGAGCTCAAGGCGCAGGTCGGCACGCGCACCGTCACCGTCGTGCTCGGCCCCGGTTCCACCGCGGAGACCGGCTGCGCGGCGCTGCGGCGCGCCGGTTTCGCCCCGTCGGTCGCGCAGGACGGCGCCGCCGTCGTCACGCCGATCGAGGAGTCCCGGGAGACGGCCGCGGTGGTCCGGGTCCTCGACGAAGCCGGGATCGAGGCGGCCGAGCTGGCCTTCGGCGAACCGACCTTGGACGACGTGTACCTGGCGCTCGCCCGGCACGCGCGCGACGCGCCCCCCTCCCCGACCGCTGTGGAGCGAGCATGACCACCACGATCACCGGCTGCGCACCGCACCGCTGGAACGGCAGTTCCGCGGTCACCCAGGTGGTGGTGCTGACCGGCCGTTCGCTGCGCGCGTTCCTCACCGATCCCGGGCTGGTGCTGGTCGGGCTGATCCAGCCGGTGATGACGCTGTTCGTGTTCACCCAGATCTTCGGGAACCTGCCGCTGGCCGACGGGCTGCCGCCCGGCACCGAGTACCTGGACTTCCTGATGCCCGCGGTGCTGGTGAACCACGTGGTGCAGACGTCCTCGCAGACCGGGGTCGGGCTGGTGGAGGACCTGCGCAACGGCATCGTGGCGCGGCTGCGGTCGCTGCCGATCATGCCGAGTTCGCTGCTGCTGGCGCGCAGCACCTCCGACTTCGTGCGCACCGCGGTGCAGCTGGTGATGATCCTGGCGCTGGCCGTCGGGCTGCTCGGCTACGCGCCGCGCGGCGGGCTCGTCGGCATGGTGCTGTCCGCGCTGCTGACGCTGGCCGTGGGCAGCGCGTTGAGCTGGGCGTTCCTCGCGATGGGCGCCTGCATGCGGCGCACCGAGCCGATGCAGAACATCAGCGTGCTGGTGATGGTGCCGCTGATGTTCATCTCCAGCGCGTTCGTGCCGATCGAGCAGCTGCCGGACTGGCTGGAGGTCGTGGCGCGGTTGAACCCGCTCACCTACGCGGTGGACGCCTCCCGCGCGGTGGCGCTGGACCTGGCCGACGGCGGACAGCTGGTGGTGCCGTCGCTGCTGATCAGCGTCCTGGTCACCCTCGCCAGCGCCGCCATCGCGGTCCGCGGCTTCCGCCGCCCGCTCTGATCCGGGGGCCGGCGATCCGGCCCGACCCGGATTCCGGTTCGGCGAGCCTCGGCACCGCATTCCCCGGCACGACACCGGATTCCCGGGCACGGCACCGGACGATGCTGCGCCATACCAGCGGACGGCCACCGCCGATCTCCGGCTCCGAGCGGAAACGTCACCGTCACGCTTCCGAGTGCTCGTAGATCCGCCCTATGCGAAGCTCCAAGACCCGCGCAGGCCAAACCTCGACTCCGCTCCGCCGGCACCCCTCCTGACCACCAGAGCGCTCGACACCCGGCAGCGGACCTCCCACCCCGATCTCGTCGTCTTCCTTCCTGTCAGCGGCGAAGCCGCTGAGCCGCCGACCACCCGATCAACAGGACCACCCGCGGGTTCTCAGCGCCCTCCTCGCGAGGACAGCGTTTTCTCCTGTGGCGGAGCCACCGGTGAAAACGATCCCGCAGCGAGGAGGGCGCTGAGGTTCCGCCACCCGCCCCCAACGCAGAACGAGTTCGACAGACCCCCTCAAGACAGCTCATCGTCGAGCATCTGGAAGATGTCCTCGTCGCTGGCTTCGTCGAAGCTGAACTCCTCGGAGGTCTCCCCGCCGCGCAGCGCACTCCACTTGCTGCGCAGCACGTCGAGCCGTCCGGTGACCTGCTCGTGCAGCTCCTCGTCCACGTCGAGCCCGTCGAAGGCCCGGTGCAGCCGGTCCAGTTCGGCCAGCAGCGCCGCCGCCCCACCGCGTTCCGGGGCGAGTTCGCCGAGCAGGTGCTCGACGAGCTCCGCCGGGGTCGGGTGGTCGAACAGCAGGGTGGCGGGCAGCCGCAGTCCGGTCACCGCGCCCATCCGGTTGCGGTACTCGACGGCGGTGAGCGAGTCGAAGCCGAGGCCCTTGAACTCGGCGTGCGGTTCGATGCCCGCCGCGTCGGCGTGCCCGAGGACCTGGGCGGCGTGGGTGCGCACCAGTTCCAGCAGGGTGTCGCGGCGCTGCGGTCCGGTCTGGGCGGCGAGCGCCGCGGCCAGGTCCTCGCCGGTGCTCGCGGTCCGCCGCGCCGAGGTGCGCAGCAGGCCGCGCAGCAACGGCGCCGGGTCGTCCTGGGCGCGCAGCGCGGCCAGGTCGAGCCGCACCGGCGCGGGCACCGGGTCGTCCGCGGCGAGCGCCGCGTCGAACAGGGCGAGGCCGAGTTCTTCGTCCAGCGGCGGGGTTCCGGCGCGGGCCAGCCGCGCGGTGTCCCGCTCGTCGAGCGCCCCGGCCATGCCGTTCTCCCACGCGCCCCACGCCATCGAGACGGCGGGCAGGCCCCGTTCCCGGCGGTACCGGGCCAGCGCGTCGAGGTAGGAGTTCGCGGCCGCGTAGTTGCCCTGACCGGCGGTGCCGACCATCCCGGCCACCGAGGAGAACAGGGCGAACGCGATGAGCTCGTGGTCGCGGGTGGCCTCGTGCAGGTGCCAGGCGGCGTCGACCTTCGGCCGCAGCACCGCGTCCAGCCGGTCCGGGGTGAGCGAGTCGAGCGTCCCGTCGTCGAGCACGCCCGCCGCGTGCAGCACCGCGCGCAGCGGCCGGTCCGCCGGGATCCCGGCGAGCAGCGCGTCCACGTCGGCCCGGTCCGCGAGGTCGCAGGCGGCGAGTTCGGCGTGCGCGCCGAGTTCGGCCAGTTCGGCGACCAGCTCGGCGGCCCCCTCGGCGTCGGGTCCGCGCCTGCTCGCCAGCAGCAGGTGCCGCACCCCTCGACCGGCGAGGTGCCGGGCCAGCACGCGGCCGAGTCCGCCGGTGCCGCCCGTGATGAGCACGGTGCCGGTCGCGTCCCAGCCGACCGGCTCGGCCGGTTCGGCCCGCACCAGCCGCGGCACTCCCGGCGCACCGTCCACGAGGGACACGTGCGGTTCGCCGACGGCCAGCGCCCGCAGCACCGCGTCGGCGGTGACCGTCCCGGTGCCGAGGTCGAGCAGCGCGAACCGGCCGGGGTGTTCGGTGGCGGCGGTGCGCACCAGCCCGGCCGCGGCGGCGGCCGCGAGGTCGGCTTCGCGGGTGACGAACACGAGCGTCCCGGCACGCTCGGCGGCGAGGTGCTCCCGCACCAGGTCGAGGACCTGCCGGGTGCGGGCGTGCGCTGCGGCGGGCTCGTCGCCGCCGTCCAGCGAGCACAGCACCGTCCCGGCCGCGTCGCCGGGGCGCTCGTGGTTCTCGGCAGGCCGCCCGGCTGCGCGGAACAGCTCGGCCAGTCCGAACGGGTCGGGTCCGGCCAGCGCCGGGACCTCGGCGGGCGCACCGGTGGTGGCGGGTTCGGCCCAGTCGCGGCGGAACAGCGAGTCCCGGCCGATGCCTCGCCGCACCGGTGCGGCTTCCCGGGTGCGCAGCGCTTCGACGGTCGCGACGGGCGCCCCGGCCGGGTCGGTCAGGGCGAGGCGCAGCGCCTCCCCGTCGCGGGTCAGCCGCACCCGCAGCGCGCGGGCGCCGGTGGCGTGCGCGGTGACGCCGCGCCATTCGAAGGGGAGCTCGCCGTCGCCGGAGCTCGCGAGGATCGCCGCGTGCAGCGCCGCGTCCAGCAACGCCGGGTGCAGGCCGTAGCCCGCGACGTCCACCTCGGCGGGCAGGGCGACCTCGGCGAACACCGCGTCCGCGTCGCGCCAGGCGGCGCGCAGCCCTTGGAACACCGGCCCGTAGTCGAAGCCCAGGTCGGCGAACCGCTGGTAGCAATCGGCCACGTCGAGCGGTTCCGCACCGGGCGGCGGCCAGGCGCCGAGCTCGGCCGGTTCCCCGGCGGCCGGGGCGAGCGAGCCGGTGGCGTGCAGCCGCCAGTCCTGCCCGGTGTCCTCGCGGGCGTGCACGGTGAGCGTGCGGCGGCCGTCCGCATCCGGGGCGGCGACCGCGACCTGCACCTGCACGCCGCCGCGCGCGGGCAGCACCAGCGGTGCGGTGAGGGTGAGCTCGTCGACGCGGTCGCAGCCGGTCTCCTCCCCCGCGCGCAGCGCCAGCTCCAGCAGCGCGGTGCCGGGCACCAGCGCGGTGCCGCCGACGACGTGCTCGGCCAGCCACGGGTGGGTGCGGCGGGACAGCGTGCCGGTGAACAGCGCGGTGCCCGCCTCGGCGAGTTCCACGGCGGCGCCGAGCAGCGGGTGCCCGGCGGCGCGGAGTCCGGCGGCGGCGATGTTCCCGGCCGGTGCGAGCGGGGTGTCCGGCCAGAACTCCTGGTGCTGGAACGGGTAGGTGGGCAGGTCGACGCGCCGCGCCCCGGGCAGCACCGCCCGCCAGTCCGGTTCGGTGCCGTGCATCCGCAGCCGGACGAGCGCGGTGAGCACCGCCGGTTCCTCGGGGTGCCCGGCGCGCAGCGCGGGGATCAGCGCCGCGTCCTCGGGGGCGGTGTCCCTGGCGAGGGCGGTGAGCACCGCGTCCGGCCCGAGTTCGAGGAACGCGGTGGCGCCCCGGCCGGCCAGGTCCTGGACGGCGTCGGCGAACCGGACGGGCGCGCGCAGGTGCCGCACCCAGTGCTCGGCGTCGAAGTCGCCGGGTTCGCCGCTGGTCGAGGTGATCGGGATTTCCGGGCCGCGGTAGGTGAGGCCCGCCGCCACCGCGCGGAACTCGTCGAGCACCGGGTCCATCAGCGGCGAGTGGAAGGCGTGCGACACCCGCAGCTCGGTGGTGCGGCGGCCGAGCTCCCGGAAGTGCGCGGCGACCTCGGCGACGGCGTCGGCGGTGCCGGAGAGCACCACCGATTCCGGGCCGTTGACGGCGGCGACGCCCAGTTCGCGGTCCGCGAGCAGCGGCAGCACCTCGTCCTCGGCGGCCTGCACGGCGGTCATCGCGCCGCCCGCGGGCAGCGCCTGCATCAGGCCGCCGCGCGCGGCGACGAGGGTGGCCGCGTCGGGCAGGTCGAGCACGCCCGCGACGTGCGCGGCGGTGATCTCGCCAATGGAGTGCCCGGCGACGCGGTCCGGGCGCACGCCCCAGGACTCCAGCAACCGGAACAACGCCACTTCCACGGCGAACAGCGCGGGCTGCGCGAACTCGGTGCGGTGCAGCAGGTCGGCGTCCTCGCCCCACAGCACCTCCCGCAGCGGGCGCGGCAGGTGCGGGTCGAGTTCCGCGCACACCGCGTCGAGCGCGTCCGCGAACACCGGGAACCGGGCGTGCAGCTCACGTCCCGTTCCGAGCCGCTGCGCGCCTTGGCCGGTGAACAGCACGGCGAGCCCGCCGCGACCGGCCAGACCGCCACGACCAGCTAGCCCCTCGACGGTGGCGGCGTCGGGCGTCCCGGCCGCGAGGGCGCGCAGCGACCGGGCCGCCGACGGACCGTCCGCGGCCAGCACCGCGGCCAGCCGGTCGAACCGGGACCGGCCGGTGGCCAGCGAGAACGCCAGGTCCGCCGGTTCGGCGGCGGCGTCGTCGAGGTGGTCGGCGAGGCGGCCGGCTTGGGCGCGCAGCGCCTCCGGGGTCTTCGCGGACAGCACCAGCGGCACCGGGCCGGCCGGGAGGTCCCGCTCCGGCGGCGGCGCGGCGGCGGGCTGTTCGAGGATGGTGTGCACGTTGGTGCCGCTGATGCCGAACGAGGAGATCGCGGCGCGGCGCGGCCGCCCGGTCTCCGGCCAGTCGGCGGGTTCGGTGAGCAGCCGGACGGATCCGGCCGTCCAGTCCACTTCGGACGACGGGCTGGCCGCGTGCAAGGTGCGCGGGAGGGTGCCGTGCCGCATGGCCTGCACCATCTTGATCACGCCCGCGACACCGGCAGCGGCCTGGGTGTGCCCGAGGTTGGACTTGACGGATCCCAGCCACAGCGGGATCTCCCGGTCCTGCCCGTAGGTCGCCAGCAGCGCCTGCGCCTCGATCGGATCACCCAGCCGGGTTCCGGTGCCGTGCGCCTCCACCGCATCGACGTCCGAAGTGGACAGCCCGGCGCCGGCCAGGGCCTGCCGGATCACCCGCTGCTGCGACGGACCGTTCGGCGCGGTCAACCCGTTCGACGCCCCGTCCTGGTTCACCGCGCTGCCACGCAGCACCGCCAGGATCTCGTGGCCGTGCCGCTCGGCGTCGGACTTCCGCTCCAGCACCAGCATCCCGACGCCCTCGGCCCAGCCGACGCCGTCCGCGTCGGCGGAGAACGCCTTGCACCGCCCATCCGGGGACAACCCGCGCTGCCGGGAGAACTCGATGAACGCCGCCGGGGTCGACATCACCGTCACCCCGCCCGCCAGCGCCAGCGAGCACTCCCCCGACCGCAGCGCCTGCGCCGCCCAGTGCATCGCCACCAGCGAGGACGAGCACGCCGTGTCGACCGTGACCGCCGGTCCCTCCAGCCCGAAGGTGTAGGCGACCCGGCCGGAGGCGATGCTGCCCGCGCTGCCGTGCCCCTGGTAGCCCTCGTGCTCAGCACCGGTCAAGGTGTCGCTGTAGTCGTTGTACATCACCCCGGCGAACACCCCGGTGTCGCTGCCGCGCAACGAGACCGGGTCGATGCCGGTGCGTTCCAGGGCCTCCCAGGAGGTCTCCAGCAGCAGCCGCTGCTGCGGGTCCGTGGTGAGCGCCTCGCGCGGGCTCATCCCGAAGAAGGCCGGATCGAACTCGGCCGCGTCGTGCAGGAAGCCGCCGCGCCGCGTCGAGGACGTGCCCGCGGCGTCCGGGTCCGGGCCGTGGAGGGCGTCCATGTCCCAGCCGCGGTTCGCCGGGAAGTCGGAGGTCGCGTCGCCGCCCTCGGACACCAGCCGCCACAGGTCCTCCGGCGAGGACACCCCGCCCGGGTAGCGGCAAGCCATGCCGACGATGACGATCGGATCGCCGTCGACCGCGCGTACCCGCACCTCGGCCGGCGCGGTCTCCTCCTCCCCGAGGAGTTCGGCGAGCAGCCTGGTGGTCAGCGCGGTCGCCGTCGGGTGGTCGAACACCAGCGTCGCGGGCAGCCGCAGCCCGGTGTCGGCGGCGAGCCGGTTGCGCAGCTCCACCGCGGTCAGCGAGTCGAACCCGAGGTCCTGGAACGCCAGTCGCGGGTCCACCTCCCCGGCGGTGGCGTGCCCGAGCACCGCGGCGATCTGGCCGCGCACCAGCTCCAGCACCTGCCGGTGGCGCTCCTCCGGGGCGAGCCCGGCGAGCCGCTGCACCAGGGTCGCCGACCCGGCGGCCACCGCACGCCGCGCGGGCGCGCGGACCAGGCCGCGCAGCAGCCCCGGCAGTTCCTCCCCGCCGCGCAGCGCGGCGAAGTCGAACCGCACCGGGAACGCGACCGCCTCGTCACCGCCGGTCGCCGCGTCGAACAGGGCCAGCCCCCGTTCCTGCGACAGCGGCGGGATGCCGGAGCGCTCCAGGCGCCGACGGTCCACTTCGGACAGCGTTCCCGCCATGCCGCCGGACTCGACCCACGGGCCCCAGGCCAGGGACACCGCGGGCAGCCCGGCCGCGCGGCGGTGCGCGGCCAGCGCGTCCAGGAAGGCGTTCGCCGTCGCGTAGTTCGCCTGCCCGGCCGAGCCGAAGGTGCCCGCCAGCGAGGAGAACAGCACGAACTCGGCGACGTCCCCGCACAGCTCGTGCAGGTGCCAGGCGGCGTCCACCTTCGGCCGCAGCACCGCGTCGAACCGCTCCGGGGTGAGCGAGTCCAGCACCCCGTCGTCGAGCACCCCGGCCGCGTGCACCACCGCGCCCACCGGATGCCGGTCGAGCAGCGCGGCCAGCGCGTCCCGGTCGGCGACGTCGCAGGACTCCACCAGTACATCCACTTCGGACAGTTCGGCGACGAGTTCGTCGGCGCGGCCGGTGCGGCTGACCAGCAGCAGCTCCCGCACCCCGTGCTCGGCCACCAGGTGCCGCGCCACCGCGGCGCCGAGACCACCGGTGCCACCGGTGATGAGCACCCGGCCGCAGGACGCCCAGGACGTACTCGGGCCGGCCGTGCCGGTGGCGAGCCGTCCGACGTGCGGGACTCCCGCGCGCACCACGCGCGGTTCGGACGACCACTCCGCCGCCGCCCGCAGCGAGGCCGGGTCCTCGTCGAGGTCGACCAGCCCGACCTCGCCGGGGTCCTCCGCCTGCGCCGCGCGGACCAGACCGTGCACCGCGGCGGCGGCGAGATCGCGCACGTCCTCGGTGCCGTCGCGGGCCACCGCGCCCCGGGTCGCGAACACCACCCGGGAGTCGCGCAGCGCGGGCTCCCGCAGCAGCTCCAGCACCCGGGCGGAGAGCTCGCGCACCGATCCCGGGACGTCCGCGCCACCGATGATCGGGACGAGCACCAAGGCGGATTCCCCTGGTACGCCGAGCGATCCGGGCACCTCGGCGGGTTCGGGCACGTGCCGCGCGTCCACGCCCGCGGCGCGCAGCTCGGCGGCGAAGTCGGCGGAGTCGGCGGAGCCCAGCACCACCAGCGACGGCTCGACGGCACCGGGCTCGACCTCGGTCCACCGCAGCCGGTACAGCCCGTCCTGCTCGGCCGAGCGCTGCGCCGCGCCCGCGCGCAGCACCAGCGACTCCACCGACACCACCGGTTCCCCCGCCGGGTCGACGGCGGCGAGCGACACCTCGTCGGCGCCGGTGCGGGCGATCCGCACCCGCAGCGCCCGCGCGCCGGTGGCGTGCAGCGCCATGCCCCGCCAGGCGAACGGCAGCGCCCCGGCCGGCAGCTCGCCGAGCAGCGCGGCCGCCTGCACGGCCGCGTCCAGCAACGCCGGGTGCAGGCCGAACCCGGCGACGCCGGTCTCCGCGGGCAGCTCCACCTCGGCGAGCACCGCGTCCTCGTCGCGCCAGGCGGCGCGCAGGCCGCGGAACACCGGCCCGTAGTCGAAACCGGCCGCGGCGAGTCCGTCGTGGAACCCGTCCAGCTCGATCGCCGTGCCCACGCCGGTCGGCGGCTCGACGCGGGCACCGCCGCCGGTGAGCACGCCGGTGGCGTGCCGGGTCCAGTCGCGGTCCGCGTCGTCGTCCGGGCGGGAGTACACCTCCACGCCGCGGCGCCCGTCCTCGTCGGCGCCGACCCACACCTGCACCCGGACCGCCGCCCGCTCCGGCAGCACCAGCGGCGCGAGCAGCGTCAGCTCGTCCACCCGGTCGCAGCCGGCCTCGTCCCCGGCGCGCAACGCCAGCTCCGCGAACGCGGTGCCCGGCACCAGCACCGCACCGCGCACCACGTGCTCGGCCAGCCACGGGTGGCTGCCGGTGGAAAGCCTGCTGGTGAACAGGAACCCGTCCTCGTCGGCGCGTTCCACGGCAGCGCCGAGCAGCGGGTGCCCGGCCGAGCTGAGCCCGGCGGCGCGCACGTCACCGCCCCCGGCGGCCGGTTCCGGCCAGTACCGGCGGTGCTGGAACGCGTAGGTCGGCAGCTCCACCTGCCGCGCGCCGGGCAGCAGCGCCGCCCAGTCCGGTTCCACCCCGCGCACGTGCAGCTCGGCGAGCGCCGCGCGCACCGCGTCGGTCTCGGCGCGGTCCTTGCGCACCAGCGGGACGGCGACGGCGGTCGCGTCCAGCGAGTGCTGCGCGAGCACGGCCAGTGACCCGTCCGGGCCGATGTCCAGCAGCGTCGTCGCGCCCAGCGTCACCAGTTCCCGCACCGCGTCGGCGAAGCGCACCGCCTCGCAGACGTGCCGCACCCAGTGCTCGGGCTCGCGCACCTCGTCCCGCCGCCCGGTCAGCGCGGACACGACGGGGATCGCCGCCGGGTGGTAGGTGAGTTCTGCCGCCACCGCGCGGAATTCGGCGAGCACCGGGTGCATCAGCGGCGAGTGGAAGGCGTGCGAGACGCGCAGCCGCGTCGAACCGGGGAACCGCTGCTCGACCTCGGCGACGGCGCTGTCGGCACCGG